>DBTX01000033.1 GCA_002307275.1 Hungateiclostridiaceae bacterium UBA1305
TCAGAGTTACGGCCCGATATTTCAGTGTTACAGCCTGATAATTCAGGATTACGGCCCAATATCTCAGGGTTACAGCCTGATGATTCAGGGTTACGGCCCGATAATTCAGGGTTACAGTCAGACAGTCTCAGTTTCAGATGCTTGCCCGCACTTAAAGTTTTGATGTCTTCAATGCGAATTGCCGTATAACCAAATACCGGCCCGACATTCCCGCAGCCAAAGGGGGCCATCTTCGTCAATTCACGTGCACTGTCCATTGATATGTCCGCACTGCCAATAAAAGCATCCACTCTGACACAAGGCAGCAGATCCGTCTCTGTAAGCACTTCGTCGGCATATTTGTTGATCCCCGTTCTAAACTCATCAATCTTGTCCGTGCGAATCGTCAGGCCCGCTGCCATCTCATGCCCGCCAAACCTTTCAAGCAGGTTTTCACAGCTTGTCAGCGCCTTGAAAAGGTTCAGTCCGGCAATACTCCTGCCGGAGCCTTTTCCTACACCGTCTTCTACAGATATCACGATACATGGCCTGTTATATTTCTCGAGCACCTTGGATGCAACGATTCCTATCACGCCGTGATGCCAGCCTTCGCCGCTGACCACCAGCACCTTTTCCCGTACAGGGTCGAGCCGCTGCTGCACAAAAGCAATTGCCTCATTTAATATTTCACTTTCAGTTTCCTGCCTGCTCTTGTTCTCGCTGTCCAGTTCCTTTGCCAATACTTCCGCAAGCGCCAGATCCTCCGTTGTAAACAAACGAACGCTTCTGTCCGCACTGCCAAGACGGCCTGCCGCATTGACCCTTGGGGCAAGTCCGAAAGCCACGCTATACGAAGACATTGGTTTGTCACCAAAGCCTGCAGTCCTTATCAGCGCACCCAAGCCAATATTTCGCGTCGTTTCCATTGCTTTTAATCCACAGCTGGCAATAATCCTGTTCTCGCCCTGCAGCGGAACCATATCTGCAATTGTCGCCAGCGCTGCCAGATCAATATATTTGACAAATTCATCCGCACACCCAATCTTTATGCATAAGGCCTGAACCAGCTTCAGCGCTACTCCGGCTCCCGCCAGTTCCTTGAAGGGGTAGCCGCAGCCTGGCTTGTGCGGATTGAGAACAGCAATGGCCTCAGGTAAAAGATCTCTGCACTCATGGTGGTCAGTAACAATCACCTGCATCCCAAAATCATTCAGACTCCGCACCTCATCCACCGAGGAGATTCCGCAGTCAACCGTTACCAACAAGGAGGCCTTCAATTTCTTCACCTTTTCCACTGAAGAAAAAGTGAGACCATAGCCGTCCTCCATGCGGTCCGGAATAAAGTATTGCACATGAGCATCCCTGGACTTCAGAAAGTTATATAGGATCGAAGTGCCAGCCACACCATCGACATCATAATCTCCATAAATCAACATTTCCTCCGAAGCAGAAATTGCACACAGTATTCTGTCGGCAGCAGCTGCCATCCCATCCATGCAAAATGGATCAGTCATACTGCCGATATCCGGCTTCATAAATCTCTTCACCTGCCCGCCGTCCAGCATACCGCGGCTTACGAACACCTTTGCAAGCGCTCTTGCAACACCTGTGCTTTGAATCAGCTTTTCAACTTCGACTTCATCGACTTCCTTGTATACCCAGTTCTTTTGCTGCATTAAGTGTTAACCTCCACCCCGCTTCAGCGCCATTCCGGTTATGAAAAAAGCTCGATTCGCATCGAGCTTTCTCTCCTTGTCATTAACCTTTTTTTACATTAGCTTTTTTACATTATCCTATAATCTTTTTTACGATCATATTGATCATCTTGCCGTCAGTTCTGCCCTTTACCTGCGGCATCACTGCCTGCATGATTTTGCCCGTATCCTTCACAGTAGTGGCACCAGTATCCTGAATCGCCTGCCTGACTATTACCTCAAGCTCCTCCTCAGTCAACTGCTGTGGCAAATACTGCAATAAAACATCTACTTCGGCCTTCAAGTTGTCTATGAGGTCCTGTCTCCCGCTCTTTTCAAAGTCCGGGAGAACTTCTCTTCTCTTTTTAACTTCTTTTACAATTATATCTATGATGCCATCATCATCAAGAATTATCCTGTTATCCTTCTCGATTTGAAGAATTGCAGCCCTTGCCATCTGGACGGTATTTTTTTTAATCACGTCCTTATCCTTCATGGCATTCTTCATATCTTCAAGTAATCGCTCCTTGAGGGACATTGGGTCAGCCTCCCCTGTGATTTTTAAGCCATAGCCGTTATGATCGCGGAATTATTTAAACTTCCTCTTTCTTGCCGCTTCAGACTTCTTTTTCCTTTTAACGCTTGGCTTCTCATAATGCTCTCTTTTTCTAACTTCTGCAAGAACGCCCGCTTTTGCGCACTGACGCTTGAACCTCTTAAGAGCACTATCGAGAGACTCATTCTCTTTAACTCTAACTTCAGACATGTATTTCCCTCCCCTCGATGGTAGCAATTGTGCCGAAATCAACCATATATGTTGCTGCAAATACTTGTGGGAATCGAGCTAAGTGCAGCACACAGTATATTATATATTATTCTTCAAAAAAAAGTCAATAGAGGCAGTCTCTTTTTTTGGTGTATTCAACCGTATCCTATTCAACCGTATTCACGCCATTCACACCATTTGACTCGAGAAACTTAATTCTTTTTTCCAAACTCCTCATTCTCCAGAACACAGCAAAAGCTACAGTAACCAAAGCAATTCCCAGTAAAGCTCCGCAGGTATCGACGGCGATGTCAAACAAACGGGGCGTCCTGCCTGCAACAAAGGTTTGCCTGAATTCATCCAGCACAGCAACCGTAGGACAAAACACCACGGCAATCTGCGCAGGCGTCTTAATTTTCATGAGATAAACATTCAAAAAGGCGCAAAATGTCATTCCAAGCAGCATATACTCAACAAAATGTCCCACTTTACGCAAAATAAGATTTAAAGTTTCTTTCCAAAAATAGTCATTAGGATTTACTTGAAAGAACAATGAAGTAACATTCTCAATCATTTTCGAAAGCGCATTGCTTATTACATTCGACTCCATACCACTTTGGGAAGTAAATGCCCATATTAGTAAATTTACTGCAACAAAAAAAATAAATAGGGTTACACCCATTATAAAACGTTTTTTACCAAAGTCTTTGATCAAGTTCCGTTTCAGCTCCTTCAGGTAAAGTCCATCCTGACCGGTAATATCGATAATTATGCTATTCCGCTTCTCATAATATGGATGATTTAGTTATAAACATCATTTTATATTAAGTAAATGTTCTTATCAAGTACGAAAAGCATTATAAGGCAAGGCTTTATTGATTATTTTTTTCACTTCCAGGATCAATTTGACCCTGTGAAGCCGTAAGATTGTTATCAACATCATTCGGCAGC
>DBTX01000041.1 GCA_002307275.1 Hungateiclostridiaceae bacterium UBA1305
AGCTGCATGTCGCACGCAAGAACGCCGCAGTAAGGCTCCAGGCCCTGCGCCCGGCTCGCCAGTGCAGCCGCCTTCTCAAGCAGGGCCAGCAGGCCTTGCAGTTCGGCGGTTGCACTTTTGAGCAGCACACGCGCCCACGGAGTGCTGCTCAAACAGGCAGAAGCTCCAATGTCGAAGGCTTCTGCCTGGGCGGCGAGCCATTGCTCGGGCCAGGGATGGCTTCGGGTGAACCTGTGCAGCGACAGTACGATTTCTCGCAGCGCATTGTCGTCGCGCCCGCCTCCGTAGCTGTCCACCAGTTGAAAAAACTCACTGTCCGCCTCTTCGTTTTCATATTTATCTTCAAACAGCTCATCAAGTGTATCCAACCTCATCAGTGTACTTTCCGTCTCATCCGAAATACGAAAGCCCGGATCGAGATCGAGGGTATGGAAGTGGCTTCTCACAACCTCCAGACAGAAAGAGTGCAGCGTCATAATACTTGCACGATCCAGCAGCGCCATCTGGTTCTGCAGATTTGCAGAGGCGGGATCTGCTTCAAGTGCATTTATGAGTGCATTGCCAATTCTTTCACGCATTTCGGCAGCAGCTGCATTTGTAAAAGTAACGACCAGCAGCCTGTCGATATCAACAGGCTTTTTGCTGTCTGTTATTTTCCTGATGATTCTCTCCACAAGCACAGCAGTCTTCCCTGCTCCTGCGGCTGCCGCTACGAGCAGATTGCAGTCCCTCTGTGTAATCGCCTCCAGCTGTTCAGGTGTCCAATTGTTCCCCATCAGATTAACCCTCCCCGCTCAGAAGCCGATACTTTCTCTCCATTTTTTCGCATAAGCCTCCAAAGCTCATCTTCTTTGATATCGGATATGATCCTGTACCTGTTGTCCCTGATAGAGGTGTCAAACTGGCACACCTTGCTGAAACTGCAATAAGTACACGCAGACATTGTCTTCTTCTTATATGGGTTGATTGTGACATTCCCGTCCATTATTCCGCTGCCGATAGAGGCAAGCGTCTTTCTCACATGACTTCGCAGAACTCCGAACTGCTCCTTCGTGGCAGCTGACGATCTGCCGAGCGATCCATCCCTGTTTATCCTTGCCGGAACGATGAGTGAATCACCGTCGATCTGCTTGTCCATTTCCCTGACAAGCTTCACATCAGCAAGTATCAGACCCTTCATTCTCAATTCCTTCATGATCGTCTTTTCGATATCGTCATCCGAACTATCCCTGTCACATCGGATCAACGGGTCATCAAGCCTGAAGTAAAGCACTCCGGCGGGCAATCTGACACTTGAGGCATTATTGCCGCAATCACTTGCTGAATTTGAAACAGCGACACTGTCCATACGATCTATGACGCTGCTGCTCCCACTTTCTACAGCACCATTTTCCGCACTTCCCCCTGATCCATCCATTCCCAGCACTGCATCGAGGTAGGTAAGCAACTGCAATTGCAGTCCATAATACACATCCGCCAGCTTCAGTGCCTTGTTTCCCGATTTATAATCAATGATCCTGAGATAAGTCCCGTCTTCATTTGTCATGGAATCGATCCTATCGATCCGTCCGGTCATCTTCACAGCTTCACCGGACGGCAGTTCAATCGTGATAGCGGGATATCTTCCCTTGTCTCCGAATTCAACCTCATAGCCGGACGGCTCAAAGCTGCTCATTTCAATATGTCTGCTGATCAGAAGAACAGCCCTGGTAACGGTTCTTTTCAATCTTCCGGACAAATATGCGTACCTTTTGCTGCTCCCGAGGATACTGCCGCCACTTTCCGAAAGCTGTTCATCAACCAGTTTTGATACCTGAGCAGCACACCATTCCCTGTCCAGGCTTCTCCAGCTTATACCGTTCAAGACCAGCATTCTTGAGAACTCATCTATGCTATTGTGCATAAAAGTACCGGCGTCCACCGGGTCAAAACTGAAAATCCGTCTTTCCTTCGCTTTCAGGCCGTATTTGACATAATATGAAAACGGGCAGGAAGAATAAGCCTCCATCCGTGAAACACTTGTAAATACAGGTCTCCCGTACAGACTGCCTGCTCTTTCCGTTGAGAGCTGCCGGACCTGATTGGTGTAGCCCAGCCCGTTAATGATGATCGTGCTCTTTTCTTTCCAGTCTTTATTCCTGGAAAACCATCTATATATATCCTTCCAGCCTTCATGTACTGTTTGGCCGTCGAAACGCATGCGAAGTTTTGCAGCCAGTTTATCAAACATCGGCTCCGGTGCGGACGGCTGTGGCAGCGATATAGCCTCGCTTCCTGCTATGCTGCTTTGCTCCCTGACTTCGGGAAGGATCCTCCTGACCTCGGAGATGATGCGTGAAGGACGCAGCGCCCTGCCGTCCGTGTCAGCAGCAGGACAGCTTATCCAGAGGTATCTTGATGGAGTTGCCAAAGCCATGTAAACCATGAACCGCTCCTCCATACATTTGCTTGTGGTATTGCCTGCCAATTCCAGGCCCAGTTTCCCGAGGCTTTCCCTGTCAAGATCGGAAATCAGCCCGTCATCGGCTTTGGTCCCGGGAAGGATGCCTTCATTTGCGCCCAGAATATATAAAGCTTTAATCTCATGGCTCCTTGATCTTTCAATGCTGCCGGCAAGCACTTGATCCAGAGAGGGCGGTATCAGGCCGATCTTATGTCCGGCGAAACCTGCCGCGAGTATCTCAGCAAAGCGTTCCGTCCCCAATTCCTCCGTATCCAGCACCTCCACGATCTGCGAGAATACGTCCATTGTTATATTCCATACCTGTCGGTATTCATCCGCTTTATCAAGCATCCCCTCAGCAGCAAATTTAACTGAGAGTTCCTCGATCGTTTTGTTGGCGCCTGTTCCGCAAAGCAATTCATACAGAGCAGTGCAGAACGCTACAGCTCTTGCTCCGCCCTTTGTCTTTGCCCTGAATGCTTCAAGCGGCGCAGTCAATTCTCTTCTTGCGGCATTGATTCTCATTAAACTGTCCAATTCCTTTTGGTCCGGCTCCGCGCCTCTGCCGGATCGGTCTATGGGATAATCCCAGTCATTCTGGCGGATCCAGACATTTCCCCTGATCCCGTTGGCCAGAACATAATTTTCGAGAAGATCCAGTTCCTCCCTCGCAACACCGGTAAGCCCGGTTCGCGCATATCTGAATACAGCTTCGTAGGACCAGCTGTCCGTAAAGATTTCAAGAGCTGAAAGAATGAATATAACGAGAGGATGTCCGTCGATACTACGCTTGCCATCAAAAAAATATGGAACGCCATACCTGGTAAATATACTTTTGACAATACTCCTGTAACTTTCAGGATTCCTCATGGTCACGGCAATATCCCTGTACCGGTAACCATGCTCCCTGCAAAGCCTGATCATGTCACAGGCGGCGTCCTCCACCTCGGAATGCATGTTTGACGAGGTGGATATTGTTACATCACCGGACTTCCCGGTAAATTTGCTATAGGGGTATTTATAGAAGTTGCGTTCAAGGTGCGCCAGTTCTTTCGAAGCTGTGAATCTTGGGGAAATAAACGCTGCCGCAGACGAACCGGTAACACCGCTTGCCAGGCGTTCAAGCGCAGCAGATGAATCCTCACCTGTGAACAGTATGTTTCCGGTCGCGACAGGCTTCTCCACTTCTGTTCCTTCGGCCGCCGCAAGCCTTAAAAGTTTAACCGCCGTATTCCTGACAGGCGCGAACACCATGGGCGCACAATCACCCGGTTCGCTTGAAAGACAATCCGTACAAAGACTTATTGTCACCCTCTTTGCCTTTTTCAACAGCTTCCCTATGACTTTATATTCCTGAGGCGTAAAACCTGAGAATTCATCGATCCATATTTCCGCGCCATCAAATTGTGACGACTGATCAAGCTTTTTATAAAGCTCAACAAGGTCATCGTCAGCATCCATATAATTCTGATGCAGCAGCTTTTCAAATTCACCATATACCAGCGCCAGGTCACTCAGCTTATCCTTGAGCGGCAAGCCTTCCTCTATCCTGCCTGCCGCCTTTTCAAGCTCCTCCGGGGTGATGTCATATCGCTTGAATTCCGTAATGGCATCGTTAAGTGTCTCTGTAAAGCCTTTTCTGAGCGCCGCCCTGGAAAATATCCTGAGTTCGCTGCCAAGCCTGTTCATGATCCTGAAAAGAAGCATACTCTTCCCGGCAGCATTCAGATGGTGCTTCGATATCCCTCCGACCTCGCTGAATACTCTGAAAGCAAGCCTTCTGAAGCTCAGCACCTCCGCGCGGAACAGCCCTGCCGAACCGGATGTTCTGGCCAGGTTCTTCTCCGCCTGCAGCGAAAACTGTTCCGGCACAATCAGAACCAACGGGTGCGTTTCTCCGGATTCCATAGCATTTTTGATATCATTCAGGCAGTAGCATGACTTTCCACTTCCCGCCCGGCCATATACTATTCTGAGCCCCATATACCCCTCCACAAGAGGAAAAATCATTTATACCTAGATTATACAATATTTTTCATGATGTTTACCACCTTGCCAATTCTATCCTGCAAATTTTGATACGTTATAAAAAGAAATTTTTCATTTTTTCTATCAAGATTTACCATACCTATTCCGATAAATATAACAGTAGTATTTCCCGGACGCATGAGCGAGCAGTAGATGATACTTCGTTTGTGGTCAAAGCCCCGGTTATGGATAACCAGGGCTGTAAAGAACTCATATGATGCAAGGAGGCGTGGATTATGAGAATAGAGAGTTCGTCAATTCAATTATCAGGATTGAGCACATCTGTAGAAAAACAAACAAAGGATGAATCATTGAAAACATGGGTTGGAGATACACGGTCTATTTCTTCGGGTGAAAATTCAACAGGTCTCTCTACAATTGCCGATGCAGAAGCCAGCGATATCCTTCAACTTTCTGACGAAGGAAAAGCTGCATTGGCAAAGCAGATGGCTGCATCAAATACAGATACAGTCACTGATGAGGATGATCCCTCCGATTGGCTCATTGACAAGGACAAGCAAAAAATTCTTATGCTTCAGAAAATGCTGGAAGCCTTGACCGGAAAGAAGATCCGATTTATATTTCCGGGAGAAATCACTTTAAGCAAATCCAAAATCGATAAGCTGAATGAAGAGATGCAATCTGTCAAAACCGGTCACCAGGCTGTACAAATCCAGCAGAGACAAGGATGGGGACTCGAGTACGACCTGCATGAAACGCATTACGAGAAACAAACCCTTTCATTTTCAGCAGAAGGTACGGTAAAAACGGCTGATGGTAAAGAAATCAAGCTGGATCTGGATCTGAACATGAGCCGCGAATTCGCATCCAGTCTCGATGTTTCGTTAAGGGCAGGCGATGCATTAAAGGTTGACCCGCTTGTAATCAACTTCGATAGCCCTGCTGCGAAGCTCACCAATAACAAATTCAGCTTCGATATAGATAATGACGGTGATAATGACCAAATTTCATTTGCAACCGGAGGCAGCGGATTTCTTGCCCTTGACGCAAATAACGACGGCACGGTCAATAATGGCTCGGAGTTGTTCGGACCCCAGAGCGGAAACGGCTTTACCGACTTGGCCAAATACGATGGGGACAATAATGGCTGGATCGATGAAAATGACGATATCTACAATAAGCTTCGCATCTGGACAAAGGACGAAAATGGTAATGATCAGTTGTTCGCCCTTGGTGAAAAGGGTGTCGGTGCGATATATCTGGGTAATGCAGCAACTGCCTTTGATATGAAGAACAACAGCAATCAGACTCTCGGCAGCATTGCCAGTACCGGCATATATCTTTCTGAAAGCGGACTTGCAGGAACAATGCAGCACGTAGATCTGACCATTTGATATTTATAGAAGTAAGGACTCTTTGTCCTTTTTTACTCCTATTTTCAGTTCGGATACAAGCATGCCCGATAATATCAGCAGACAGCCGATAATTTTTATCAGTGACGGCATTTCTGTGACGCCATGGACATTCGGTATGATCATGGCAAATATCGCAGCAAATACCGGTTCGGCAGTAAGAATGAGGGCCGTATGAGTTGGTGTGGTATCCTTCTGGGCAATTGTCTGACCGCCAAAGGCCAGAGCGGAACCCAGAACAGCAGTAAACAAAATTATACCGATCACCGTTCCATTGATCACCATTGGTTTACCCGCATCCGCCGTTACCCAGAAAGCTGAACTGGCAATACCTATAAAGACCAATTGTATGATCGCCAACAGCCGGGCATCTTCCGTCTGTGTGAATTTATCGATGCAAATGATCTGGAAAGCCCAGCATATGGCACATAAAAAGGTTAGGAAATCACCTTCATTAAAATTGAAATTGAGACCGCCGGAAAGAAAAAACAAACCTGCAAAAGCTATCGTAATGCCAATAAAAGATGCCCTGTCGGGTCTCTTTTTAAGCATGACAGCTGCGAACACCGGCACCATGACTACGTTAAGACCAGTAATGAAGCCCGAATTGGAGGCAGAGGTAGTATAAAGTCCGACAACCTGAAATGCCATTCCTCCAAACATGAACAAACCGATAATACATCCATACAGCAGTACCCGTCTATTTATCTTTGTCAGGCTTTTATGGAATAAGAGCACCAATACCACTGCTGCCAGTAAAAAACGTATCGAAAGATAAACATACGCCGGGATAAACTCCAGTACCATCTTCATTAAGGGGAAGGAGGCCCCCCAGACTACCGTTATTGCCAGCAGCAGCAAATCTGCCCTGAGTTTTTTTGACATTTATTTAGAGAACCTTCTGTAAGAAAGCTCTTGTCCTTTCATTTTTAGGGTTCGAAAAAATCTCGTCCGGCTTGCCTTCTTCTTTTATCTCACCGTTATCCATAAAAATAACCCGGCTGCCAACTTCCCTTGCAAAGCCCATCTCGTGCGTAACCACGAGCATGGTCATACCTTCCATGGCCAGATTCTTCATTACTTCAAGAACTTCGCCTACAAGCTCCGGATCCAGTGCCGACGTCGGCTCATCAAACAGCATAATCTTCGGCTTCATGGCAAGCGCCCGGGCAATAGCCACTCTCTGCTGCTGTCCACCGGAAAGCCTTGAAGGATATTCATCCTTCTTATCTCCGAGTCCCACCTTTTTCAATAATTCCAGAGCATCCTTTTCGGCTTCCTGCTTCGGTACTTTTTTCACAGTCATCGGGGCTTCCATAACATTTTGTAATGCCGACATATGCGGGAACAGATTGAATCTCTGAAATACCATACCAAGTTCAGTACAAAGCTCGGATACCTTTTTCTGCGATACCTTGAGCTGATCCCTTCCCGCTTCCCTTTCATCCATCAATTCGTCTTCTACATAAACCCGTCCGCTGGTGATTCTTTCGAGATGGTTCAGGCATCTGAGCAGTGTACTCTTTCCCGAACCACTGGGTCCAATGATGCAGACCACCTCTCCCTTGGTCACCTCTATATTGATATTCTTTAGAACCTGGAGGGCTCCGAATGACTTGCAGACATTTTCCACCTTAACCATTGACATCATTCAACACCTCCTTATTCATATACAGAATATTTCTTCTCAAATTTATCAAATACATAAGTGAATAACGTAGTCAGCATGAGGTACAAAATCGCTGCCGGTATATAAATTGAAGCATCACCGGATGAATTGGCCATTACGGAAGTCGTTCTCATCAATTCCGTCATCCCGATAACGGATACCAGTGCTGAGTCCTTCAACAGGGCAATGAACTCGTTGCCTACCGGAGGAATCAAGCGCCTGTAGGATTGTGGCACAATAACTTTCTGCATGGCTTGTCCATACCCCATACCAAGAGCTTTTGCCGCTTCCATCTGTCCCTTGTCAATTGACTGGATGGCAGCCCTTATTATCTCCGCAAGATAAGCCGCAGAATTGAGAGATAATGCAATGAATGCTGCAGGCATTTGATCCAATGTCAATGGTCGATAGATGAGTGGCAGTGCGTAGTAGATAAAGAATATTTGCATTAATAAGGGAGTTCCCCTGAATAACCAGATATAAGTCCAACAGATTTTATCTAATACCTTATTCTTTGAGAGGCGCCCCAAAGCAAGAAACAGTCCAAGAATCATACCGCATACGACTGAAACAACAGTAAGTTCAAGTGTCAGTACACTTCCCTTAAGCAGCGCCGGAAAATAGTTTAAGAAATGTTCAATATTCAATCGGTTCAACTCCCTCAATGTAAATGAATCATATCAGTAATCGGGGCATTGTGTTTTGCCAACACAATGCCCCGATCAATCAAATATTATTTGCTTTCCGGCTGCACGACGATTACCTGCGCATTAGCAATGTACGGCTTTGTTAATGCAAAATTCTTCTGACGTTCTTCGTTTATGCTGACAGAAGAGATAATACAGTCAAATTTATCAGTGTTGAGTGAAGTAAATATTCCGTCCCATGCAGTTGATACGAATTCAACTTCCATTCCGAGCCTCTTGCCTATTTCCATGGCCAGATCCACATCAAAACCTACAGTTGTGTTTTTGTCATCCTTAAACTCCATTGGAGGATACACATCATCAACACCAACTTTCAGTACTTTCTTATCTGCAGGAAAACTTCCTGTTCCGACTTTTTCCGTAGCAGCGCCATCAACATTGGTCGTCAAGTCGTCACCAAACCATGTCTCTGAAATTTTCTTCAAACTACCGTCTGCCCTCATATCAATGATGAGATCATCTACTGCGTCTCTCATTGCACTATTCTCTTTTTTGAAACATATTCCAATTGGCTCATTCGTGAGTCTTTCGCCGGTAACCATATAGCTGGCTGGTTCCTTGGCAACATAGTATTTTGCAACAACTTCGTCAACTATGACAGCATCAAGTCTTCCAGTTTTCAAATCTGAAAATGGCATAATAATCTGATCATACTTTTTAACTTCAAATTTGATTGTCTTAAGATATTCCGCTGCTGACTCATCTGCTGTCGTGTTTATCTGCAAACCGACTTTCTTTCCGGCAAGATCTTCCGGTTTCTTAATTTCGGAATTTTTCACACCGGTCGATGCCTGTCCGCATGCACTGAATACAAATGTCATAAGAACTATAAGAGCCAGAACCAACAATAATGATTTTCTCTTTAACATATTTACATCCTCCCAAGAATTATTTATCACATCTTTTTTAAAACATTATAAATATATTATCTTAAAACTAAGCTGTTTACAATATCCCGCCTCCTTTTTATTCAAAATTCATTAACATAATGTATATATATACAAAAAGCAACGACGCTTGTATATAGCGCCGTTGCTTTTTACATTAATATTTAGCCGTTCAGTTTTTTAAATAGCTCATCTTTTATCTTGTTCTTCATATGGATTGTATTATTTCCTTCATTTATCAGCGCTTTCCTTATGTATTCCACCTCGGATTCGGACAGATAGATCAGTTTCCCCTTCAGATCCGCCCTGATACTTCCGAAAATCTCTGCAATCGTCTTCTTGGCCGACTCGAGGCTTCCAAAGTAGTACACTTCCTGGGTTTCATCGTAAACAGCGTTGTTGCCGGTATAAATTTCTTTTACTGCAGTAGACTTGAGGCCTGTAATTTTGGCGATATCATTCACCTTGTATGCCCCCGAGTAGTCGATGTAGTAGTTGTCCGCGCGTCTGCCGGACATTCTGGCGATAAAGTTCGACTGATTTACCACAGGCATTACCTCATTTCATATTAAGTCATTTTCCTAATTTCATAAGATGACATTTCCCGGGTATTTTTGGGGGGAAGTGTCCCAACTCCTATTATATCAGATTACCCTGCCTCACTCAATCACTTATATAGCTAAAATATCTGGAATAAGTGTTTTTGAGAAATAAAACGAACCCGTACCTCCGGAAATTTTCCCTGCAGCCTCTCCGCCAAAAATCTCATGCCAGGCACCTCGCTTTCTGCATGTCCCAATACGATCAGTGCCTTTTGCTTTCCCTGCTGTACAGCATCTCTTACATATTCGGGTGTTTCCCACTCCGGACCTTCTCCATAAATGAGCAGATCCAGGTTCTTTTCTTCAGCAAGCGGGATCGCCAGCTCCCCGTGGCCTCTGTAACCAACAAAAATGCCAACCCGCCTGCATGGCATCGATAAATCCCCAATATACCGGATAAACTGCGTTCCAAGCCGTTCTTTCACACGCAGGATAATATCCTGCAATGCCATTTCCGGGATTGAAAGTATTGTTGCAGCAGGCAGATTTTCAGCCTCACAGGCCTGCCACCCCAAAGATTGCACCAAACCGGCTGTTATCGCATCCGGTAAATATCTGTGCATATGGTCATGATACCGATAAATAGCCAGCCCATTTTCTTCGATTATCCGACATTTCTGTCGATATACCCGGTTTGACTGTAGTCCCTGCAAATTGGCCCTATGGCTGAAGAAGATACCTTCGTGGGAAATAATCAGGTTTGCCCCAAAACTAACCGCTTCATCGATCACATCCTGAGTCGCCAAAAATGCAACAGCTATACCTTTGACCTGCTCCTCCGGCTTCCCGAATTCAAGGCCGTCGACTGTATTTTCGATTGTAATATCCGGTGATGTAAGTGTTTTAATTACATCCTCTATACATATCCTCACAGCAAATACCACTCCCTTTTATTCCATTTCCAAGGTTTGATCATTCTATGCAAAGGAAAGGCTACCTATATACATAGCCTCACATATTGCTTTTTTGCCATTTGCAGGTGGCAGAGCCGTGAGTATCATACTACCGAATTTTTACTGATGACAACGGGATATTCCGAATCTCCCTTCAGGTATTTGCCCTTTGTCAAAACGACATCCTTATCCAGAATGACATAATCTATAGATGCATTCTGCTCTATGACCGTACCCTGCATGACGATGCTGTTTCTGACTACTGCACCCTTGGCTACCGTAACGCCCCTGAACAGAATGCTGTTTTCGACAGTCCCTTCAATGAAGCAGCCATCTGCCACGATTGCATTTCTGACTTCGGCTTCTTCATTGTATTTTGCCGGTGCCTCATCCTTAACCTTTGTGTAGATCTTACCATTATCAATAAAGAGTTCTCTCCTGATTTCGGGATTCAGCATATCCATACTGCATCTGTAATAGTTCTGAACGGAACTGATATTGCGCCAGTAGCCCTTGAACTCATATCCGTAGACACCGATCTGTTCAAGCTTTTTGATCAGTATATCCTTTACCAGATCATATTCTCCATGTGCGATACACTCTTCCAGAAGTGATATCAGCAATGTTCTTCTTATCATATACAGCCCGATGGAACCAAGGTCGGACTGCGGATGCAGCGGCTTCTCCTGAAGGTCGACGACCCTGCTGTTTTCATCCAGCTTGATGATTCCCATTCTTGAAAGGTCTACCGGCCTGTAGTCGTACATCTTCCTGTAGGCCAGCGTAATATCGGCATTCACTTTTATATGGTATTCCAGCATATCATCCATCTGCATTTTAAATATTCCATTCCCTTGAGATATTACAACGAACTCCTCATTACTTCTCTTAAGGAAGGAAAGGTTGTTGTACATTGCGTCTGCACTTCCCCTGTACCAGCCGCTGTCGTCACCGGCCAGAGATGGAGGAAAGATGAACAGGCCGTCATATCTTCTGTCCAGATCCCATTCCTTGCCTGAACCAAGATGATCAAGCAGGGAACGAAAACTGTATTGCGTCAGAACGCCAACGTTTTTGACGCCTGAATTCACCATATTTGATAAGACAAAATCGATCGCTCTGTACTTACCTCCGAACGGAATCGCAGAGACGGATCTTATGTAGGATAATTCCTTAAGTTCAGGCTTTTTCCAGCCGGACAGTATCAACCCCATCGTACTATTCATTCACATACACCGCCTTTATAAACACTGGAGCCTGAAGCAATATCACATCCGTAAAAATCCTCATGAAGCGCAAACATATCAATCATGACGTTCTTGCCAATCCGCGTGCCATCCGGAATTTCCGCCCGGTCTCCCACCACCGTGATCCCCGAGAAATAAATGCCCGGCTTATGTTCATTGGGTACATTTACGCCAAGGCCGATCTCCACATTACGTCCTATTTCTGAGTTCTCTCCGACGATGCAGTGGTCGATCCTGCAGTCTTCATTTATTTGGGTATTTGACATGATAATTGAATTCTCCACCAATGTACCAGCTTTAATAATAACCCCGGGGAAAATGACAGAATTCCTGACACTGCCGTATATCATGCAGCCCTCGGCAATAACAGATGTCTTGATACTGCCGTTCGATCCGACATAATGGGGAGGTTTGACCGGATTTGGTGTATAGATCTTCCACGCAGGGTCATAAAGGTTGAATTCCGGCACTCTCTTTGTCAGATCCATGTTTGATTCCCAAAAGGCTTGTATTGTACCGACATCCTTCCAGTAGCCCACGAATTTATATGCCCAGAGTCTTCTTCCTTCTTCAAGCATGCTCGGAATGATGTCCTTTCCGAAATCGTGGTCGGAATCCTGCATGCTTTCATCCCTTAACAGATACTCTCTCAGAACACTCCAGGTAAATATGTAGACGCCCATCGACGCAAGAGTACTTTTAGGATTCTTTGGCTTTTCCTCGAATTCAACTATCTTCCCATCTTCATTCGCATTCATGATGCCATATCTTGAGGCTTCTTCATACGAAACATCGATGACAGAGATCGTGGCTTCCGCATTATTTTTAATATGGTAGTCAAGCATATTCGAATAGTCCATTTTATAGATATGGTCACCCGATAAGATGATAACATACTCCGGATCCTGCTTGTCTACATAATCTATATTCTGGCTGATGGCATTGGCAGTTCCCTTATACCACTCGGCGCTGGATTCCTTTATATATGGTGAAAGTATCGTAACGCCTCCATGCATTCTATCCATATCCCAAGGTTTTCCAATACCTATATGATTGTTGAGCTTCAAGGGCTGATACTGTGTTAACACACCTACAGTATCAATGCCGGAATTGGTGCAATTGCTCAGTGAGAAATCAATAATCCTGTATTTACCGCCAAAAAGCACGGCAGGCTTTGCCGCTTTCTTTGTCAGGATTCCAAGCCTGCTTCCCTGTCCGCCGGCCAACAGCAGGGCAATAATACTTTTTTTCGTCATCATCGTCCACCCCCCTTTCTATTATATATCAAAAGTCGACATCCCTCAACGCAAAAGGAATACTACTTACTCGAGACTTTTTGAGGACATTCCTCATACTTTT
>DBTX01000088.1:0-33119 GCA_002307275.1 Hungateiclostridiaceae bacterium UBA1305
TAAGGAATTGAAAAAGAGGCTGTAATAAGAACAACTATGATCCCGACTTTACAAAGGTTTTCAAAAAAGTATTAGCTTCGCAAAAAGCATTGGTGGCGGGTACCGATCTGGTTTTCAGGCGGCGGGCATATCTCCCGCCCGGATGCATGGGCGGGCAGCGGGCAGCAGGCAGCAGGCCGCGGGCAGCAGGTAAAGCTTGCGACCAGCCTCGTTGAACCGATGCCTTATAAACAAATTGAAAAAGCAGCAGCATCCTTTACGACAGAGGATTAGTTGCTGTTTTTTTATAGTCGGCGGAAATTTTACAGCTATATGAGTTAAAATAAATAATTAGTATACACCTGTCATCCTGAGCGTAGCGAAGGAGCTTGCAATTGCTGCATTGATTTTCTTCGCTGCGCTCAGAATGACAAGAAACTTAATTCAACTTATATAGTTTAAACAGAAAATTGGTTGGCAAAGATAATTACAATTGGTGGTTTAAATCTTCCGGACTACTGTGGTATTATTATAATTGGATGGTACCAATCTAGCGGAAGGCAGATGAAAGAAAATGAATATACAGCTGGACAGAACCAGTACAACACCAATCTATCTGCAAATAAGCAATAATATCAGGGACATGATTCTGGCTGGAACTCTTGCAGCCGGCACCAGGTTGCCCCCTGAGAGGAAATTGGCGGAGCAGCTGCAGGTAAACAGGAGTACGGTGCTTAATGCTTACAGAGAGCTAAAGGCCAATAACCTGGCAGATTCGCATATCGGTCAGGGCACTTCGGTCATAGAAGGAAAATTGGATGGTGCGTTTAAACAGGAGGGTATGGCCGATGAAAATACACCGATACCTTCCATGCCATGGGAGCAGATTTTCAGCGAAAGCTCACTAAGATCGCAGGATACAACAGTCAGAGATCTGCTGAGACTTTCCGGAAATAGCGGGATGATCCTGTTTGCAGCAGGTGTCACCGTACCGGGGATCGATTCACTGGATGCACTGCAGCGTATTCAGACAGAGGTGCTTCGGCAATATGGGCATACTGCCGTACAGCATATTCCCTCCGAGGGCTTTTATCCTTTACGCGAGAGCATATGTACTTTAATGCATGAACGCGGTATTTGTGCCAATGCGGAAGATACCGTTGTGCTGTCGGGTTCCCAGCAGGGACTGGATCTGGCGGCACGCATATTCCTTGATCCGGGAGATGTGGTGCTTGTTGAAGAGCCGAGTTTTTTCAGTGCTTTTCACATATTCAGGGCGGCAGGAGCCAGGGTGATCGGCGTACCCACCGACAGGGACGGGATGCGGACGGACATACTGGCAGGGCTGCTTGAAAGATACAAACCCAAATTGATTTATACGATACCTGATTTCCAGAATCCCGCCGGGTTTGTTATGAGTCTGGAAAGACGTAAAAATTTGCTGTCTCTTGCATATAAGCACCAAACAGTCATTCTTGAGGATGATCCCTACGGAAGGCTGCGTTATGAGGGCAACAGCCTGCCGCCATTAAAGGCTTTGGACAAATTCGGGCACGTTGTTTATCTAAGCACCTTTTCAAAGCTGCTTTTTCCGGGCTTCAGGGTAGGCTGGCTTACAGCTCCCCAGGCAGTCATTCACCGTTTTGTCTTGCTCAAGCAGATGGCCGATCTGCATACAAGCAGCCTTCCTCAGCTAATATTTGACAGGTTCATCCGTGAAGGCCTTCTTGAAAAGCACCTTGTGATTGCAAATGGGGAAAACTGCAGGAGAAGAGATACCATGCTAGAGGCACTGCACTCGGCAGAAATTGAAGGGCTGAACTGGAATACGCCCGAGGGAGGACTGTATCTCTGGTGCAGAATACCCGGCAACATCCTTCAAGCAAGACTTCTGACGAGGTCTGTAGAAAATGGTGTATCCTTTGTGCCTGGTAACACCTTTTTCCCCGGTACACCTTCGGGAAATTACATAAGACTGAATTTTACCTACCCCGCACCCGAACAGATCGTTGAAGGAGTCAAAAGGCTTTCAGGAGCATGGGAAGATGTCCTGAAGGAGCAAAAACGTTATACAGCGGTATCTAAAAGTGAACTTGGGCCAATCGTTTAACACTATTCCGGACATTTGCAAAGCGAAATCGGCCCAATATATGATTTTACAACATGAAACGGCATTTAAGCGGAGCTTGATGTAACGATATCTTTTTGAAAGAGGTGATCATTATGATGGAATATGCTGAACGTATGAAAAATATAAAAGCTTCGGATATAAGAGAGTTATTGAAATTAACCGACAGGCCGGGAATGATATCTTTCGCGGGAGGTTTGCCGGCCCCTGAGCTTTTCCCGGTGGAGAGACTCAAGGAGATAACAGTCAAAGTACTTGAAACTTCAGGTGCCGAAGCATTACAATACGCCACGACTGAGGGCTTTGAACCATTACGCAGGCAAATCTCCGAGAGAATGAACAGAAGATGTGGTACCTGTCTGACAAAAAACAACATCCTAATAACAAGCGGTTCTCAGCAAGGGCTGGATTTCACAGGTAAGATATTTTTGAATGAAGGGGATGTGATTTTATGCGAAAGTCCCACCTACCTTGGTGCGATCAATGCATTTAACGCATACGGACCCAGGATGATCGAGGTTCCTACGGATAATGACGGAATGCTTACCGATGAGTTGGAACATATACTTAATACTGTTGAGAACATAAAATTGATTTATACGATTCCGGATTTTCAGAATCCAAGCGGACGTTCATGGTCTCGCGAACGCCGTAAGAGATTTATGGAACTGATTAAAGGCAGGAATATACCGGTACTGGAAGATGCACCCTACAGTGAATTAAGGTTCGATGGCGATGCAATCCCTTCACTTGCCTCCCTTGACAGGGAAGGCAGTGTCATTTACCTTGGAACCTTTTCAAAAGTTTTCTGCCCTGGAATGAGGATCGGCTGGGTAGCTGCCGATGAGCGCATCCTTGAGAAGTATATATTGGTAAAACAGGGAGCAGATCTGCATTCTGCAGGTATTACACAGCGAAATATCTCAATGTACCTGGACACGTATGATCTTGACGAGGATATAGTAAAAATCCGGTCGGTCTACAAAGGCAGAAGGGATGCCATGCATAATGCTCTGCGTGCCAACTTCCCCGGCGAATCAAAGTTTACGCATCCTGAAGGAGGCCTGTTCACCTGGGTTGAGCTTCCCGTTGATATCGATACAAGGGAAATGCTTGAGGAATGTCTGGAGAATAATGTAGCATTTGTACCAGGTTCTTCATTTTTTCCGAATGGGGGCGGTAAAAACACAATGCGACTGAACTTTTCCAATATGCCGGAGGATAAAATAAAAGAAGGAATAATGCTTCTTGGGAAAATTGTAAGAAACCAAGGGGACTAAGAAACCAAGGGGACGGTTCCTCTGGTTTGCGACCGTGACAGGGGGACTGTCCCTTGTCACGCACAATGGCCGCTCCTGCATTACATCCCGTTCATTGCGCATACTTTATATATGTTGCAGGAATAAACACAAGGAAATCGTCTCCATGTGCTCCAAGAGAACCGTCCCCCTGGTTCCCGTCCCCCTGGTTCCCCCCTGGTTCCATTTGTAATTATTTTCAAATGTCACTTTTCCTAATCACTTTACATAATGTACATTATGGAAGTGAACAAAATGAATATATGCCCATGTATACGTATCGTTACGCAGAAAAAAAGCTCTGACAACTGTATATCCGCTGGTGATAACATTAAATTTACGGTATACGTTGGTAATGTTTGCAAAGTGCCTGTACTTGTTATTGTTAAAACCATAATAGTAATTAAAAATTCACTGGTTACTGTTTTGGCAAGCACTCTTGATGGAATCAAAGAAACCCGGATTTTCGATGCACAAACAGGGTTGGATAAAACAAACAACGGAAAGCAGCGAATAGCAATACCATCTTCACTAAGTTCTTATCCGTCAATTAAAGAAGTAGGCTCAGTCACCCTGGATATCCATTCTGTTATGCAAAGCGGAGGGAAAATAGAATTTACAGCCCAAATTGAAATGCCAGGCGAATGGCTGGATTCCAAAACTGTTATTATGGACACAAAACCCATATCTCCACAAGACTGTTTATACTGTTTATAAAGAAGCATCATTATAGATAAATATTACAGGAGAAAACATTTTAGCAGCTAAACTGGCGTAAATGTAAAAATTTATCGAACAAGTGTTTGCATTTTATTTCTGATTTGATATAATAGTAGAGGCGAATTTGAATATAACACTAAAAGAAATTCGCGTAAATGCAAACAATTTTGCAGCTCAAATATTATATAAATACGGAACAGGTGTGGAGTATGAACAAAAACAGTATTTTTATCAAGGGTGCAAGGGAACACAACTTAAAGAACATAGATGTTGAAATTCCGAGAGATAAATTTGTAGTAATCACCGGGCTCAGCGGGTCGGGAAAATCCTCACTTGCTTTTGATACCATATATGCGGAAGGTCAGAGGCGCTATGTCGAATCACTTTCAGCCTACGCCAGGCAATTCCTCGGTCAGATGGAAAAGCCCGAGGTCGACTATATCAATGGTTTGTCGCCTGCGATATCCATTGATCAGAAGACCACCAGCAGAAATCCAAGATCCACAGTAGGAACAGTTACGGAAATATATGATTACCTCAGGCTTCTCTATGCACGCATAGGCGTTCCGCACTGTCATGTCTGCGGCAAGGTGATCTCTCAGCAGACCGTGGACCAGATGGTGGACACAATCGCCGGCCTGGCTGAGGGTACCAGGATCCAACTGCTTGCTCCTGTCGTCAGAGGCAGGAAGGGTGAATATCACAAACTGATAGAAGATGCCAGGAAGAATGGGTATGTTAGGATAAGAGTAGACGGGGAAGTTCGGGATGTAAACGAAGAAATCAATCTGGATAAAAATAAAAAGCATACGATAGAAATCGTCATAGACAGACTCGTTATCAAGCCGGATATCATAAAACGTCTGGCGGATTCCGTTGAAACCGCGCTGCATCTCAGCAGCGGCATACTTCTCGTGGACGTCGCCGGCGCTCCGGAGATGCTTTTCAGCCAAAATTTCGCCTGCAGTGATTGCGGGATAAGCATTGAAGAATTGACGCCAAGGATGTTTTCGTTCAACAATCCCTTTGGAGCATGCCCTACCTGCAGCGGTCTGGGCACATTGCTGAAAATGGATCCTGACCTGATCATACCTGACCGTTCAAAATCACTTGAGGACGGAGCAATAAAGGTCGGCGGCTGGAATTTCGAGAACGAGGACAGCTACGCCAGAATGCATATCAACGCATTGGCGAAGCATTATGGCTTCAATATTTCGACTCCTGTAAACAAGCTGCCTTCACAGATCATCGATATCATCCTGTACGGCACCAAGGGTGAAAAGATAAAGATCGCTTATGAAAAGGAATACGGCAGCGGTACCTTCATGTCTGCTTTTGAGGGCGTTATCAGCAGTATGGAACGTCGCTACAGGGAAACCCAGTCCGATGGAATGAAGCAATACTACGAGGAATTCATGAGCAGTAACCCGTGTCCCGACTGCAACGGGGCCAGACTGAAAAAAGAAAGCCTGGCAGTCACAGTGGGGGAAACCAATATCACTGAACTTACCAGAATGCCTGTCGACCATATCAAGGAGTTCTTCGACAGCCTCACTCTTTCCGAGAGGGACAAGCTGATTGCGCACCAGATATTGAAGGAAATAAATGCAAGGATCGGTTTTCTTGTTGATGTAGGCTTGGATTACCTGACGCTGTCAAGGGCTGCGGGAACGCTTTCAGGCGGAGAAGCGCAGAGGATACGACTCGCCACACAGATAGGCTCAGGCCTGATGGGGGTGCTCTATATTCTGGATGAGCCCAGCATCGGGCTGCACCAGCGCGACAATGACAGGCTGCTGAAGACATTAAAACGGTTGAGGGATCTTGGGAATACGCTCATTGTTGTTGAACATGACGAAGATACGATGTATGCGGCGGACCATATCATCGATATGGGGCCAGGCCCTGGTATACATGGGGGCTACGTCGTAGCTGAAGGAACGATCGAGGATATCAAAAACTGTGAGGAATCGCTGACAGGGCAATACCTGAGCGGCAAAATGAGTATTGCGGTTCCGGATAAAAGAAGAAAGCCCAATGGCAAATGGATCAAGATCATTGGTGCCAGAGAGAACAATCTAAAGAATATAAATGTCGATATTCCGCTTGGTGTATTCACAGCCGTGACAGGCGTTTCAGGCTCCGGCAAAAGCTCGCTTGTGAACGAGATCCTTTATAAAAAGCTGGCCTCGGAACTGAACAATGCGAAAACAAGAGCAGGCGACCATGACTATATCAATGGGATAGAACACCTTGACAAAGTAATCGATATCGACCAGTCGCCCATTGGCAGGACGCCCAGATCAAATCCGGCAACCTACACAGGCATGTTCGATCTCATCAGGGAGGTTTATACCGGGACGACCGAAGCGAAGATGAGGGGTTACAAGTCCGGGCGTTTCAGCTTCAACGTCAAGGGAGGCCGGTGTGAAGCCTGCAGTGGAGACGGAATTATTAAAATAGAGATGCATTTCCTGCCGGATGTCTATGTGCCGTGCGAAGTCTGCAAGGGTAAAAGATATAACAGGGAAACTCTTGAGGTGAAATATAAGGGCAGGAATATCGCCGATGTGCTTGACATGACTGTTGAGGACGCATTGGAATTCTTTAAAAACATACCGAGGATACAGAAAAAGCTGGAGACGCTGTTTGACGTCGGTCTGGGGTATATCAAGGTGGGACAGCCCTCTACGACGCTATCCGGCGGAGAAGCACAGAGAATAAAACTGGCAACGGAGCTATCCAAGCGTGCAACAGGCAGGACACTTTATATATTGGACGAGCCGACTACAGGGCTGCATGTTGCTGACGTGCACAGGTTGGTTGACATATTGCACCGTCTGGTTGATACAGGGAACTCTGTTGTTGTGATCGAACACAATCTGGATGTTATTAAAACCGCTGACCACATCATTGATCTTGGACCTGATGGAGGCTGGAAGGGCGGTTATGTCATCGCAAGCGGAACACCTGAAATGGTTGCAGACACGGAGCAGTCTTATACAGGGCACTTTCTTGAGAAAGTTCTTCATCATAAATAGTTCTCACTTTATATAATAAAAACAAAACTTGAATAAAAGCCCGACACCATCGGGCTTTTATTCAAGATGTTTACCACTGCGTTCATATGTTATTTGGGATCAGCATATAAGAGACCGCGCGGGCTCACGAACAAGAGTAAGAAAACCAGAATAAAGAACAAAATGGCGCAATCATCATTAAAAACTCCGCCGAGGAAATTTCTGTCTGCCATTAAAAACACCTCCCCATTTTCTAGCTTAAGCTCAAGCTTTGTAGCTACTATAAATATATTCCAAATCACTTAAATCGGTTACAAATAACCTGAAGTTAAAATTCAATTACCTGCACCGACCTGTAAACTGCATATTTTGTCGGATATAGGGACAATAATGGAAAGACACTTGTGACAAGTGTTATCTAAACTTTACGCAAATGTTAATTCCATGTTAACTTTATTGTATTAGCCTAACTGCTGTTATATAATTTTTGGGGGAATAGAAAATAATGTAGGATACTTTGTAAGAAAAGGGGAACTGATTATGTTCAGGATGACTGCAAAAGAAGCGCTATTTTTTGATTTGTTTACAGATACAGCGACCGATACCTGCAAGGCTGCCAAAATGCTTGAAGAACTGATGAGAAATTTTACCGATGTTCCTGAAAAGGTAAGAGCGATTGAGGAAATCGAGCATAAGTGCGACGGACATGTACATAAGATGCTTGAACACCTCAACCGCTCTTTTGTTACTCCGATTGACAGAGAGGATATCTATCTGATTGCCAAGGAACTTGACAATATTACAGATGACATAGAATCAACCGCACACAGATTCAAAATGTTCAATGTGACAAATATGAGGCCGGATGCATTAAAACTGGCAAAAATGATTATTGATTGCACAGAGGAACTGATGGGCGTCATGTCCGAGCTAAAAAACATGAAGACCAGCAAAGTACTCAGGGATAGGATTATTGAAGTAAACAGGATCGAGGATGCAGGCGATGAAATTTTCAGAAGTGCGATGCAGAGTCTGTTTGTCAACGAGGATGATGCTCTTGAGGTTATAAAATGGAAAGAAATATATGAATATCTTGAAAACACCCTTGATGCCTGTGAGGATGTGGCTAACATTATAGAAGGGGTAGTAATGAAGCATGCCTAATATTTCACTGGTACTTATCGCAGTTGTAGTTCTAGCATTGACTTTTGACTTTATCAATGGTTTTCATGATACAGCCAATTCCATAGCCACCTCCGTTTCTACAAGAGTGCTGACACCTCGGATAGCAATAATCATGGCGGCAGTTCTAAACTTAGCAGGGGCACTTGTCAGCGAAAATGTTGCAAGAACCATATCAAAGGGCCTAGTTAACGGTACGCTGGAACAGTATGTCATTATCGCCGCTTTAATCGCATCTATTTTGTGGGATTTGCTGACTTGGTATCTCGGTATTCCGAGCAGTTCCTCACACGCTCTGATTGGCGCCCTTGTGGGTGCATCCATTGCATTTGCAGGGGGATTCGACAAGATTATTTGGAAGGGTGTGTGGGATAAGGTTGTGATTCCGCTGATTACTTCGCCTATTATTGGCTTTTTCTTCGGATATCTTGTCATGACATTGATTTATTTCCTTGCGAAAAATGCATCTCAAAGGGATGTTAACAAAGTATTTTCAAAGCTGCAGATCGTGTCTGCCGCGATCATGTCCTATGCACACGGAAATAATGATGCACAGAAATCCATGGGTATTATTACACTGGCTTTGGTTAGTGCAGGGTTATGGAGCGCAGATGCAGGTATTCCGATCGAAGTCAAGATCGCATGCGCGCTTGCCATGGCCGCCGGTACCTCAATTGGCGGCTGGCGCATTATTAAGACGATGGGCATGAACATGATCAAGCTTCAGCCTGTAGGAGGCTTTGCAGCGGAGACTTCAGCAGCGGCGGTAATATTATCCGCGACCGCGATAGGGGCGCCTGTCAGCACGACTCATGTCATATCTTCAGCAATTATGGGCGTCGGTGCATCCAAAAGGCTTTCAGCGGTCAGATGGGCGCTTGCCCGGAGCATCGTATTCGCATGGATATTCACCATCCCGGTTGCGGCTATTCTTGGAGCGCTGATTACACTTGTTATCAAAGCTGTTTTCCTATAAATAATACTATTATGAACTTGTTTTTGCGGCTAATATATATACATCTACATATAAAACTCTACACTTAGTGTGAAGAGTTTTATTTATTCATACTATGGAAATTGCATGATTATGGACTTTATAGGCTTGCTTTTCAAGTAGACCCTAAGTATAATACTGTGTTATACTTATTGAAATGGTTTAATGTGTTCCAATACAAACATATTCGGCAGGACACGCGTATAATAATTGTGACTAAGAGGCTTTATATATGATTTTAACATCAGCGGAAGGAGTTGATTGACTGTGATGATGTGCTCGATTTGCAAGGAAAATTATGCAGTAGTTTTTATAACCAAATTTGTAGATGGTAAGCAGAACCAGGAAGGGCTTTGTTTATCCTGTGCGAAAAAGCAGGGTATCCAGCCTGTCAACCAATTGATAGAACAAACCGGCATGTCCGAGGAGGATATTGATAATCTGAACAAGCAGATGGGGAATCTGTTTGACAATATCGATATGGATCTTGGAAATTCCGAACAACCTACTGGCATCGAACCGGCAAACAACAATAAGGCGAATCCCATTTTTAATTTTATCAACCGTGCATTCCCTAAAAACGAAGAAACAGGTGAGCCCGCTGATAATCAAAGGGACGTTTTCGATGACAAGGACAATAAAAACGGGACCAGAACCAAGACGCAGGAAAAGAAGAGCCTCAAAAAGAAGAAGTACCTTGACATGTACGGTACAAATCTTACAGACATGGCACGTGAAGACAAGATTGACAGGGTCATAGGCCGTAACAGGGAAATTGACAGGGTGGTTCAGATCCTTAACAGAAGGGGTAAAAACAATCCTGTGCTTGTTGGAGAACCAGGTGTAGGCAAAACTGCCATTGCAGAAGGACTTGCAGTCAGGATCATCAAGCGCCAGGTACCTGCAAAGCTGTTCAATTCCGAGATCTATCTGCTGGATATGACGGGCATTGTGGCGGGTACGCAGTTCAGAGGCCAGTTTGAAAGCCGCATGAAAGGGATCATTGAAGAAGCGAAGGCTTTGGGAAATGTTATATTGGTCATTGATGAACTTCACAATATCATGGGAGCCGGGGAAGCCGAGGGTGCCATGAATGCCGCGAATATTCTCAAACCTGCGCTTTCAAGGGGAGAGATACAGGTTATCGGAGCTACGACCCTGACCGAATACCGTAAACATATTGAAAAGGATTCTGCGCTCGAGAGAAGATTTCAACCCGTCATAGTGGATGAACCTTCTATTGAAGAATCGATTGAGATATTGAAGGGTATCAGGGATTATTATGAGAAATATCACAGGGTGAAGATTTCTGATGAGGTCATTGAGGCAGCGGTCAAACTATCTGAAAGATATATCACCGACAGATTCCTGCCGGACAAGGCGATCGATGTCATTGATGAAGCCGGTTCGAGAGTGAATCTGAAGAATACCGGGCTTGTAGAGCTTGAAGCGTTAAAAGATGAACTCAGGAAGGTGCAGGAAGAAAAGGAATATGCCATTTCTGCAGATTCCATAGAGGATTATCAAAAGGCGGCGGACCTCAAGGTGCGTGAATGCAAGCTGCTGCAAAGGATCAGGGATTTTGAGGAACGCAACAAGGAAGATGTGCTGACCGTTGACGATGTTGCGTATATTATAGAAATATGGACAAAAATTCCGGTACAGAAGCTGACGGAGATTGAGACAGTCAAGCTGATGAACCTTGAAGAAAGACTGCATAAAAGGGTTATCGGACAACATGAAGCCGTCAGAAGCATCGCAAAAGCCATCAGGCGAAACAGGGCAGGCTTCAGAAAGAAAAAGAAACCGTCCTCCTTCATTTTTGTCGGTCCTACAGGTGTAGGTAAAACTGAGCTGGTCAGGGCACTTGCGGTAGAACTTTTTGAGACGGAAGAAGCATTGATCAGACTGGATATGTCCGAATACATGGAAAAGCATACGGTTTCCAAATTGATCGGTTCACCGCCTGGTTATATTGGATATGACGATGGCGGACAACTTACTGAAAAGGTTAGAAGAAAGCCATTTTCAGTTATTTTGATGGATGAGATCGAAAAAGCGCATCCCGACGTCTTCAACATGCTGCTTCAGATATTCGAGGATGGCAGATTGACAGACAGCCATGGCCGCGTGGTCAATTTTGAAAATACAATCATCGTAATGACGTCAAATGCAGGAACTACGCTTAAGTCAAACGGAATCGGCTTTGCAAATGACGGCTACAAAGCTCTTGAAAGCAAGGTCAGGGATGTATTGAAGGAAACCTTCAGACCTGAATTCCTGAACAGACTTGACGAAACGATCGTATTTACCGAATTGAGCAAGGACGAACTCAAGCAAATCATCACGCTGATGTTTGAAGAGGTGAGTTCAGAAGCGCTGCAAAAGGGACTTTCACTCAGCTTTACAGATGCTGCCGCCGATTTTATTCTGGAAAAGGGTTATGACCAGAAGTATGGCGCACGCCCCCTGAGAAGGACGATCCAGAAGTATATTGAGGATGAATTGACGGAACAGTTCCTGCAGGGCGGATTAAAACCCGGAAGCAATATAACTGTAGATGTGACGGATGGAGCAATAATTTTTAGATAAAGATAACAGGCTTTTACAACTTATTACACGTCTGCAATGACATTCTATTGAATTAGACAAGAAAACCGGTTAATAGCCGGTTTTCTTTTTTGTTTCTATGTTATATAATCGATATATAGTTTTAGTTCTTTTTGCAGAAATGTATTTCTTCGGCTGTATTAGACAATTTTGTAGCATTAATAAATACTTTTTTGCGAAGGAGTTGAAAAAGTGCGTAAATACAGAATATTCCATGATGCTCTGCTCATTTTATTAATATTGTTCATATCATCTGCCTGTTCACATACTGCTGTAAAAAAAGTACCAGAGGTAACTACCACAATTGACAACAGCAGTCCCAAAACGGAACTCAGGTTCATAAGCAGCTGGGGCGGTGTGGATAGTAAGGCGGAATCCTTGAAAAACGTACTGAACCAGTTTGTAAAAGATAATCCTGATATCAATGTAATTAATGAATCTCTTTTTGGGGAGGATTTTCTACCTAAAATCAAAACGGATTTCGCATCGGGAAATGATCCTGATGTTTTTGGACTATGGCCGGGCTCTGATATTAACGCACTTGTAAAAGCAAACAAGGTTGCGGATCTGACAAGCCTACTGGATAATAATCCCGCATGGAAGCAAAGTTTTAATCCCGATATGTGGGACTATACGACACAAAATAATAGAATCTATGGGCTTCCGGTAGAAGTAATATTCGAGTGCATGTTCATCAACAGGGACTTATTCACCAAATACAGCATACCTGTACCTCAGGATTTTGAAGGACTCAAGTCGGCCGTTCTGAGATTCAGGGCACATGCTGTCGTGCCGATCGCTTTCAATACATACAGTGAAGGCACCTATTTGTATCAAAACCTTGTTGCGGTCATCGGCGGTAAGGAGGATACGGAATATCCGTTCAGCGAAGGTAATGTCAAGCCCTGTTATGTCACTGCCATGCGCTATGTAAAGGAGCTTTACGATATGGGCGCTTTCCCTCAGGACTGCTTTACCATGACCAACAATGAAAGAAATATTCTTTTTAAGGAAAAGAAAGCGGCTATGATTATCCAGGGATCATGGTTCATCGGTGACTTTGAGGCGGATGACGATACGATTGATATCATCCCCGTACCCTATATAAAAGGGTATAAGGGACCGGAGGGGGCGATGGTTTACGGACTTGGCGGCGGTTCCTTCCATATGAGCGCCGCTGCTGAAGATGACCCGGTAAAACTGGATGCCTCGATAAGATTGCTCAGGAAGCTGACATCATCTGAAACTGCTGCGATGTTTGCTTCAGAGACAGGCATGATCAGTAATGTCAACATAGACAGCTACAACATTCATTATAGAGATCTGACGATAAAAGGGAAGAAGATGCTGGAAGAGTCAAAGCTGCTTGTCGGTCCTGCTGATTCTTTCGTTGACAGGTCTTCGTGGGAGACAGATATCTCGGCGCAATTCCCATATTTTTTAGCAGGAAAGACAAGTGCTGCGGACGTCTGGTCCAAAGCGATAGAGCATGGTATTATTCCTTGAAAAAATTTTTTACAGGGGCAAACCAATGAAGCGTTCATCTATTGGACTTCTCAAATTTTACAGAAACCTTCCGATCAGAAACAAGCTGGTTCTGGTGCTGTACATCCAGATACTCATACCACTTGTGCTCGTGGGCTATTTAAGCTATAAAAATTCGGAGAGTATTATACTGGAAAAATCAACGGATTATTCCAGGGATATCCTGAACATGATCCAATTAAGACTGAATGATTACATAGACAACCTCACTGTCATTTCGCAGGATCTTCTTTATGAAAATAAAATATATGATGTACTCAATACAACTCAAAACCCGGATGACCCACTAAGCCGCTTCGAGTATGAGAACACGGTCAACAGCCATTTAAAGATGGTTGTAATCTCAAGGAACGAAATAAGGGCAATATGCATTTATGATAATAACGGTAAAACCTATTATGCTGATGATAACAGCAGGGCTGCAAAATCAAAGGATGAGGTACCTTATCAGGATATGTTGAGAGTAGCCAGGATGCGCAAGGGGAAACCTGCAATATTCCTTGTTTCAAAAGATAGAAAAGTACAGGATATTTATATGGTCAGGCTGATCAATGACCGGGATAGCTTCACTGAACTCGGCCTTATGGTCATACATGTTAAGAAGGAAGTCCTTGATCAGGTATATCAGGGACTTACAGGCAATCTTCAGAACATTGTGATCCTGGCAGCGGACAACGGACTGATTGCCAGCAGGGATAACAGTGATACGACTACTCTTTCAGATGTGATGGTCGATAATTTAAGCGGCGATATGGGTGATAAAATTGATTCAAAAGCAGGTGTATTCGTTTCGTACCTGACACTGAAAAACATTGGCTGGAAAATCGTTGCTTACGTGTCAATTGACCAGCTATATAAGGATGCATATACGCTGCGGCGAAACATCATTATGGTGTGTGTTGCCTGTGCATTGCTGCTGTCAGTCATTACTGCCGTTATCGCCCTGGATTTTGTAAATCCGATTAATAAATTGGTCAAAGGAATGAAAAAGGTGCAGGCCGGCGAAGGTAACGTATATGTACAGGTAGACAGGGAAGACGAACTGGGCTTTCTCAATAAGGCTTTTAACGAAATGTCCGGTGAAATACACCATCTCGTCAATTGGGTGTACAGAGAGCAGCTCACACGCAAGGAGGCAGAGCTAAAGGCTTTACAGTCGCAAATCAATCCGCATTTTCTCTTTAATACGCTGGAGGCCATCAACTGGATGGCCCAACTCCACAATGTCCCTGAAATAAGCAGTACGGTATCCGATTTGTCCGATCTGATGGAAGCGAGTATTGGCAGAGATGACCGACTGATTTCCATAGCAGAGGAATTTAGATACGCGGACAAATATATTTCTCTGCAAAAGAGAAGATTTGGTGATAGAATCGAATTAATAAAAGATGTCCATGAAGAGGTAGTAGAGGTTAAGATTCCCAGACTGTTAATCCAGCCTCTCATTGAAAATGCTGTATATCATGGCATTGAAAGGATACGGGGTAAAGGTATCGTGAAACTGAATGCATTTAAAACTGAAGATAAAGTTTCTATAGAGGTTATTGACAATGGCGCCGGTATGAACCGCGATGAACTCGAACAGTTGAACGACAGGTTATCAATGGATAATGACACCTATTTCAAAAAGCTTGGTGAAAAAAAGAGCGGAAGCATTGGAATAGAGAATGTAAATAGAAGAATCAAGCTGTTTTATGGAGAAAATTACGGTCTTACTATTGAGAGTGAGGAAGGAAATTATACCAGAGCTGTAGTTACGGTACCATGTGACATAAACACCGGCAGGGAGGGTTTCTATGTTCAAAGTGTTGATAATAGATGATGAACCGATTATAAGAAGAGGGCTAAAGAACATCATTAATTGGAAAAACTTTGGCTGCGAGGTCATTGGTGAGGCTGAGGACGGACAGGAGGGCGGAGAACTCATCCATAGATTCCTTCCGGATATTATCATTACCGATATCAGAATGCCCGAAATCGACGGCCTTACCATGATGCGCGATATCAGGAATGCCGTACCGGACTGTAAGATCATCATCCTGACGGGACACCGTGACTTCGAATATGTGCATGAAGCGCTCAAACTCGGAGCGTTCGATTTTATACTCAAACCGTCTAAAATAGAAGAACTTACCGCAGTGATAGCAAGAGCCGTGAAAGAACTGAAATTCCAGAAGGACAGAACAGAAGAATTTCAGAAGCTTCAGGTGCTTTTCCAGCAGAATATCCCCGTATTGCGTGAAAAGTTTCTTTATGACGTGATATACGAGATCAATACAAACGAAGAAGACATCCTTGGAAAGCTGGAGCTTTTCGGCATAGCAGCGAATGAATATTACATGCTCATCGTCCAGAATGATGCCGAAGACACTGAAAGCAAGGAAATTACCCAGTATGACAGGCATCTGTATCAGTTTGGGATCATCAACACCTTCAGTGAAATATTCTCAGAGAATTTCAAGGTAATCAGCATCACGCTGAACAATTTGGGTATCGCGTTTCTCGTGATACCCTTGGACAGGGAGAATAATAATATAGAACTGGTAGATAAAAAATGCTCCTATCTTCAGGATATTATTCGAAACTGTTTCGGCTTCACCGTCACAATTGCGGTAAGCTCAAATGGTACGGTACTCACAGAGCTGCCCATAAAATTCAGGGAGTGCAGGGAAGCGCTGGAACACAAATTTTATCTGGGGAGCAACTCTGTTATTTTTCACAGCGACGTGAATACATTCTTCAAATATGATGACCATTCCCTGCTTGAGAAACTTCAGAAAGCATTAATGGAAGGGGTAAAGTCAGGGAATCTGCCTTCTGTTACGGATCGCCTGAATGATATATTCAGCTATGTCAAGGGAACAGATCCTTTGGCAAGGGAATATATCAAGGACTTTTTCTGGAACACGATTTCCGCGATAAACAATATTAGGATGTCACTGCCCTCGGCAGAGAATGATAAAAAGGTCGAATACAGGGAATTGAGCGGACTTTACGGGCTGATCGAGAAGTGCTCGAATGCCGATGAACTCAATACAATGCTTGATGAAGCTGCCCGGAATGTAACCAGCAAAGTGAACAGCTACAACAACAAGAGTATAAAACTGATATTGCGCAAGGCCATGGAATATCTGCAGCAGCATTATTTTGAGCAGGTGACTCTGAATGAAGTCGCCGAACATGCGTATGTCAGCACTTACTATATCAGCAGGATGTTTAAAAGAGAAATGGGTAAAAATTTCGTGGACTGTCTCAATGAAATCCGGGTGGAAAAGGCAAAGGAAATGTTGAAGGACGTTCGTTATAAAACATATGAGGTGGCCGAAAAGGTTGGTATTCCAGACGCTCACTACTTTTCAAGGCTTTTCAAAAAGTATGCCGGCATTACGCCGACTGAATTCCGTGAACAGTAAAAATCTACTCCTCTTTCCAACGTGGATAATTTTGTTGCATTATTCTGACATTTGTAAACGCAAAGAAATGCACAATAATGCAAACCATTCTATTTCTCGTTTTGTTTAATTTGTATAACATAATTCATGTGGAGTCTTCATCCACCACGAAAAATGATAGGAGGCTGTTTATGAAAAAGGTTTTATCAGTAGTTTTGTGCGTTCTTTTGGTTTTATCCCTCAGTATTTCATCCTTTGCAATCAGTTCGGTTCCGGTAAAGACCATCACTCCTTCTGCAAGTTCATTAACAATGAATATCGGAACCAGTATGGGTACTTCGGTTACCTTCTCTCCCGCCAACACAACTCAGAAGTTAGTGAAGTATTCAACAAGTAACAAGAAGGTTGCTTCTGTCAACGGCGACGGCATTATCAAAGCTGCAGGCGCAGGATCAGCTGTAATCAGTATCATCAGCTCTTCCAACAGCAAGGTTAAAGCAACAATTAAAGTAACCGTTAAGAAGTACACGGTTCCCAAGAAACAGACTACTCTGACTATGACAATGATCGGATCCAAACAGGAAGCTGACACGGCTCTTGTTATGAAGAAAGTGGAAGCATATCTGAAGGATAAGCTGAATGTTAAAGTGAATCTGCAGGTATATGCATATACCGATCCTTATACGACGAAGGTCAATACCATGCTGGCAGCTGGCGAATCCTTCGATGTATGCTTCACTTCGAGCTGGGCTGCAAACTACTATACCAATGCCGGCTCCGGTTATTTTACCGAACTCAACGGCTACCTGAAGAAATATCCAGCCATTACCCAGATCCTTGGAAAAGAATTCCTCAGCGGTTCTGCAATTGATGGCAAGAACTACGGTGTTCCGACCAACAAGGAACAGGTTCACAACTGGGGTTACCTCCTGAAGAAGGATCTTGTCGCGAAATATAAGATCGATACAACAAAAATCACAAAGATGGAAGACCTTGAATCCTGGTTTGCAAAGATCAAGGCAAGCGAACCCGGTATTACTCCACTTCTTGCTGTAACCATGGATACTCCATTCAAATTCCTTGACTGGGATAACCTCGGTGATGATGACGTACCGGGTGCTCTGTACTCCGACAATAAGAGCAGCAAGGTTATAAATCAGTTTACAGCTCCGGAATCCATAGCAATGTACAAGAAACTCCGCAGCTATTATGAAAAAGGCTGGATAGCCAAGGATGCAGCTACGATGCAGAATACTACCGAAATGATGAAGACCAACAAGTACTTTGCAGTAGAATCTTCCCTGAAGCCGGGAAAAGATGTTGAAATGAGTGGCGGCGGAGTTGATTGGGTACAGGTTGATATCACCAAACCGGTTATGTCCAATCGTGAAACTGCAGGCGCTCTGCTTGCAATCCCGGCAGCTTCCAAGAACAAGGAAATTGCGTTCAGGTTCATTGAAACACTGTATACGGATGCAACTGTGAAGAACCTGTTCAACTATGGTATTGAAGGCGTACACTACAAGGTGAATGCCGATGGCAGAATTACACAGACTCAGACAGGTATAGACAGATTCAACGGCAAAGATACATGGAGATTCGGTGACAGCTTCAAAGATCTTCTGCGCGATTCCGAAGATCTCCAGAAGATGAAGAAGTTCCTGGCATACAACAAAGCAGGCCTTCCTCTGAAGAGTCTTGGCTTCGTCTTTGACAAGACGCCCGTAGAAACTCAGGTATCCGCTTGTAAGAATGTAATCCAGACTTATTACAAAGAGCTGTTTGTTGGCGCTGCCGATGTTGATGCGACCGTTAAGAAGATGAGTGATGAACTTGATGCTTCCGGCGTAAATGATATCCTTAAGGAAATGCAGAGCCAGTATGACAAATGGTGTGCTAAAGTCGGAGTGAAGTATTAATTTACTGAACCAGACGTAAAAGCAGGGGAAGAATTTGTCCTTCCCCTGCTTTTTTACCGGTCATTTATGAAGTAAATCCGGCCAAAATCCCGGGGCTCGATACCCCCCGGGATTTTGTCAGTGTAAAATATTGTTGTCTTTTTTTGCGGTGACATCCGGCAAGTATGTACACAATTATGCAATCTATTCTATTCATCCCCTATAAGATTTTCTATAACATAAAGCTATACTAATATGTTAAAGGTGTGATAATTGAATGGATTCAGCAACAGCTTTGGGAACGCCTGCGGTAAAAAAGAAAAAAAACGGACTGCTGTATCAGTTGCGGACAAATTGGCCTTTGTTTGCCATGTTAACCCCGGGTGTGATCATTCTCATCATCAATAATTATATTCCGATGTTTGGCATAATTATTGCGTTTAAAAGATACCGCTTTTTTGGTTCTTTTTTTGAAAGTCTTATTCAGAGCGACTGGATAGGGCTCAAAAACTTCGAATTTTTTACCAAAACGCCCTATGCGTTTCAGATGACGCGGAACACCCTTCTTTATAATGCAGTATTTATCGTTTTGGGACTGATTATTCCGGTTTTCTTTGCCATCGCCCTGAATGAAATCAGAAGCAAGAGGTTGTCCAAGCTTTATCAAAGCTTCATCTTTCTCCCTTATTTCCTTTCGTGGATTGTTGTCAGCTACCTGGCCTATTCCCTGTTCAGTATTGAAAGCGGTTTTATCAATAAGAACATTCTTGCTCCATTAGGTATTGCACCGGTTGAATGGTACAGCGAATCCGTATACTGGCCGTTCATACTCGTTTTCTTCCAGCTGTGGAAGTATACCGGCTATAATGTAGTTGTATATCTTGCGGCAATCAGCGGTATTGATCCTGAATATTATGAAGCGGCTGAAATCGATGGCGCAACCAAATGGCAGCAGATCCGACTTATTACGATTCCCCTGCTGCAAAACCTTATGATTATCCTTACTTTGCTTGCTGTCGGGAGAATCTTCAATGCAGACTTTGGATTGTTTTATAATGTACCAAGGAATTCCGGTTCCATTTCGTCCGTAACAATGGTTATTGATACATATGTTTATAATGCGCTGCGAAATACGAACAACATTGGAATGGCGTCGGCAGCCGGTACCTATCAGGCTGTCATAGGATGTATCACAGTATTTACGGCAAACCTGATTGTCAGGAAAATCGACAAGGAAAGCGCACTGTTTTAAGGAGGAAATTATGTCTAGTATAGATCAAAAAAAGCAGAACGAAATCGGATTTGTTTCCAACCTGTTGTTAAACTTCATGTTTCTGGTCTGCGTGGTTTTGTGTGTTGCGCCGCTGCTGCTGGTCATAGCCATATCAGTAACGGATGAAAAAGCCATCCGGGATAACGGATACTCTTTTATACCCGCTGTTTTCAGCTCAAAGGGATATGATTACCTGCTCACCGCAGGTGACGCAATCTGGCATGCTTATGGCGTGTCGATCTTTGTAACGGTCGTCGGTACCATCCTGAGCCTGTTTGTTATTTGCATGTACGCCTATCCGCTTTCCAGAAGTAATTTCAAGTACAAGAACCAGTTTGCCTTCTTTGCCTTCTTTACCATGATTTTTGGCGGCGGCCTTGTACCATGGTATATTGTCTATACCCAGATGGTACCGATCAAAAATACGATCTGGATCCTGATCGTTCCCTATTTGATGAATACATGGTTCATGATGATCATGAGAACCTTCTATAAAACGACTGTTCCGGAGTCCATCATTGAATCTGCGAGGATAGACGGCGCCGGTGAGTTCAGAACCTTTTTCATCATCGTGCTTCCGCTTTGCAAGGCAGGGCTTGCCACCATAGGGCTGTTCTGCACCTTAAATTACTGGAATGACTATTACCTGCCGCTGGTCTTTGTCAGCGATAGTAAGAATTACAACATACAATATCTCATGTACCAGACGCTCAACATGGTTCAGAATCTTTTGAGCTCAAGTAACCAGGCGATGAATGTCAATGAAATTCTGGCCAATTTGCCCAGCGAAAGCGTAAGAATGGCTATAGCTGTAATCTCTGTAGGACCGATTGTTCTGGCATACCCTTTCTTCCAGAAATACTTTATAAAGGGCCTCACCATTGGCGCAGTCAAGGGATGATTTTGAATTGACTCATGCTGTAAAAAATTAACTTCCAAAACTAAAAATAAATGCTATAATTTTATGGGTAGGATTTATCCTGCCCTTATTATAATCAACGTGGAGGCCAGTATGAAATTCGGATATTTTGACGACGTGAACAGGGAATATGTCATTACTACACCTGAAACCCCCAGTCCCTGGATTAATTATTCCGGTACGCAGGATTTTTTCTCGCTCATATCGAACACTGCCGGAGGATACTGTTTCTATAAGGATGCCAGGCTCAGACGTATTACAAGGTACAGGTACAACAATGTTCCGCTGGATAATGGCGGAAGGTATTTTTACATAAGAGATGAGAGCGGTGACTTCTGGTCTCCGGGATGGGCGCCGGTCAGGAAGACACTTGACAGTTATGAATGCAGGCATGGACTTGGGTATACCCGGATTTATGGTGAGAGAGGCGGAATCGGCGCTGAAGTACTCATTTTTGTACCACAGAATTTTAATGGAGAAGTACAGAAAGTCAGCATAAAAAATAAGAGTGACCGAGTTGAAAAAATTACATTATTTTCATTTGTGGAATGGTGTCTCTGGAATGCATACGATGATATGACCAATTTCCAGAGAAACTTCAGTACAGGTGAAATTGAACTGGAAGATAATACAATTTATCATAAAACCGAATACAGGGAAAGACGCAGTCATTTCGCTTTCTATTCTGTAAACTCAGATATTACGGGGTTCGATACCGACAGAAATTCTTTTGTTGGGCAATATAACGGTTTTGATTCACCCAAGGCTGTTGTTGCGGGTAAATCGGCCAATTCAATGGCAGATGGCTGGTCACCGGTCGCATCGCATAGTTTTGACATCACACTGCAGCCTGGAGAACAGAAGGATTTGGTTTTCCTGCTGGGTTATGTTGAAAATGAGGAGAATAATAAGTGGGAAGCTCCGGGAATCATCAATAAAAAAAGAGCAAAGGCAATGATCGCAAGATTCTCCACAGTCAGGCAGGTGGAGGCAGCTTTTGCAGAACTGAAGGATTACTGGAACAGTCTGTTGTCCAAATATTCCGTAAAAAGCGGAGATCCAAAGCTGGACCGTATGGTTAACATATGGAATCAGTATCAGTGCATGATTACATTCAATCTGTCAAGAAGCGCATCCTACTTTGAATCCGGAATAGGCCGTGGAATGGGCTTCAGAGATTCCAATCAGGATATCATCGGCTTTGTTCATCAGCTTCCCAACAGAGCGAAGGAAAGGATCCTTGACCTCGCGGCCACACAGCTGGAGGATGGGGGTGCATACCACCAGTATCAGCCGCTTACAAAGAAGGGAAACAATGAGATCGGCGGCAACTTCAATGACGACCCGCTGTGGCTGATATTGTCCACGGCACAGTACATCAAGGAAACAGGGGACTTCAACATACTTGAGGAGCAGGTGCCGTTTGACAATGACATATCAAAGTCAGCAAATATGTTCGAACATCTGAGCAGATCCTTCTACCACGTAGTCAATAACCTTGGTCCGCATGGATTGCCCCTCATCGGAAGAGCAGACTGGAATGACTGCCTTAATCTGAATTGTTTTTCAACAATCCCCGATGAATCCTATCAGACAACGACAAGCAAGGATGGAAAAGTAGCCGAATCCGTCCTGATCGCAAGCATGTTCGTATTCATAGGAAACGAATACGTAAAGATTTGCGAAAATATCGGACTGTATGACGAAGCCAAGACGGCAAAGAAACATATTCAGACCATGAAGGAAACCGTATTAAAGGTTGGTTATGATGGGGAATGGTTTCTTCGTGCATATGATGACTTCGGAAACAAGGTCGGCAGCAAGGAAAATGAAGAAGGCAAGATATTCATAGAGACACAGGGCTTTTGCGTCATGGCGGCAATCGGACTTGATACCGGAGAAGCCCAGAAAGCGCTGGATTCGGCCTGGAAATACCTGGATACCCCACATGGGATGGTACTGCTAAATCCTGCATATACAAAGTACCACGTTGAACTTGGTGAGATTTCCTCCTATCCGCCGGGTTACAAGGAAAATGCAGGTATATTCTGTCATAACAACCCCTGGATCATGGCGGCGGAAACTGTACTGGGCAGAGGTGACAAGGCTTTCGAATGTTATTCGAAGATTGCTCCCGCATACAGGGAAGATATCAGTGATGTTCACAAAATGGAACCCTATGTATACTCGCAGATGATTGCAGGCAAGGATGCCAAAAGGCACGGCGAAGCCAAGAATTCATGGTTGACCGGAACCGCTGCCTGGAACTTTGCAGCGATTTCACAATGGATACTCGGCATCAAACCGGATTTCCAGGGCCTTGCAATCGATCCCTGCATTCCGAAGTCTTGGGACGGCTTCCGCATTACCAGACACTTCAGGGGCGCGATTTTTGAAATTGAGGTGAGAAACCCACAGCATATTTCAAAAGGGGTCAAGAAGCTGATCATCGATGACAAGGAATTCATCGGCAATATAGTGCCGATATTCAGCGATGGAAAGACTCATAAGGTAGTAGTGGTAATGGGGTAGGCGTGTCAGGGGACGGTTCCCTGACACGGAGGTTACCGCCCAAAAACGGCGTAAATTAGAAATATCCTGAATGGTAAAATGCACGTCATGTGCATTTTACCATTCAGGATATTTTTCTTGTGTCAAGCGACAGTTCCTTGAAGCAAGCAGCCAAACGTGTCAAAGGAATCGTCCCTTGACACGTTTGGGAATGTTCTAAAAAAAGTACATAACATTGTGAATTATTTATTTTTCCATGTTGAATATTGCACCAGCAAGTGTTATAATGTTTTTAAATCCATACAATAGTTATAAAATTAACAAACATTAAAGGCAATAAATCCATTCAGATCATTCCGCAACTTCGAAGACACCTTAGCTACATATAACGGACAGCAAGTTATGATGCTAATGATTGTTAAAAAATAACCAAAGTTCAATTAGGACTCGGCTAAAATATTTAACGATGCCTAAATATCGGATCAAAATCCAATTCTGCTTGAAAACAGCATCTTCAAGGAGGTTTTATGAGCGTACAAACTAAAACATGCGCATGTAAAAAGGAGACTGAACAGGAGAAGTACGACAGGATCGCCGCAGTGATTGACGAGTACAGGGACAGAGAAGGCAGTCTGATCCAGATTCTGCATATGGCGCAGGGTATTTACGGATATCTGCCTCTGCAGGTACAGCAATTCATTGCAGAAAGACTTGGTAAGCCATTATCAGAGGTGAGCGGCGTCATTACATTCTATTCGCTTTTTTCCACAGAACCCAAGGGGGAGAATACAATAAGGGTCTGCCTCGGTACAGCCTGCTACGTCAGGGGAGGGAAGAAAATAATCGACAGACTCAGGGAAATACTTGGTGTCGAGGTCGGCGGAACAACCAAGGACGGCAAGTTCACACTGGAGGTTATGCGCTGTATCGGAGCATGCGGCCTGGCGCCCGCCATGACCATAAATGACAAAGTTTATAAACAGGTGAACCCAGACAAGCTTCGCAATATTATCAGCAAATATTAGGAGGTGAGGAATTATGCAGAATAAGCTTAAGATCGGGAGTATGGAAGACATTATCGGGATAAAGCAACAATATCAGCAGAGATTATCGGGAAAGCTGTACAAGGTATTGGTTTGCTCGGGAGCCGGCTGTATATCCTCCAATTGTGCTGCCGTAAAGGAAGCGCTGGTTAAAAGCCTGGAGGATCATAAACTGGCGGACAAGGTACAGGTCACAGAAACCGGCTGCATCGGCACATGCGATCTTGGACCGGTTATCGTGGTCACCCCATTGAGCGGAGACAAGAAGAGTGTTTTCTATACGAAACTGACACCCCAGGACATTCCTGCAATCGTTTCATCGCACCTGGTCAATGGAAATATCAAACTGGATAAAACCTATTTCAATAGAAAACTTGGAGTAAATATACCATATCTGGAAGAGATTGATTACTTTAAAAATCAGGTCAAGATCGCACTCAGAAATTGCGGCAGTATTGATTATGCATCACTGGAGGAATATATTGCAAATGATGGTTACCTGTCAATTGCAAAGGTGTTGGAGGGCTTCACCCCACAGCAGATCGTGGATGAAATCAAGAAATCGGGGCTTAAAGGCAGAGGTGGTGCGGGTTTTCCTACGGGAATCAAGCTGGAATCGGGGATGAAGGCGCCAGGCCCGGTAAAATACCTGGTTTGCAACGCAGATGAGGGGGATCCTGGCGCATTCATGGACAGAAGCATACTCGAAGGAGATCCCCACAGTGTAATTGAAGGCATGCTGACAGGCGGTTATGCGATAGGCGCTGAGAAAGGCTATGTATATGTGCGCGCGGAATATCCGCTCGCTGTGGAGAGACTGGATCTGGCGATAAGAAATGCGCGGGAGGCAGGCATGCTTGGCAAAAACATACTGGGCAGCAGCTTCAATTTTGATATTGAGATAAGAATAGGCGCGGGAGCCTTTGTTTGCGGAGAGGAAACGGCATTGATGGCTTCGATCGAGGGCGAAAGGGGAGAACCCAGACAAAAACCGCCTTTACCGTTCCAGAAAGGTCTTTTCGGCAAACCGACCATTATCAGCAATGTTGAAACCTTTGCGAACATGCCTTCCATTATATTAAAGGGCAGCAGCTGGTTTTCCGGCATAGGAACCGAGAACAGCAAGGGGACCAAGGTTTTTGCACTGGCTGGTGCGATCAACAACACTGGAATTGTGGAAGTGCCAATGGGAACTACGCTGGGTGAAATCATTTTCAATATCGGAGGAGGCATCAGGAAGAACAAGGAATTCAAGGCAGCCCAGACAGGCGGGCCTTCCGGCGGCTGCGTAACAAAAGAAAACCTGAATACGCCGATGGACTATGAATCGCTTGTAAAGCTTGGCGCCATCATGGGCTCCGGCGGTCTCATCACCATGGATGAGGATACATGTATGGTCGATATGGCCAGATTCTTCATGGAATTCATTCAGGATGAATCGTGCGGAAAATGCGTGCCATGCAGACTCGGTACCAAAAGGATGCTGGATATCCTTGAAAGAATAACAAAGGGGCAGGGAGCAGACGGCGATATCGAGATGCTCGAAGAACTCGGAGCAATGATCAAGGAGGCTGCCGTATGCGGGCTTGGTCAAACGGCACCGAATCCGGTACTTAGCATGATCCATAATTTCAAGGAAGAATATATAGAGCATATCAAATATAAATACTGCAGAGCAGGTGTATGCGCCGACATGTTCATATCACCGTGTCAGAATGCATGCCCGGCCGGCGTCAATGTTCCAGGCTATATAGCGCTTGTCGCAGCAGGCAGGGTGAGAGACGCCTACAACCTCATCCGGAAGGAGAACCCATTCCCGGCCGTATGCGGCAGGGTCTGCACGCATGAATGCGAAAGCAAATGCAGGCGGGGGCAGCTGGATGAACCGATTTCCATTGCAGACCTGAAACGGTATGTTGCAGATGAAGTTTTAAAGAGCGATGAACCCTACATGGACCTTGTATTCCCAAAGAAGGGGAAGAATGTCGGGATCATAGGCGCCGGACCTTCAGGCCTGACCTGTGGCTATTATCTTTCCAGACTTGGATATGATGTTGATGTATACGAATCACAGCCTGTTGCCGGAGGGGTGCTTGCTTTTGGAATACCTGAATACAGGCTGCCAAAGGAGGTTCTGGCGAGCGAGATTAAAATGATCGAGCAGGTTGGTGTAAAAATACATCTGAACACCGAGGTCGGATCCGACATTACCTTCTATCAGCTCAAGAGCACTCACGATGCAGTTTTCATATCCACAGGCACTCAATTCTCCAACCAGATCAACATTCCCGGGGAGGAACTCAAGGGTGTATATCACGGACTTGATTTCCTCAGGGATGTGAATCTGGGACACGAAGTGAAAATTGGTGAAACCGTTGCTGTAATCGGAGGAGGCAATACAGCGATAGATGCCGCAAGGACAGCGATACGGCTTGGCGCCAAAGAGGTCACGGTGCTGTACAGGAGACTATTGGAGGATATGCCGGCTGACAGTCGGGAAATACAGGATGCCGTGGACGAAGGTGTAAAGATCCTCTCTCTTGTCGCACCGGTCGGGTTTACAGGCAAGGACAGAGTCAAAGAGATCGAGTGCATCCGGATGGAGTTAAAAGAGTTTGACTCAAGCGGGCGCAGAAAACCAAAGCCGATTTCAGGTTCTGAATTCACACTCAGGGTGGATATGGTCATACCGGCGGTCAGCCAGTATTCCGACCTCCCGTTCATCAGTAAGGATGAGGTGGAATTGACATCCTGGGGAACCTTCGTCACAGACCGTGATACACTCATGACAAAAATGAAGGGCGTGTTTGCAGGCGGGGACGTCGTAAGGGGCTCGGATACAGTCATCAGGGCCATTGCGGACGGCAAGAACGCGGCAAAGTCGATCGACAGGTATTTGGGCGGTAAAGGCAACCTCAATACGGGCGAAGAGATAGACATTCCCTTGCCGATAGATGAAAAGGAAATTGTAGAACATGAAAGGTTCTCCATGAAATACCTGCCGCCGGAGGAACGCAGAAACAGCTTCGACGAGGTGGTAGTGGGCTTCCACAGGCTGAATGCCATGGCTGAAGCGATGAGATGCCTTAGATGCGACAGGAGGTGCTGATATGATAAATCTGAGTATAAACAATAAAAAAGTAACTGCCATGGAAGGTGACACAATACTTGAGGCAGCCAAAAAAAACAATATCATGATACCGCATTTCTGCTACCTCGAAGGAGTTCATCAGGTCGGTTCCTGCAGGATCTGTGTGGTTGAGGTGGAAGGGACAAAGACGTTGCAGGCCTCCTGCATGGTCCAGGCTCGCGAAGGAATGGTGGTTCATACAAATACAGAGAAGGTCAAAAAAACCAGGAAGCTGCTTTACGAGCTGATGCTGTCGGATCATCCGAGGGACTGTCTTAGCTGCGGAAGAAACCAGAGCTGCGAATTCCAGAAGCTTGGTGAATTGATGGGTATCAGTGAACTGAGGTTTGAAGGTGAAAGGTCAAAAGCATTCCTGGATGACACCTCTCCCTCAATCGTGCGTGATACCTCAAAATGTGTCCTTTGCAGGAGGTGTGTCACTATATGCAACCAGATACAGGGGGTAGGCATATTGAATGTTCAGAACAGAGGTTTCAAATCCGTTATCGGGCCAGCAGCCGAATTGCCGCTGAACAGCGTAAACTGTACCTTCTGCGGGCAATGCACGACAGTATGCCCTGTTGGCGCATTGCAGGAAAAAGATTCAACAAAAGCGGTCTGGAATGCTTTGTTTGATAAAAACAAAAGGGTAGTGATACAGACCGCACCTGCTGTAAGGGTGGCGCTTGGAGAGGAATTCGGCTATGAACCGGGTACGATTGTAACGGGTAAAATGGCGGCGGCAATGAAAGAGATGGGTTTTGATGATATATTCGACACTAATTTTGCGGCAGATCTGACAATCATTGAAGAGGGAAATGAGCTTCTGCACCGCATATCAGAAGCATTATCGGGAAAGGGGGCCGTCCTTCCGATGGTGACAAGCTGCAGCCCGGGCTGGATCAAATATGTGGAGCATACGTGGCCTGAAGAGCTTGATCATCTTTCAAGCTGCAAATCACCGCATATGATGCTCGGTGCGCTTATCAAAACTTATTATGCGGATAAACTGGGCGTTGATCCGAAAAGCATCTTTGTCGTATCGGTAATGCCCTGTACTGCCAAGAAATACGAGATTACCAGGCCGGAATTGTATAATAACGGATTAGCCAATGTCGATGCAGTTTTAACTACACGTGAGTTGGCCCGCATGATCAAGGATTTTGGAATTGACTTCAAATCGCTTGAAGATGCACAATTTGACAGCCCGCTTGGCCTGTCCACCGGTGCGGCTGATATATTCGGAACCACGGGCGGAGTTATGGAAGCGGCGCTAAGAACCGTATATGAAGTTGTTACAGGACGTGAACTGCCTTTTGAAAAGCTTCATGTCACTCCGATCGTCGGACTTGATCGGATTAAAACTGCGGAACTGCTGATCGAAAACCCTCTGTCCGGATACGATTTCCTTGAGGGCGTCAGAGTGAAAATTGCCGTAACCAGCGGCCTTAAGGGCGCAGCCGAATTGATGAAGGAAGTGGCAGCGGGAACCTCGGAATATCATTTCATTGAAGTGATGGGTTGCCCCGGAGGCTGTATCAGCGGCGGAGGTCAGCCCAGACCGACCAATAATGAGATCAGGCAAAAACGGCTTGAAGCAATATACAGGGAAGATGAGGGAAAGGAACTGAGAAAATCACATAACAACCCTGCAGTAAGCAGGCTCTATGAGGAGTTTCTGCTAGCTCCGCTGGGACACAAATCTCATGAACTCCTTCATACACATTATAAAAAAAGAGGAATTTACAATCAATATAGCGAGTAAATGACATTATTAATCTTGTTTAAAAGGAATTCCTGCATGATAAGTAGGAATTCCTTTTCCTTTTTTACAATAGGGACTAACAAAACATAATTGACTAAAATTAACATATATGGTATGATCTACTCAAAATCTAGTTTTCCGAGGTGTGAACAAATGAAAAAAATTGTTGCAGCAGTATTTATTGTGATATGCCTGCTGGCATATACCGGGGTGGTATTTGCGGCGGGGACAGATAGTATTCAGGAAGTTCCCGACGTGAAAATTATTATGGATGGCAGTATTATAAAATACACAGATGTACCGATCGCCGTCAGCCAGAATACACTGCTTCCCCTTCGGGAACTGTTCAATAATCTTGGTGTACCGGACGAAAACATCATTTACGACGATCAAAAAAAAAGTGTAACGGTAACGAAGGATCAGATAAAGCTATATATGGTGGTAGGCAGCAAGACGGCTTTCGTAAATGACAAGCCAGTTATTCTCAATACGGCGCCTGTGGGTTATGCTAAAAATCAGCGCATATACATTCCATTCAGATTTGCCGCAGAAGCTCTCGGCAGGAAGGTGGTATGGGATGGGTCGGCAAATGCCATACTGGTCTGCGATGCGATAAAGTACGAGAGTATCAGGCAGTTGCTCGACAAGTCGGACATTGCCATGGAACAGGTAAACAAGTGCATGATAAGTATAAAAGCGGATGGTGTTGTAAAATCAGAGCAGCTCAGCGTAAAGCTTGGTGTTGATTTAGATTCGCAAATTGACAGGGTAAAAAAAGCAATATCAACAAAAATGGTGATGAATGTACTTGGAATGGAAATGGCGTCGGATTCATATTACTGCAATAATGTATCCTATACACTGAATCCTCTGAATGGCGAATGGGAGAAGGTAACCTACCCGCAGGCTGATTATGACAAGCTGTTTGTAAGCCAGGGCGATATGAACATACTCGATGGCCAGGTCAATGAACCGCTCTATGCAGGACTTGAGCAGGTGACCGGCAGTAATCCGGATGAGATATTGCTCCAGGGGGATGTGTATTGGGGTAGTTTGCTTGAAAGTTTAAATGCTGATAAAAAAACCGAAAGTAAATTGACGTCAGTTGTAAATGCCGATCCTAATACGTTTCATATGGAGATTTCGATGAACAGCAGTACATATCTCATGAACAGTATTGCTATGACTATCGGGTCCGAAGAGGTCTCAAACAATGCCACAGTTAAAACAGACATTGTGGTAAATGTAGAATACAGCAATTTTAACGGAGATTTTCAGGTTATCGTTCCGCAAGAAGTGATACTCAATGCCAAAGAAAAGAAATAATACTCCTAATACTCCTAATCCAGCTAATCCAGCTAATCCAGTAAAACCGGCAAAACCGGCAAAACCGGCAAAACCGGCAAAACCGGCAAATCTACAAATAGTATTGATAACGGATGCCCCTGCAGATCAAAGAGCAGAAGTATTCGTTTATTTTTTGACATTTTGAATTATTGTTAATCCATTAACGATACGTTATAATAGTATAGAAATATGTATTTAATGTGAGGGGCATTTTGTATGAGATTATGCAAGGTCATTGAAATACTTGACGCTGAGCTCTTGACAGGAAGCGAACCCGATATGGAAATACTTTCAGCATGTGGGTCCGACCTGATGAGTGATGTTATGGCTTATGTGAAGGAAAATGTTCTGCTGCTGACCGGCCTGGCAAGTCCTCAGGTCATTCGGACGGCTGAGATGATGGACATTAAGGCGGTTGTTTTTGTAAGGGGTAAAAATCCTGGCGCTGCGGTCCTTGATCTGGCGACGGAAAAAGGCATTGTAGTACTGTCTACAAGCCATCCGATGTTTGTGGCCTGCGGGAAGCTTTACAGTGCGGGATTGACGGGAAAGGGTGTTTGGTAGTGGGCGACAGATTATTGAAGCTGGATTATGGAATACCTGCAAGGGATCTGGCTTGTGCGGGTGAAGCTTCAAGTAACGTAAAGAAGCTTCTGGTGCAGCTTGGAATAAACCCTGTATTCATAAAAAAAGCAGCGGTATCCATGTATGAAGCTGAAATAAATGCAGTGATACATGGTGGAGGCGGTTCAGCCCACATTGAAATTGATCATGAAAAGGTTCAAATATATATCAGCGATAAGGGTCCGGGTATTCCAAACCTGGAACTGGCCATGCAGGAAGGATATTCGACGGCATCGGATGAGATCAGGGAGATGGGCTTTGGCGCGGGTATGGGACTGCCCAATATCAAGAGATATGCCGACGTACTCGATATAAAGACCGAGGTAGGGAAGGGCACGACGCTTACAATCGTAATATACTTTGAAAGAACTGATGCACCATCAAAAATTACAGAGCTAATCTGAGTAACATGAGGTGGGACAATGGGGAACTATTTTCATTCCGTTACACTCGATGAGGAAAAATGCAGAGGCTGTACAAACTGTATTAAGAGGTGTCCGACCGAAGCCATCCGGGTGAGAAAAGGCAAGGCGCGTATCATCAATGAGAGATGTATCGACTGCGGAGAATGTATAAGAATATGCCCATATCATGCAAAAATGGCAATTACAGATGATTTTTCGTGTATTAAACCCTTTAAATACAGGATAGCTATACCGGCTCCAACATTATACAGCCAGTTCAAGCCTGAATATAACAGGAACAAACTCTTGAATGCCTTCAAACTGATAGGCTTTGATGATGTGTACGAAGTGGCCAGGGGAGCTGAATTTGTTACAGAAGCGACAAAATCCCTGATTGCGGGAGAAGGTATAAAAAAACCGTTGATATCGTCAGCCTGTCCGGCTGTTGTCAGATTGATACAGGTCAGGTTTCCGAATCTGATAGACAATCTGGTAAAACTGGAATCTCCGATGGAAGTTTCTGCAAAGATCATCAAAAGGAAAACGGCTGTTCTAAAAGGCCTCGAACCATCCGATATCGGGGTATTCTTTATTACGCCTTGCGCTGCCAAAGTTACCAGTGTCAAGGCGCCTTATGAAAATCAGAAATCTTCTGTAGATGGCGTTATTTCAATTAGAGATATTTACCTCAAACTCCTTTCCAGGCTTGATCAGGCGGAAGAAACCGAACAGCTTGCACAGGCAGGCTACGAGGGTATCCGCTGGGCCAATTCAGGAGGGGAGGGCCTAGCAATCGGTACAGACAAATTTCTGGCTGTTGATGGAATACACAACGTGATAACAATTCTTGAAGCAATTGAAAATGACAAGCTTGAGGGTGTCGATTTCATTGAAGCATTATCCTGTGCAGGCGGATGCCTGGGTGGGCCTTTAACAGTTGAGAACGTATATGTTGCAAAAACCAGACTCAAAAAGCATATAGACGAGGCAAGGGCAAATACTTATCAGAATCCCGTACTGGAGAAATTCGAGGAGGACATTGTCTGGACCGGTAATATCGTGTACAAGCCGGTTATGAAGCTGGATGACGACTTTGGGATAGCCATGAAAAAGCTGGAGGATCTCGAACACATCAATGATGAACTGCCGGGCCTTGACTGCGGCGCGTGCGGAGCTCCGAGCTGCCGGGCGCTCGCGGAGGATATTGTAAGAGGAATCGCAAACGAGACCGACTGCATTTTCAAGCTGCGTGAAAAGGTGCGCGATCTTGCTGCACAAATGATGGAACTGGAGAGCAAGATACCGCCGGTCATGGACAAGGTCAGAGACAAGGACAA
>DBTX01000088.1:33410-33698 GCA_002307275.1 Hungateiclostridiaceae bacterium UBA1305
AGACAAGGACAAAGACAAGGACAAAAGCTGAAATATTAGGCATTAAGTTGCCGAGGGCGGTGTTGGGTTGAATGCAGCTGAACTGGCTGTTAAGCTAGAGGGTCATATCATTACAGGTGGAACGGACAATTCTGTCCGGATAGAGGGAGCATACTGCTGCGACCTGCTCAGTTGGGTCATGTCGCATGCCGGCAAGGGGGCTGTATGGATAACCGTTCATACGCACCTGAATATTGTTGCTGTGGCATCGCTTGCGGAACTATCCTGCATCATTATACCGGAGGGTAT
>DBTX01000013.1:0-46335 GCA_002307275.1 Hungateiclostridiaceae bacterium UBA1305
GCGACGGGCTCGCTTACCAGACGGGAGGTGAATTATTCAGTTATCAAATTCTGAAACAGGCAGGAAGATCTAAATCTATTATTTTGAATGGAGGATGGCTTATGAAAAAGGTACTATCTCTGGTTTTATGTTTTATTATTGTTTTTACTTTCGGGATTTCAGCTTTTGCATTGACTTCTGTCGGTATTAAATCGCTTACTCTCAACAAAAGCAGTATTACCCTAAAAGCAGGTGACTCTTACACTTTACAGGTTAAGTATACTCCTGTAAATACAACTCAAAAGCTGCTGAAATTTTCCACAAGCAATAAAAATGTCGCATCCATAGACAGCAAGGGAGTCATATCTGCTGTCAGGGCAGGCAAGGCTACTATTACCGTTACCAGCGCCAATAATGACATTATTGCTTCAACATGCAGCGTAACAGTTACCGGAGGTATTGACATTTCCAAGAAGGTTACCCTTCAGTTTTACATGCTCGGTGATGCTCCGAGAGATCTCAAGATCATACAGGATGAAGTCAACAAGCTTGCCCTCAAGGATCTGAACTGCACCGTAAAGTATAACTTCACGACCTGGTCCGATACGACGACGAAATATAATCTTCTTCTTTCTTCCGGCGCGAATGTCGACCTCATTTTCACGGCAGACTGGATGAATTACAATCAGTATGCACTAAAGGGCGCATTCCTTCCGCTGGATACTCTTGTTTCAAAAGCGGCTCCCGATTTGTGGAAGTTCGTTCCTCAAAGCTTCTGGAATGCTGTCAAGGTTAACAAGCACATTTATACAATGCCTGCAACATGGAAGGAATATGTGCCTGAAGGACCGATGTGGAGAGAAGATCTGAGGATCAAGTACGGGTGTGCGCCTATAACGGATCTTGCAACTTTGGAAGCATATCTGGTGGCAATCAAGAAGAATGAGCCAAACATGCTGCCGACCGAATGCCTCGCAAGTGACTGGGGCAGCGGCGGGCCGGTTTTCAGCGGATGGCTTCCTCTTTTCAATTTCTCCTACGCATCAGATTTCTTTGCATATGGTCTGATGAATGATTATAAAAACCCGGGCAAAGTTGTCGACTACTTTGGGTCCGAGAACTTTGCAAAGGATATGAAAACAATGAAGAGATGGCAGGACGAAGGCCTATGGTCAAAGAGTTCGCTTTCGACAAAGGCTTATCCGGCTGATGAGTTTGAGAATGGAAAGGTCGCTTGTGTTCTTTCCAACAACCCGGGCAAATTTGCAACAACATTATCCAAGGTTTCAACACAGCACCCTGACTGGAAGGTCAGCTTCATAACAGGCGCAGATGTTATTAAGTATGTTGTGCCGGTACATCCGGTTCATAACGGTTTTGCAATACCCAAGGGCAGCAAGAATGCAGAAAGGGCTATCGCTTTTTATGCCAAGATGGTACTCGACAAGGATTACAACTATCTGACGGAATACGGTATTGAAGGCAAAAATTTCAGTATCACCAAAGATGGACATTATGATATGATCGGCGATGTCACTACGAATGGTTTCTCAAGAGAAGGAATGAATGGCTGGGCATGGAGGAATCCTGACATTCAGTTGTTTGATCCGAGCTTTGATACGGTTCTGGACATATTCAAGAAATATGATTCGATAGCTTCGGAGAACATCTGGGGCGGCTTCGTTGAAGATTACACATCGTATCAGACTGAACGTACAGCTGTTTACCAGGTCCAAAGCCAGTATCTGGCACCTTTGATGGGCGGTTTTGTCGAGGATGTCGATACCGGTGTCAAGACATTCCGTGAAAAGATCAAAACTGCAGGAATTGAAAAGGTTCAGGCAGGATTTACTAAACAGTGGCAGGCATACTGCAAAGAAATAGGCAAATAACGGCTTACTGATACCCCTGTTCTATAAGTGAAGAAATGCAGAGCTATGAATCAGGCAGGAAAGGCCGTGCGAGATCAATTTATTTTTCACGGTCTTTCCTTTTGCCCAAGAAATAAATTAACAAAATGCAGAAAAAGATTAGGCAGTAAAGGAATAGTTGAAAATCAATCCCTTCAGATATATACTATAAACAGTATCTGTCTGTGTTATTATCTGCTTATTGTCTTTCAACGGTCAAATTGGAGGAGTATTCTTGAAAATCCGATTGATGAAGGGTAACAAACGATTATTCCCCAGCATTTTTATTTCTTTGATATTATGTATTGTTGTTACAATGCTTACAGTATCGACAATACTCTATATCAATTTTGAAAATATAGCACTTGAGCAGATGTATTCCGCCGACATGAAGAATCTCATGCAGACCAGCCAGGGAGTACAGATCATGGCGGATACAGCCCTGACACTTTCGAACCAGATCTATAACGACCTGAATGTAGCCAAACTTCTATATTATTCCAATCCGGAAATTTCCGATATCAGATCTGCAAGTGACCAACTTACGAATTACAGACTTTCACTTTCCTTTATTGACTCTGTATATGTATACAACGGAAAATCCGGTACGGTTTACATAGGCGCATCAAGCAAAAAAAGCACCAGCCGCGATACGATTCAGACCGAGACGAAATTTGATGATGAGGAATGCATCGGGATATTGCACAATTTCAACCTGTACAAGCAGTACATCCCGATACCGCGCAGATATGTCGAGAATTCACAGGAGGGGAACGTAAAGTATTACTATACGTTCCTGCTTTACGATGCATTTACGGGAAACAGCCTGAATAGTGCCGTCATAGTCAATATTTCAGAGGACTGGATCCATAATGTGATAAGTAATGAAGCCGGAAGCAACGCCAGCGAAACCTTTATCATCAACAGTGACGGACAGCTGGTTTCAAACAGTGTCAAGTATCCGATGCTTGAGAATCTATCCGATAGAGTCTATATAAAGGAGATACTCAGGAATAAAAACGCAAAAGGGTATTTCATCAATGAGGTTGACGGCGAAATGTCCCTTATTTCCTTTACGGCGCCGGATAAGATAGGCTGGAGGTATATAAGGATCACTCCGTACAATACCCTGTTCGGTAAAATCAACAGCATGAAGAATATAACGATCCTGATTGGACTGAGTATCCTTGTTCTCGGTCTTCTGACGGCACTCCTGATTTCCAGAAGGCTATATGTACCGATAGACAAGATCCTCAGCAAGCTTAAAATATTGGAAGATGAAAGGGACAACGACTTCGAAATTATCAAGCAGGGGGTACTGAAGGACATTGTCCTGGGACGTGAAATAGAGAACAGGAACGGTCTGCTCGGGAGGCTTAAAAGCCTGGATATCAAAGTTGACCTGGATGGCTCGTTCAGATTGATATTGCTAAAGATAGATTATTACAGAGACTTTTATCAGAAATTCAATGCGGAGGATCGTAGCCTTTTCAGATTCGCAATCATGAATATAAGCACGGAACTGTTTGAAAAGGAATATAAAACAGAAGCAATCGATATGGGTGAAGGAAGCATAGTGATACTCATGAACGGTGAGCGTAAACCCTATTCAGTGACACAGGGTGCCGGGGCTGCAGCTGCACCGTTATCGACTGGCGGGCTTCCGGAACCCGCAGAGGTATCGGAAGGCACTCCAGGGGATATCTCAGAGTTGTGCAGGAGCATAAGGGATGCGGTTTTTAACTGCATCAAGGTATCTGTCACTATCACGGTAAGCGGCAGGGAAAATTCGGCTGAAGGAATCAACACTCTTTACAAGCAGGTGGTAGAAGCATCCCTGCACAGACTTTTCTATGGACATGGCTCGCTTATATTCGCTGAGAAGATTGCGCAGCTAAACGAGAAAGTGTATGTGTACCCCATGAACAGGGAGAAGCAGCTGGTAGATGCGTTAATGTCCCAAAAGAACAGCGATTTAAAACACATTTTCGATGAGATAATCAATGATGCTTCCGAATATCCTTTCTCCGTAATTAACCTGGCGCTGTCTCAGCTTATTTTCACTGTCAACAATACGGTGAACGTCATAAAGGGCAATAATCCGGCATTGGCTGGCTTTGAAAAGGCGTTGCCGGCCATGATGATAAACAATGCTGAAGTGATTGATGAAATCAACGCACAGTTTTACAGCTTGTTTGACTCGTTGTGCGAAGCACTTGATGAGAGGAAGAACATAAAACATGAGGAGTTGATCACCAGCATTCGTAATATAATTGAGAAGGATTTCACCAATCCTGCACTATCCATTGAAAGTATCGCTGATAAGCTTGAAATATCGTCTACCTACATGTGCAGGCTTTACAAGCAGTATACCATGTCAACCATTCTGGACAGGATCGTTGAAGTAAGGATGGAGAAGGCCAGGAAACTTCTGCAGAAATCAGCCTGCTCCATCGCAGAGATCGCCGAGGAGACCGGGTTTACCAATAGCTCCTATTTTTACAGGGCATTTAAAAAATATAATGGCACCACTCCAAATGATTATAGGCGTGCATGTAACATAAGCCAGTGAAATACGAATTCACAAGGGGGGCCTATGAGAAGAAGGATTTTTATCGGAATAACTGTAATGCTGTTGCTTTTTCTTCAACTGACAGTACTGGGTGGCTGCGGTATGTCTCAAATCAGCAAGGTTACAGTAGTAGAGCAGCAGGACGCTGAAAAAACAGGGGCTAAAATGTCAGGCCCGAATGGTGTGGACATTTCGAATAAAGTTGAATTGAGTCTGTGGATGCTCGGAGATACCCCCAAGGATCTGCCGCTTATAAATGAGAAGATCAATAAGCTTACAGAAAGAGATCTGAACTGTACAGTCAAGTTCAATATGCTCAACTGGTCCGATTATATGCAGAGATATAACCTGCTGTTATCTTCAGGACAGCCTATAGACCTCCTTTTTACTGCTGAATGGCTCAACTACAATCAATTTGCCAAAAAAGGCGCTTTCAGGGAACTGGACAGCCTTCTGCCCCAATATGCGCCGGAGTTGTTCAGCTTTGTTCCCAAGGAGTACTGGGATGGAGTAAGAGTAAACAATAAAATATATACAATACCTGCAACGTGGAAGGAATATGTCAACCCCGGCTTTGCCTACAGGGAGGACTTGAGGAAAAAATACAACCTGCCCGAGCCGAACAGTCTGGAGAACATTGAAGCATACCTTGAAGGTGTATCAAAAAATGAACCTTCACTTGCCCTCACAAGCGAGCAGGCTTCGGATAACGGTTTCGGGCCATATTTCACCGCTTACGAGGTACTTAATATCAAATACAAATGGATCGATCTGAACATGCCGTACGGACTGACCGGGGAGTACGATAATCCGACTGAAATCAATCCATACTGGGGTTCCCAGGATTTCATCGATGATATGAAGATGTTCAAAAGATGGTCAGAAAAGGGATTCTGGCCAAAAAGCGCCCTTTCAAACAGGGATTCGATTCATAACGTATTTGCAAATGGGAATTCTGTTGCAGCTTTAAGCGGGGAGAATCCGAACAGATACAATGAATCCTATCTAATAATAAAAAACCTTTATCCCGACAGGGAAATTGGCTATTATCCTTATGCAAGGAGTACGAAACTTGTAAAACCGGTCCACCCGACCCACAACGGAATTGCAGTGCCACGCACGGCCGTTAATGCGGAGAGAGCGCTTATGTTCTATGAAAAGCTGGTTCTTGACAAGACGTACAACTACCTGTCGGAATATGGAATAGAGGGTGTGCACTATGCGATCGAAGACAACAAGTACTATAAAATGCTGGGTGACGTGAAGACCAACGGTTTTCAGAGGGAGGCCATCAACGGGTGGGCCTGGCGAAATCCTTCCATTATGCTGTTCGACAAGTCTTTTGATCAGATAAAAAAAATATTTGATGAATTTGATACTTACTCAAAACCGGATATATTTATGGGATTTGTTGAGGACTATTCGCCTTATCAGGCGGAGAGGGCGGCGCTATACCAGGTCCAGTCGCAGTATCTTGTGCCTTTACAGGCTGGACTGGTTGATAATGTGGAGGAAGCGGTCGATGTATTTATGGAAAAGGCATGGGCGGCCGGACTATACAAAATACAGGTTGAATATATAAGGCAGTGGAAGGAGTACTGTAAAGAGAAAGGTTTGGGCTGAAATCAGTAAACTTTTATTTAAATATTGTTATTATTCAACAAAAGTTATATTATAGATAGGAAATCTAGTTTTTACAAAAACAGCTATTTTAAACAATAGCATACTACTAATGATAAAGACTTTACGGTGAGAAAATGCAAAGAACTTTGATCGAGGATTTAAAGCCGGGAGTTACTATTGCACAGGATGTTCATAACAGTAACGGTATCATGCTTGCACCGAGAGGTGCTGTCTTTGGAGCTGAACTGATTAAACGCGCCGAAAATAATGGTATAAAGGAAATATTTATTGAAGACGAAGAGCAGGCAGAACAGTCGGCAATTATTTCTTTTCAAAAATCACTAAATGTCGATAATATCATATGTGAAAACACTAAGATTCAGGCTCAGAAACAAATAAGAAAAACAATGCTGAAATTCAATTCAATTGGTAAAATCCAGTTTGACAGAATCAATTCCATGATCGACAATATAATCGAACAACTGTTTTCCAAAAAGGATATTGTATTAACACTTTCCAGGTTGAGATCTATCGATAATTATACATATGAGCATTCCTTGAATGTATGTGTATTATCCTTAATACTGGGCATTGACTTGAATATGGACAAGCAGACGTTGAAAATCCTTGGGATGGGCTCTATTATGCATGATGTCGGCAAGCTTCTGGTGCCGGAGGATATTTTGAAAAAGCCCTCACGACTGACGGGCATGGAGTTTGAGGAAATAAAAAAACACACGGATTATGGATATGCTATTCTTTTAAACTCCAATATATCAGAAGAGGCTGCAGCAATAGCCTTGAACCATCATGAAAAATATGATGGCTCGGGATATAACAATAAGCTCTCAGGAGAGGGCATACCGGTTCTTTCAAGAATTGTTGCCGTAGCTGACGTGTATGATGCCATGTCGAATGACCGGGTTTATAAAAAAAGAATGCAGCCCAATCTTGTATATAAGGAGATAGCATGTCAATCCGGCAGGCATTTTGATGCTTCCATTATCGAAAAGTTTATTCGCCATTTAAGTATTTATCCGGTAGGTACAGGCGTTATACTCAATACAAACCATAAAGGTGTTGTTATAGCCCAAAACAACTTTCTGCCGGAAAGTCCAATTATCCGTGTATTCAAAAAAGACTTCAGGAGCTCAAAGTATGTGGGCGTTGACATCAATCTTTCCCAAACGAAACATTTGCATATAAAGGGTACGTTCTAGTGGTGTCTGGTCTACTAATATCTGGCACAATGCTGGTCGATATTTTACGCTAATCTATAAATAAGCATATAACTGCTTAAACGAATAACATATCTGAAGAATGCTGGAAGTGATCCGCAAAGCATAAGTAAACTACTGTGTAACAGGCTTGCGTATATTGGCGTTATTTTATAATGATATCTTTCCCCGGAATTTGAGATGTTGCTTTTTTCGCTGTTATAAGAGTCTTTGCAAGCCGGACAGTATCGGCCGGCGATTCCGCATACCCGTCAGCCCCAATTTGCTCAATCCATCTCTTAGTCACGGGGGCCCCGCCGAAAAGCAGAATAAATCGATCCCTTATACCCTTTTTTACAAGCATATCGACAATTTCTTTCTGTGCACCCAGTGTCGTTGTCATAAGTGCGGATCCTGCGATGATATCGACTTCATATTCCAAAGCTTTTTCAACCACTTCCTCCACCGGAACATCCCGGCCCAGATCAAAGACCTCGAAAGCGTTGGCTTTCAAAAAAGCCTTTACAATATTTTTGCCTATATCATGTACATCCCCTTTTACGGTGTGTATAAGTACCTTGCCCTGATCAGATTGCTTTTTTGAGCCTTGCACCAAATTGGCGGTTAAAATGGCTGTTGCAGCTTCAAACGCCTCAGCTGCAACAAGCATCTGCGGTACGAAAGCTTCTCCCTGATCAAACCGGTTACTGACAGTCAGCATCCCCTGAGCCAGGCCGCCATTTATTGCGGCAACCGGGTCGATTCCTGCCGCCAAAGCTTCTCTCGCAGCGTTTTCCGCAAGATCGGGATCCATTTCTTCAACAGCGTTTTTCAATTTCGCAAGAATTTCCTGTTGAATCATTCAAGTTCCTCTTTTCAGGCTGTCATGCCACCGAATAACAAGGATTTGTACAAATCTTTTTTCAATATAACTAAAAAATGATAAAGCCATTATAACAAAGTCATTATATCTTAGATATTTTCATTCAAATATATACGTAGTGCTAAAAGGTAAGGTTCTCTACAAATATTTTATCAAAATCCTTAAAGTTGGAAAGCTCGACAACCTGAATTTTCTTGACCAAACTCTCCATTTCTTCGCGGCAGGCTTTATTCAGTAAAAAAGCAGTACCGCCTGATTGCGATGTGTTACCGACAAAATTTATTTTCCCTTCGAAGTCACGGGGAAGCAATCCAATATTGATCAAACTCTTTTCCCTGAGATGATAGCCAAATGATCCGGCAATCAGAACCTTGTCGACTCCGAGAGCGTTTACATTCCGGCTGATCATCAAAAATTCTACGCCTGCCCGCACAGCACCCTTGGCAAGCTGTACCTGACGAATATCCTTTTGTGTAATCACAACGCTGCCGGAGATCATAAAAGCCGGTTTTCCATTGTAACTGGTTATTCTGCTTCGCAGCGCGTCTGAAAGGCTCTCGTTATCCGGCTTTGCAAATTTACCTTTTTTATCTATTACACCATGGTCGACAAGCTCGCCGACGATGTCCAGCAGACCGCTTCCACAGATACCGACCGCTTCGGCATCACCGATGGTACCTATCTCCACTTCATCATGATCCGTTATTTCAAAATATTCCACAGCGCCGTTCGCCGCCCTCATTCCACAAGTAATATTCATGCCTTCAAAGGCAGGCCCGGCAGCTGTTGAAGTCGCCGACAGCTCACCCGCAGAACAGATGACCATTTCGCCATTCGTTCCGATATCAACAAACAACGTTACACCATTTTCATACTGCAGGCGCGAAGCCAGCACGCCGGATGTAATGTCCGGACCGACATATGCTGAAATAATCGGTGGAAAATACACAAGACCATATGGAGAGACATGAAGGCCAAGCTTCTCTGCCGGAATGTGACATCCGCCTTTCAGCTCAGGGGTGTATGGGTACTGCCCTAATGAGTAGGGATTCACATTTGCCGCCAGATGGATCATCGTTGTATTTCCGCTGAAAACAACCTCATAAATATTATTTTGAGACACTCCCGTATTTTCACACATTTCGTCGATCAACCCGTTAATTTCCTGAATGATGCTTGTATACATTTTTTCGAGTCCCTGTTCATCAGAGGCGATTTTGATACGGGATAATACATCCTGTGCAACCAGGCTCTGCGGATTGAGAGTTGACCGTGAAATAAGCTCTTTAGCCGAATCAAGATGAACAATAGAAGCGACAAGAGTGGTTGTCCCGATATCAACAACGATTCCGAAAGTTTCATTTATTGTGTTGCCGCTCTCCTCACAAATCAGATTTTTACCTGCAAATACCTTTGTAACACCATCTTGTACTCTTTTTTTTATATAACCGTCAAGCTCCACATCAAAACTCTGACCCTTTGATATGATTTTCATAGTCTTATTCTGATTTTTTTCGATAGAAATGACATCGATATCATCCATCACCTTTGCGTGGCAGGCAAGTACAATGCCGTCACTGAGTTCCTTCTCAGTCAGCCCCTTGTCCTGAAAGTCCACATTCTTCAGGTCTGATTTTCTTACTTTCACCTTGCATTTTCCACAGGTACCTGCCGCGTTACAGGGGGACTCAATCAATACATTGGTTCCCCGTGCCGCCTCAAGAATTGTTGTACCCTTTGGGACCTTTGCGGTAACGCCTTCAGACGTAAAATGAATCTGAATCATTTCTCACCCTCCTTTACAGCCTGTGTCATGGCCAGGATATTTTCCAACGGGGTCGAAGTGCTAAGACCACACGCCGGAGCAATAATATTGATGCCGTCATGCACGAGCTTTTGTGTATGGCTTGCTATTTTATCTGCCTGACCGTCCTGAAGAAGGAAAGTGCTGAGATTTCCCATTGTTGTAAGATGGGGATACTTACTCTTAAGCAGTTTCAAACTGACAAGAGCATCGGTGCTTATTGCATTGGAACGAAGCTCTGCAACATAATCCTCCACTGAATTCATACGGCCGCAAATATGAATAATTACGTTTGCGCCCATTTGATGCACAGCATCCACAATCCTGTTCAGATAGGGCACAGCGTATTCCCTGAACATTTTAGGCCCGAGAATTTCACCCGTCGCGGTTGGATCTGCAATGGAAATCAAAGTTGAACCATTATCAAGCATGAGTCTGGCGAGATCAATCAGGTGAAGCGTGACATAATCGAGTACCCTGTGCGAATTCTGAGGGTCTTTTCTCAATTCCTTCAAAAAACTCATTGGGTCGACAATAGAAGCCGCTGTGCTGATTGGACCTGTCAGACTGCCGATCACCGGCACATCCGGATATTTTTTCGAAAGCAGGTGCTCTGCTTGAATAATTGCACCAACCCGCTCATTTTTGGACATAGCTCCGATTTCCTTGAATTCCACCTGCGAAACGGACAGATATTTTTCTTTTGCTATTTTTGGCTCACACTCAAGCGTTCCGTAATCAATCTGACTTCCGAGCACTTCTGCTTCAACCGTCATACAGAAAGGGATGCCGAAATTTTCAAATCCGGTATTGATCTGAACATCCTGCGCGATAGCTGTCATCATTCCGGTGTCATAGTGACCAGCCGGAAGAGTATGCCCGGTTTTTTTCATAACTTCCACAACTGCGGCATTCATCATGCCACCGGGACATATCACTGGCGGCCTCTCGACCTTTTCATTTCCAAGTACTCTTGCCAAACGTTCTTTCGGGCTGAATACATCCATTCTCATATCCCTCTTTTCGATAAACTGCAATTATTTCAGGGCGGCTTCCGCTCCTGCCAGCTTTTTGGCAAGACGGACTGCGTCAGCAGCATTCACCGAGTAGCCATCGGCGCCGATTTTATCACAGAAGTTCTGCGAAATTGGGCCTCCGCCAACCATCACCTTAAATTGATTGCGAATATTTTCAGTATTTAAAATGTGTATGACTTCGCTCATGCCATCCATCGTAGTGGTCATAAGGGTCGAAATACATATAATACTTGCGCTTTCTTCTTTGGCTCTCCTGACAAAGTCTGCCGGCGGGACATCCCTTCCAAGGTCAATCACATCAAAATCCGATGTTTCGAGCATGAGTTTAACGAGATTTTTTCCGATATCGTGGGTATCCCCTTTTATGACACCTATTACAACCTTAAAACGATCTGCGGAGGTTGACAGCTTAATATGCGGCTTCAGGATACCAAGGCCTGCATACATTGCATCGGAGCACATCAACAGTTCCGGGACAAAATACTCTTCTTCCTCAAACAGTTGGCCCGCGCGGTTCATCCCATTGGAAAGACCTTTATCAATGGCTTCAAAGGCATCAATTCCATTTTCAATGACCTCTTCAGCGTACATGACTGTATTCTCGGTTTCCATTTCCAAAACAGCATCCGAGAGTTTTTGAAATAACACTTCTTTTTTATCCATTTTTCTACCTCCATTTTCCTAACGCTTCGATTTGATTGGAATAAACAGTTATTCAGGCATTTGAATTGCATGTGCGGTACGTGTCATTGCTTTTACATTTTCCATTGTTACAGATGGCGGCAAATCACATCCGGGCATTAAAATATATCCACCGCCGCCGCCTGCTTGAGCAACGCATTCACGACAGGCTGCTTCGACCTGTTCCGGTCCTTTTTCATACATAATGGAGACTGGATTTACATTCCCGGCAAAAGCCATTTTGCCGTTTAAGGTTTCACGCGCAAAGCTTAAATCAAGTTTTGAATCAACTGACAGCATATCTACTCCAATTTTTGGGATTTCGCCAATAAACCTTGAGGTGTTTCCACAGATATGAAGCATTGTTGCGAAAACTTCGTTTTCTATTTTTTTCTGAACGATCGTATCGGCTGGAAGCACAAACTCAACAAACTGTTTTGGGGAAATCAAGTCGCCGGAGGCGGTCATCTCAGACATTGAGACCATTTCCACCCCTGCTTGCACAAAAAGCTTCAAATAACGGTAGCACAACTCTGTGGTAAATTCCTGGAGAGCATGTATTGCAGGTTTGTCCCTGAGAAGATATCTCATAAGATTGCTCGTTCCAACCAGTTGACCTGCCAATGTAAAGGGTCCCCATTGATTGTTGGCGATCAGATATTGATCCCCGCAATTTTTCACAAGAATCCGCGTCATTTCCAGCATGGCCTGGATGCCGGGGTCCTCATTCAATCTATCCAGATTCAGCTTGTCAACATCCGCAGCTTTCTCAAGTAGCGCTTCCGCGACATCCGGAGCGACACCGACCTCATCCAGATGTACTTTGCCTCCAAGAGCCCGGATAATGAGGTTGTAGCAACCTGATGCAGTCCAGATAATATCGGAACCGGCCTCTGCATACGTTTCTGCCACAATTTCCGCTGCTGTCTCCGGATGAAGCCTTAATGAATCCCCTATGGACATGTTTTTTCTTTTAAAAATCCATACACCGCCTGAAAGAAGCGCTACAGGAAGCCTCTCCGTTTTTTTCAGCTTAACTGCACGTTTCATGATCTCTTTTCCATTCATGCCAATCACTCCTTTAATCGAAATATACAACGCCCCATATGAGCAAAAGCCTGCCTTCTGAAACTGACTGCAATTCTCTGCAGCTTCCAGTAGACAAGCTTCTTTGCTCGAAAACAAACACAATTTCTATTAATTAAATACCTTTATGCTTCCTCGAAAACTTTGGCGTTTCAAAAATGATTCTTCAAGCATAAAGGTACAAATATATTTGTTTTTACTTACCTTTAGCATTATAACATTTAATCATATGTATTACAATAAGAATTGTCGGAATTAATAAAATATTTACAAAATGGCGTATTGGTGGCGATTCACGAATGTATTTATTTATTTTAGAACATAATTTGGAGCTTCATACTTTACGAATTAATCTGAAACTGGATACATATCAATTAATAATATACCGTTATTGGAATACAGAATTATTGTATTATATAAAGGTAATAAATTATTTGAATTGAACGAGAATATACATGTAGACGAGGATTTGATTTTATGTTGTTTGCACATTGAAAAGATATAAGTCCGGCAGAAAAGATATATGTCCGGCAGAAAAGATATAAGTCCGGCTGGAGGATCTCCACTCTTAAATCAGGGGGATTGCTTTAGTTGCTTTTTCCACTTTGATCCTTTTCAGACGGCTGGATATGTATCTGGTGTCTGCTTGGAAACATAACAATAGTCTGGCTGTTCGCCGATTTTAAAATCTGGCGTACTGTTTCGACTGAGATTGGGCGGCCTATCAGTTTAATTGCTTCCTCCGTAAGATATGCGAGAGTCCAGTTTCTCGGAATAGGCGGCTCACTGCAAGATAGTTTGATAATCGCAAGCCTTTCCTGTTCGGAAAAAGCCTCCGGCGCTCCACAGCGTTCAAGATCCTGGATTCCTTTTAAACGATTTTTAATAAACCGGTTACGCCACTTGTGACAGGTTTTTTCAGTAATTTCAAGCATTTTGGCAATTTCCGTAGATTCCAACCCCTGCGCCGCAAGCAGAATAATCCTGGAACGAATATAAAGCCTTTTTTCAACCTTCTGGCTTTTTACATTCCGCTCCAGTTCATACCGTTCTTCGTTTGTCAGGTCAATGGATACAGACGTCCTGGGCATAAAAACAACCTTTCGGATAAAATGCAAAAACATAATAATTGTGTAAAGAATAACTGACTTATTATATCACGAATTCATTAGAATGAGAAGAATAACACTGCTTCATTTAAGGGTATAAATGGAGATGCGTCTATTGAAAAATTACTTGACTGAATACGAAAATTAGGATATTATGATATAGAAAGTTGACTGTTTAGTCAGACAACAATTTAGACGTTGAAAACAGAATAATTACGATATCCTATGGGAGGATAAGTATGAATCAATTTCGCACTATCGGAAAAAAGCTGGTGCGAATAGATGGAGAGTCCAAGACGACTGGAAAGCTAAAGTATATGTTAGACTATCACTTTGGTGAGGTTGTCTATGGAAAAATACTTTACCCTCCATTTTTTCGTGCTCAAATAAAACGGATTGATTGCTCGGAAGCCCTTCAGTGTAAAGATGTAGTTACAATAGTAACAGCTGAAGATATTCCTGGACAAAAAGTTCACGGGTTGATCCATAAGGACCATCCTGTCTTATGTGAAAGCCAGGTTAATTATAAGGGCGATGCAGTGGCAGTTATTATTGCCAGGACCGAAGAAGCAGCTTTAATGGCAAGAGACCTGATTAAAGTTGACTATGATGAACTGCCTTGTATTCAGACCATGGAAGATGCAGTGAAACCGGATGCTCCGTTAATTCATCAAGGTGGGAATATTGCCGCACATTATGAATATAAAAATAATGATGATATAGAAAGCATTTTTGAAAAGGCCCCATATGTATTCGAAGAAACGTTTCAGACCGGATACCAGGAACATGCCTGCCTGGAAACAGAGGGCGGGATCGCAGTACCCGGGAAGGACGGCGTCATCGATATCTGGTATGGCTGCCAAAATGGACATAGAGCCAGAAGAGACCTGGCGGAAATACTGAACCTCCCCCTGGAAAAGATTGATGTGCATTCCAATCCGCTGGGCGGCGGCTTCGGCGGCAAGGATGACTTGCTGCTGCAGGGAATTCTGGGGGTGTGTGCCTTGAAATGCAACAAGCCTGTCTACATAGGCCTGACCAGGGAGGAATCCTTCCGGATGGGACCTAAGAGGATGCCAACCAGGATCCGGATAAAAATCGCTGTCGACAGAGAAGGCAATTTTCTGGCAAACAAAGTATATATGATTGGAAAAGCAGGGCCATACGCCTGTTATACCCCGGCAATTCTGGACTATGCATTACAGCTTTCCTGCGGAATGTACTATTTCCCGAATGTGGACATAACAGGGGATGTTGTATATACCAACAGTTTCCTGGCCAGCGCTTTCAGAGGCTTTGGAAATAACCAGGTGGGATTTGCAATTGAATCCATGATGGATATTATTTCTCAAAAATTAAAAATAGATAAAATTGAACTCAGACAGAAGAATATGATTCGAAGCGGCGGAAAACACAGCTTTGGTAATCGTTGCGGCACAGGCTGCCATTCGGAGAAACTGGTTGAGGAATTAAAAAAATCAGCCCTGTTGAGCCATGCCGGTGAATTTAAATCCAAAGCAGCCAAACCATGGCTCAAAAGAGGTGTTGGCATTGCAATGATCCAGCAGGGAGTGGGGTTGGGAAATCATGTCAAACCCGATGCCTCTGCAAGTGTGGTTGAGCTTCTGGAGAATGGACGCCTGAGAGTCAGCTTCGGCAATGAAGACATGGGACAGGGATGCATCACTACATTGCTGATGATTGCTTCAGAAGCGATGCATATGCCAATCGAATCCATGGAATATGTGAATGGCATTACAAGCAAGGCTCCCGATTCCGGGCCTACAACCGCATCGCGTGTAACTTATATCACGGGGAAAGCGATTTGCAGCTGCATTGGTCAGCTGCAGGAGGAAATAGCCCGGTCGCTGGGGTGTGAAGTTCAGCAGCTTATTTATACCGATGACGGGGTCAATCAAAGAAGCTGGAGAGAAATTGCCGGACTGATTTCTGAAAGCGGTCGAAAAAAGACCAATACGCAGGAATTTGAATATGAAACCAGAGATATAAACCTGGGGCTGAATTTGTTCTTCTCGAATGCCGCACAGGTAACCGGAGTGGAAGTAAATACATTAACCGGGGAAACCAGGGTCCTGGAATCAGAAATCATCCCTTCCTGCGGCACTGTAATCAATCGCCTGGGATATGAAGGACAATGCGAAGGCGGAGTGGTAATGAGCCAGGGCTATGCGCTATGCGAAGAATTTAAAGAAGGAACGCGAAGTTTTCAAACCTATCTGATTCCAACGATGGCAGATTGTCCCGATATCATGGTAAGACCGATTGAAGAGCCAGAAGATACCGGACCGTTTGGCGCCAAAGGACTGGCGGAAATTGTAAATGTTACGGGGACGCCGGCAATTGTAAATGCAATCTATGATGCGGTTAATATCCGGTTTGTAGAAATACCGGTAAGCCCGCAAAAGATGCTGCTTGCACTGAAAAATCAATAAAGGGATCAACCCAATAAAATACTTTGGTAGTATTGAAACGTCGAAGAGGACATGAATTCATTTGAATTATGTCCTTTTTTTGTTTAAAAAATCTACAAGTTATACGATTTTATGATTCGGCAGATCATATAAAATGATTGGAAGGAAGGGGAGACAAGATGAATCAGCCAGTATTGGAAATGAGAGGAATCAACAAGACATTTGGAAACGTTGTTGCCAATCATAATGTAAATATCAAGCTATATGCTGGAGAAATTCATGCACTGCTTGGTGAAAACGGAGCAGGAAAAAGCACGTTAATGAATATATTAACAGGCATCTACAAGCCAAATTCAGGTCAGATCTTATATAAAGGAAAGGAAGTCGTACTGAAGTCTTCCAAAAATGCAGTTGATCTGGGAATAGGAATGGTTCATCAGCATTTTGCTTTGGTACAGACATTGTCCGTAGCAGAAAACATCTATTTGCATTCTGAAAAATGCAAGACCATTTTGAACAGCAGGGAAATGGAAAATGACATAGAGAAATGTTCCAAGGCGTTTAATCTTGCGCTGGATGCAAAGGCGAAAATATGGCAATTGTCAGTCGGGGAGCAGCAGAGGGTGGAAATTGTCAAGCTGCTGTATAGGGGAACGGAAGTACTGATATTGGATGAACCGACTGCCGTGCTTACTCCGCAGGAGTCTGTCGAGATGTTTAAAACATTGCGGAAAATGGCTGACAGTGGGAAGGTTATTGCGTTTATATCCCACAAGATGGGAGAAGTGATGGCGAATTCAGACCGCATTACCGTTTTGAGGGGAGGTACCGTGGAAGATACCATGCTGGCTGAAGATGCAACGGAAGAAAGACTAACCAAAGCCGTTGTCGGCTCAGCTAACAAATTGATGAAACAATCGCAGGAGAACAGGGGCGCGCATGGAGCTTGTATTTTAAAAGTTCAGGATTTGAGTGTAAAAAATGATAAGGGGCTATTGGCCGTAAAAAATATCAGCCTGGATTTATATGCCGGTGAAATCTTTGGAATTGCAGGCGTCGCCGGGAACGGCCAAAGGGAATTCTCCGAGGTGCTGGCCGGATTGAGGGAGGTTGAATCGGGAGCAGTACTGCTGAAAGGGGAAGATGTCAGCAGAATGTCTCCAAAGACAAGAATCAAAAAGGGGTTTGCGTTCATTCCGGAGGACCGCCTGAGTATGGGATTGGTTCCCTCGATGAATATGATGGATAATACCATTTTGAAAGAATATGATACGGAACCGTATAGCAGGAAAGGGATTTTAAACCATAAGGCCATACAAAAAAACACGGTAAATTTCATCAGCCGGTATGATATTAAAAATGGAGGTCTGGACCTGCCGGTTGGCCTGATGTCCGGAGGAAACCAGCAAAAACTGTTAATCGCAAGGGAAATCAACGGGGAACCATTGCTGATCATTGCGGCATATCCGGTTCGAGGCCTCGACATCGGCGCTACGGAAGCAATTCATAAAATTCTGATGGAACAAAGAAACAGGGGAGCCTGCATTCTGCTGATTTCAGAAGAGCTGGACGAAATATTTGAAATGGCCGATCGGATTGCGGTAATGAATATCGGGTTTATGTCGGAAGTACTGAATCGAAATGTGACTACCTATGAAGAAGTTGGATCCTTAATGATTGGAATGGACAATAACAGTAAAACATAAAATACGAAATGGATTAGAGGCGATTGGATGGGTAACATGTATTTCAGACTTGAAAAAAGAATAAGGACTCCCTTAGCTATTCGTATTCTGAATCCTGTTGTTTTTATCGTTCTGGCGATGGGCTTTTGTGGAATTTTCATTACATTGGCCGGGTTTGAACCAGTCAAGGTATATGCCAAAATGATAAAAACAGCATTTTTTACCTCGAAAGGATTGACACAAACCATATTATACAGTATTCCACTGATGTTGTGCGGACTTGGTGTTTCGATCTCCTTCAAGATGAATCTGAACAATCTGGGTGCGGAAGGCCAATATGCGGTTGGAGCCATTGCATCGTTCGGCTTTGTAATATATGGGCCTTCCATGCCGTTGTCAATTAAACTGATTCTGGCTATCCTGATCGGAATTGCAGCCGGATGCCTTTGGTCGGTCCTTGCAGCCATACCGAAAGCCTTGTGGAATGTAAATGAAACGATTATCTCCCTGATGATGAATTATATTGCGCTACTGTTTCTGGATTATTTGTGCCGTGGACCATGGATGAATAATGAAGGTCTGAACCTGCCATATTCCGCGTCGATTAATAAAATGTTATATTTACCGAACCTTTTCGGAACGGAAATCAATTCCGGTATAATAATTGCCATTATCAGTGCGATCGTGATCTACTGGTTCTTTAAAAAGACGACCAGCGGGTATCAGATTTCTGTTATTAAAAACAGCTTGTCAGCTGCCAGATATGCCGGTATGAATATTAAGAAAAATATTCTGCTGGTTATGGGAATCAGTGGTGCACTGGCCGGTATGGCAGGGGTGGTAAAGATATTTGGCATTACTCACAGATTGCAGCCTTCCTTACCCGGAGGCGCTGGTTTTACAGGGATAATCATCGCATACTTAAGTAAATTCAATCCTTTGATTGTCATTGTCGTATCGTTCTTTATCGCCGGATTGAATACGGGGAGTTATTCCGTTCAGATATCAGGCGTGCCTTCCCAGATCGCAACCATGATTCAGGGAGCCATACTGGTGTTTGTTCTCGCAGGAGAATTCTTTGCCAGAAATAAAATTATAGTCGGAAGACGGGTATCTGCAGATCCATTAAAGGAGGGCGAGGCGTAATGGCTTTTATCATATCGATTTTGGCGGCAGCGGTCGTATACGCCGTATCAATTTTATATGCAACCATCGGGGAGATCTTCTCCCAGCGCGCAGGCGTTATGAATCTGGGACTGGAAGGCATTATGCTCATGGGAGCGGTTTCAGGATATATCACCGTTGTGCATACACATAGTCTGGCATTGTCAATGCTGGTGGTAATTATAGTGGGTCTTTTGCTGGGACTGCTCTATTCCTTTTTAACGGTAACACTCAAGGCAAACCAGATTGTCTGCGGCCTGGCTATTCTGACCTTTGGCATGGGACTGAGCGGATTTTTGGGAAAAAGTGTTTCAGGAGTCAGCGCAAACTTAAAATTCGAAAGTTACCCACTCCCTGTTTTATCAAAGATTCCGATCCTGGGAGATGTATTTTTTAATCAGGATCTGCTGGTATATATCATGTACCTGATTATCCCATTATCCATATTCTATATCTACAGGACAAAATACGGGATGCGCCTGAGAGCCCTGGGTGAAAATCCCGCAGCGCTGGATGTCGAAGGAATCAATGTCTTTGCTTTACGATATGCCTACGTCATATTTGGCTGTATCATGACAACAATCAGCGGAGCGTATTTGTCATTAGCCTACACGAACTTCTGGAGTGAAGGGATGACAGGCGGGAGAGGCTGGATCGCGGCGGCATTGGTCACCTTTGCTTCATGGAAGCCGAGAGCGGCGGTGTGGGGGGCATTACTGTTCGGAGGGATCAGTATTATCGGTACAAACCTTCAAATTTATCTGCCGGTTATACCATCCCAGTTTTTCAGCATGTTTCCCTACCTTGCGACCATTATTGTTTTGATATTGGCAAGCGGCAAATTTAAAAATTCAAAAAAGCACACCGAAGAACCGGCAAGCTTATGTATTCCCTATGAAAGGGAAGGAAGATGAGATTTGTAAATGCAGTCTGCATTTCAAATAAAAAATCGAATTGCATGAAATAATTTATGCGAAAGGAAGGATGTAACAATGAAAAATTCAAGAGGAGGTCTCAAAATGAAAAGAGTATTTGGAGTAATGCTGGCAGTCATCATGCTGGTTGCATCCATGGCCGGATGCGGGGGCGCTGATACAAACGCAGTGGAAGCAACACCCAATGCAGCCGGATCAACTGTAACGGAAGCAGTAACCACAGCCGTAGAAGAAGCCACTTCTGCAGAGCCGGCACCCGTTGCCACGAAAGACGTTACCGGGCTGAAGATCGGAGCAATCACCACCTTCGTAAAGGAAGACGGCGGTTGGTGCGGAGCACAGTATAAAGGCATTGTAGCAGCAATGAAAGCACTGAACATACCGGAAGCAAATCTGATTTTTGTTGAAAATACGGCAGAGGAAGTAACGGCCGTAACATCGGCGATTGATGCACTTGCTGCTGAAGGCGTCGATATCATCATGGGAGCTTCCACAGGGTATGCGCCGATTCTTTCCGAACTGGCACCCAAATATCCCAATATCACCTTCGCACAGGTGGGTGACAAGACCGACAATCTGATCTGTTACCAGATCCGCGACTATCAGGCCATGTTCCTGCTTGGCGCTACATCTGCCCTGGTTTCCGGGAAACCTCTCCTGGGCTATTCCGCAGGTATGTCTGAAGCTTCTGTCAGACGCGGCATCAATTCCTTCGCATTGGGCGCTAAATATGTCGAACCGGATTCCAAGGTACAGGTAGTATGGGCAAACAGCTGGTATGATGTAGATAAGGAAACACAGTGTGCAAAGAGTTTGATTGACATGGGCATTACATGCATCGGCATTAATGCATCCTCTCCTGCAATACCGCAGACCTGCGAGAAGAACGGCGTCTATTGTACGGGATATCACCAGGATATGTTAAGCTACGCTCCAAAGGCGGTAATGGTATCCTTCATGTGGAACTGGGAACCGATCTTTGAAACCGTATTCAAGTCCGTTGCTGACGGAACAAGCACAAAGGACGATTATTATTTCTGGGGCGCCGACAAGAATTGCGCAACGATTTCGGACTTTAATGCGGACATCGTTTCTACAGAAATAGCTGACAAGGTAAAGGACCTCCAGAAAAAGATTATTGCCGGTGAAATTGAAGTGTTCGGCGGCGAGCTCAAGGATAACAAAGGAACTGTTCTGGTTAACAAGGGAGAAGTGATGAGTGATAAGGATATCAGCGCTCAGAAATTCCTTGTGGAAAATGCAATTGGTGAATGGTAATAAGCTGCTGCGGCTATTGGTTTCAAAGACCAATAGCCGCATACCCAGTAAAAGAAGCGGGGAAGTGATTTCAAGCTGAATATTCAATTTACTTTGAATGGTACAGTTGTATCTGCAGAAATTGATGCGGGTACACGGGCAATTGATTTAATACGAAACACCTTTGGCCTGACAGGGACAAAAGAAGCCTGTGGTCAGGGAGAATGCGGCTCCTGCACAATTCTTCTGGATGAGGAAGCTGTTCATTCCTGTTTACTGTTGGCTGCACAATTGAATAAAACACAAGTAGTGACAATAGAAGGCCTGGAGAAAAACGGGGAACTGGACATTCTGCAGCAGGCTTTTCTGGAGGCCGGAGCAGTTCAATGCGGTTACTGTACCCCGGGCATGATTATGGCTGCAAAAGGTCTGCTCCTGCATAATCCTTCGCCTTCCACCGAAGAAATCAAGGAAGCAATGTCCGGCAACCTGTGCAGATGCACCGGGTATAAGAAGATAATTGAAGCTGTTGAAATGGCCGCTGCAAGACAAGGAGTGGATACCTGACATGTTATTATCCATTGATAAGATATACACCTGTGAAAATATAACACAAGCGTTGGATTACCTGACCCAGGATGAAGAAGCCATGCCTTTGGCAGCGGGCACAGATATTATACCCATGTTGCGGGATGGAGCAATCAAAAAGGCCAGACTTGTTGATTTGCACAATATAAATGAACTGAATTACATCCGGTATGAAGACGGATTATTGCGGATTGGCGCAATGACGACGCATCAAAGTATTGCAGGAAACAAACTGGTGCAGAAATATATACCTGCCTTATCCTATGCATGTTCACAGATTGGATCGGCGCAGATCAGAAGAAGGGCTACCATTGGAGGAAATATATGCCATGCTTCGCCTGCTGCGGATACCTTGCCGGTTTTGATCGCTGCTGATGCATGTGCAGTGATAAGGAGCAGAGAATATAAGAAGACAATCCTGTTGGAATCCTTCTTTACAGGCCTCAAAAAAACAAGGCTGCACAAGGGTGCCATATTGGAAGAGATTACAATCATTATTCCGAAGGACGGATGGCAGGGGAATTTTTACAGGGCCGGAGGCAGAAGTGCTCTTACCATATCCATTGCATCCGTGGCGGTTATGCGCGGAGATCAGGGAATCCATGCGGCCTATGGCTCCATGAGTCCCTGTGTGAAAAGAATCCGTGCCGTGGAGGAATATCTGGATCAAAATGCAAATGCGGAACCAGGCGCGTTAAGGGAAATTGTCGGGGAATGCCTGTTTCCTATAACAGATATAAGAGCCTTAAAAGAGTACCGGTTGGAAGTAGCTTCAAATCTTACCTGGTTGGGCTCAATTGAATTAGCAGGGAAGAACTGAAGAAGTTATAGAAAGAAGGGTAGATATGACAGGAAAAGAACTTTTAGTTAAGACGCTAAACCACGAAGAGGTGGAACGGATACCCTGGGTACCCTTTGCAGGAGTCCATGCGGGCAAGATGAAAGGCTATACGGCGACAGAAGTATTGAACGATGCAGACAAGCTATACGAATGTCTGATGGAAGTCAACAGGCTATATATGCCTGATGGGCAGCCAATTGTATTTGATCTGCAATTGGAAGCGGAAATATTGGGATGTGGATTGATGTGGGCGGATGACAATCCCCCAAGTGTGACAACGCATCCCATGGAGGAAGAGTGTAACTTTTCCAGGATCATTGAAAAAACAGATGGACGGATCCCCATGGTAATGGAAGTATCCAAAAGGATGAAAGAATCGGTCGGAGAGTCGACTGCGTTATACGGACTGTTTTGCGGCCCATTGACACTAGCATCCCATTTGCGCGGAACAAAACTATTCATGGATATGAAAAAAAGGCCGGAAGAGGCGGAAGCTTTATTTGACTTTGCCGTGGAGAATGGACTCAGAATGGTTGATTACTATATTGAAGCCGGAATCGATATCATTGCGCCGGTTGACCCTTTGATCTCTCAAATATCTCCAAAGAATTTCGAGCAATATATGACCAAAGCATACAAACGCATATTTGATTATATCAGAGGAAAAGGCAAATATTCTGCGTTCTTTGTATGCGGCAATGCTCTTAAAAATATCCCCCTGATGTGTGAAACCAATCCGGACGCGATCTCGGTGGATGAAAATTTAAGCATGGCGGAAGTGAAGGACATCACAGACAAGTACAATGTTGTAATAGGGGGGAATATTCCTTTAACTACCACGATGCTGTTTGGAAATCAAATGGACAATATGAAATGCGTTGTGGATTTGATCGATAGTGTTTCCATAAAGAACAAAAACTTTATAATCGCTCCGGGATGTGACATGCCATATGACATCCCGATCGAAAACGCGATTGCTGTGGCGGAAGCCGCACGGAATGTTGCCGTAACCAGGGAACGGTTAAAGGATTATGAAGCGGTGTCCGACGATATTGAAATCATTCTGCCGGATTATGACCATCTGGATAAGCCGCTTATTGAGGCATTTACTCTGGATTCCTCCTCCTGTGCGGCTTGCCAGTATATGTGGGAAATGGCGCATGATGCGAAGAACAAATACGGGGACGGGATAGACATCATTGAATATAAATATAACAAGAGGGAAAACATAGCCCGCTGCAAAAAGATTGGAGTGCCTGCACTTCCTACATTATATATAAACGGGAAGCCGGCATTTATATCCATCATACCGGGCCATGAAGAATTGTATTCCATAATTGACGGATTGATAAAAAAATAGCTTAATATATATCTCAATGAAGGGAGAAATGAAGTATGGAAGAGCTGCTGAAGAAAATTAGTGAAGTAGTTGCCGAAGGAGAAGCGGAGGAAGCGGTTGCACTGGTAAAGGAGGCGCTGGGCAAAGGAGTCGGGCCCTTAACGATCCTCAACGAAGGAGCTTCCAAGGGCATGGACATTGTAAGCGAGCAGTACAATCTCGGAGAAGCCTACCTGCCGGAGCTTGTCCTGGCCGGAGATGCGATGACGGCGGTATTGGATGTTTTATTTGCCAGTATGGACAAGGAGGAGCTTGCCGCATCCAGGGTTGGAACTGTAGTAATCGGTCAGGCAAAAGGCGATGTGCATGATATCGGCAAAAACATTGTGTCGGCCTTACTGGCGGTGAATGGATTTGAGGTCCATGATATCGGTACGGATGTTCCTGTCAAGAAATTCATAGAAACCGCAAAAGAAGTTAAAGCAGACATTGTTCTTGTATCAACCCTTCTTACAACGTCACTGCCGTACCTGAGCGATACACTGCAGTATATCAGCGATTCAGGCTTTCGTGACAAATGGTATTACGGTGTAGGCGGAGGTCCTGTTACCCCTGAATTTTCCAAAAAGCTTGGTGTGGACGGATGGTCACGTACCGCATTTGATTGCGTGGAAATGTGTAAAAAGTTATTGACGGATAAAAAGCCCGGTCAGGGAGAAATCATTATGGTGGATTCAGAAGCTTAATTGTGGATTCAGAAGTTCAATATAGGAGGGAATATCATCATGTTTAACTATAAGGTACAGCGATTGCTGAACAATTTGGACAAGGCCTATCAAGGGCCCATCATACCCATGAAGGAATGGGACACCAGGATTATTCCCAAAACCATCAAAGGGATATTAAAAAAGTATAATCTTCAAAATACGCTGGATATGGAAAACCCGATCAGCAGTAATGATGAATTGGCGGATACTTTTTTCAGGGCAGGCTGGGAGCTTGCGCTTGAACTGGGGCTGTATTGTGAAGACACGGAACGTGTGATCAAGGTAACAGAAGAAGAAATTCTGGAATGCATGCGCGATTATCCATCCCAGTTGATTCTTGGAGAAGGGCAGGACCAGGTAGTCATGAAGCCCAGAAGGCCGGAAGATCCGCACACGCCTTTGCTCGCAGCCTCGCTGGGTATCGTATGCTCTGAAGAGAACTATTTGCCGCTGGTTCAGGGTATCGTAAAATATAACAAACTGGTGGATGTTCTCCACGGACCTACGCTGGCAACGGTGTTCGGACGTGAGATTCGTTCAGGCACACCTTATGAAACATTAATGGGAAACTATGAATCCCATTTGAAGAAGGAAGCCCTGTGGAGGGCGGGCCGTCCCGGTATGGCCTGTACGGGAGTGGCAGGTGCGGTAACTGAATACGGACACCTGGGCGGAGCACCTGCTGTAGCAGGACAGGGAAATGTAACCATGTCCCTGTGTCCGGTGGAACTGAAATGTACCTTCTCCAACTTCCATCGTATCATTCAGGGGTTGAACTATGGACATAAATTAAGAATCGGCGGTTTTTCCTATATCGGCGGCTATGCAGGCTCTCCTGAAGGAGCTGCACTTGCCAATATTGCAACGGATTTACTGATTCCGACGATTTTGCAGGCCGATTATACAAGCTCTTATGTATATGATATCCATTTATTTGGGAATTGCGGACGCAAGGCATTATGGGCCAATAGTGTTGCGCATCAGGCAGTTAGCCGCAATACGGGTTTCATGAGGAACAAAATCGTGAATGAAACAGGCGGACCCTGCACAAAGATGTTTATGTATGAATCTGCCGTAGGACTTATGAACCACTGCGTTTCCGGGGCATCCAAGACGACGCAGCCGCGTTCTGCCGGAGGACGCTACACGGATTATATCACGCCTATGGAAGCATGGTGGTGCGGGGATGTGTTCAAATCCTGCGCAGGGATGACCCGCAAAGAGGCAAACGAGATCGCAAATAAAATATTGCCGAAATATGAAGAAAAATTAATGGCTCCAGACAAAGGGCTTCCCGTGAACGAATGCTTTGATTTGAAAAATCAGGTGCCGCTTGAAAATTACCGTGAACTTTATACTGAAGTACGGGAGGAGCTAATTGATATTGGCATGCCTCTGGACAAATGCTTCGGTGACTGGTATATGGGAAAAATGGAGCAAAGACACCGGCTTTTTGTTTAAGCAGTGGCTTCGCGCAAACGGAATACTTGTACTCAGGCAGTGACTTCGCGAAAGCGAAACACGCGGTAAGCGGAGGGTAAGCATGAACAGAATCATTATCAAAAATGCTCAGGCGATCGTAACCTGCGATAAAAGGGACAGGGTGCTGAGAAACGCCGACATCCTGATTGAAGAGAATAAAATCAGTGGAATTTCCGTGGGCATAACTGCCCCGGATGCGCTGATCATTGACGGCTCCGGGAAATTCGTGTTTCCCGGGCTGATCAATACGCATCACCATCTGCTTCAGGCTTTCAGCAGAAATATCCCTTTAATACAGAATTCCGAATTGTTTGACTGGCTTTTATATCTTTACAAGGTCTGGATGAAGGTCAATCCGGATTACATCTATTATAGTTCCATGGTAGCAATGGGCGAATTTGTAAAGTTCGGCGGAACGACTATGTTCGATCAGCATTTTGCTTTTCCGAAGAGCTCTTCGAAGCATATCATAGACCGTCAGTTTGAAGCCGCAGAAAAATTGGGATTGCGGTTTCACGCCGGACGCAGCAGTTTTACAAGGGGTAAAGACAATGGAGGGCTGCCTCCGGAAGAATTGGTGGAAACCTGTGAGCAGACCCTGGAGGATTGTGAGAGGTTGATTGACAAATACCATGATGCAGGCGAATTTTCGATGCGGCAGGTGGTCGTTGCACCTTGTTCCCCTTTTTCCGTGGATTCGCAGGTCATGGTGGAATCGGCAAAACTGGCAAGAGCGAAAAAGGTAAGGCTTCATACCCATTTGTGTGAAACCCTGGATGAGGAGAACTATTGTCTTGAGGTGTATGGGAAGCGTCCGCTTGATTGGGCGGAAGAATGCGGATGGATGGGTGACGATGTCTGGTACGCGCATGGCATTCATTTCACCGATGAGGAAGTGAAACGGCTGGCCGTGACCAAAACCGGCGTAGCCCATTGTCCGGTATCGAATATGAAGCTTTCCTCCGGTATCTGCAAAGTGCCTTTGATGCTTGAACTGGGCGTACCGGTTGGCCTGGCGGTGGATGGGAATGGAAGCAACGATGACTCCAACCTGCTGGCGGATATCCGTGTCGCATTTTTGCTGCACAGACTGAATTCCAGCAGAAAGGCACCTTCGGGGTATGAGTGCCTGAAAATGGCTACGACAGGAAGTGCAGGACTCTTGGGCAGAAAGGACATAGGCAGCCTGGAAGCGGGAAAAGCGGCCGATTTGTTCATGATTGACGTGGATCAGTTGGACTATGTAGGAGGACTGCTGGATCCGGCTGCATTTTTGGCAACGGTCGGTTACGGACGACCGGTGCATTTGACAATGATAAATGGTAAAATAGTATATAAGGATGGCAGGCTTCAGGGAATCGATGAAGATAAAATAAAAGAAGAAGCCAGAAAACAGGTTGCCGGGGTATATGAAAATCTCCCTGTGGAATAGGGGGACGAAAGGGGGAAGGACATTGCATAAAATCGGAACTGCCGTAACGAAGAAGGATCACAATGAAAAGACTACGGGTGAAGCGATATACATTGCCGATCTGACATTTCCGGATATGCTGCATGCCAATGTTTTAAGGTCCCAATATGCACATGCGGACATCCTTGAAATCCAGTGCCCCAAATTGGATGAGGGATATGAAATCATAACCGGAAAGGATGCCGGCGGAGTAAATGGACTGAAAATCATCCAATGTGACCAGCCCCTCTTCGCCGAAAAGAGTACTAATTATATTGGAGAAGCAATCCTGATGGTCGTTGGACCCGATGAAAAGAAAGTGCAGAAAATCACAGACGATATCAAGGTTACTTATGCAGAGAAAACGCCATTGCTGGAGCTTGAACATGCAAAAGAATCGTTCTGTGAATATTTCCATGAAAAAGGCAGCGCAGATATTGAATTTGATAAGGCACACCAGATTTTTGAGGAAGTTTTCCATACGGGTTATCAGGAACAGGCCTATCTGGAAATGCAGGGTGCCATAGGATGTTTCGAGGATGGGAAAGTCACTGTTTATGGATCCCTGCAATGCCCCTATTATGTAAAAACTGCTGTTGAGGTTGCAACCGGATTGCCTCCGGAAAAGGTGCAGATCATTCAGACAACCATCGGAGGCGCATTTGGAGGGAAAGAGGATTATCCGTCAATGATCTGCTGCATGGTGGCGATTGCGGCAATGAAGGTAAAAAAGCCCGTCCGCTTGATTCTGAACCGCAGGGAGGATATGGCCGTTACCCCCAAACGCCACCCGGGCATGATAAAATATAGAACTGCGGTCGATCGAAAAGGGAATATCCTTGCAGTGGATGTGGATATTCGTTTTAATGCAGGCGCCTATGACGGACTTTCTTCCGTCGTGATGCAGCGTGCTGTGATTGCTGCGGCAGGAGTATATAAAGTACCTGCCTTAAGGGTCAGGGGCCATGTGCTGAAGACGAACACCGTCCCAAATGGTGCATTTCGTGGGTTTGGCGCACCTCAACTGTTTTTTGGCATGGAAATGAATATGCTGCATATCGCAAAAAAACTGGGCGTCGATCCTATTGATTACAAATCACGATATTGGGTTCACACAGGCGATCCGACTTCAACAAACGGCTGCTTTGTCCATGAGGTGAAGCTTGACGAAATGGTAGACAGGATTACCTCAATGAGTGATTTCCACACAAAATACAGGCTGTATGAAAATCAGACCGGAAGATTTCGAAGGGGAATCGGGCTTTCCTTGTTCCTTCACGGCTGCGGATATACCGGCTCCGGGGAACGTGACTTTGTCAAGGCGGTTGTAAGGCTGGCCAAGCATGAAGATGACCGCGTGGAAATCCTTGCCGCAAATACGGATATGGGTCAGGGTATAAAAACCACTTTCAGCAAGATTGTGGCAAATGTCCTGCAAATCCCACTGGAGGATGTCTTTTATAACAACCCTGATACGGACAGAGTACCAAATTCCGGGCCCACGGTAGCCTCCAGGACGTTGATGATTGTGGGTAAACTGCTGGAAAGAGCAGCTTCCAGATTGAAGGGACAGTGGAAAAAAGGGGAGGAACTGATTGTGGAAGAACACTATGTTCATCCCGACCTGATCCCATGGGATCTCGATACCTTTACAGGGGATGCTTACCCGGCATATTCCTGGGGAGTCAATGTGGTGGAGGTTGAAGCGGATACCCTGCTTTTCACTACTGAAATAAAAGGAATATGGGGCATCTTTGATATTGGTACAGTCATCGACGAAAGCATCGTCAGAGGGCAGGCGGAAGGCGGTATGCTTCAGGGACTTGGCTATGCATCCATGGAAAGAATGGAAACCGGTGAGTCTGGCCGGATACTGCAAACCAGCCTGACGGATTATATTATTCCGACAGCAAAAGACACAGTCGCCTTTGAAATTGAATTTATAGACAACCCATATGAGAATGGTCCTTTTGGAGCAAAAGGTGTTGGTGAACTGACAATTCTGGGAACGGCACCGGCATATACGGCTTCCATAGAGCAGGCATTCAGCCGGGCAATCAGTCATATCCCCGTAAAGAATGAAATGTTGATGGATGGACTTCTATGAAATATTTGATTGGGAATGCGACTGTCGTTACAGTCGATCAGGAAAGAAGAATCATCACGGAAGGCGCAGTAGCAACGGAAAATGACAGGATTGTCGATATCGGGAAAACAGAGGCGCTGAAAAGCAGGTATCCCGATTTTGAATTTATCGATGCCGGTCATCATATCATCATGCCCGGGCTGGTCAATGCCCATGTTCATCTTACTCAGGCACTGATCAAAGGCTGCGCGGATGATGTAGAGCTGATGGATTTTCTTCAGTTCAGGGTATGGAAACTGATGGGGAATTATTCGCCACAGGAAGCAGCAATAAGTACGGAGCTCTGTGCTTTGGAAATGATCAAAAGCGGGACGACAACATTTGCGGAGACTTTACTTGCCAGGCATTACGGATTGGATGAGCTCACGCGGATCATCATTGCTTCCGGCATGCGGGGTATTTTGGCCAAATCAGTCATGGATCTGCCATCCTATGCTTCCAGAGACAATATCATGGACCCGGGAATGATTGAAGAGGGAGAGGAATGCTTAAGAATTGCCGGGGAATGGAAGGACAAATCCGAAAACGCAGGGGACGGAAGGATACAAATCTGGCTTGGTCCCAGGCCTGTAGGCTCCATTACGGAGAAGATGCTTGGAAAAGTCGCGGAAATGGCGAGAAGGAAAGAGATGGGGATTGCCATCCATTTTTGTGAAGTAAGGGAAGATGTGAATCTGATCCGGAAAACCTATAATATGGAGCCGGGCGAATTTATGGAGAAGGTCGGCATTCTTACCGGGAGAACACTGCTTGCCCATGCCATTTGGCTTTCACAGGACGATATGAACCGCATCGGAAAGAACAAATCAACCGTAGTACATTGCCCCGCCAGTAACGCAAAGCTTGCAAGCGGAATCTGTCCGGTTCCCGAACTGCTTCAAAGCGGTGTCAATGTTGCACTGGGTACGGATGCAGGTACCTGTGACAACGGCTATGATATGTTCGACGCGATGAAGCTGGCTGCAATCATGAATAAGGCCAGGACATTATCACCTGTGGCGGTGCCTGCCGAAACCTGTGTTGAGATGGCTACCATCAACGGTGCCAAAGCTTTGGGGATGGAAAAGGAAATTGGGTCGCTCGAGATCGGGAAAAAAGCGGACCTGATTTTGATCAATTGCAATAATGCACGTATAGCACCCAACATCAACCCAATATCGTCTATCGTTTACTCCGTGAACGGTTCTGATGTGGATAATGTTATGATTGATGGGCAATGGATCGTAAGAAAAAACATTATAACAACAATGGATGAGGAAAAGATCATTCACAATGCCAGAAAAGCAATATATAATATATTAGCCAGGACAAGTGTGTCAAACAAACCCGGGTGGCCGGTATTTTAACACATGAAATTGAGGTATTATGAAAGAAAAGATTTTTGCACTGAAGGGCTGTATCTGTTATAGCAAAAATATGCGGGAGCTTGTCACGATCCGGGATGGCTATGTAATCTGCGAAGACGGGAAAAGCCTCGGCGCATACAAAAACATACCCTCGGTCTATGAGGGGATAGAGATCAGGGACTTCAACAATTCTCTGATCACACCCGGCATGGTTGATTTGCATACACATGCGCCCCAGTTTGTATTCCGTGCGGTGGGACTTGATTTCGAGCTGCTCGAGTGGCTTGAAGTAAACGCTTTTCCGCAGGAGGCAAAATACAGGGATTTGGATTATGCGAAAGAAGCGTATGGGTTATTTGTAAAGGATGTTGTCAATGGACCGAATACAAGGGTCAACATGTTTGCCACCCTGCATGTTGACGCGGCGTTAGTCCTGATGGATTTATTCGAAAAATCGGGACTTGTGGCCAATGTCGGCAAAGTGAACATGGACAGGAATTCACCGGAATATTTGTGTGAAAAGAGTGCACAGGCTGCTGCCGGCGATACGGTATCATGGATTGAAAGGACGAAGGGAAAATACAGAAATGTAGCTCCAATTATTACACCCCGTTTTATTCCTTCATGTTCCGATGAATTAATGAGAAGCCTGTCGGAGATTCAGAAAAAATATGGAGTCCCTATGCAATCGCATTTGTCCGAAAACCTTGCGGAAATGGAATGGGTGAAAAAGTTGCATCCAGACAGTACATGCTATGGTGATGTCTATGACAAATATGGATTATTTGGAGCCGGTTGCAGGACGGTTATGGCGCACTGTGTCCACAGCCCTGATATAGAACTGGAGTTAATGAAAAGAAATGGCGTTTTTATGGCTCACTGTGCACAGTCTAACTCCAATCTGTCTTCCGGAATAGCCCCGATCCGAAAGTACATTGATATGAGATTAAACATTGGCTTGGGCAGTGATGTTGCCGGAGGATTTACAACATCCATTTTTCGGGCGATTGCAGATACTATCCAAATGTCAAAAATGTACTGGCGCTTGATTGATACGTCGATGAAACCGGTAACGCTGGAAGAAGCCTTTTATATGGCAACGATCGGTGGAGGAGCGTTTTTTGGCAAAGTGGGAAGCTTTGAAAAGGGCTATGAATTTGACGCTGTTGTAACAGATGATTCCGAGTACCATAAAATCATTGATTTAACGATAAAGGAACGGCTGGAGAGGGCAATATATTTATCTGCCCATTCACATATTTCGGCAAAATATGTAAGGGGGTATAAAGTAAAATAGTGGGTTATAATAAAAGTGACAGACTTCAGGTAAAAGAGAATAATATCGAAGAGAAGTTTTTGGAGGCCGCCCTGAAGGTGGTTAGTACAAAAACCATCAGCGGTACCAGGATGCAGTTGATTGCAGATGTGGCAGGCATGCCTAAATCGAATCTGCACTATTATTTTAAAACGAAAAATAATCTGATGCTGGCACTGCACAGAAAAGTGATGCAGCACTTTATTGATGAAAGAAGGGAAGATCTTCCAAATTGTAAAGGCGAACTGAAAGATCATATCGCAATGTTTTTCAAGCAAAAATTGGATGTGATTTTGTTTGAACCGGAATTGGATTTTGTTGAGATTGACTTTTGGCTTCAGGCAAACATTGACCAGGAATATAAAAAAAATATGAGTGAAGCATTTTTGATGTGGAGACAGGAAATCAAAGATATGATGGAGAAATATGCTCCTGATCTGTCGAATCAGAAGAAAATACAGCTGCCATATATAGTCATCTCGCTGCTGGAAGGCGCGACTTTACAATATCACCTGGATAGTACGCATTTTGATGTCGGAACCTATATGGACTTTTGTGTGGATTTGATGTACAAACAACTGCTTAGCGATTGAATGATGTATGTAAATATGGATACCGTCTTTTATAGGCGGTAATATACAAATAAGCTGACTGACTGGTTAGTCAGATGGAGAGGATGGTTAATATGAGCAGTATATTACATGAAATTGAAGAAGCAATTTACAACGGCGAGGACGAAGTCGTCGGGGATTTGGTGCAGAAAGCATTGGATTCCGGAATTGCCCCGGAAGAAATCATAGCCAAAGGAGGCGTGGCCGGCCTGGACAGGTTGGGAGAGGACTTTAACAATTTGGAAGTGTTTCTGCCGGAATTGATGATTGGCGGAGACTGCATGAAATTACTGATTGAAAAAGTCAAACCCTATCTGAGTGCTGAGGAAGATGCATATATCGGAAAGGTAGTCATCGGATGCGCGAAGGGAGATCTGCACGATATAGGGAAAAGCCTGGTAGCGACCCAACTGGCTGTACACGGCTTTGAAGTAATCGACCTTGGCGTTGATGTGCATACCAACAGGTTTATTGATACCGCGGAAAAGGAAAATGCGGATATAATAGCTGTTTCCGCCCTGTTGACAACATCACAGTACTATATGGAAGAACTGATCAAAAGGCTTACCGAGGAAGGCATAAGGGATAAGTACCGGATCGCTGTCGGCGGAGGCCCGATCAGTGCGGAATATGCAAAGAAAATCGGCGCCGACGGATATTCACGCACGGCAAGCATGGCTGTGCCAATGGCCAAAAGGCTCATGAAGATTGAACCGACAAAAGAGCTTGTTGTGGAACAGGACTAGAAAAATTTGAGATTTCGTGATTGGAAAACATAGTAGTCCAGGTAGTTGAAGTATATAATTTTAATATGGACTAACAGGAGGATAGAACGATGGAAAAAAGAATGATTGATGAAAAAATGAGGGAGAAGCATGGAAAAGTTCTCCGTTCTCTGGATAAAGCGCGTGTCGGCAAAAGAGTGATAGAAAAGGAATGGGATACGAAAATCCTGCCCGGGATATTGAAAGAGATTGCTGCAAAGCACGGATTATTAAAGACCTGTGATATCAACAATCCGGTCAATACGGATGGAGAACTGGCAGACCGGTTTTTTAAGGCAGGATGGGAAGCAGCTCTCCGGCTGGGTTTTTATTGTCGTGATACGGAATCCATTATCAGTGTGGATGCCGATGAGTTGGAGACGGAGTTCCGAAAAGTACCGTCCTCTTTTGTTGCCGGAATAGGTGAGGGAGCAAGGGTGGTAAAGGCAAGGACACCTTCTGACGGGCAGGAACCAATATTCGTGGCGCCGTTATCCATTCAGATGGATGAAGAGCTGTACATTCCCTTATCACAAGGGATCGTGAGCAGCAAGCTGGTGGATTTCCAGGAAGGACCCTCTTTGGATACCGTGATGGGAAGTCCGTTATTGGCGGATACTCCTTATGAAACCTTTGCAGGCATCTATGAGTATCATTTGCGGACGGAAGCACAACGAAGAGCCGGACGCAAGGGTATGGGCAACGCATTGGTATCCAGCGCAAGTACGCACTTTGGATTTCTGTCGGGCTATAATCTGTATGAGCAGCCTCAGATTGCATTATGTTTAAACCCTGCATTTATGAAAATAAACTATACCACCTTCCATAAATGTTTTGTAGCGAATGAACTCGGAGGAAATATCCGTTCGGAATCACCAACCATGATCGGCGGATATACGGGCGGACCTGAGACAACAGCCATTGCTTCCATTGCAACGGATCTTCTGCAATTTCCGATTTGCGGAGCCGTTCTGCCCGGCTCACCATGTTACGATATCAGGTATTCGGGAAATTGCGGACGTCACGGAGTATGGGCGCAGTCCATGGCAACCCAGGCTATAACGCGGAACAGCAATATTATATTGATGAAAACAATCAATCAGGTGGCAGGACCAAGCGACGATATGTTTTTCTATGAATCGATCGTCGGTATGACTGCGGCGTCCGCATCCGGCCAGGCTTTTACAATCAGCCCGCGTTCTGCCGGTGGTTCAAAGAAAAATCATCTGACTCCGATCGAGGCATGGTATAATGCCGCAGTTTTCAAGGGAGCTGCCGGATTAAGCCTTTCCAGCGCGAATGACATCTGCAGGGAAGTCATTCCCATGTTTGAAGATTTCTTAATGAACCCACCGAAAGGAAAATCCTTCCGGGACTTGTTCGACATTGAAACCTTGACGCCGATTCCGGAATATAGGGAACAATACCTGAAAATGCGCGGATATGCGGAATCATTGGGGATTCCCATGCCGAAAGACGGAGTGATCTGCTAAAAGCAGGAATGAAAGGCTGTATGGGCATGAAATGAAGGTTGCCGGGTTTTGCCGGAACAATGAACCGGGGTTATAAATCGGGGCTATAAATGGCCATAAATTAGGCCATAAATTGGGACATAAATCGGGTTATAAGTTGGGACATAAATCGGGATTAAATTGAAGGGAATGGTGTATTATGATCAATCTCCAGATTAATGAAAAAGGGCTGCAAAGCAATATTAAAAAGGCAAGGGAAAATAGTATAGTCATACCAACGTTTGAACAGATGCAGAATCCGGGAAAGGTTCCTGAAAAGATTAAGGCCAAATTGAAAAATGTGGGGCTTTGGGATATCAATCCTCTGAATCTGTTCAGAATCACCTGGAAGAATGAGCCAAAGGATTTTGGGGGTCAGTTTGGCAGCCCCAACTATATAGAACTGCCAAAGTCATTGACAGGTGTTGACGCCAGGATTATCTGCCTTGTCGGAAAGTGGTTTCCGACAGGCTGCCACAAGGTTGGAGCAGCTTATGGATGTTTAGTGCCAAGGCTTGTCACAGGTCAGTTTGATGCGGAATACCACAAGGCGGTCTGGCCGTCGACAGGAAACTATTGCAGGGGTGGGGCATTTAATTCAAAACTTTTATCCTGCCATTCCATCGCTATTTTACCTGAGGGCATGAGCCAGGAGCGCTTCAGCTGGCTTCGCTCCATTGCCGGGGAAGTTATTGCCACGCCGGGCAGTGAAAGCAATGTAAAGGAAATATTCGATAAAACCTGGGAGATCAGGAATACCCGTGAAGACTGCATGATATTCAACCAGTTTGAAGAAATGGGAAACCATTTATGGCATTATCATGTCACGGGAAATGCCATTGAAGAAGTTTTCAATTCTCTGGACGGAAAGAAGAAAAAGCTGGCAGGGGCATGCTTTACATCCGGATCGGCCGGAACTACAGGCGCAGGAGACTATCTTAAGGAGAAATTCCCGGGAGTAAGGATCGGGGTGGGAGAAGCTCTGCAGTGTCCCACACTTTTGAACAATGGGTTTGGAGAGCACAGGATCGAGGGGATCGGAGACAAACATGTGCCATGGATCCATAATGTAAAAAACACGGATATGGTTATTGCCATTGATGATGAAGACAGTCAAAAGCTGCTCAGGCTGTTTAATGAGAAGGAAGGACTGAAGTATCTGGCTGAGGAAGCGGGGGTTCCCCAGGAAACCATAGATACTCTTGGACTGTTTGGAATATCAGGAATCGCAAATGTACTATGCTGCATAAAGATGGCAAAATATTATGAGATGACGTCGGAGGATGTTGTTGCCACCGTTCTGACAGACTCTTCCGATATGTATCAGTCGCGTGTCAGGGAATTGGAAGACGAGGACGGTCCATATGGGATGAAGATGGCGGCGGTAGACCATAATATGCATATGCTTGGTTTGAGGACCGATAACCTTGAAGAACTTACGTATACAGGAAAAAAGAGACTTCAGAATCTGAAATATTATACGTGGGTCGAACAACAGGGAAAAACTGCAGAGGAACTCAGGGCTTTATGGTATGACCAGGATGGAACCTGGGGCGCGGTTCACAGGCAGGCGAAGGAAATCGACCTGCTGATCAATGAATTCAATGAACGGTCAGGTGTTCTTGACAGCTTGTAAAACAATAACAGGAGGGTACTTACTATGAAGCAGGTCATATCCGCAGTCTGCATCTTGTGCGGGGCTGAACATGAGGCGGTACCGGGGATTACCACATGCGTGAAATGCGGTGGGATCCTTGATGTGAAATACGACTACAAATATATAAAGTCAGTGCTTACAAAGGAAAAGGTGGCATCCAGGGAGCGGACCATGTGGAGGTATCTGGAACTGCTCCCGGTTGAGGGACGGCAGGACGGGTTAAGAAAACTGAGCGTCGGATGCTCTCCGATATATAATGCACCTGCTTTGGCAGAAGTAATCGGGATCAGATCCCTTACCATCAAAGATGACGGAATCAATCCGACTTCAAGCCTGAAAGACCGCGCTTCGGCCATGGCGGTGGTAAAGGCGGCTGAGGCGGGACTTTCCACCATTGCCTGCTCTTCTACCGGAAATGCGGCCTCCTCACTGGCAGGCAATTGTGCGGCAGCAGGTTTCCACTCCTACATCTTTGTCCCGGAAAGGGCGCCAAAGGGCAAAGTAGCGCAGCTCATGATGTTCGGAGCAAAGGTTTTTCTGGTGAAGGGAAACTATGAGGATACCTTCCGGATCTCGGCGGAGGCTATTGATCGATATGGCTGGTATAACAGAAATGCGGCAATCAATCCCTATCTTGTCGAGGGAAAGAAAACCGTTTCATTGGAAATTGCAGAACAGCTGGAGTACAAAATGCCGGATTACCTCGCAATTTCCGTGGGAGACGGATGTACCATTGCCGGAGTGTGGAAGGGTTTGAAGGACCTGTATGAAATCGGGTTTATCGATAAGCTTCCAAAGCTGATAAGTGTCCAGTCGGAAGGCTGCTGTCCGATCAACAGGGCGGTAAATGAGAAAAGTGCAATCAGACCGATGGAGGAAAACACCTTTGCCGACAGTATTGCCGTCGGGGTGCCAAGAAATCCTGACAAAGCCATCCTCGCCATTACAGAGTCCGCCGGGATAGCCGTAAATGTCAGTGATGAGGAAATCATGGCAGCGATGCGCCTGCTGGGGAGAACCTGCGGAGTGTTCGCAGAACCGGCTGGAGCGGCGGGAACTGCCGGAGTAAAAAAAGCGGTGGAATTGAAGCTGATCCCGTCCGATGCGTCAGTGGTCAGCGTAGTGACCGGCAACGGTCTGAAGGATACGGCAAACGCCATTAAAGCTGCCGGAGAGCCGGTGAGCATCACGCCGGACATGGAATGTCTCTGTAAACGATTGAATGAGGGTGCCATATGATTATTATTGGAAACGGACGCCTGATTACCAGGGACCTGAAAACGCCATTTGTTGAAAATGGAGCAGTGTGTGTTCAGGGCAGTACAATAAAGGAAGTCGGTAATACCCGTAGCTTGAAGGACAAGTATCCGGAGGCTGAATTCATCGACGCCCGTGACGGGGTCATCATGCCGGGTCTGATCAATACCCATCACCATATTTACAGTGCAATGGCCAGAGGAATGTCGCTTCCGAACCACAATCCGAAAAATTTCATGGAAATCCTGGAGGGAATGTGGTGGAAGCTGGACAGGAAACTTACCCTGGAGCAAATCTCGCTGTCGGCCTTTACGACCTACCTGGACTGCGTCAGAAACGGTGTAACAACAGTGTTTGATCATCACGCCAGTTATGGTTCCGTAGAGGGAAGCCTGAAGGAAATATCCAAAGCTGCCCGTGAGCTGGGCGTACGTACCTGTCTGTGCTATGAGATTTCCGAACGGGATGGGGAAGAGAAAGCAAAACAAGCCATAGAAGAAAATTTTGACTTCATAAGGGTTACCAGGAGCAGCGGAAACAACCTGCAGAAAGCCATGATTGGTCTGCATGCCTCGTTTACCCTATCGGATGGCATCCTTGATTTCATTGGAGGAGAAAATACCGTCGGGGCCGGATACCATGTACATGTAGCGGAAGGAATCGCCGATGTTCAGGATTCCGTCCGGAAGTACGGGATGCGTGTTGTGCACCGGCTCAGGGAAAGAAATATTCTGGGGCCCAAAACCCTGGCAGTACATTGCGTGAACATCGACGAAGCCGAAATGGATGTTTTGAAGGAGACGGATACGATGGTGATACACAATCCGGAATCCAACATGGGAAATGCAGTAGGGTGTCCGCAGGTTCTTGACATGTGCAGAAAAGGAATCCTGACGGGTCTGGGAACGGACGGCTACACTTCCGATATGCTGGAATCCATGAAGGTAGCCAACATCCTTCATAAGCACGACACCAAAAATCCCAGCGCCGCATGGGGAGAAATCCCGCAAATGTTATTTTACAATAACGCGGAAATAGCGGGAAGGTTTTTTGATACCCCGGTAGGAGTGCTGAAACCGGGCGCAGCTGCGGATATTATCATTATGGATTATATACCGTTGACGCCCATGAATGGGGATAACTGCAACGGACACATCCTGTTCGGGATGAATGGCAGAAATGTTGTAACTACCATGATCGACGGAATTATCCGGATGAGGGACAGGAAACTGAAAGGGATCGATGAAGCTGCGATCATGGCGGAATCCAGAGAAGAAGCGGCACGGTTATGGAAATCAATAGGTGGGGAAATAATGCAATAATGTAAGGGGACACACCTCTGCAGGGGGCAGGGCGACACACAAAGCAGGTTGGAGGTTGAATACATGAGCGACAGAATGGTGCCGATTCCTTTTGATAAATTGATGGACCGGATCATGGAAGAATATCATACCCGGGGAACGGTATTTTTGGTAAGAAAGCAGTATACCAACCGGATAAACAGATGTTATGGGATTTTTGGAGAAAAAATGGAAACGGTGTGTGGTCCTGCTGCAGGGCCCCATACTCAGCTTGCCCAGAACATCCTGTCGGCCTATTTTGCCGGCGCACGTTTTTTTGAATTAAAAACCGTACAGACTTTGGACGGGGAAGACCTTCCTGTTTCAAAGCCCTGCATCAAAGCGGAAGAAGAAGGATATAACGTGGAGTGGTCTACGGAGCTGAGGGTTCCCGAAGCAATGGAGGAATATATCAAAGCCTGGTTTGCGCTGAAGCTGATCTCAAAGGAGTTCGGAATCGGAGACCCGGACGGCTTCATTTTCAATATGAGTGTAGGGTATGACCTGGACGGAATCAAATCCGAAAAGCTCGACCGTTTTATCGAAGGCCTCAAAAATGCAGGTTCCACGGAAATATGGAAAGAATGTAAAAGGGTCGCACTGAGCAGGCTTCCCGGATTTCATCGAATCGATGAGGAATATATCGATACCCTTTCTGACAAGGTCTGTACCTCTGTGACCTTATCCACTCTTCACGGTTGTCCTCCGGAAGAGATTGAAAAGATATCGGGTTATCTGTTGAGGGAGAAGCGTCTCAATACCTTTATCAAATGCAACCCCACCCTTCTGGGGTATGAATATGCCAGAAAAACTCTTGATTCCACAGGCTTTGAATACATGGATTTTGATGAGCATCATTTCAGAAATGACCTTCAGTATGAGGATGCCGTGCCCATGATCGAACGGCTGAACCGGTTGGCGGAAGAGAACGGGCTGACATTTGGCGTTAAGCTTACCAATACCTTTCCTGTAAGGATAAGGAACAGGGAGCTTCCCGGTGAGGAAATGTACATGTCGGGCAAGGCATTGTATCCCCTTACCCTGTCGTTAGCGGAGAAGCTTTCACGCTCCTTTGACGGAAAGCTCCGAATCTCCTTTTCGGGAGGAATTGATGCATTCAACATCAGCGGGATCGTGAAAGCCGGGATATGGCCGGTCACGATGGCGACAACCCTGCTGAAGCCGGGCGGTTATGCACGCCTTCAACAGATCGCAGAGATCCTTGATTCCCTGAGGGAGGAACCGGGAGAAGAAATCATCACATTCAAAAGGATTGAGCAGGACCGGCTGACGGAGCTGCTCGAGAAGGCGATGACCGACAAACACTACATGGGACCCATGAAAGACAGGGTTCCCTTCAAGACCGGCGGCCCGCTTCCGATCACGGATTGTTTTATCGCTCCCTGTGAGGATAGCTGCCCGATCCACCAGGATATTCCCGAGTACCTCAGTCTTGCAGGTGCAGGAAGGTATAAGGAATCCCTGGAACTGATCATGGAAAAAAATCCCCTTCCGTTTATGACGGGTACCATATGCAATCATCGCTGTATGAGCAGGTGTACCAGGAATTTCTACGAGGAGCCTGTAACCATCCGGCAGGTCAAGCTGGAAGCTGCGATGAAGGCTTATGAGGAAGTTCTCCCGGAAATCCGGCCTTCCGGCAAAAGGTCCAATATCAGGGCTGCTGTCATAGGAGGAGGACCTGCGGGGATCGCGGTGTCCTATTTCCTGGCAAAAGCAGGCGCAGCCGTTACCATCTTTGAAAAGGAAGACAGCCTTGGCGGAATTGTGAGACATGTGGTTCCTGAATTCAGAATCCCCGTGAGCACAGTCGAAAGAGATGTTTCCTTTATCCGGAAGCTTGGTGTGGAAATCAAAACGGGCATAGAGATCAAAGGGGACCGGGAGCTTCTGGAAAGAGGATATACCCATATCATACTGGCGGTAGGTGCTAACAAGCCGATCCCGGTGGATATCCCCGGGTCGAAGCCGCTTTATGCGATCAGCTTTTTGCGCCAGGCAAGAAAAAACAGCATCGTCCCTGGAGAAAACGTAGCGGTGGTCGGCGGCGGGAATACAGCTATGGATGTGGCGCGTGCCGCAAAAAGGATTCCCGGAGTCAGCAATGTATCGCTGATTTACAGAAGAAATAAAAGACTTATGCCGGCGGACGAGGAAGAGCTTATCATGGCGCTGGAGGATAATGTTCAGCTTTATGAGCTGGCGAATCCGGTGTCCTGTGAAAGCGGGATCCTGAAATGTGAAAGGATGAAGCTTGGCAAGGCGGATGAGTCAGGCAGACAGAAACCGGAAGCAACAGGAGAGTATTTTGAAGTCAAAGCAGACGACATTATTGTAGCTGCCGGAGAGAAACCCGATATGGATTTCATGACAAAAAATTTTGGCCCAGGAACCTTCCTGATCGGAGACTGCCTTGAAAAACCCAAAACGGTGGTAGAGGCAATCAGAGACGCACGGAATGCAGCGGAGCAGATTCTGAAGGAGACTCCGGAAAAGCAAAAGGGGTATGAGCTGGCGGAAGATACGGCAAAGGCCATCGACCATAAGAAGGGGACCCTTGCCTGTCCTGATTCGGGGCTGGCATCGACATTATGCCTTCAATGCGCAACGGTATGTGAAAACTGTATTGATGTTTGCCCCAACAGGGCAAATATCGGGATTGATATTGGTTCAAATGAGATGGCCCAGATCCTTCATCTTGATGATTTGTGCAATGAATGTGGAAATTGCGCGAGCTTCTGTCCTTTTACCGGGCGTCCTTACAAAGACAAGCTAACGCTCTTCGGATCTCCGGAAACGATGAAGACAAGCGAAAATCCCGGATTTTTCGTTGATAAGGATACAGGAAGGATCTGCATGAATGAAGCACTGAATGCAGTGAGGACAGATAAAACCGACAAAATGATTTCCGCAATTATGGAAAGATATAGAAGCTTAATGTAAGGGGACACACCTCAACAGGAAGTGTGTCTCTGGGGCCGGAGGAATGTCCCCTTTAAAGGTAAATGGAGGATTTATATGGTTAAGGTTATCGTGAATGGGTTGGAACATGTGGTGGATAAAGATAAAAAGCTGATGGACTATCTGAGGGACGACCTGCGGCTTACTTCTGTCAAGGACGGATGCAGCGAAGGAGCCTGCGGGTCGTGTACTGTATTGGTGGACGGCAGACCGGTAAAAGCGTGCATGCAGAAAGTATCAAAATTTGATGGAAAGAGTATCCTCACGGTAGAAGGACTTTCGGACAGGGAAAAGGAAGTATACGTCTATGCTTTCGGTATGGCAGGCGCTGTACAGTGCGGGTTTTGCATACCCGGAATGGTCCTTGCAGGCAAAGCTCTGCTGGATGTCAACCCTGCACCGGCAAGGGATGAAGTAAAAAAGGCAATTAAAGGCAACTTGTGCCGCTGTACCGGCTACGTTAAAATTGAAGAGGCTATTCTTTCCGCAGCAGAATTGTTCAGAGAAAACAAAAAACCTGATTTCACTGTCAAATCAGCCAGGATGTCTGAACCGATCCCCAGGGTGGATGTGGAAGAGAAGGTTCTGGGGTATGGAGAATATGTAGATGATATTGAAATACCGGGGATGATTTATGCAAAAGCGCTGCGCGCCAAACATCCCAGGGCGAGGGTCAACCGGATCGATCTGACCAGGGCTCTGGAGCATCCTGATGTCGTGAGGATACTGACCGCTGCCGATGTACCCAACAATAAGACAGGGCATCTGAAGAAAGATTGGGATGTCATGATCGCGGAGGGAGATACCACAAGATATGTCGGAGATGCTATTGCATTGGTTGCAACGAATCATAAAGAGACTCTGGATGAAGTAATTGGCCTTATTGAAGTGGACTATACCGTTTACGAGCCGGTTACGGATCCGCTGAAGGCAATGGAAGAGGGAGCACCTCTGATTCACGGGGACGGAAATATTCTGCGCAGGGAAATACTGAAAAGAGGCGACGCTGACAAGGTCATCCGGGAGTCGAAATACAAGGTGACCAGAAATTATTCCACACCGTTCCAGGAACATGCGTTTTTAGAGCCGGAATGTGCGATCTGCATGCCGGAGGGGGAGGATGGCCTGCTCCTGTATACCGCTTCCCAATCTGTATACGACGAACAGCACGAAATCAGCGATATGCTCAAAATACCGGCTGAAAAAGTTCGTAATGTATCCAAGCTGGTCGGCGGAGGGTTTGGCGGAAAAGAGGACATGACTGTACAGCACCATGCGGCACTGATGTGCTGGTATGTGAAAAAACCTGTCAAAGTCAAGTTTTCAAGGCAGGAGAGCCTTTGGTACCACACAAAGCGCCATCCAATGGAAATGGAATTTACAACAGCCTGTGATGAAGAGGGAAACCTGACTGCCATGAAGGCACTTCTGATTGCCAATACCGGCGCCTATGCCTCACTGGGCGGGCCGGTGCTGCAAAGGGCCTGCACGCATGCCGCAGGGCCTTATAATTACCAAACAATCGATATCGAAGGGATATCCGTCTATACAAACAATGTTGTTGCCGGTGCCTTCCGTGGCTTCGGCGTTACACAGAGCTGTTTTGCCACAGAGAACAACATCAATGAACTGGCGAAGATGGTCGGGATTTCCCCATGGGAATTTCGTTATAAAAATGCCATACGTCCCGGTCAGGTTCTGCCGAATGGACAGATTGCAGATGAGAGCACGGCTATGGCCGAATGCCTTGAAGCGGTCAGGGAGGTCTTTGAAGCCAATCCTTATGCAGGGATTGCCTGTGGCATGAAAAACAGCGGGACAGGCATAGGGTTAATGGATACCGGCAGATGTATTTTAAGCATAGACAAGGGGCTGGTTCACATCAGAACAAGCGCTGCCTGTATGGGACAGGGAATTGCAACCATGTGCACGCACATGCTGTGTGAAACCACAGGAATCGAGCCGTCAAGGGTACTTCATGAACGGCCGGATACCGGAAGAACCCCGAATTCGGGAACAAGCACGGCTTCCAGGCAGACCGTCCTTACCGGAGAGGCAACCAAAAGGGCGGCAGAGCTCCTGAAGGCAGATATGGACAAGGGCAGCACCCTTGAGGAATTGGAAGGGCGGGAATATCTCGGGGAATTTTCTCCAAAGACCGATCGGATGAATTCGGACAAGAAGAATCCAGTCAGCCATGTCAGCTACAGTTATGCCGTACAGGTTGTCATACTGGACGAAAAAGGCAAACTGGAGAAGGTGGTAGCCGCTTATGATATTGGTACCGTAGTGAATCCGCAGTCTGCCAAAGGGCAGGTCGAAGGCGGGATTGTCATGGGTCTTGGCTATGCGCTGACGGAGGACTTCAAGGTAAAGGACGGGCTTCCGCAGGTCAAATTCGGCACGCTGGGATTGATGCGAGCCACGGATGTTCCTGAAATAGAGGTGATTTTTGCCAAAGCCAAAGGGGAAATCCCATATGCCTATGGCGCCAAGGGAGTAGGGGAGCTATGCCTGATACCCACTGCCCCGGCCTGTTCCATGGCGTATGAGCGTTTAGACGGAAAGACAAGGACCAGTCTTCCATTGAAAGACACCTACTACAAACCGGTATAATATTCGATATGCCGTTGATTTATTCCTTCGAATTATTTCAGAGGGGGATGACACATGAGTAAACAAACAGAATTCCGGCTCAATGGGAATCAGGTTCATACAAGCCGCCCGGCTGGCGACAGGCTGCTGGATGTTCTGCGGGAAGAGTTCGGGCTGACAGGAGTGAAATGCGGCTGCGGCGAAGGCGAGTGCGGAGCCTGCAGCGTACTTCTGAACGGGAAACTGGTGAATTCCTGCATGGTGGCTGTCGGCAAAGTCCGGCTCCAGTCCGTCGTGACAATAGAGGGGTATAGCAAAACAGAACGGTTCCGGATCGTACAAAAGGCGTATGACACCGCGGGTGCGGTACAATGCGGTTTCTGTACGCCTGGAATGATTATGGCCACCGAAGCTTTGCTATCGGTAAATCCGGACCCGACAGAAGAACAGATCAGGGATGGATTGTCGGGGAATCTGTGCAGGTGTACCGGGTACAATATGATTGTTCACGCGGTAAGCCTGGCAGCGAAGGAGGGCAGGGGATTATGGTAGATGCATATTATCCGGAAACCCTGGAGGAAGCGCTGAAAATAAGAGAGGAAGCGATGGTGGTCCCTTATGCGGGCGGTACCGATCTGATGGTTCAAAAGGACCATGCGGCTCCCTTTCTGTTTTTGAGCGCCATCGAGGAATTAACAGAGGTACAGACAGACGGAAATCAGCTGATCATAGGAGCAGCAACACCATATGCCGATTTGCTGAAAGACGGCAGAATCCCGAAAGTATTGCAGGAAGCAGTAAAAGGGATCGCTGCCCCGGCTATCCGGAATTTGGGAACGATCGGGGGAAACATCTGCAATGCATCTCCAGCCGGGGATACACTCCCCGTTCTCTATGCACTGGATGCCGTACTGATGCTGGAATCTGCACGGAAAACACAGGAGATCGGGATACAGGATTTTATCACGGG
>DBTX01000013.1:46686-52717 GCA_002307275.1 Hungateiclostridiaceae bacterium UBA1305
GGTGCACGAAAAGCCCAGGCGATTTCCAAACTTTCCTTTGCCGGGATTCACAGGTTGCAGGAAGATGTCATCCAGGAAATCAGCATTGCTTTTGGCGCAGTTGGTCCGACGGTTGTCCGGAACAGAGAAATCGAAGGAAAAATAAAGGGCAGACACAAAACGGAGCTGGATATCGACAATATTTTGAATGAATATGGCAGGCTGATCAGACCGATTGATGATCAGAGGTCTACTGCCCGATACCGGAAACAGATCTGTCTGAACATACTGCGTGAGTACCTGACCAAGGGTTTGTGAAGGAAGCGAGGCGATACCATGACAGGCCGAAGTGCTGAAAAAATGGACTGTACTGTCAGGCTCCATCATAATGGTACTATGGAAGAGCATAAGGTTGAGACGGGCAGCAATCTGCATCTCATTCTGAAAAATGCCGGTCTTCCGGTGGATTTGCAGTGCGGTGGAAACGGGACCTGCGGGAAATGCCTTGTCAGAATAACCGGTCCTTCCGGTATTCCTTACAAGGAAAGCAGGACCTATGAGGAAAAAAAGCTGCTGGGGGAGGAACGCCTCGCTTTGGGCTACAGACTGGCCTGCAGCACTGCAGTATTCGATGGGATTGAAGTCTGGCTGCCTGATTCCGACGCGAAAATGAAAATAACCTCACAAGGGAAAAGAAGAAATGTCATCTTGAATCCAATCGTTGCTAAAACCGTTCTTTTCCTTGACAAGCCTTCGATTAACGACCAGTGTTCCGATTTGGAAAGGCTGGAAAAGGCATATGATCTCTATGAAAGCCGGCGTCTGAATCCCAGAATGCAAAAAAACAGAATGGAGCTTCCTGTTGCAGAACTTCAGCACCTCGCCGCAACGCTGCGTTCCTGCGATTTTACAGTTACTCTTGTCAATATTGCGGGGAGCATCTCGGCTGTCGAGCCTGGTGATACCTCTGGAACCAACTATGGCATTGCTTTCGATATAGGAACCACCTCGGTAGTAGGGTATCTTGTCAATCTGAATACCGGGCTTGAGGAGGGAGTACGCTCCGCTGCCAATCCCCAGCGTTTTTTCGGCGCAGATGTCATATCCCGTATCAGCTATACTATGAATGATCCGGTAAAACTTGCAGAAATGAACAGGGCAATCATTGACGAGATCAACGAAATGATCGACGCACTTGCCAAAGAGGCCTCGATATCCTCATCGGCTATTTATGCGGCTTCCTTTGCCGGGAATACAACGATGATGCACTTTCTTATGAAAATACCGGCAGATGGCATCGCTCTTGCTCCATTTATACCGGTCGTGACAGATCTCAATTTTATTACTGCACGAGACCTTGGAATCAGAATAAACGACAACGGCAAAGCGGTGATATTTCCCTCCGTATCGGCTTATGTCGGCGCCGACACCGTAGCGGCAGTCCTTTCTACCGGCATGTACCAGGCGGAGGAGATCTCCCTTCTCGTAGACATAGGTACGAACGGTGAAATCGTCCTTGGAAACAGGGACGGAATGGTTGCCTGCTCGGCTGCTGCCGGGCCTGCATTTGAGGGGGCAGGGATACATAATGGTGTCAGTAGTGTAGCCGGGGCCATCGATCAGGTCCGGCTCCTGCCGGAATTGGAATATACAACCATTGGAGGTACCGGGGCAGTGGGTATCTGCGGCTCGGGAATTGTGGATGCAGTTGCGGAGATGCTCAGGGCAGGTATCATAAACAAGAGCGGCAAATTCATTGATCCGGAAGACAGCTGTTATGAAAATTCCATTTTGCGTAACAGGATCATAAAGACAGACGGACTTAGTGCCTTCGTACTTGCAAAACAGAAAGAATGCGACGCCGGGATGGATATCGCAGTAACACAGAAGGATGTGCGGGAAGTCCAGAATGCAAAAGCAGCCATAGCGGCGGGCATCCGGATATTGTCCCACACTTCCGGCACAAGACTCGAAGCGGTAAAAAAAGTATATCTGGCAGGTGGCTTCGGGAGTTATATGAATATAGATAATGCCATTCAAATAGGATTGTTGCCGGAAGAACTCGAAGGCAGGATAGAAGCGGTGGGGAATGCTTCCGGAACAGGAGCAGCCGAAGGTCTGATTTCATGGGAAGCTCTCTGGAAGACAAAGACCATAAAAAGCCTGATCCAATATATCGAGCTTTCTTACAGCAAGGAATTTTTGAACGAATATATGGAATGTATGAAATTGGGCAAAAAATAAATAATTTTAGAAAAGAAAGGTGATCATCGTGGACTTTAACAAAATCAAAGGAAAAGCAGAAGGGTATCAACCCGAAATGGTCCGGTTTTTAAGAGATTTGATCCGTATTCCCGGAGAAAGCTGTACGGAAGAAAAGGTAATAAAGAGAATAGAAAGCGAAATGAGGACGGTTGGCTTTGACCGGGTGGAGATTGACCCAATGGGGAATGTTTTGGGCTTTATGGGCAGCGGAAAGAAAATCATTGCCTTTGACGCCCATATTGATACGGTCGGCATCGGGGAAATCACAAATTGGAATTTCGACCCTTACGAAGGATATGAGTCGGAAACCGAAGTGGGAGGCAGGGGAGCCTCAGATCAGCTTGGAGGGATCGTATCAAGCGTATATGGCGCAAAGATCATGAAAGATCTGGGCTTGCTTAATGACGACTATTCGGTATTGGTTACCGGCACGGTACAGGAAGAAGATTGTGACGGCCTTTGCTGGCAGTATATCATCAATGAGGATAAAATAAGGCCGGAGTTTGTTGTCATTACAGAGCCTACCGACGGGAATATTTACCGGGGACAGCGTGGACGTATGGAAATCAGGGTGGAAGTGAAAGGCGTATCCTGTCATGGATCGGCACCCGAACGCGGAGACAATGCCATCTATAAAATGGCTGATATCATACAGGAAGTGCGTAGCCTGAATGACAGGCTGCATGACGATGAGTTTCTCGGGAAAGGCACACTGGCTGTTTCACAATCCTTCTATACTTCTCCTTCCAGATGTGCTGTCGCGGATATGAGCGCCATATCCATTGACAGAAGGTTAACCTTTGGCGAAACCTATGAGTCAGCATTGGAAGAAATAAGGCAGCTTCCTTCCGTGAAAAAATTCAATGCCGATGTAAGCATGTACAAATACGATAGTCCGAGCTACTCCGGACTGGTATACCCAACAGACTGCTATTTCCCGACATGGGTCATTCCGGAGGGCCATTCTGCGACCATAGCCCTTGTGAAAGCATATTCCTCCATATATGGGGAACCTGTTGTTGATAAATGGACATTTTCTACCAATGGCGTTTCCATCATGGGCAGATACGGCATCCCCTGCATCGGCTTTGGTCCGGGCAAGGAGGCTCAGGCCCACGCACCCAATGAAAAGACCTGGAAGGCGGATCTGGTAAAATGCGCCGCCGTTTATGCCGCCGTACCCGGAACCTACTGCAAATAAACCCTGGAGTGACTCTGAAAACAGATAATGAAAAAGGAGAAAATGAGAATGAAATTACAGGACTATATTACCAAATTGAACACCCTGGATTTTAAAAATATGTACAGCAATGATTTCTTCCTCACCTGGGAAAAGACAGATGATGAAATAGCGGCTACCTTTGCTGTTGCAGACAGTCTGCGCCATCTAAGGGAGAATAATATTTCCACGAAGGTATTTGACAGCGGACTTGGTGTTTCTGTGTTCCGGGACAATTCCACCAGGACCAGGTTCAGTTTTGCCTCTGCCTGTAACATGCTGGGATTGGAAGTCCAGGATCTGGATGAAGGCAAATCACAGATTGCACATGGGGAAACCGTACGGGAAACTGCGAATATGGTATCTTTCATGGCAGATGTGATTGGCATCAGGGACGATATGTACATCGGAAAAGGCAATACCTATATGCATGATGTTTCCAATGCAGTGAAGGAAGGCTTCGAAAAAGGAATCCTGGAACAACGTCCCACACTTGTTAATCTGCAGTGCGACATCGACCATCCGACTCAGTGCATGGCGGACATGCTGCATTTGATTCATCATTTCGGAGGGGTTGAAAATCTGAAGGGTAAGAAAATTGCAATGAGCTGGGCTTATTCTCCTTCCTATGGGAAGCCGCTGTCCGTACCGCAAGGGGTGATCGGATTAATGTCAAGGATGGGAATGGACGTTGTTCTGGCTCATCCGGAAGGATACGAAGTGATGTCCGAGGTGGTGGAAGTAGCAGAAAAGAATTCCAGGGCATCGGGTGGATCCTTTACCAAAACGAATTCCATGAAAGAAGCATTTGAAGGTGCGGATATTGTCTATCCCAAAAGCTGGGCACCCTATGCAGCTATGGAAAAAAGGACCCTTCTGTATGGAGATAATGACTTTGACGGGATTAAAAAGCTGGAAAAGGAATTGCTGGAAACGAACGCGAAACACAAGGATTGGGAGTGCACGGAGGAAATGATGAAGCTGACCGGAAACGGGGAAGCGTTGTATCTGCACTGCCTGCCGGCCGATATCAGCGGAGTGAGCTGTAAAGAGGGAGAGGTTGCTGCTACCGTATTTAACCGTTATCGCATTCCTCTGTATAAACAGGCTGGGTTTAAGCCATATATCATTGCTGCGATGATTTTTCTGAGCAAAATGAAAAACCCGCAGGCAACTCTGAAGGCACTTGAAAATAAAAATATAAGACGGGTATACGAATAGCAGAGGTTGAAACTTCTATGAAAAAAAGAATCGTTATTGCTCTAGGCGGCAATGCTCTCGGCAATACATTGAAAGAGCAGATGGAGGCGGTGAAAAAAACCTCCAGGGCCATTGCAGATTTGGTGGAAGCGGGCCATGAGGTGGTGGTCACACATGGGAACGGACCCCAGGTTGGAATGATACAGGAGGCAATGGATGCATTTTCGGCAGGTTCGCCGATGCATCCAAGAATCCCGCTCACTGTCTGTGTTGCCATGAGCCAGGCATATATAGGGTACGATTTGCAAAACGCCTTAAGAGAAGAACTGGTCAACAGAGGGATCAATAAATCCGTATCCACGATTATAACACAGGTGATTGTGGATAAGGACGATCCTTCTTTCAAGCATCCCACGAAACCAATCGGAAATATTCTTACACAGGAAGAAGTGGAATATGCCCTGCTAAATAATAAGCCGATCATAAATGATAGTGGCAGAGGGTTCCGCAGAGTTGTTCCTTCGCCGAAGCCACTTGCTATTGTAGAATTAGATTCCATCAAATCACTGATCAATGCCGGAAAAATTGTCATAGCCTGTGGCGGGGGAGGAATTCCGGTAGTGATGGAAGGGGAGCATTTAAGAGGGGTTCCTTCCGTGATTGACAAGGATTATGCCAGCTGCGTGCTGGCCAAAAATATCAGCGCAGACAGTCTGATCATCTTAACAGCGGTTGAAATGGCTGCGTTGTACTATGGAACTCCACAACAGATCAATCTCTCAACCATAACTACGGAGGAAGCAAGGCAATATATCGGACAGGGCCATTTTGGATCGGGATCCATGCTTCCCAAGGTAAGTGCCGCCATCGATTTTGCGGAATCCGGAGAGAATAAGGAGACATTGATTACACTGCTGGAAAAAGCAAAGGATGGAATCGACGGCAAAACGGGCACAAGAATTGTAAAAGGGGGAAAACCGGATGGAGCTTTATAATGAGGCGCAAAAATTGCTTTCGTCGGGAGAAGAGCTTGTATATGCAGTAATGACCTCCAACACCGGTTCAACCCCGAGGAAAAGCGGTACGGAAATGCTTGTCCGAAAGAATGGTTCCATCATAGGTACAATTGGCGGCGGCAAGCTGGAAGCCAATGTGATACTGACCGCACTCACAGTGTTTGATACCGGGAAGATGACCACAATGGCCTTTGACCTTACCGGTGATGACGTTTTATTAAGCGATTCGATTTGCGGCGGTGTTGGTGAAGTTGCGCTGTATCTTGCGCATAAAGGGGATGAACCTGTCTATGCGGCTGCGTCGGAATGCAGAAGAACCGGTAAAAAAGGCCATCTGGTACTGGCAATCGAC
>DBTX01000030.1:0-3141 GCA_002307275.1 Hungateiclostridiaceae bacterium UBA1305
GCCGGAAGCGTGTATGTATCCGTCACCGGCGAAAGCAAGCTGGAAAGCGGCAGGGTACAGGTGGACTATGCGGCGGAATCGTCCTCGACTGCAATCAGCAGTGATAACATCGCAGTGACCAATAATGCCGGAACAGCTGACACCGTGGAAGTAACAGGATTGACAGAGAAGGATGTCGTTAAGGTATACAGCGCCGCAAAGGGCGGTTCGACGCTTGGTTCTGCAACAGTAGCTTCCTACGGCACATATGCCACTGTTACGATATCGCAGCTTGGTACAGCTGCCGGCAGCATATATGTCTCTGTCACAAGTGATAACAAAACGGAAAGCAGCAGAACAAAAGCGGAGTACACGGCGGAACCACAGTCAGGGTCTGCAAACACGGACAATATTATAGTGACGAATAATGCGGGAGCATCCGATACGGTGCAGGTGACAGGATTGACGACGGACGATCTCGTAAAGGTATATGATGCGGCAAAGGGTGGAAATCTGTATGGCTCTGCTACCGTATCTTCCGGCACAACGGTAACCATCACTATTTCACAGCTTGGTACGACCGGAGGAAGCATCTATGTGTCCATTACGGGTGACAATAAGCTGGAAGGCGACAGAACAGCCGTGGAATACTCTGCAGAAAGCCAATCGGAGGCGCCATCCGCCTCAAATGTGGCTGCTACCAATAATGTCGGTACATCCGATATTATTGCTGTATCCGGTCTAAACGGAGGAGATGTCGTTACTGTTTATGACGCACTGAAAGCAGGGACTCAGCTTGGCACGGCAACCGCAGGCACTTATGAAACATCGATAAGCATCAGTATTACACAGCTGGGCACTAGTACAGGCAGCATCTACATTACGGTAACGTCCAAAAACAAGCTGGAGAGCAGTAGAACCAAGGTGGATTACAGCGCCGAATCCTCAACTTCGACCTTGGACAGTGATGATATTACCGTTACCAACAATGCAGGCTCCTCTGATACGGTGCAGTTGTCGGGACTTAGCAATAATGACACGGTCAATGTGTACGATGCATCAACAGGAGGGAATTTGCTTGGCTCAGGAACAGTGTCTTCCGGTACTACGGTAACGATAAGCATTGAACAGCTGGGCACCTCTTCCGGTAAGATCTACGTTTCACTTACCGGCAGTAAAAAGCTTGAAAGCGGCCGTACTGAGGTTTCGTATTCCGCCGAAGATACGTCGTCCGCACTTGATGCGGATAATATTTCAATCACAAACAATGTAGGAACTTCCGATATGGTAAAAGTGAGCGGTATATCAGGAGGAGATGTCATCAAGGTATATGATTCGGCGAAATCCGGTAATTTACTTGGTACTTCGACTGCAGATACCTACGATTCAAGTGTGACGGTCACTATTACACAGTTGGGCAGTATTGCCGGAAGTGTTTATGTTTCTGTCACCTCCAAAAACAAGCTCGAAGGTGACAGAACACAAGCTGATTATACTGCCGAGGCGCAATCTTCTGCACCGTCGGCGGACGATATCACTATTGTAAATAATGCCGGACTGTCAGATACGGTGCGTATTGATAATCTTTCCGGCGGGGAAACGATCAATATTTATGATGCGGCTAAAGCCGGTAATCAGCTTGGTACCGGAACTACCGGCACTTATGACTCTTCGGTAACCGTAAGCATCACACAGCTGGGTACTACGGCAGGCAGCGTCTATGTGACGCTTACTACGGAGTCGAAGCTTGAAAGCAGCAGGGTTAAAGTTTCCTATGTGGCCGAAGCGAAAACGGGTACGCCGGCTGCAAGTACGGTCGAGATTACAAATAATGCAGGTATTTCCGATACAGTCACTGTAACCGGCCTTTCGGGAAGTGAAACCATCCGTGTGTATGATTCCGCAACAGGAGGCAGCCTGCTTGGATCTGCAGCAGCCGGTACTTATGATTCATCCGCAATGGTTACCATTGACCAGCTTGGTACTTCATCAGGCAGCGCCTATGTTACGGTAGCTAAGAAGGGTTATTCCGAAAGCGCCAGGGTACAGGCAGATTACGCGGAAGAACCCAAATCAACGGCATCGGATATAAGCAATATTGTTATACAGAATAACGCCGGCGCTTCCGATACCGTTCAGGTCAACGGACTGTCAGGAGGAGAAACGGTATATGTCTATAACAAAGCCTCCAGTGGAACACTGCTTGGGTCTGCCACAGTTAGTACATATGATACGTATGTAACTGTAACGATCTCGCAGTTGAGTACTTCAGCCGGCAGCATCTATATTTCCACAAAGAGCAAGGGTAAACTGGAGAGCAGCAGGGTTGAGGTCTCGTATGCTGCAGAACAGACAACAAACGCACCGCAAGCCGGTAATATTACGATCACAAATAATGCAGACCTTGCGGATACCATTGAAATGGTTTATCTTGAGGCAGGAGATTATGTGAAGGTATATGATGCGGAAACCTCCGGAACACTGTTGGGCTCCGGTACAGTAGCTGACGATGAAACAGAGGTAACTGTTGAAGTTACACAGCTTAGTTCAGTCTCAGGCACGGTATACATTTCCGTCACAAATAAAAACAAGCTCGAAAGTAAAAGAACTGCGATTTCTTATGCAGAAGAACCTACAACAGATACTCCTGAAAGCAGCAATATCGTAGTTGTCAATAATGCAAAAATATCGGATACGGTAACGGTTTACTTCCTGGAAGAGGATGATACGATTAATGTTTATAATGCATCAAGCGGCGGAAAGCTGCTTGGATCTTCCACTGTTGTGGAAGATGAGACACAGGCAACTGTGAGTATTTCCCAGCTCGGTACAACGGCGGGAAGCATTTATGTATCGGTTACCGGACTTGGGAAAGAGGAGAGCGCCAGGGTTAAGATTGGTTATACCGCCGAACAGCAGTCGGATCCCCTTTCTTCAAGCAATGTATATGTATCCAATAATGCAAGCATGTCTGATACCGTCACGGTGAGCTATCTCGATGAGTCGGATGTTATTAAGGTTTATGCGACTTCCTCCAGTACGACGGTTTTGGGAACAGCGACTGTGGCATCCGGCTATTCGGAAGTGACAATAAAGATAACCCAGATTGGAACCAGTTCAGGTAATATATATGTGACGATAACGGGATATGGTAAAAGGGAA
>DBTX01000030.1:3461-26048 GCA_002307275.1 Hungateiclostridiaceae bacterium UBA1305
CAGCAAATATTACGGTTACAAATAATAGCGGAAAGTCTGACACTGTGTATGTATCAAGTCTTGTGGAAGGGGATATTGTAAAGGTTTATAATGCCGAATCCAACGGCAGTCTGTTAGGCAGTGCAACTGTAGCCGAAGATTATACTACGGTTACAATCAAGATTACACAGTTGGGTACGACGACCGGCACAATTTATATATCCGTTACTAGCACCGGAGCCTATGAGAGTGACAGGACTGCAGTAAGTTACAGTGCGGAGTAATACACAAAGTTCTGGCAGGGATTAACGGAAAATTCATTGGAACAAATATGGAATACTGACATTTGATAGTATATTTCGACTATATTTACTATTATAAAAAAATAAATGCCACAATATATTGTCAGAATGCAAATAAAACTACATTATGTTGTTGTATTTGTCATATCATTGTGTTAAAATCAAATTAGTAATATGGAATATTATGTATATGTTAAGAATTGCTCTAAACTTTACATAAAGGATATTAGGGTGTTATGTCGAAATAGATATAAGTAGTTTTGAACTTTGAGTATGTGAGAAAGGATGGCAGGCTGTATGTTGGACAAGCTGACAAGCAGTTTGAACTTAAGAGAAAAGGCACTTGATGCGGCATGGACCCGCAATGAAGTAATAGCCCAGAATATTGCAAACGTAGATACTCCAGGCTATAAGGCAAAAACTGTCCGGTTTGAGGAATATCTGGAGGATGCGCTCAACAAGGATGACTTCAAGGGGAATACGACGGACAGCAGGCATATAGAGATAGGCGGCGGTAATCTTGACAAAGCAAGTGCCAAGGTGACGACGGAAAACAGCAACCTCAGCACAAGACTGGATGGGAACAATGTCGATGTTGAAAGTGAAATGGCTTCACTGGCAAAGAACGATATCAGATACAATGTGATTACGCAAAGCTTAAACAACGGTCTTGCCAGGCTTATGACGGCAATAAGGGAAGGGAAGTAATGAACTATGGGCTATTTCGGAGCGCTTGATATCGGAGCCTCGGCTCTAACTGCACAAAGACTGCGAATGGATACCATCTCCCAGAATATCGCAAATGCGAATACTACCCGCACGGAGGATGGTACGCCCTATAGAAGGAAAGAGGTCATATTCGAGGAAAAATCGGGTACCCAGTTTTCCGAGTATCTGACAGATAGCAGCAAAGAACTTATCGGCAGCGGTGTAAAGGTCTCGAAAATCGTAGAGGACAGCAGTCCCTTTAAAAGGGTGTATGATCCGGGAAATCCCGATGCTGATACAGATGGGTATGTTCAGATGCCTAATGTTGACATCATAACTGAAATGGTTAACATGATATCTGCAACGCGGGCCTATGAAGCGAATGTAACTTCGATCAATACAACAAAGAGTATGGCTATGAAAGCTTTGGAAATCGGCAAATAGTTTGTAGCTTTTTAATCATAGAAAAAAGTTTGAATCAATTCAGAAGATAAAGAGGGGGTATAAGATATGGCCCTTGACCAAATAGGGACGGTTGGTTCACTGGCTCCATCGAAATCCTTGTTTGAGACAATAGAAAAACAGGATACGGCTAACAATGGAGAGATACCTTTTTCAGACTACCTGAACCAGGCCTTAAACAACACAAACAGCCTGTTGCTGGACGCTGACAAGCTTGCTGATGAGTTCGCCGCCGGTAAAACAGATAATATTCACCAGGTGACGATTGCTGCAGAAAAGGCGGATATCGCGTTACAGTTTACAATGCAGATCAGAACCAAGATTCTTGATGCATATTCGGAAATAATGCGAATGTCGATTTAACATGGACCTTATACATATGAAGAAAATTGTTACAGGGTGGTGAGACTATGCCTGACGTAATCAAAAAATATCTTGATCAAATAAAAGAGTTCTGGGGCAGCCTTGAAAAATCCCAAAAAACACGTCTTTACATAACCTCCGGAATCGTTGCGGTTGCCATAATAATAAGTATTGTTGTGCTTACCAAACCAAACCGTATAGTGCTGGTCTCAAATACCGACCAGAAACAGATTGGTGAAATGGTCACAGTACTCACTGACAATGGTATCTGGAATGAAGCACAGAACAACGGTACCAGCATCGTCATTGACTCCAAAAACAACAACAACGCACAGGTTTTGCTTGCACAGGCCGGTTATCCGAAGGACGGAATGACCTTTGATGACGCAATCTCAAAAATAGGCATAACTACAACGGAGAGCGACAAGAAACACATTTGGAAGGCGCAGCAGGTTTCTGACCTGGAAACAAAAATTAAATTGCTTGATAATATCGATAATGCTGCAGTGACGCTCGCTACGCCGGAATCCTCCATTTTCATTGAAGAGGGTCAGACGCAGCCCAGACCGACAGCCTATGTCATGGTTGAACCAAACCAAAAGCTTACTGCCGCGCAGGTGGAAGGCATTGTGATGCTTGTCTCAAGAAGCGTTGAAAATCTCGACCCGAAGGACATTACAGTTGCAGATAACAACAGCAACATCCTCAATACGAACAACTCCGATGATTCGATAAGTGCTGTGAACAGCCAGGAAGATCTGAGACGCCAGCGTGAGAGTGAACTGGAGCAGAAAGTCCTGGATTATTTCAGTGTGGGACAGTATGACAATTTTGACACATTGAGGGTCGTTGCAAATGCAATATTGGACTTCGATAAGGACAAATCACAGATCAAATCACTCACAAATCCGCAGGGCATGGATGCCGGAGCAGTCATCAGCAGCAAATCCACCGAGGAAACCATCAAGAACGGTACCGCCTCGGGAGAACCCGGAGTGGACACCAATCCAGGTACGACGAACAATCCTTCCTATCAGGTAGGCACCGATGGAAATTCCGATTATTCCAATAAGTCGGCTGAAACGAACTTAGGTTACGACGAAAAATTGCAGAATACGGAAAAAGCGGTAGGAAAACTGATACCTGCGGAATCTGGGCTTGCGATTTCACTCTGGTACGGTAAAAAAGTCACAGATGATACGAAAATCTCCGACACCTTCATCACCGATTTAAAAACAGCTGCAAGCATGGCAACGGGTGTGCCGGTCAAAAACATATCTGTAAACAAGATGAAGATGGCTCAGCCCGAGGTTGTGCAAATACCTCTTAATGACAAGATCAAACAGCTCATTGCTGATTATGGCTTCTTCGCCCTGATGCTGATGTTGATTATAGGGCTTCTTATTGTTGGGATGCCGCGTAGAAAGAAGGAGCAGGAGGAAGTATTGCAGCCGGCAATGGCTGGTGGCGGAGGACCAAAATTCATTGTTCCGGATCAGGAAGACCCACTTCCGGAAATAGAAATGGAAGAAAGATCTGAAATCAAGAAGCAAATTGACAAGTTTGTAAAGCAGAAACCGGATGCAGTTGCGCAGCTTTTGAGAAACTGGCTTTCCGACGAATGGGATGGTTAACGCTTACAATACCTTACTAGGAAAGGCTAACAAATATGGCGAGGTCATCAGCTGTAAAATCAGAACGTTCCGGCCGTGAAAAGGCTGCAATGCTGTTAATTTCCATAGGACCTGAAAAATCTGCGGAAATTTTCAAGCATTTGAAGGAAGAGGAGATTGAACAACTCACTCTTGAAATTGCGAATATCAGAACTGTATCTCCTGAGGATAAGGAAAAGGTAATGGAGGAATTCTACCAGATATGCCTTGCTCAGGAGTATATCGCAGAGGGTGGTATCGGATATGCCAAGGAGATATTGGAAAAAGCGCTTGGCACACAGAAAGCCCTTGATGTGATTAATAAACTGACTGTTTCATTACAGGTCAGACCTTTTGAGTTTGTCAGAAAAGCTGACCCGTCTCAGCTCCTGAACTTCATACAGAAGGAACATCCGCAGACAATAGCACTGATATTGGCATACCTCAAACCACAGCAGGCATCCGTTGTTCTGGCAGCACTGCCGCAGGACAAGCAGGCTGATGTTGCAAGACGTATCGCAACAATGGACAGGACCTCCCCTGAAGTTATCAAGGAGGTTGAAAGAATACTTGAGAAGAACCTGTCATCTCTGGTTACAGAGGATTTCACAGCAGCCGGCGGTGTACAGGCGATCGTCAACATTCTCAATACTGTGGACAGAGGTACGGAAAAATATATCATGGAAACACTGGAAATCGAGGATACGGACCTTGCGGAAGAAATCAGAAAGAGGATGTTCGTATTTGAAGATATCCTTACATTGGATAATCGTTCCATACAGAGATTCCTCAGAGATGTGGAAAACAACCAGCTGGCTATCGCTCTCAAGGGAGCTACGGAAGAAGTGCAGAAGACCATATTTGGCAATATGTCAAAGCGTCTGTCCGAAATGATCAGGGAAGATATCGAATTTATGGGTCCTGTCAGGCTGAAGGATGTTGAAGAGTCACAGCAGAAGATTGTCAATATTATCAGAAAACTCGAAGATGCTGGTGAAATCGTCATTTCCAGAGGCGGAGGAGATGAAATCATTGTATAACAAGATTGTAAAAAACAGCCAGATTACATATGGGGCACCTTTCCAGATCAGAATTCCTCTGAGACTGCAGAACGTTTCCCAGTATAATGATTCCGAAGATGAAATCCCGGAAAATACCGATGAGGTTGGTGTAATGTCCCTCAGCCCTGAAGAACTGCTTGAAAAGGCACACAGCGAATGTGAACTGATCATAAAAGAAGCTGGTTTTGAAGCTAAAAGGCTGCTTGAACAAGCCGGGAAAGAAGCTGAGAAAAACGCTGAAAATACATTGGAGGAAGCCTGGCAGAAGGGTTATGGAGAAGGTATGGAAGCCGCACGCCAGCAAAACGAATCAATACTGGCCAAAGCTGAAGAAATACGACTGATTGCATCCGAGGAGCATGATAGTATCATGGCCGGTATGGAGGCTGAGATCGTGGAACTTGTACTTGAGGTCGCACGAAAGGTTGTAGCCTGCGAAGTTTCAAGCAATGGAAATATCATAATGCAGCTTGTAAAAGAAGCATTGCATAACTGTTCCGTTAAAAATGGAGCAGTTCTAAGAGTCTCCCCTGAGGATTTCGAAAATCTGAACGGGAACATGGAAGAATTGCTTTCAACGGCTGAAGGCGCAGACGGTCTCGAAATAAAGAAGGATAGTACCCTCAGTCAGGGAGACTGTATTGTTGCAACTACTTTCGGAAGCGTAGACGCGGGTGTGGAAACCAAACTGGATAAAATCGGGGAAGCCTTCAGAGAACAGCTGAAAGGCAGATGAAAATATGCACATAGACCTTCAGAAATACCGCAGCATACTTGAAAAATCGGATTTTATAAAGTATTCCGGGAAGGTATCGAAGGTTGTTGGCCTTACTATAGAATCGGACGGCCCGGAGGTCGACATAGGAGAACTTTGCATGCTTCATGCATCCAGGGGGAAGTGTGTCATAAATGCTGAGGTTGTCGGCTTTAAGGATAACAAGGTTCTTTTGATGCCGCTTGGTGAAATGACAGGAGTAGGCCCGGGAAATCTGGTTGTCGCCTCGGATTCAGTATTAAAAATAGGCGTGTGTAAAAATTTGAAAGGGCGTGTTCTTGACGGCCTTGGCTTTCCGATCGACAATCTGGAACCGATCAAATCCGAATTATATTATCCAATCAATAACCAACCTCCGCATCCATTGAACAGAAAAAGGATTACAGAGCCGCTGTCGCTTGGTATTAAAGCGATAGATGGCCTTTTGACCGTGGGTAAGGGGCAGCGCATCGGTATATTTGCCGGCAGCGGCGTTGGGAAAAGCACCCTGATGGGTATGATAGCCCGAAACACGAAAGCGGATGTGAATGTGATAGCACTGATCGGAGAACGTGGCAGGGAAGTACGCGAATTCATCGAGAAGGATCTTAAGGAAGAAGGCCTTTCACGTTCGGTGGTAGTTGTCGCGACATCGGATCAGCCTGCTCTGGTAAGGCTCAAAGGTGCTCTTGTCGCGACAGCAATAGCTGAATATTTCAGGGATCAGGGCAAGGATGTCCTGCTGCTGATGGATTCGTTGACGAGGTTTGCCATGGCCCAGAGGGAAATCGGTCTCGCAATAGGAGAACCTCCCGTTTCACGCGGTTATACGCCCTCGGTCTTCGGGGTCATGCCAAAACTTCTGGAACGTGCCGGTAATTCGAGCAAAGGTTCAATAACCGGACTTTATACCGTCCTTGTCGATGGTGACGACATGACAGAACCTGTGACCGATACGGCAAGGGGAATACTTGACGGACATATCGTACTTTCGAGGTCGCTGGCCAATAGAAATCAATATCCGGCAATTGATGTACTCTCAAGTGTTAGCCGTGTCATGCCTGATATCATTTCAACAGAGCACAAAAAGGCAGCAGCTGAGTTAAAGAGGGCACTTGCAATTTACAGGGATGCCGAAGATCTGATTAATATCGGAGCTTATGTCAAGGGCAGCAACAGTAAAATCGACCATGCAATAAGCCTTATTGATGGGATAACAGGTTTCATTCAACAATCCACCGAAGATCGGTTTACCTTTGAAGAAGTGCTCAAAAAACTCAATAATGTGTTTGAAAGGTGAGCAGGGTGAATGAATGGCAACGTTCAGTTTTAAGCTTCAGCCTGTATTAAATGTCAGGATCCAGCAGGAAGATAATCTTAAGAATGAACTTGGGAAAGCCATGCAAAATCTGGAAACTGAGAAATTTCAGTTACAGCTGCTTGAAAATGCATTAAGAGATCTTGTGAAGGAGTTCAACGAAAAAACAAAAAAAACCACAATCCATTCCCTGATAGAATTTAACGAATACCTGTCTCTTCTCAATTCTAAAATCAAGCATCAAAAAGAAAATGTAAATATTGCCGCTCAAAATGTCGATAAAGTAAGAGAAGAACTAGTAAAGGCAGTTAAAGAAAGGCAGATTCTTGACAAGTACAGGGAAAAGAAACTGGAAGAATATACTTTGGAACAAAAACGGCTTGAACAGCGAACGAATGATGAAATTGTCTCTTACAAACACAGAAATAGTAATGCAGAAAGTGATGAAATGTAGGGATATATTAAAGTAATTCAGGAGATTCAGGATGGCAAAAAGCGGCGAGGCTGCAACTAAAGCAGAAAACCCTAAAGTACAGGATAGCAGAAAGAACGGAAGAGGCATCCTATTTACTCTTCTAACGTTTCTGACAGTAATTGTCATACTAGCTGCTGTATTCGGAGGGGTTTTTTATTATGTCATACATAATAATGTAAACGGACTCACTGACAGATATCGTTCAAATATACAGAACATTCCTCTGGCCAGGCTGACACTGCCAAAAGTTGCAGATCCGCTTGATCCGAAGAATATGACAGCGGATGAGATCAAAAAGAAATATATTGAATTAAGAAACGATAACACGGTGCTTCAGAAGCAATTAGCCGATATGAATACGAAATTGAGTGACGCACAAAAGTTTAAGACTGATTATGATAACCTGAAGCTGGAGTCCGATAAACAGCTGCAGGATGTGAAGGACCGTCAGGCAGCGATGGATCAGAAAGACCTGGAACTCAAGGATTTAAAAAAGACGCTTGATGAACTGAAAGCAGCAGGAGACAAGGAAGCTTTCAAGACCTATTTCGAGTCGATCGACCCTGAAAATGCAAAGCTCATTTACGCAGAAGTAGCAAAGGAACTGCAGACCGACGCGAATACCGAAAAATTTGCGCAGATATATGCAGCAATGGATGCCTCAGCTGCTTCCCAGATATTTGAGCAACTTGGAGCTTCCAAAATTGACATGATCGCGCAAACACTTCAGGCAATGAACAAGGAAAACACTTCGGCAATACTGGCTGCCATGACCCCTGCATTCGCAGCGAAGTTAACAGAAAAACTGGCTGCGCTTTATAAGGGGGATTAACGAATCTTTTTTGCATGACAGATAACAAAAAGATATTGAAAGGAGGTGAAAAAATGACATTAAAAGATCTGATGCTTGGAAATATCCAATCCAGTCAAGGTGCCGCAGTGATACAGTTTGGGGTCCAAACTACACAAAAAATCGACGACAGGAACCAAAACAAGACATTTGGTGAAATACTGGGCAGCAAATTGAGCAGTGCTGAAAATCAGAACACTGTTAAAAAATCTGACGCAGATCAGGCTTCAAATAGTAAAGCTACAGCTACACTGACTACCAGTGAAGATAGCAAACCCAAATTTCTTACTTACAAGGAAGCAAATGATTCCAATTCAGAACAGACTGTGTCCGAATCTTCATCTGTGAAAACAAAAAATGCAGATGACAGTACGGACAGTAAGTCTGTTGAGGCGGAGGATGAATCCATGAAGGAAGCTGTACAGGATAATACGCCAAACAACATGATCCAGGCTCTGGCACAGATTTTGGGACTGGATATGAAGGAGATGCAGAAGCTTTTGGATAAGGCAGGTATAACATCCGAGTCCTTCAACAATTTGAACAGCATGAGCGAGAACGTATCAAAATTGTCGCAGATGCTGGGTCTTGACAGTGAACAGCAGGAAACACTGTTAAAGCTGTTTGAGTTGACGGGAAACATAATCGGTTCTGATGAGACCGCTGCCGGTGAGTCTGCTGCAAATACCTCAAGCACACAGGATACAGTGATCCAGGGGAAGGCAGCGGGAGATTCGGAGACTTTTGGTAAAACTGTCGAAGCGCTTTCTCAAAAGTCGGATAAAGCGGCTCAAAGTTCGGAAACAAATCAACCAGATTCAGGAATTGAAGCACTGCTTGCAAAACTGAATGACAAAATTAAAATTCGTCTGAACGAATTGGGAAATGAACTGGAAAAGGATCAAAGTTCAGTTGAAGCCTCAATAAAGCAGATTTTACAGCCGTTGTCCAACAAAGCAGCTGGTACGATTCAAGAATCTTTGCAGCCGGCAGATGGAGCAACAGAAGCTGAAATTTCTGCAGAACCCGGGTTGACGACTACGGCAGCAACTGATACGGCAGCTTCAAAGGACGATAGTGACGGACAGGAAACCCAGGCGAAAACAGAAAAAGAGACAGCAGCTCAACAGCCGGCGGCAGCAGTGAAAGAAACGCAACCACAGACAATTTTTACTGTTGCACAGCCGGATAAAACAATCGTGACCGATGTTGTCCAGAAAGCGGATATTACAAGGGCACCAGCAGACACAAAGGAAATAATCAGCCAGGTTATTGAAAAGGCAAAAGTTATTCTGACTCCCGACAAATCAGAAATGATCGTCGATCTGAAACCGGACAGCCTCGGAAAGATCTCCCTTAAGGTAGTGACTGAAAACGGGATGGTCATGGCAAAGTTTGTAGCGGAAAGCCAGCAGGTGAAGCAGATACTGGAGTCAAACATGCAGTTGCTGAAGGATTCCCTGGAGAAGCAGGGAATGAGCGTGCAGGGCTTCAGCGTATCTGTCAGGCAGGATTCAAACAGTTCGGCTGAAAAATGGAAACAACCTGATGACAGCAAAAGCTACAACACAGGTGGGACAGAATACCAGATACCGGGAATTAGCGGCAGCCTCGCAGGAGCGATTGAAGCATCGGGCAAAAACAATCCTTACGCATGGGGAAGCAGTACAATCAACTTAACGGCATAGGAGGTGAAAAGAATGAGTGATACCACAATTACAAGCACACAAAAGACGATACAGCAGATCATCGATGATAATGCATCATCAACCAGTACGCGTAACACCGGTGAACTTGGAAAGGACGATTTTCTGAATCTTCTGGTCACACAGCTCCAGTATCAGGATCCGCTCAGTCCGACCGAAAATACGGAATTTATCGGGCAGATGGCGCAGTTTAGCGCGCTGGAGCAAATGCAGAACCTGAACACCAGCTTCACCGCCTCAAAAGCTTACAGCCTGATCGGCAAAAACATTACGGCTACGGTCACTGATGAGACAACGAGTGAAACCTCTGAGGTAACGGGTAACGTGACAAGTGTTAAGGTCAGCTCCGGTTCATATTTTTTAGTTGTGGATGATAAGGAAGTGCCTGTTGAGGATGTTACCAATGTTACAGAAAGCAGCTATGCATCCTCAAGTAATCTTTCGAATTTCACAAACCTGATAGGATGTGATGTGAACGGTATCGTTTATAATTCGGATGACGGCGACATGATCAAGGTCAGCGGGAATGTCAAGTCCTTACAGAAAGGCGTCTATGAGGATTATGCGGTGATGGACGGAGTAAGCGTTGAGATTTCAGGTCTGGATACAACCGTAAAAACCACTGATACCGAATATCTCGAGAACACGCTGACTACAGCCTATGAAAATGGCGATGAGGTTGACATTATCATCAAGGACAGCAGCACCGGCGAATACGTTCCTGTTACGGCAACGCTTGCAGAATTGAATATTTCAGCCTCCGGAGATATTACGGCAGTTTTGAACAACCTGCATGTTCCGATTGACAGCATTACAAGCATAACGAAATCGGAAGAGACCTCAACAGAATCCGAATCTTCGGATGAGGCAGGTGTTTAAGATGGTAATTGACAGTTCTGGAAACAGTATCAACAGACAGATCATTACCGGAAAACCTTCAGTTTCCGTCGGAAGCCAGACCAGTACAATAAACAGGCAGGAAGGTACCCAGACAGCCGGATTCGACAGTATACTGAAGCAGAAGCTTGCAAAGAGTGAAGAGATAAAATTTTCCAGGCACGCGGAACTCAGGCTCCAATCCAGGAATATCAGTCTTACGCAGGCTCAGAAGGACAAGATGAAGGAAGCAGTGGCAAAGGCCGAGTCGAAGGGCGTGAAGGATTCGCTGGTACTGATGGACAATTTGGCCTTTGTGGTAAACATAAAGAACAGGACGGTCATCACGGCGGCAAACAGCAATGAGCTGAAGGACAACGTATTCACTAACATAGACGGAGCAGTAATAATATAACAGCCGGACCCTTTCGGGAGGCTGTCCATCCCCGAATGACAGACGGGATGGAGTTGAGATAATGAAGGAGGTCGAACATCAACTATGATGAGATCAATGTTCTCCGGTGTGTCGGGGTTGAAGGCACATCAGACCAGAATGGACGTTATCGGCAACAACGTTGCCAACGTCAATACGGTAGCTTTTAAGTCAGGGAGGGTTACCTTTCAGGAAATATTCAGCCAGACTCTTCAGGGTGCAAGTTCACCGGACTCCACTACCGGCAGGGGCGGTACCAATCCAATGCAGGTAGGCCTTGGGCTTGGCATCCAGTCCGTGGATACCATTACCACCAGCGGAAGTACAGAGAGGACTGACAATCCGACGGACATGTCGATTGAAGGTGATGGCTTCTTTATTTGCAAAGGTGGAAGCGCCGATACTTTTAAATTTACCAGGGCAGGTAATTTCACTATTGACAAGACAGGCAACCTTGTTACCGGCAGCGGACTGAACGTCTATGGCTGGCAGGCGCTGAAGTCGGATGACAGCGGCGAATTTGACACAGAAACGGCGATTGAGCCTCTTAACCTGTATTCGGACGACTATAGAAATAAGAGGATTATAGCTGCGGAAGCCACAACCAGTGCTGCACTGACAGGAAATCTGGATGCATCCTTTAATGATGCTGCAACGCTTGGAACTGATGATACTTTAGATACATTTACTGTACCAATGACAGTATATGATTCCCTGGGTAACGACTATAAGGTTAATGTCGTATATAATAAAAGTGAAGCAGGTACTACTTCCGGATCCACATGGGCATGGGCTGTAGAAGATACTACAGATAATGGCTTTGATGTAAGTTCCGGGGGGAGTGGTACTTTGTCATTTGATACGAATGGCGCTGTTGTGACAGGTTCACTCCCAACTTCAGCTTCACCTTTAGTTCTTACACCTGATGCAACATCAGGTGCAGATGCGATTAGCATTACGCTTGATTTTTCTAAAATCACTTCCTATGCAAGTGATTCCTCCGTCAAGCCAAAGACGGTCGACGGTTATACGTCAGGTAGCCTGACTACTTTCAGTGTCGGTTCGGATGGTATTCTGACCGGTATTTATGACAACGGTCAGCAGCAATCCCTTGGGCTGGTTGCTCTGTCAGGCTTTGAGAATCCGTCAGGTCTCGAGAAGGAAGGCGACAACATGTACATACCATCCACAAACTCGGGTGATTTTAAAGCCGTCAAACCCGGTTCAAGCGGTGTCGGTACGATAAACCCCGGTACATTGGAAATGTCCAATGTGGACCTGTCCAGCGAGTTTACAAGTATGATTATCACACAAAGGGGCTTCCAGGCGAACAGCAGGATCATTACGACTTCGGATGAAATGCTGCAGGAGCTTGTAAATCTCAAGAGGTAATGCTGCTATATTTGATATGGTGACATAAGAATCTGCAGGTGTGCTGACAGCGGTACACCTGCAGAAAATATGATTTATGATAAAGATACAAAAAACGACAAATTATGAAATTGTCTATTGAGTTTTTGAGGTAAAAACATTATGATTAGACTAACCAGGCTTAACGGCTCGGTCTATGTCCTGAACTGCGAATTGATTGAAACGGTTGAAGCTACACCGGATACGGTGATATCGACAACCGAAGCGAAGAAATATGTTTGCAGGGAATCTGTAGATGAGGTTATTGCCAGAATTATAGAATACAAAGGCAAAATTCAGATCTTTGCAATTTTACACAAATGATAGAGGGGGCATAAGTTTTGGAGTCTAAAGGTACGTTCTTTATATTGATTATAGTTGTTGCAGTTCTTGCGCTCACATTGGCAGCTCTTGCAGGTTATTTATTTATTGTGCAGGGTTCACCCGCCAATAAAGGCGAAGCTGTTGCTGCAGCGACTACTGCTGCAGTCAAAACTGTTCCGGCGGAAGAAGATCTTGTCACGATAGCTTTATATGATGGCAAACGTTACTTCAACCTGAAGAACGACGATCCTAAAAAAATTGCCATGATGCAGGTCAATGTCATACTCAAATGCCACAAGACACTCAAGGAAAAGGAAAATAAAAAGGTTATTGTTGAAGAAAAGATTACAGCTTATTCTGATGAAATACAGGAGCTTGTAGTCCGGTTCTTTCTGACTAAAACGATTGATGACGTTAAGAATATTGAAATTATGGACAAGGCGAAAGCCGATTTGTTGAAGGAAATCAACACCCTTTTGAATGAAGGTGCAAAGAAGCCGGAAGAGATTGTTTACAAGGTTATTTTCTCTGAATGGCTATTTCAGTAGGAGGTGGTTTAAGTGGGAGATATTCTGTCTCAAAATGAAATAGATGATCTGCTTAAAGCGCTAAGTACCGGTGAGATAGATGCTCACGAGATGCAGTCCACTACTCAGGAGAGAAAGATAAAGAGCCATGATTTCAAGAGGGCAAGCAAATTTGCCAAGGATCAGATCAAGACGCTCAATATCATTTATGACAATTATGCACGTCTGGTGACAAACTTTCTTACCGGATACCTCAGAACTCTGGTGCAGGTTGATGTCGTTACTGTTGAAGCATTGCCGTACAGTGATTTCAGTAATTCCGTCTCCAACCCGGTTATACTTGCCATTATAGATTTTGCCCCACTTTCAGGTTCGATCATACTTGAGATTGAGCCGCATATCGCTTTTGCACTGGTTGACAGGATACTTGGGGGCAAGGGATCTTCGATGGAGAGAGTCAGGGAATTTACAGAGATCGAGCTGGCTATCATTGAAAGAATCATTATTCAAATATTGAATCTGATGCGTGAACCCTGGGAAAATGTTCTTTCAATAAGGCCAAGGCTGGACAAGATCGAGACAAATGCACAGTTCGCACAGATCGTCGCGCAGAATGAAACGGTCGCGCTTATCACATTAAGCGCGCGTGTCGGCGATGTGGACGGTATGATCAACATTTGCATACCGCATATGGTTGTTGAGCCGATCGTCTCAAAGCTCAGTACGAAATTCTGGTTCTCAAATGTAGAAAAAGAAGCAACTCCGGAAATGAAGGAGAATATAGAAATTAGGGTACGCAATACCATGGTGCCGATCAAAGCGATACTTGGGAAGACAACCATATCGGTAAATGATTTCATCGAACTGCAGCTGGGGGATGTTTTGCCGCTGGATACGGGAATCAATGATGATATGGAGGTACAGGTAGGAGAACTTTTGAAGTTTTATGCAACACCGGGTGTAAAGAAAAACAAGGTTGCCATTAAGATTTCAAAGGTTCTGAAGAAGGAGGATGAATAAAATGGGAGATATGTTGTCGCAAGCTGAAATAGATGCTTTATTGAATGGCACCTCGCTTAATGATGATGCAGGAGGTGGGTCCGGTGAGGAATTATCACCACAGGAAATTGATGCACTTGGCGAGATAGGAAACATAAGCATGGGAACCTCCGCCACTACGTTGTTTACACTATTGGGGCAGAAAGTTGTCATAACTACTCCAAGAGTAGTCATAACCAACTGGGATGAGATTTCAAAAGAATATTCCAGTTCACATGTGGCGGTAAGGGTTGAATATACACACGGGCTTGTCGGAAGCAACCTGCTGATCATGAAGGAAATAGATGTAAAGGTGATAACCGATCTGATGATGGGCGGCGACGGCAGCAATACATCGGAACCCCTTTCCGACCTGCACCTCAGTGCGATAAGTGAGGCTATGAACCAAATGGTTGGCTCCTCTTCAACATCCATGTCAGCCATGTTTGATAAAAGAATTGATATTTCTCCTCCAAAGGCTTTCATATTTGATGTTGGAACCTTGCAGCAGAATACCGGGCTTAGCGGATCTGAGACATTAGTGAAGATTGCCTTCAAAATGATTATAGGTACGCTGATCGACAGCGAAATCATGCAGATAATTCCGATTTCTTTTGCAAAGAAATTGGTTGAAAATTTATTGAACATGGATACAGGCAGCGGGTCGTTCAATATTCCAAACGAAATCAGGAAGCAGCCTGAACCCCAGAGACAGAATACGGTTCAGCAGCCGCAGTCTCAACAGTTTGCCCCGCAGCCGCAGACACAACAGTTTGCACAGCCGCAACAGAATTACCAGCAGGATAATGGGTACGATATGCCGGCAGTCTGGAGCAGTAACGACCATAGGCAGGCAAGGGAGCCGGTCAATGTCCAGCCGGCACATTTCGAGAACTTTGATGACAGCCGGATTGTACTTGAAAGGAAAAACATCAGCCTGATCATGGATGTACCACTGCAGGTGACTGTTGAACTTGGGCGTACACAGAAACTGATAAAGGATATCCTTGAGTTCGGTCCCGGTTCTATTATTGAGCTGGATAAGCTTGCCGGAGAACCTGTTGATATTCTTGTCAACGGAAAGGCTATTGCAAAAGGAGAAGTTGTTGTCATTGATGAGAGTTTTGGCGTAAGGATAACCGACATTATTCACCCGAGTAAGCGGCTCTGACAAAAAAGCTTATATTTTGCTTGACTTTGTCTGATTTTAAAATATAAAGTATAATTATAGGATAATTATTCCTTGATTATACTGCGATGAAATGTTAACATAAGCATAGACAGCACTATACTCTATACTCACACAATAAGGGGAGAGATTATGGGAAAAAGAATTTTAATTGTGGACGATGCTGCTTTCATGAGAATGATGATCAAGGACATTTTGTCCAAAAATGGCTATGAAGTGGTTGGAGAAGCCGAACATGGTGGTCGTGCAATTGAAAAGTACAAGGAATTGGTTCCTGATCTTGTGATTATGGATATTACTATGCCTGAAGTGGATGGTATACAGGCTGTCAAGGAAATCCGAAAGATTAATTCAGATTCACAGATCATTATGTGTTCTGCCATGGGTCAGCAGGCAATGGTTATCGAATCGATACAGGCTGGTGCAAGAGATTTTATTGTGAAACCATTTCAGGCAGAGAGAGTAATAGAAGCTGTTAAAAAAGTATTGGGCTGATATTCCTGTACATAACGGCATTATATCCTGGCCGATCGGGTAATGCTGGCGGTCAGCCGGGAACCGGGGGAGTTTTATGGAGGAATATAGTGTACTGAAGGTCATATTGATGCTTGTTGGCTTTTGTTCACTGCTATTTTTGACCTATGTAACTACAAGATACATAGGCAGCAAGCAAAACAAAACAATGAAGAGCAAAAACATAAGTGTGGTTGAAACAGTGACTCTTGGCTTGGATAAACGCTTACATCTGGTGAAGGCAGGTAAACAATACTTTATGATTGCGTCAACCTCCAAAACTGTTGAATTTCTTACAACAGTCACATTGGAGGAATCGTCTCCCGAGGAACAGATTGTCACACAGGAAAATGTCGGTCTTTTCGATTTCAAGTCATTATTTGAAAAATACATGGGCAGCTACAGAGTGAAAAAGGGAAAAGAAAACAAATCTTCAGAAGTTGAAACCCAACAGGACATTAGTGAGAACCATGATTTCAAATCCAATCTCGGCAAGCTGAGGACAATTATACAAAAGAAAGAATTTCAGGCGAGAGAAAACGGGGATGACTTTACGAATGAAGAGTAGATTGAGAGGTCTGCAAGTACTGATTGTATTTCTGATTTTCATATTTTTCAATTCGAATGTTTTCGCTGCCGATACAACGTTCCCTTTCAAGTTCGGCTTCAATGTTGATCCTGCGACTACACCACAGGAAGTATCCCAAAGTATTCAGATCCTTCTGATTCTGACGGTACTGTCACTGGCTCCTTCCATCATCATTATGATGACATCCTTCACGAGAATTATTATCGTGCTGTCGTTCCTGAGAAATGCTCTGGGTACACAGCAAATGCCGCCAAATCAAGTTTTGATTGGGCTCGCTTTGTTTTTATCACTTTTTATAATGACACCTGTTATCAATGATATAAATACACAGGCGTATGAACCGTTCAACAAAGGAACGATTACACAGCAGCAGGCGCTGGACAAGTCCTCACAGGTCATAAAGGGCTTTATGCTCAGGCAGTTCGGGAGCAATCAGAATGAACTCAAATTTTTTGTTGAACTTGCAAAGATTAAAACGCCGGTAGAAGCGAAGGATCTTCCACTGACAGTCGTAATACCAGCTTTTATAATAAATGAACTGACGATTGCATTCAAAATCGGATTTCTAATTTTCATACCGTTTCTTGTAATAGACATGGTCGTTTCCAGTACATTGATGTCAATGGGTATGATGATGCTGCCGCCTGTAATGATATCGCTGCCGTTTAAGATACTGCTGTTTATAATGGTTGACGGCTGGACATTGATATCGAAGACGCTTGTGACGTCATTCCTGTAGCTAAATACAATGAAACAAGGGAGGCTGTGATATGGATCAGGGTACTATCATAAATATAGCGCAAAATGCTTTGCTTGTGACGCTGTATGTTTCGGCTCCCCTGCTGGGTATCAGTCTGATTGTAGGGCTTGCAGTGAGCATATTCCAGGCTACAACGCAGATACAGGAGCAGACTCTTTCATTTATTCCGAAGATACTGGCCGTTATTGCAGCTATTGCGGTTTTTGGTTCCTGGATGCTGAAGCTGCTTATGGAATACACGGAGGGATTGTACCAGAACATAAACCAGTACATTCGGTAATATCGACAGGATGTGGAATATGTACTTGATACCAGTATCAGAGGGAGGTTTTGGGTGTGCCAATACCAGCAGGACTGATTTCAAATGGACTTGATATGTTTTTGCTTGTATTCGTGCGCATGACTGGCTTGTTTGTAATAGCACCCATATTCGGAAGAAGGAATATACCAACCTACTTTAAAATTGGTTTTTCGTTTTTTATCTCGTTGATCCTTGTAAATACCACAGCCGTACAGACAGTCCAATATGATGAAAGCTTGCTGTCGTATGTTCTTCTCGTAACAAAGGAATTCATTGTAGGGCTGTCCATAGGGTTCGTTTCATATATGGTGTTTACAGCCATTTATGTAGCTGGAGAAATTATAGACATGCAGATGGGTTTTGGAATTGTAAATGTAATTGATCCAATAAGTAATATCCAGGTTCCTATATCATCCAATCTGTACTTTATCTTAAGCATGCTGTTGCTTTTTTCAGTAAATGGGCACCACGTCATTATAAAAGCCCTTTTTGACAGCTTCAGCACATTACCGCTCGGTACAGCAGTGTTTGACGCAAGCCTTGCAGATGGACTGGTAAAGCTTTTCACGACAATATTTATGACTGGCTTCAAAATTGCAGCGCCGGTCGTTGCGGCAATTCTTGTGACTGATGTGGCGTTGGGTACAATATCCCGGATGGTGCCGCAGCTGAATATATTTGTGATCGGAATGCCGTTGAAAATATTTATGGGACTTTTTATCATGCTGATAACGATACCTGTTTTCATAACAATCATGAATTTTATTTTCAAAACAATGGATGCAAGTATGTTGGATTATATAAAGGAATTGAAACCAGGATGAATTACAGAATCAACCTCCAATTATTCGCAAATGGTCCGGGAGGTGGCGACAAGACAGAAAAGGCCACCCCTAAAAAGCGTCAGGATGCACGGAAGAAGGGACAGGTTTTCCAGAGCAGAGAAATATCTTCTGCGATGATACTGATGTTTGTTTTTGTGACACTGCGAATATACGGAAGCAGTATATACAGTGAAATCACCATTTATATGAAAAAAGTGCTGACGGAATATCCGAAAATGGACAACTTCTATATGCCGGATATATTGCTGCGAATTTTCACTGACAGTGTACTTGTATTTTTAAAGATGGCAGCGCCTGTGTTGCTGGTTGCTTTGCTCACAGGCCTTATTACGAGTTATGCACAGGTTGGATTCCTGTTTACGCTTGAAACGTTAAAGCCTAAATTTGAAAGAATAAACCCGTTCAGCGGGTTTAAGCGAATGTTTTCAATGCGGAGTATCGTAGAACTTTTGAAAGCGGTTTTCAAGGTTTCAATCATCGGATATGTGGCTTATGCTTATATGAGCAGTCAGGCAGTGACCTTTCTCAGTTTGATGGATATGGATATCATAAACATCGGCGCTTTTATAGCAATGACCTCATTGAATATCGCAATAAGGATTTGCATAGTTTTGATCATCCTTAGTGTATTTGACTTCGCATACCAGTGGTGGGAGTATGAGAAGAACCTGAAGATGACCAAACAGGAGATCAAGGAGGAGTACAAGCAAACAGAAGGTAATCCGGAGATCAAAGCAAAAATAAAACAGACACAAAGGCAGATGTCCATGCGAAGAATGATGCAGGAAATTCCAAAGGCGGATGTGGTCATAACAAACCCGACACACTTTGCCTGTGCACTGAAATATAATTCGGAGATTTCACCGGCGCCGACTTTGATTGCCAAGGGACAGGATTATCTGGCATTAAGGATAAAAGAAGTGGCAAAGGAATACAGGATCGAAATTGTTGAAAACAAGCCGCTTGCAAGAAGTATATATGATAATGTGGAGATAGGCAAGGCAATACCTCCTGAGCTTTATCAGGCAGTAGCAGAGGTACTGGCGTTTGTATACAACCTGAAGGGTAAAAACAGAGCAGTTTGAAAGAAGGGAGTTGAAAGAAGATGAGGTTAAGAGAAACAACCGTACCTCTTATTATAATCGGTATAGTTCTTGCTTTTATTATTCCGATTCCGGGTTTTATACTTGACATCTTACTTGCAATCAATATCATGCTTTCTGTAATTATTCTGCTCAACACAGTATATTTAAAAGAGCCACTCCAGCTTTCCATATTCCCGTCACTATTGGTTATTACTACCATGTACAGGCTGACATTGAATCTCAGAGCCCTATACCTAATTCTTGGCGAAGGCGATGCCGGCAAGGTCATAGCAGGTTTTGGAAGATTTGTCGGAGGTAACAATCTGGTCGTTGGCTTCGTCATGTTTGCTGTCATAATGGTTGTGAACTTTCTTGTCATCACAAGAGGCTCTGAAAGAGTCGCAGAAGTGGCCGCAAGATTCACCCTGGATGCGATGCCGGGAAAACAGATGGCTATTGATGCTGACTTGAATTCGGGTGCAATAAATGATATCGAGGCTAAGGAAAGAAGAAAAAAGATTCAAAGAGAAGCTGATTTCTATGGCGCTATGGATGGTGCCAGTAAGTTTGTCAAAAATGATGCTATAGCTGGGATTATAATAACTGTCATCAACATTATCGGCGGTTTGATCATGGGTATGGCTTTTAGAGGAGAGTCATTGCAGCAAGCTGGTGAAACCTACACAATCCTGACGATAGGTGACGGTCTTGTCAGCCAGATACCTGCGCTGATGATTTCTTCCGCCACCAGCTTTATAGTTACAAGGGCAGCTTCTGAATCGGACATGAGCCAGGATTTGTTCAAACAGCTATTCAGCAATCCCAGGGTGCTTTATTTAGCCTCTGGTCTTAGCTTTATCCTTTCGTTCTTTCTGCCGCGAATTCCGTTTCTTCTGATGGCGGCAGTGCTTGCATTCCTGGCGAATTCCGTTTCCAAGCAACAGAAGGCCATCATCAAGCAGGAGGAAGTCAAGGTCGAGGAAAATGAAGTAGAGGCGATTCGAAAACCTGAAAATGTTGTCTCACTGTTGCAGGTGGACCCGATAGAGCTGGAGTTCGGCTATGGGGTGATCCCTCTTGCCGATGTGAATCAGGGGGGGGATCTGCTCGACCGTGTAGTTATGATCAGAAGGCAGCTTGCGCTTGAACTGGGAATGATCGTGCCTATCATCAGGCTGCGTGATAATATTCAGCTTGCACCAAACGAATACCAGATCAAGATCAAAGGTGTTGAAGTGGCGCAGGGTGAACTGATGCTGGATAATTATATGGCAATGAACCCTGGCCTGATCGAAGAAGAAATTGACGGGATCAAAACAACGGAGCCGGCTTTCGGACTGCCAGCCATATGGATCACCGAAGGTCAGAGGGACAGAGCCGAGATGCTTGGCTACACTGTGGTGGATTCACCCTCGATCATCGCCACCCATCTTACGGAAATAATCAAGAAGCATGCGCATGAACTGACTGGAAGGCAGGAGGTCCAGGTGCTGCTGGATAATATAAAGCAGAACTATCCCGTCATCGTGGAAGAACTGATACCCAAGCTCATGACAGTCGGAGAGGTTCAGAAAGTGCTTGCCAACCTGCTTAAGGAAGGCGTTTCGATCAGGGATATGGTTACAATACTTGAAACGCTGGCAGATTATGCGCCGGTAACGCATGATACCGACATGCTGACGGAATATGTGCGGCAGGCTATGGGCAGAGCCATATCGAAGAAGTTCTTTACCGATGCGAAATCCAGTGTCATTACACTGGATCCAAAGCTTGAACAAATCATTATGGATTCGCTGCAAAAAACAGAAACCGGATCTTTTCTTACGCTGGAACCCAGTGTAACGAATACGATTATGGGAAGTTTGTCCAGGCAGGTGCAGAAACTTGTACAGCTGGGTCAGCAGCCGATCGTGCTGGCCTCACCGGTTGTAAGGCTTTACTTTAAGAAGATGGTGGATCAGACGATACCGGGGATTGTAGTATTATCCTATAATGAACTTGACCCGAATCTTGAGATCCAGTCAGTTGGGGTTGTAACCGCCTGATAATGTAGAACATGCAGTATTACTGGCAAATTGTATGTATTTGATGTTTATGGTAATATAATTATATACAATGAAAAAAGATTTGTTAAAAATGAGGGAAATATGAAGATTCGCCGCTATATGGCCAAAAACACACAGGAAGCAATACTCAAAGTCAAGATGGATCTTGGCAATGAAGCGCTTATTCTCAATACCCGAAAAGTGAAGCAGAAGGGCTTGTTCGGCTTGTTTGCAAAGCCCATGGTTGAGGTACTTGCGGCTATTGATGAGTATAATGGCACGAAGACGGAGGGTCAGGTTGTCAAACCTGCTGAAAAGTCTGTTATTTCTGGCGAATCTGGTGATAAAATTATTTTGGATAAAAAAGAGGAAAAAATAGCTAATTTGGAGAATAAAATATCTGGTATGGAGGAAATGATCCAAAAAATTTATTTCCATATGCAAAACGGCGTAAAACCGACACAAATGCAGACACAAATACCGGTACAAATGCAGACACAAATGCAGACAGAAGAAAGGGTTCCAGCTTCTGTAAAAGTCGCAGGGATGTTTTATGGAAACCTTGTAAAAAATGAGGTCGATGTTGATATTGTAAAAAAAATAATGGATCTGGCTGCTTCAAAACTTGGCGCAGGTGCAGGTGTCAATGATACAGCAGCACAATTATTCAGCATCATTTCAAGCATACTGGGAAAGCCCGAGACAATCAGGCCCGGTATCCCTGGAAAGCCTTCGGTTATTATATTCGTCGGTCCGACAGGGGTCGGCAAGACGACTACCCTGGCAAAAATTGCAGCGAATTACCTGTTGAACCAGAAGAAATCAGTCGGACTGATTACTGCAGATACATACAGGATCGCAGCTGTGGAGCAGCTCAAGACTTATGCTGAAATACTTGGAATACCTTTATCTGTAGTTTACACTGTGGCAGATATGAAAGAGGCAGTAGGCCAGCATTCGGACAAGGATATCGTGCTGATAGATACTGCCGGCAGAAGCCACAGGAACAAGTCCCAGTTCGA
>DBTX01000030.1:26374-35713 GCA_002307275.1 Hungateiclostridiaceae bacterium UBA1305
ACGACGAGTCTGAGAAATTGCAGGGAGATATTAAGCAGCTATGAGTTTTTAACCAATTACAAATTGATATTTACAAAAACAGACGAAGCACCGGTACAGGGCATCATACTGAATGTAAGATATTATACAGGAAAAAGTCTCTCATACATTACAACCGGACAGAGTGTGCCTGATGATATAGAAACAGCCAATATCGAAAAGATAACCAAGAATCTGATAGGGAGCGTTGTCTAGATGAGGGATCAGGCAGATAAATTACGACAGGTAATAGATAATCTAAAAATGAAGCAGTCGGTAAATCCGTTCGTCACACCTCCTGCCCCTGTCAAGCGCTCAGCCAGAGTTATTACGGTAACCAGCGGCAAGGGTGGAGTCGGAAAAACGAATATTACCATAAATCTTGCTATAGCTTTGAGTGAGCAAGGACTTAGAGTAGTCATACTGGATGCTGATTTTGGACTTGCAAATATTGACGTGCTTTTTGGAATCATTCCGCAGTTTACATTGGTGGATGTGATAAAAAATAAGAAAAATATATTGGAAATATTGTCGGATGGCCCAAAAAACACGAAATTCATATCCGGCGGTTCCGGTGTGGAGGATTTGGTCAAGCTTGACAGACAACAGCTTCTGAAGTTCGTTGAAAACATGGCTTTATTGGACAAGCTGGCAGACATTATAATAGTAGATACTGGAGCAGGGTTGTCAGAAAATGTCATGAGCTTCATCATGGCGGCAGATGAGGTTCTGTTGGTTACCACCCCCGAACCGACTTCGATTACGGATGCATATGCCCTGATAAAAATGGTGTCGAACAGGGACAAAACAAAGAAGATCCGGGTAATTGTAAATAGAGCGGATAATGCCGGTGAAGCGAATGATGTGATGAATAAGCTAAAATTGGTGGCTGACAAGTTTCTTGGAATAGTTCTGGAATCTGCAGGTCATATTTTGCAGGATGATGCAGTTGTTAAGGCAGTGAAGCAGCAACAGCCGTTCTCGATCAGTTTCCCGAGAAGCCAGGCTGCAAGGAGCATTAAAGAGATTTCGACCAGAATGATTGAAAACGGAAATTCAGCCGATCCACTTCTAAATCCGGGCATAAGAGGCTTTTTAAATAAACTGGTCGGATTTATGAGGGCATGATATTGACTTTGATGAAGCCTGATGGGGGTAGCAAATGAACGTATCTGAAATTGAAATTGGTACAAAACTTGAACTTGAACTCTTCAATGAAGCTGGAGACAGAATCGAACATGTAATGGTCAGCGAGTTTGAAGGGCTTTACGGTTCGAATGAGGCTGTCATCGCGGCTCCGATATTTGAGGGTAGTATTGTCCCGCTTCATTATGGAATGGTAATGAATGTTTATTTTATTATAAGGAGAGAAGATGATATTCATCTCTATAAATTCGGGGCTGTTGTCAAAGCCAGGGAAATGTCAGATAATCTGCACCTGCTCAGAATAGAGTTGCAGGGCGAACTTGAAAAAGTGCAGAGACGAAGTTATTACCGGTTGAATTGTTCGGTGCAGTTGAATTACAGAATTGTAGACAGCATGAATGAAGTATATAATAATAATATACCTTTTAAAAAATCATTTTCCAACAATATCAGCGGGGGAGGAATCTCCTTTATGCTCGAAGAAAAGGTGGAAGTTGGCAGACTTGTGGAATGTGAGGTATTTACCAGCCAGGATAAAAAAGTGAGGTTCTTCGGGAAAATAATAAGGTATGAAAGAAGTGAATTGGAAGGAAGATTCAAGTATGAGGCAGGTATTGCATATATAAAGATCAATGATAATGACAGAGAGGCAGTTGTGCGTTATATTTTCAATGAGCAGCGCAAACTACGCAAAAAAGGGTTGAATTAGCAGATGACGAAAAGTATTGGTGTATTAGTGGTTGATGATTCCGCATTTATGCGTAAAACATTGACCGACATACTTGAAAGTGATATTGATATAAAAGTTGTTGCGACAGCCAAAGATGGTCTGGAAGCACTTGATAAGGTAAAATCATTTTCGCCCGATGTCATAACTCTTGATGTCGAAATGCCGGCTATGGATGGCTTGAAGTGTCTAAAAGAACTTCAGAAGATAACAGATGCGCCGGTAATCATGCTAAGCGGTCTTACTAAAAATGGTGCAAAGTCGACAATAGAGGCGCTTGAAGCAGGTGCAATAGACTTTATAACAAAACCTGCAGGGCTGTTTGATATAGCCGGAGAAGCAAAGAAAAAGGAAATCATTGAAAAAATACGGATGGCCAAGCACATCAGGAAGAGCAGCAGTAAAGCTATCAAGGTAGAGACAGCAAGGCCGATCATACACTTGGAACATGAAAGCAAAAGGAATACCGATCTTAAGGTGTTGATCACGATCGGAACATCAACAGGGGGACCCAAGGCGCTGCAGGAGGTCATACCGTTTATTCCGGGAAATGTTCCTGCTGCCGTGGTAATTGTACAACATATGCCTCCGGGTTTTACAAAATCACTGGCGGACAGGCTCAACGCGATAAGTGACTTGTTTGTCAAGGAAGCGGAGGATAACGAGGAGATCAAACCGGGTTATGCTTATATTGCACCGGGTGATTTTCATTTAGAGATACATAGGACTCCCAAAAACTCGCTGAAGATCAGACTTACACAAGCGCCGCCTATAGGCGGACTCAGACCGGCAGTAAATGTGATGATGAATTCAATAGCTGCGACCAGATTTTCAAATGTGATAGGTGTAATTATGACAGGAATGGGGTCCGATGGCAGTGAAGGAATTGTCAATATTAAAAATTCAAATAAAGGGTTCATTATATCCCAGGACGAAAAGTCCTGTGTGGTGTATGGAATGCCAAAGTCAGCAGTTAACACAGGGGTAGTGGACGCAGTTGTACCGCTTAAAGAAATAGCAGAAGTCATAGTTAAATATTTGGGGGTGGATCAGGTATGGACATGAGCCAATACTTGGAGATTTTTATCGAAGAAACCAGAGAGCATTTGCAGAGCTTGAACCAATGCCTTCTGAAAATGGAGAAGAATCCGGAAGACAACTCCATGTTGAATGAGGTTTTCAGAGTAGCACACACACTGAAGGGTATGTCTGGCACAATGGGTTTCACCAGGATGTCCAGGCTCACTCATGACATGGAGGATGTGCTGCACGCTTTGCGAAGCAACGAAATAAAAGTAAGTCCAAAGCTGATTGATATTCTCTTCAAATGTTTGGACGCGCTTGACAGTTACACAACAATGGTGGTAGAAACAGGCAGCGAAGGAACAGAGGAATACCTTCAGATCATTCAAGCACTCGCATCGGTCATAAAGGGCGAACCGCATGATGAAATAGTTACGACGGTCTCTGCAGAACCCGTCAAGTCCGGTAATGACAGTGCTGTCGAAACTCTGTCACTGAACCAGTACGACCTTAATGTAATAAACAAAGCTGCCGATCTGGGCAATAATACTTATCAGATAACTATAAAACTTAACAAAGGCTGTGTGCTGAAATCTGCAAGGTCCTTCATCATTTTCAAAACACTTGAAAGACATTCTGAGATCATTAAGTCACAGCCGAAGGTGGAAGATATAGAAGATGAGAAATTTGACTTTGAATTTACAGTGGTTGTAATTTCAAAGGAGGGTGAGGAAGTTTTCAACAAGGATCTGAATTCAATATCCGAAGTTGATGAAATCATTATAAAGCTGATTGAAGCAAAGAGACAGGTTGTTGCTCAGACGGTCAGTGATGCAGCAAGCACAGGTACAGTGAAAACCATAGTGCAGGAAGAAAATACGGTCAGTACCGAAGCGGATGTCACACAGGTTAAGACCGATACAGGAGTGAAAAAGGCGAAAACCGGCAAAACGGTAAGGGTTGATATAGACAGGCTCGATGTACTGTTAAATCTGGTAAGTGAGCTCATCATACAAAAAACGAGACTTGAGGGACTTGAAGGTATCAATAAGACACAGGATTACGTTGAGACCATAGAATACCTTGAAAGAATTACGACCAACCTGCATGATGCAGTAATGAAAGTCAGAATGGTACCTGTCGAAACCGTATTCAACCGTTTCCCCAGAATGATCAGGGATATTTCCAAGGATCTTGGCAAGGAAGTATTACTGACCATGTCAGGCGAGGAAACAGAACTCGACAGGACAGTTATTGATGAGATCGGAGATCCTTTGATTCACTTATTGAGAAATTCTGTAGATCATGGCATTGAATCAACAGAGAGCAGAAAGAGTCTGGGCAAGGATGAGGCCGGAAACATAGCACTGCGGGCATACCAGGACGGTAACAATGTCGTCATTGAGGTTGAGGATGATGGTGAAGGCATCAATGTGGATAAAGTTAAAAAGAAGGCAATTGAAAAGGGCTTAGTAAATAAAGATATGGCGGCAAACCTCACAAAGAAGGATATCATTGATTTCCTTTTCAGACCAAGTTTCAGTACTATGGATAAAGTTACCGACTTGTCTGGCAGAGGCGTGGGTCTGGATGTTGTAAAAACCAAGATAGAAGCACTCGGTGGTGTTGTTGAAGTAGAAACCGAACTGGGCAAGGGGAGCAAATTCTTTATCAGACTGCCGCTCACACTGGCTATCATCCAGGCACTGCTTGTTATGGTCGGAAATGAGAAATATGCGATCCAGCTGAGTTCAATTCAGAAGATCATGAATATTACTCCCGAGGAAATCAAACTTGTTCAGAAACAAGAGGTCGTACTGTACAGAAATACAGTAATTCCAATTGTCAGGCTGGATAAGGTGCTGGAAGTTCCCAAGGAAGATGTGCAGCCGAAGCTCTTGACACTTGTCATTGTCAAGAGGGGTGACAGACTTACAGGCTTCGTGGTGGATAAAATTCTTGGACAGCAGGAAATTGTTCAGAAATCATTGGGCAAGTTCCTTTCAGGCATAAAGCTTATTACAAGTGCGACGATACTCGGGGACGGAAATGTTGCACTTATCATTGATGTGAATTCACTGGCACACTAGAGATGTTATATAGCAGTATAAAAAGGAGGCACAGTTATGGCAGATAGTATTTCTGAAACCAAAAAATATTTAATTTTCAAGCTTGGTAATGAAGAATATGGTATCGATATACATAAAATAACCACTATTATTGAAAAGGATATGAACATAGCAAGGGTGCCCAAGACTCCATTGTTTCTCAAAGGCGTAATCAACCTCAGAGGCGAAATCATCCCCATCATGAGTCTGCGAATACGGTTCGGTCAGTCTGAGGATATTTTTACCGAGGATTCCAGAATTGTCATTGTAAAGTTTGATGAGATTTCTGTCGGACTGATTGTGGATGCTGTCATTGAAGTACTTGAGCTTGATGAGGAAGCAACAGAGAGCATTTCCAATATAGCTGGTGACATTTCTCTTGATTACATTACTGGTGTAGGTAAGGCTAACGGAAGAATAATCACTCTTTTAAATCTTGACAAACTTGTTACATTGAATGAAGAATAAGTATTAGCAAAGCAATTCGATTAGGAGAGTATTATGGTATCTGGTATTCATGAATTAAGTAATATTGAGTTGGATGTACTGAAGGAAATAGGTAATATCGGCTCTGGCAATGCAGCAACGGCTTTGGCGAAAATGCTGAACCGAAAAGTGGATATGGATGTACCAAGGGCTAAAATACTTGAATTCAAAGAAGTCAGCGATACTCTTGGCGGTGCAGAAATACCGGTTGTCGGAATTCTGCTGAAGGTGTCTGGCGATTTAACAGGCAATATCATGTTCATACTTCAACAGCATGCTGCAAGAATGCTGGTAAATATGCTTATGGGAAGAACTTCCGGAATAGATGAAGAGTTTTCAGAAATAGAAATATCCGCGTTAAAGGAAATCGGTAATATATTGGCAGGCTCTTATCTGTCAGCCTTGTCGGCACTTACTAATCTGAAAATAGTACCCTCGATACCTGACATGGCAATGGATATGGCAGGAGCAATACTGAGCGTACCGGCAATTGAATTCGGCAAAGTCGGCGACACAGTGCTTTATATCGAGACTGAATTTTCAGAAGGCTCAGAGAAGGTAGTCGGCGACTTTTTCCTGGTTCCTGATGTGGATACCTATGACGTATTATTGAAAGCTTTGGGAGTAATTGGTTAATGGATAATGTTATTAAGGTAGGCATGGCGGATTTACAATCTTCGAGGCATCCATGCAGTATTACTACACTTGGACTTGGTTCATGCGTTGGGATTGCATTGTATGATTCCAATACTAAAATCGCCGGCTTGGCGCATGTTATGCTACCCTCGAGTCAGCAAGCCAGAAATAATTCAAATATAGCGAAATTTGCAGATACGGCTATTGTTAAACTGGTAGACGACATGATTAGTCTCGGTGCGGCTAAGAACCGAATTGTAGCTAAACTTGCCGGAGGAGCACAGATGTTTTCATTTAACGACGCCTCGGAAATGATGCGGATCGGCGCAAGAAATGTTGCCGCTTCGAAAGAGGTATTGCAGGTTTTAAGGATTCCGATCATTTCTGAGGATACAGGCGGAAATTATGGGAGAACCATTGAGATAAATTCAGGGAGTGGCATTCTTTTTATTAAGACCATTGGACATGGACTAAAGGAGATCTAAATATATGGAGCGCATCCATAAGTTGCCATTCATCATGGGGTGTCTGGCGGCGCTGGCAGTTGGAATCGCAAATTATATAACCGATTCGGACAATCAGACGATTTTTTTGCGCATGGCTATCGTAATGACGATTTTTTTCATATTAGGTGTTTATATTAGAAATACTATTTTATCAATTAAAGATGAAGTCAGGGAAAAAGAAATAGAGAGACAAAGGGAAGAAGAGCAGCAATTTCAGCTGGAACGTGAAAAGGAGCGTGCGGAAGCAGCTAATTCGAAATATCCACAGGCAAGCGCTGGAAATAATACACAGCAGGGGCAGATACAACATAAGGTAGACCTTGTTGCAGAGGATACTGCTGGTGAATTCCAGCCAATGACTGTCAGCAGGGTCATCAGCTCAAAGATGAATGAATGATAAACAAGCTATTTGCAATGGTTCCTTGAAATGATTAAATTGATATATTGCAAATGGCTCAACGGGGGAATTTGATGCAAGCCAACAACAAGCAGCATGAACTGTGGAAACAGTATCAGGAAAACAAAGACCCGGCAACCAGAGAATCTCTGATACTTGAGTATTCCCATCTTATCAAGTTCATAGCAGGCAGATTAAATATTTACTTCGGCTCAAATGTTGAGTATGACGATCTTGTGGGCTTTGGTGTATTTGGCCTTATTGATGCGATCGACAAGTTTGACATGAACAAGGGTGTGAAGTTCGAAACGTATGCCTCTTTGAGGATCAGAGGTTCCATTATAGACAGTATACGTGAAATGGACTGGGTTCCCAGATCACTCAGACAGAAAAACAAGGAACTTGAAAAAGCCTATTGGGAAGTTGAAAATGAACTCGGACATTCAGCATCAGACAAGGATATCGCAGAAAAACTGGGTATTTCCATGGATGAATTTTACAAGCTTCTCAATGAGGTAAATGTAACATCCATGGTTTCACTTGAAGATTTTCTTGAACAGAATTACGAAATTGGTGCTGATATCCCAAATTCGAATAAAGCCGACAGACCGGAACATGAAGTTGAATTGGTTGAGTTAAGGGAAATCCTCGGCGATTCCATAGAAAAACTCCCTGAAAAGGAGAAGACAGTGCTGTCTCTGTACTATTATGAAGAATTGACATTAAAAGAAATAAGTGCGATAATGAAGGTGTCCGAATCGAGAATTTCACAGTTGCATACCAAGGCAATTATACGATTAAGAGGTAAACTTGCAAGGCACAGATCACTTCTGGATGAATGACAGCTGACTGAAAATGCCTGACAGGGGGTTGTATTTTGATTGATACGAAAGACAGTGGCAGCAATATAAACGATGGATTTTTCCAGTTGCTGTTTCAAAGTGACGGAGTGTTTCTTGTGGTGAATCCACCTGCTGGTAAAGGGAACAGAGTCGAAACAAGAGATATCCTGGATCGGCTTGTACGCAAGAAAATCAAGAATTTTAACCGTGATGCTATAGAATTGGCGGTTGGAAAGTCTGATAAGATATCCGTAAAAATAGCGGACCCTCAAGAAGAAGTGAAAATTGACGCTACAGCAAATGTCATGCTGTCTCCTGACCGCATGAAGGGTTATATCACTTTCAATGCGCCTGACAATGGCAGAATGTTGACTCTTGAAGAAGTTCTGGACACTTTGAACAGAAACGGAGTCATTTTCGGAATTAATCGGTCTTATCTCGAATCAATCGTAAAATATCCGGTATTCAATGAGATGATATGTATCGCCGAAGGGTTACCGCCGGTGTATGGGCAGAACGGCAAGGTTGAATTCTTCTTTGATACGAAGAAGGAATCCAAACCTACTATTCTCGAGGACGGAAGGGTAGACTTCAGAGAATTGAACCTTATAGAAAGTGTGGCCATCGGGCAGACGCTTTGTACGCTTGTTCCTCCGGTTCCGGGTACTCCAGGCAGAACTGTCTGCGGTACGGATATACCTTCACTTGACGGTAAACCCGCCACATTGCCCAAAGGACGTAATGTCAGTATATCACCGGATGGGTTCAGCCTTTTGGCAAATATAGACGGGCAGGTAAGTTATCTTGAAGGTAAAGTCAATATATTTGCAACATATGAAGTTCCGGCAGATGTAGACAATACAACGGGGAATATCAGCTTTGTCGGAAATGTTTCCGTAAGAGGAAATGTACTCTCCGGATTTTTAATAGAAGCAGGCGGAAATGTCGAAGTCTGGGGTGTTGTTGAAGGCGCTGTGATTAAGGCCGGCGGAGATATCATCCTGCGCAGGGGCATGCAAGGAATGGGCAAGGGAACCCTGGTCAGCGGCGGAGATATTATTGCCAGGTATATTGAAAACAGCAATGTAGAAGCCAAAAACAATATAAAATCCGAAGCGATCATGCACAGTAATATTAAATGTGGAAATAAGCTTGAACTCTCAGGTAGGAAGGGCTTACTGGTTGGAGGAAGCTGCAAGGTCGGCAAGGAAATCATTGCAAAGGTCATCGGCTCACATATGGCTACCGTCACAGATATAGAGGTAGGCGTGGACCCGACCATCAGAGAACGTTACAAGGCGTTGAAGGATGAGATCGCATCCATGGAATCCGATATGAAAAAGGCTGAACAGGCTATTACAATATTGAAAAAGATTGAAATGGCAGGAGCACTTTCACCAGACAAGCAGGAAATAATGGCCAAAAGTGTTCGCACCAGGGTATATTTTAC
>DBTX01000030.1:36041-36579 GCA_002307275.1 Hungateiclostridiaceae bacterium UBA1305
GAATCCTACGGCAAGATCAGATGCAGCAATTTCATATACCCCGGTACAAAGGTGGCTATAGGCTCCTGCCTTATGTTTGTAAGAGAGAATCTTCAATATTGTACCTTGTACAGGGATGGAGCGGATATAAGAGTCGGAGCAATAGACAGGTAGCAGTTTTTCGGTTTATACAGCAGGCAGGGAGTGATTTGCATGGCTATCAAACCGGTAGATTTTCAGATAATGATCCCCAGGACCATGGAAGCGGCAAAAACAAGCAGTGATATGAATCACAGGAATATAACGGCTCAGCAGCAACAGGCTGCAGCCACACAGCACCGTGCCGAGGGCTCGCTCAAACAGGTATATTCCCGTACTCAGCCACAAAGTGCCCATGTGGAAGAAAAACAGAAAGAAGACAGCAAGAAGGATAGAAAGGGAAAAAGATCCGGCAACCAATCGGATGGCTCCGTAGAAAATGACCATGACAGACCTCAAAATGAAATAATGACAAGTACTATCGATATAAAGGTATAAAGATGTAAAGATGTAAAGATGT
>DBTX01000030.1:36827-53002 GCA_002307275.1 Hungateiclostridiaceae bacterium UBA1305
TGTAAAGATGTAAAGATGTAAAGATAAGGGCTGGTACACGATCAATCTGAAAGCTGATCGTGTGGCAGTGAAAAACAAAAGAAAAAACCGGTTTCGTTCAGAGTTCATAGCAGACGCTTAAATAACCGGAATGAGGTGCAGAGATGAGCGGCTTTTACGTTAGTTTGATTTTTTTTGGAATTCTTCTGATTCTATTTTCTCTTGTTTGTATTTTTCTTGATAAAAAGAAGGTCTTTAGCTTTAGCAAGAATTTTGAAGACAGAAAGCAGGAACTTGTTGAGATCATTAATGATGCAGAGCAAATGATCGAGGAATTGAACAAGTTTTCCGATTATATCGTCAATCAAATGGATATTAAAAATGAACAATTAAACAGAAATTTAAAGGCGGCAGACGAGAAAGTCAATGATCTGAGCAAAAGGGCGAAAGCTGCTGTCAACGAGGCGACCAGTATCAGCGAATTGGTTGAAACCCGACAGTTCGAAGCGAAAGTCTCTAAGAACCACGCTATAATGATGGAACCGGTTGCGGAAGCAGCAGGCATTGCAGTAAACAGCGGAATAAGCGGCGGAGTAATAATAAGCGGAGTAAACGAAACAGCTTCTGCCCGGAAGATTCCGGGGCTGGTCGCTGACAAGGTCAACTGCCCGCCCATGCATTCTGCAAAGAAAAGTGAAAAGGTCATTCCGATAAACAATAAGTATTCTGAAGTAATAAGACTTTCACAGGAAGGTCTTTATGAAGTCGAAATTGCAAAAAAACTAAACATGGGCAAGGGTGAGGTTGAATTGATCCTTGGCTTGAGAAAGTAAGTCTGGGGAGATAAAAAATGGGTAATTTTAATATAAAGAGTGTTTTGCTGGGTATCGGCATAGGTATTATCATTACTGCGACTGTAAGCATCATTTATGTGTCGGGCAGGGATCCCATGAAGGAACTGACCAAACAGCAAATTATCAATCAGGCTGAAAAATACGGCATGGTCAATGCTCCTGTTCTTCAGGATGACACAGCTTCGGAGTCAACCACCATATTTAAAGTACAAACATCAGAAGAAAAATAAACGCTCACCAATCATATTATATCAGGAACACTTCTTAAATTATATTTTAGAGACAACTCTAGTTTTCAAAATTCCAGGTATGAATAACAAAAGAATTTCAGATGAAAAGCTGAGGAACCCCGGGATGCATAGGTGAGCAGTTGACCTTGTAACGACCAGGGCGTGTTTAGTTGTATGAAATTTCAAAATGGGTATTGCAGGAACATGAAGAAAGTGATATTATAATGATATCGAATTAATATATTGAATTTTGTTTGGAGGTAGAAGTATGAAAGAACAGGAAAAGATCTTGAAGGTACATTCAGGACTGGTGTGGTTTATTATCACTTCCTTATTGTTGGTCGCATCCGTAGCCGCATTTGTTTTTGGCGTAATTTACAGTATCCTGTCATTAATAATAGGCGGTTCCATTGTGCTGGTTGCATGGGTCGTCATGCTGTCAGGCTTCTTTACACTTCAGCCTAATGAAGCTGCTGTTATCATTCTATTTGGCGCTTACAAGGGCACGGTCAAGACGTCGGGTTGGCACTGGGCAAATCCTTTTTATACAAAAAAGAAGATATCATTGAGACAAAGGAATCTGAACGGCGAAAAGCTGAAAGTCAACGATGAAATGGGCAACCCGATTGAAATTGCGACAGTTATCGTATGGAGAGTTGACAATACGGCAGAAGCAGTATTTGATGTTGAAAACTACATTGATTATGTCGGAACGCAGAGCGAGTCTGCATTAAGGCATCTTGCCGGGCTGTATCCCTATGATTCCAACGATGAGAAGCAGTTATCACTCAGGGGTAGTGCCGATGAAGTCTCCGAGGCATTGAAAGCGGAGCTCCAGATCAGGCTCAGCAAGGCGGGCGTAGTCGTAGAAGAAGCAAGGCTCAGTCATCTGGCATATGCTCCTGAAATTGCAGCTGCAATGCTGCAGAGGCAGCAGGCTTCGGCTATCATCGCAGCAAGGTCGAAGATCGTTGAAGGTGCAGTCGGTATGGTTGAAATGGCATTGAGAATGCTTAATGAGAATGGCATAGTTGAGCTGGACGAGGAAAGAAAGGCAGCAATGGTCAGCAATCTGCTTGTCGTACTCTGTGGAGAGCGTTCAACACAGCCGGTCATAAATGCAGGCACACTTCACAACTGATAAAGGAAGCTGATATTATGGCTGAAAAGAAATCCCTTTTACTGAGATTGAACCCTAAAATGTGGGAGGAAATCAACCGTTGGGCGGAAGATGAATTCCGTTCGATAAACGGGCAGATTGAATATATCCTGCAGGAGGCCATCAATAAAAGGCATAAGGGTTCAAAATCCGAAAACAGCAAGGCAGGTGAATAAGATGAATACAATGGAAGCGTTCATGCTTGCGTCCATAAACGAAAAAAACGGAGCTCTTCTAAACGCAAAAAGCATGCTGACATATGGGCTTGCCGGTATAGTTGTTTATGAGATTTCGAATGCCGGCAGGCTATCCTTTGACGGAAAGCATGTCGCATTGAATTCCTCTTCGCACACCAGAGATGTATTTCTGGATGATGTGATCGATTTTATGGCGAAAACACAAAAAGCATATAAGACCAGCACCCTGGTATCGCGTTTAGCATACAAGGTGAAGCGTTTTGCCAGGCGCATTCTCGAAAAACTCGAGGACAATGGCAGTATCAAGATTGAACAGAATCGGTTTCTGGGGTTGATTCCATATAATCGATATGTCATTTCACGTGTAAATGAACACAAAAAGCTGGTAAATGAGATAAAGGAAATCATCCGGACAGGCGATAAAAAGCCGGAAAATCAAAAAGCGCTCCTCATTTCCATCTTAAGTGCCTGCAGCATACTTCACAGGTTGTTTGACAGGGAAGAGCGAAAACAGTATCGCAATACATTTAAATTGATCAGGAAGGCAGCGTATTTTGAGACGCTTGATGAAATCGGCGCAGAAGTGCATAAGGCAGTTAAAACAGCCATTGCGGCTGCACAGGCTGCCGCCACATAAATAAAAAGGTCCACAACCATCAAGTTCGTCGGTTATAGAATGAGGGCACACTCTCAGCTGCCATACTTCGGTGAGCTCCCCATTTTATCCCCTTTTTTCCTCTGCATTTTCATTGACATTGTACGACGGCTGTTGTATAATTCTTTTGCGATACTAAAGTGAAACAATATTTTGTAGTAGCGATAGTGATTATTGAGTATGCCGAAGTGATGGAATTGGCAGACGTAGTGGACTCAAAATCCACCGGTAGCGATACCGTGCCGGTTCGAGTCCGGCCTCCGGCACCAAATTAATTAACAAAAACGATGACCTGTGTTATGCCGCAGGTCATCGTTTTTGTTAATCCAGTTGTTGTTGTATAATCCAGTCGGATGGCAACGGCGAGATCTGAAACTTCCTTTATATTTTTTATATTTACAACACGTCGCTTATACGACTATAATTATACTAACATAACCTGAATTCTGCACACAAAAATTGGAAAATGGGCATTGCAATCCGCTAATAATAAGCGTTTTACAATGCCCTTCTGTTACACAAAAGTATTGTGAATTTTATTTGATTTTTGTCTTGGCGATAATATTTTTTATTTCGGCGAGAGTGCGATTCTTCTTCCTAAAATCTATACCAAAAAGCTTTCCGATTTCTATGACAGCTTCATCATTGTAGTTTGCCACATATCTGTTTGCATCGGTATTCGTGCAGCAAGTTTTGGACAATCCTGAAAGGATCTTTTCAGAGGAGTATCTCCCGCCGAGTTTCTTCTGCAACAACCTGATAATGACCAAAGCGACAAAGCACGTAAGGAAATGAGATTCAATGTGATCATCGCGCGATACATAAACAGGACGGGCTTCAAGGTCGCTCTTTGTAACCTTGAAGGTCTCTTCTATCCGCCATAACTCTTTATATGTATCTATAACCCATTCGTCTGTAGCTTTGCACTTGCTTGTAACTATAACGTAGTATCCGTCATACTTTTCATCTTCCGCTAGCTTTTCCTCGTCAAATGCTATTACACTCTTGGCTTTGATAATCTCACCGGTTTCTTCGTCAAATTCAATATGTTTGATATACTTGGCCGCACCGTAAGAGTTATATTTATTGAACTTATCCGGATTAACAATTAGTGACTTTGCTTTGGTTACGGCGGCAGCCCTGTCGGCTTTTGCTCTTCTGTCGTAGTCACGGCTGTAGAATATTACTTGCTTTTCTGCTATATCAGCTTTTACAATATTTCCCGATTCGTCCTCGAACTCCACCTTCCTGGTAAATTGTCGGGATTTCTTTTTGTAATCATCCCCAAATTGTTCATAACCAGATGTCTTGAGGACGTATTCTTTTAGTTCTTTTGTGCCACCGCGTACAGACTGGCTGAATACGTAGCCACCCCTGGAATTTGCCAGATAATATGCGTTCTTGGCAGTGTTTAGGCCTTTGTCAGAAACAACCACGGCTTTCCCAACACCAAATTCCCGCCTAATACGTTGAAGAATAGGAATAAGGGTTGTGCAGTCGTTATTGTTTCCGGGGAACAACTGATATGCCACGGGCAGCCCGGAATTATCCATGAACAGGCCCATTTGGACTATCGGATTCGGCCTATGCTCCTTACAAACCCCTTTGCGCCTGGTCTTATCCTGCTTATCTATCTCAAAGTAGTAGTTTGTTACATCATAATATGTTATGGTGGTGTCTCGCCCGTAACCGGATGTGACATGCTCATGAATCCAGAGTTGAAGTGCTTCTCGAAACTTACTGAAACGAGTCAAAGAGCGGTATAGGTCGTCAAGGGTAAAGTCGAAGCGTTCAAAAAACTTGCTGCGGTTCTCAAAATTGTTCTTTTTTGAACCAGGGTAGAGCAATCGCGAAAACACCAGAAGCCTCATTATGGAGTTCAGGTTGTACTCGGCAGCAATACTGCGTTGTCTGCTATTAAAAAACGTATCAATTTCAAGCTCGTGATATATGTAGCTAAGTGCTGCATAACCGAGATTTTTGCTATTATCACCGTCGAAGGTTTCATCAGGGTCGTAATCATAGCTCTGTTGCGGCTTGGAGGCTTTCTTTTCAAGATTCATTTGGGCGACAACTTCCTCAAAGTGTGCTATGGGGTCATCATATTGATCAAGAAAAGTGTCAAGGTAGCCAATTTTGTTGATATTGACTGTTCGGGAATAACCCTTTTTAGGGTCATGATAGCCATCCGCAATAGAAAGATAAACTCTTCCGTTTTTTCGTGTCGATTTCTTCAAGTACATGTGCTCTCATCCTTTGTAAATAGAATTTAATGACTCGTGTGTCAAGAGACCCGTATCCTAGGCTTTTGACTGCTAGGTACGACGTATTTATTATATCATAATTCACGATATAACGCACGAAATATTTATCATGATATTGACATAAAAAAAGACCTGAAGGCCTAATGAAAAGTGTATTTAAATTTTAAATACCATTATTTAGGTGATAAACTAGGGAACTGGTGCAGGAAAATAGTGCGCTAGAACAGGAATGTGAGTTGTTCCGGGGACGGTTGTTTTTGCTGATGCAACAGCACTCTTTGGATTAAAATGCTTTTAAAGTGAATGCTAAAATGGTAGAATCATTGTGTTAATATTTAGAACATGCTGCAGAAGAATTTGGATTTGGAGTGAAAGATTATGGATCTAAAACATTTAAAACCACTGGAGACTATAAAAGATGGTATTTCCACAGAAGTACTTAATGATTTGATTGAAAACAGGGAAAAGTACTCCGGGGAGTTGCTCGAAATACTGGATTATACGGTTGGCAATGCCGGGAAGTTGTGCAAAGAAGGAAGTTTTGTTCTCCACATTCTTGCAATGTATACTCTGGCATATTTCAAGGATAAGCGAGCTTATCCCGGTATAGCAGCTGTTGCGAAGCTGCCTCCAGAAATAATAAATCCTTTGTTGGAAGATACGATAACAGAAGGACTTTCAAGCATTATTGCATCGGTTTATGATGGGAACCTTGACCCTATCAAGGGAATCATTGAAAGCAGGGAATGTGATAAATATGTCAGGCGGGCAGCACTTGGATCTCTTGTAACCTTGGTGGTAAATGGAATAATAGATAGAGATGAAGTTGTCTGCTATTTCAAAGAGCTTTACAACCAAAAGATAAATCTTTTAAGCGAAGATGTTATTGAGTGTCTGATTGATAAAAGCCTTGATATTCATCCAAAGGGATTGGAAGAAGAAATCAATAAAGCTAATGATGGAGATGTCCTTGGCTTTTCTTCTCCTGATATTGATTACAGGCTTGAAGAACAAAGTGCAGAAAGCATTGAATGTATTCTGGAGGAAGCAAAAATGTATTCGGAGTACTGCCTTGTTTCCAGAGAAGATGTTTTAAGCCTTTCAAAATGGCTTGGAAATACAAGATAGATGGAATATACATACGATGACGAGGGTGATGAGGAGGATAATCCATTTATTATACATGGATTGGATTATGATGAAGATGACTTTACTGCTGAAAACATAACGACTGTCCGAAACATCGAAAATATAGGCTGGAACCATCCATACCCTTGTGGAAGTGGGAAAAAGTATAAAAAGTGTTGTGGAAAATAAGAATTTACAAAGAAGGGGCTGCAGGATGTTTGAAGTCATAAAAAAAGAATACGGGAAAGAGCTTGGAGAGTTTGAATTTGATTATCTCGGAGAACACCCATTGCTGGATGTTGTACTGATAAATGCAAAAGTAAAGCTTTATGAAAAAGGTTTGCATATTTTGACGGGATTGAGCAGCAATACCCTTTTTGTTGAATGGGACTGTATCAAAGGAGTTGCCTGTACAAAAAGCAGACAGGCACTCATAAATCTAAGGACCGATGAAGAGGTGATAAAGCTTAATCAACACTAAGGTGAACCTGATTTACACTCCAACAACGATACCAATATCTACGCTTATCGATGTCCCGCTGGTGGCATACAAGGAGTATACGGTGTATGACGCCGCAACGTCCAATGACATTACGGGCTTTACCGTATTCGGACAGTCGGGCGTATCGGTTATTGACCCAACCAACCATTATGCAAGTTCGAATACACTGTTTCCAAAATGTCAAATAAAATGATATCGATTTTGAAAATAGAACACAGGAAAAGTTGACAGGCTTTTAAGTCGAGAGCTTGTCAACTTTTCCTGTGTTCATGCGGGTTAGCGGGTTTTCTGGGAACGTGAAGGACATCGGACAGACAGTTAAAGTGTGGATTCGAACTCACACGAAAATAGAATAAATTGACTTGAGGCATGATGACTAAAAAAGCTGTCATGCCTTTTTGCATCCAAATTTAGAAAGGACGATTTTACAATGACAAACTGCATTGACAAATCCGAACGGATTAGTGATGGAATTCACAAGTCCTTCCAAAACGTTAACCGCAAAATAGCAAATCGCAGCTGCAAGCTCCATCAGCGCCGCAGCCTTTTCAAATTGGTTCTCTTTCAGAAAATGCTTCGTGGCTCCATGATGTTCAGCTGTTCAGAATACCATTTATTCATGACGGTCTTCAATTACTGTTGTAAATTGCGCTCAAACGCAATATACTAAAAAACACGGAGGCGATGACCAATGAATTATATTACCGCTCGTGAAGCGGCTTTAAGATGGGGCGTAACGGCAAGGCAGGTGCAGGCCTTATGCAAAAACGGCGAGGTGGCGGGGGCGATACGCTTTAATCGTTCCTACGCGATCCCCAGGGGCGCACCGAAGCCAAAGGACGGGAGATGCCGGGAAACAGACGCACGCGAAGGCCAAGTCGCTGTGCCGGAAATAAGCGAGGGACTATTTAAGGAGATTTTCGACCGGTTTCCCTATCGCATCAATATCACTGCAGCGGACGGCACTTTGGTATACGCCAATGGCGCGTTTTCCGACGGGATGCTGGAGGGCTTTCAGGCGTCGCTGCTGGGGCAATACAATATTTTCGCTGAAGAAAACCTTGAAAAATGGGGGCTGAAGACGCATGTGGAAAAAGCCTTCTCCGGGCAGGCGGTTTTTACGCCGACTGTGGAGTTCCCGAATCGCACTTTGATTGGAGAGAGCTACGGAACAGACTACGCGTTTGTGAGCCTGTATGAGGACATCAACTCCTATCCGATGTTCGATAACGCGGGCAAGCTAAGTTATGTCGTAACGGTGTTCCTCCCCGCGCGGCGGCTGAACGAGCGGCAGGAGGTGAAGCAGGGGCGTGAGTATATTGAGGCGCACTGGGAGGAGCCTTTCGACGCTGCTTCGATCGCACAAGCCGCCAGCTTAAGCGTATCGCGGTTTGTCAACATGTTTATGGAGGAAGTGGGTTTCTCCCCTCGTGCATATTATTTGGAAATTAAATTCAAGCATATAAAGGATAAGCTGCTGAACGCAAACCTTTCGATCGTACAGGCGTTTGCCGCCTGCGGCGTCGATTACAACAGCTATTACGTTTCGCTGTTCAAAGCGAATGCCGGAATGACGCCCTCCCAATACAGAAAATCCAACATAAAGCCGATGAAAAGGACACGCTGAACGGCGCTTCCTTTTTTCGGCACTGCGTTTATTTGTATAAAAACAGCGATTCTGTCGCTGTTTTTTCTCATTCTCTTTCAATATAATAGTTCTGTATGATAATGGTAATCCCTGGATTTTCCGCGACCGGCTGTTGAGTACGGTCCCGTTATTGAATAATTGTCGGCGGGAAAAGGAATGCCATTGGAATCGACAGGAAAGAGAGGGTTTTATGAAGACTTTAAAAATAAGCGCGCTGATGAAGAAGCTGCTGAGCGTGGCCCTTGTTCTGTGCATGGTGACCGCGCTGCTGCCCGTGACGGCTCTGGCGGACGATGAGATTTCGGTGACCGGTGTAACGGTAACGGGCGCCGTCGGCGCGACGAGCGTCATGAACGGCGAAACGCTGCAAATGATCGCGACTGTTCATCCTGATAACGCCTCGATTAAAACCGTGTACTGGTGGATCGTCGGCAATACCGGCAGCGCGACGATCAGCAGCACCGGGCTTTTAACTGCGGTAAGCCCAGGGACGGTTACTGTATGGGCGCAATGCACCGATCGCATGGATTCTATTGTAATTACAATAGATCCGGTGACGGCGACAAGTGTAACCATTACAGGGGCGGGCAGCGCGAAGAGCGTCGCCAACGGCTACACGCTTCAGATGAGCGCCGAGGTTCTGCCGGAGCTCACAACAAATAAAACCGTGTCGTGGACCCTTAATCCCGGTACAGGCAGCGCGACGATCAACGGCACCACCGGCCTGCTGAAAGGAACGGGGCTCGGGACGGTGACCGTCGTAGCGAACACAACTGTTGTCCCCTATGTGGCTGGATATTTGGAGGTGACGGTCACCGAACCAGTCAAGGTAAGCGGCGTAACGGTAACGGGCGCAGGCGATGCGGCGAGCGTCGTGAATTACTGCACGCTTCAGATGAGCGCGGCGGTATTACCGGCGGACGCGACGGATAAAAGCTGCACATGGAGCGTGACGGACAGCGGCGGCACCGGCGCGACGATCAACTCCACCGGGCTTTTAACGGCGGGCAGCGCCGGAACCGTCACCGTCAAAGCGACGGCCAACGACGGCTCGTTGGTATCCGGGGAGCTTGCCGTAACGGTGACGGCAGACGCCGACGAGCCGACGCTGAGCAGCGTGTCATACGACAAGCTGACGTCCTTAGGCGCGACCTTGAAATTCAGTGCCGGGGAAGCCGGTACATATTACTATCTGGCGTATCTCGCCTCAGCGGCCGCGCCGGACGCCGCGATGATAAAATCAGCCGGAACCTCCGGCGCGGCAAGCGCCGGGGATAACAGCTTTGCCATTAATACACTTTCCCCGGCCACCGCGTATACGGTCTACATCGCGCTGAAGGACGCGGCGGGGAATATTTCGGATAGCCAATCCATTTCCTTTACGACAAATGCCGCGCCCCTCATCAGCACCGCCGGGAAGTTCGGCAATGTCTACGATAAAAATTCGCGCGGCGGCTCCCATAGGGATATTGTCTTTACCGTCGCGCTAAACGGTCAAACTTTTTCCGGCATCACCGGACTGACGGAGGGGACGAACTATACGGTAAGCGCCGGTACGGACACCGCGACGGTGACGCTTCTGTCGAGCTATCTTGACGGCCTGACCCTTTGGCTGGATCATGACAAAAACCTGACCTTCACTTTCGGCGACGGCAGCACCGTCACGCAAACTTACTACGTTTATAACACGTGCTACGAAAAAGTTTCTCCAATGAATGCTTTGTGGCCCCATGCGGTCGAGGTGGATTCGGCCGGCAACCTTTATTATTCGGACCGAGCGGGGATTGTTATCGAGTATACAGCTTATGACCATACCCAATGGGGCATTGACATGAAAGCCGGGTATTCATATATCATTGCCCAGAAGAATGCCGGCGGCTTCGCCTTTGATGAGGCTGGCAATTTATACATATCTTCTCCGTATCGTCTGGGGCATGTGGACTATTCGGACCATTCCATCTATGAACTGGCGGCTGCAGATCACACCCAGTGGGGCATTACTATGGTGGCCGGAGAAATTTACAGGATTGCGGGCACCGGCGCAGAGGGCTTCTCCGGGGACGGGGGCGCCGCGGCCGCCGCGCAGTTCAACTCTCCGCAGGGCATTGATGTGGACACGTCCGGTAATGTCTATATATGCGATATGGAAAACAACAGAGTGCGTATGATAGCGGCAAGCACGGGCACTTATTTCGGCATCCCGATGACGGCGGGCTATATCTATACCGTGGCCGGCACAGGATCCACGACCTTCTCGGGCTTGGATCCCCAACCGGCGACCGTGGATTCGTTCTTTGAACCTATGGGCGTGGCCGTGGATCAATCCGGCAACATTTATATAACGAGCGCTGGTAATTCTATTTCTGTTCGCGAGGTGGCGGCCACAGTACATACCCAGTGGGGGTACACTGATATGCAGGTTGGGTATTCCTAAAGAATAAAAACAGCCGGTTCGCAATACGGTCTGGATATTGATAAGGCAGGCAATCTCTATTATGCGGATGGTTCAGGGTATGTCTGTGAAATACCGGTGGCAGACGGCAGCAATTGGGGCATAGACATGAAGGCGGGGGAGGACTATATCATTTCATTTCCTATAACCGATGGTTGGATGTGGGAATGCGTCGCTGTGGACGATGCCGGTGAAACCATATATTCCGTGAGCAGTCACTCAGGCTTTAATATTTATAAGCACAATCGGTACGCCACAAATGACGCGCTGCCGGCCACCGCCGCTTTTGACTTGAACGACAATGGATTGAACCATAAGGCTTTAACCTATACGCTTCCTGATAATCTGGGCGACCTGCTTTATGTCTCCAATAATCTAAACATTGTTGGCGGTTCAGTTGCCTATACGCTTAACGCTGACAAAACAGTCACGATTGCGGCGGCGGCGCTTGATACGTACACGGTGGGAACGACCTACACATTAACCTTCCAGTTCAGCTCGGGTATCTATGTGACCTCCCGTCTTATCGTGACGGACACAACGTCAACGGACGCCCAGAGGTCACCCGTCGCTGTGGATAACGCGGGCAACATGTATCATGTCCTTTTTAACCAACATGAGGTTTTGGAGACGCCGGTCTCAACCGGTACACAGTGGGGCGTGGACATGACCGCCGGGAAGACGTATATCGTCGCCGGAAGCAGCTCAAGCGGCTATGTCGGCGACGGAACGCCCAGCATGATCGAATCCGAGTTTTGCTATGCCGAGGGCGTCAACCGGGACGAAACGGGCGAAGTGATTCAGCCAAAGCTTTTACATCCGACTAAAGCGGCCTGTGACCCGGACGGCAATTTATATATTCTGGAGGGCAGCTCTACTTCGGATGGGCTGTCGAGTCACAGGATACGCGAGGTTGCGGCGAAGGACGGGGTTCAGTGGGGCGTCTCAATGAAGGCGGGGAATATTTATACCATAGTTGGAACAGGGGCTTCGGGAAGCAGTCCTGCTGACGGAGCTGTTCCAACCGAAACGGCGATCAGCATGAAAGATATGATCGTAGATAATGATGGGAATATCTTTTTCTGTACATTGAGGGGGTCGGTCTATATGATACCGGTCGCGAGCGGCACCTATTATGGCAAGCCTATGGAAGCCGGAAAAATATACGCCGTCACAGGGGATTGCCACGCCTATTATATCGCGGTGGGCAAAGACGGCGATATTTATATCGCCCATTCGCCTGACGTTGGATTTTTGAGTGATTACATCCAAGTGTTTGCGGCATCGGATCACACCCGTTATGGCATCAATATGACCGCCGGCAACCTCTATACCATTGGCGGGATGACACATGTCTCCGAGGGGACCGCGTGGCGGTGGTCAGGAACTGGCAGCGGCACCATTGGAGATATCGCCACCAACGTCGGAATAGGCAGTATTTATGGAATCGCCGTGGATGCGGATGCCAATGTTTATATCTCTTCCAATAACGGAAAAGATTATATAAGCGCCGTCAACATGATAGCGGGGAAAGATGGCCCGCAGTGGGGGCAGAATATGACGGCCGGGCATTTATATACGGTCAGCGGTATTTCAAAAAAGGTAGATGGAGATACAGCTTTTATAATGACGTCTGTCGACGGATTGGCGGTCACTTCGGACGGCAGTCTGTATGCGGGGGTATATAATTATTCTGATTTTAGTTCAGTGACGTATTTGGAGAAACCCTCCGACGGCATCAGCCTGAGTCAGACCACAGCGTACACCTTCACAGGGCAGACCACCGGCTACAGTGCCCTGACCCCGCTGAGCATCACAGTGACGAACACGGGCAATCAGGCAACGGGAGCCTTGACCGCAGCGCTGAGCGGAACGAACTCCGGCAGCTTCACCCTGTCCAAGACGAGCATTAGCAGCATCGCGGCAGGCGGCACGGACAGCTTCACCGTTGAGCCGAATACCGGACTGAGCGCGGGAACCTACATCGCAACGGTCACGGTCTCCGGCAGCAACGTGACCTCGCAGACATTTGACGTCAGCTTCACGGTGAACGCGGCGTCAACCTACGGCATTACCCTGAGTCAGACAGCGGCTTACACTTTCACAGAGCAGACCACCGGCTACAGCGCCCTGACCCCGCTGAGCATCACCGTGACGAACACAGGCAGTCTGGCGACGGGAGCCTTGACCGCAGCGCTGAGCGGAACGAACGCAAGCAGCTTCACCCTGTCCATGACCGCCATCAGCAGCATCGCGGCAGGCGGCACGGACAGCTTCACCGTTGTGCCGAGCACCGGACTGAGCGAGGGAACCTACACTGCAACGGTCACGGTCTCCGGCAGCAACGTGACCTCGCAGACATTTGGCGTCAGCTTCACGGTGAGCGCGGCGTCAACCTACGGCATCAGCCTGAGCCAGACGACAGCGTATACCTTCCCCGCTCAGATCACCGACTACAGCGCCCTGACCCCGCTGAGCGTCACCGTGACGAACACAGGCAGTCAGGCGATGGGAGTCTTGACCGCAGCGCTGAGCGGAACAAACGCAAGCAGCTTCACCCTGTCCAGGACCGCCATCAGCAGCATCGCGGCAGGCGACACGGGCAGCTTCACCATTGTGCCGAACACCGGACTGTTGGCGGGAACCTATACCGCGGCGGTGACGGTTTCCGGCAGCAACGTGACCTCGCAGTCCTTCACGGTCAGCTTCACGGTGAGCGCGGCGTCAACCTACGGCATAACCCTGAGTCAGACAGCGGCTTACACCTTCACAGGGCAGACCACCGGATACAGCGCTCTGACTCCGCTTAGCATCACAGTGACGAACACAGGCAGTCAGGCGACGGGAGCCTTGAACGCAGCGCTGAGCGGAACAAACGCAAGCAGCTTCACCCTGTACAAGACGAGCATTAGCAGCATCGCGGCAGGCGGCATGGGCAGCTTCACCGTTGTGCCGAACACCGGACTGAGCGCAGGAACCTACAAAGCGGCGGTCACGGTTTCCGGCAGCAACGTGACCTCGCATTTCTTTACGGTCAGCTTCACGGTTAGCAACGGCAGCACTGGCAGTGACTCCGGCTCCGGCAGCGGAAGCAGTTCTTCCTCAGACAACAACATTACCGTTACCACAGAAAACAATACCACCATCGCTTCGCAAACCTTCACAGCTTCTACTGGCTCTAACGGGATCGCATCAGCCAGCGTGACCAGCTCGCAGATTTCGGAGATGCTCACAGCGGCGAGTGAAAAGGCCACAGGGACAAACGCGCAAACCACTCTTACCATTCAGGTTGAGGTGGGCAACGGCGCTACCGGCGTGTCTGTCACCATCCCCAAAACAGCGGTTTCCTCTTTGAAAGGCGGCGAAGTCAGCTTAACCGTTTCCTCTTCTGTAGCAACCGTCACGTTGGACAGTGCGACGCTTTCTGAAATTGGAAAGCAGACAAACGGAGACGTTAAAATCACAGCCACAACGGCGGATACCTCCGCGCTCTCTGACGAAAGCAAATCCGCCATCGGCACAAGGCCGGTCTACGATCTCAAGATCACCTCTGGCAATACGACAGTTTCAAGCTTCGGCGGCGGTATCGCTACGGTATCGGTTCCTTACACTCCGGCTTCCGGCGAGGATGAAAACGCAATCGTGGTTTATTACATCAATGCATCCGGCACGCTTGTGATGGTACCCAACTGCGTCTATGAAGCGAAAACCGGCACAGTAACCTTCATCACCACCCATTTCTCCACTTACGCTGTGGGCTACAACGCTGTGAGCTTCACTGATGTGTCAAACAGCGCGTGGTATGCGGATTACGTGACCTACCTCGCGGCGCGGGGCATCGTCGGCGGCAAAAATGGTGCGTTCAGCCCCGACGCAAGCATCACGAGAGCCGAGTTTGTGACCATCCTCTCCAGAATGTCCGGTGACGATCTGAGCGGTTATACGTCCTCAAGCTTCGCCGATGTGTTCACTGACAATTGGTATTTCGCTGCGGTGCAGTGGGCGTATAAAAACGGCGTCGCTTCCGGTTCGAAGGGCAAGTTCAATCCGAACGCGAGCATCACCCGTGAGCAGATGGCCGCCATGCTGTACCGCTACACTGAGTACGAGGGTATGGTATCGAATACCGAGGGCATGTCCGTCCGGGAGTTTACCGACTACGATAACATTTCAAGCTGGGCTCAGGCGCCGATTCAGTGGGCAATTAACAACGGCATAGTTTCCGGCAACAGCGACGGTACCTTTGCCCCGATGGCCAGCGCTACCCGAGCAGAGGCGGCAAAAATGATCGCGCTGTTATTGAAGGACATGATCGGAAGCTGAGCGTGAAAGGTAAAACAGGGATAAAGTCAGACTTGATTAAGAAGCAAATCAATGTCAGCCATATTATGACGTTTGGAAGCGATAAAGGTATGTGAGCTCGAATACACTGTTTTTGTTTCAGCAAATCAAAAGATATCGATTTCGGTAATAAAACACAGTAAACAAGGTCTATAAAGTCATTTAAACGATTTTATAGACCTTGCTTTTTTACACCATTTGATAATGAAATTGTTGTAATAAAATCAACGTACCGATTTGTTCTCGAATCGATACGTTGATTTGGTTTTATTCTTAGGATCATTTTTATTTAATCATGGACTTATCTTTTCTATTAATATAGATGCATTACTGTTGATTTGAGTTCCACCAGCCAGAGTTTGCAGCGTAACTGCAGCTGTACTGCTATGGTTCCTTAAGGTAAACACATCATTAGCTGCAGCAGTAATAATTACAAAACCAGGGTTTGGCTGAGTACCAGCTCCGGAACCATATGTGGCACCTGCAACAGGAGCGCCATTTTGGAAAAGGGTAAACTGGCTTGGTTCAACACCTGCAACATTAAACCATACAGAATAGTCTCCTGGTGTACCAAGTGCAATAGTAGTTGTTCCCGGTGCATGTGTAATTGCCCCTAAAATGACACCGTTAGTGTCGAATGCAATATCTGATTCCAATGCTACTACTTGAGCACCCAAATTGTAAATGTAGGCATATTCGGCTAATCCCAGTGGTCCAGTGGGTCCGGTAGCTCCAGCAGTACCGGCAGCGCCAGCAGCACCAGTGG
>DBTX01000053.1 GCA_002307275.1 Hungateiclostridiaceae bacterium UBA1305
TCTATACTGCGACGTGTCGCAGTTAGCCCTTTACAGCTCCGGCAGTCAGCCCCTGCACCAAATACCTCTGAGTAAAAAGAATCAAAATCAGCATTGGCAGTATCGTAATTACACTTAGCGAAGACATTGATCCCCAGTCTGTACCTTTATCGGTTATAAAGCCCGATATCTTGATAGGCAGTGTCAATGCATTTGTCGATGCCACCGAAGAAGCCATCAGGAACTCATTCCACGAAGTCAGGGCTGTTAATATGGCTGTCGCAGCCATACCTGTCGTGGTTGTCGGCACAATAATCCTGAAGTATGTACTGTAAACGGATGAGCCGTCTATCATTGCAGCTTCTTCCATTTCTTTTGGTATCTGTGCATAAAACGTACTCATCATTAAAACGGTTACCGGTATCAGAATACTGATGTGCGATATAATGATTGCCGTAGTCGTATCAAGCAGACCGGCGGATTTTACCAGTAAAAAATACGGCAATACCAGCGTGATTTTGGGATAAAATCGAACCGCAACGATCAAAGTAGTAATCGCTATAATAATTTTACTTTTCGGCAGCCTTCCCAACGCATAGGCGGCTAATGATCCGAAAAGCAGTGAAATCAATGTTGAAGCTACTGTGACTATCAAAGAATTTTTGATGCAAAGTAAAACATTGCTGCCGGGTGAAAACAGATTGTTATAGTTGTCCCAGACAATGTGCGACGGAAGGAAGTTTGAATTGTTGTACATTTCTATCGCAGGCTTCAAACTATTTGAAATTAAAAACAGAAGCGGCAGTATTACTAAAGCAAGTGAAAAAGTTATTATTATAAGTCTTATGAAATCGTATAAACTATTGCTTTTCTCCATGAGCAAGTTTCCCACCCTTTATTAATATATCGATTTTTCAACTTTCGTCTTTAGCTTCAATAAAAGCACGGCAATTACCATTGCAAAAAACATAGTAAGCCATGATGCCGCAGCTGCCTGGCTTATATTAAAATACTTCAGTCCCTGGTTGTATATGTACAGGGCCGCAACCTGCGTGCTCGTACCGGGGCCGCCATAAGTTAATGTATATATCTGGTCGAAAACAAAGAAGGTATCTATTACCCTGAAAATCAAGATCAGTATTGTAGCCGGCATTACAAGCGGTATCACAATATTTTTGACAATACTCATTTTTGTCGCGCCATCCACCCATGCGGCTTCATACAATTCTGTCGCTATTGAATTCAATGATGCGACAAAAATAATCATCGCAAATGAGGTCCACAGCCATATGTCAACTATCATCGCACCAATCAAGGCGTAATTCGGATCCCCCAGCCAATTGGGGCCTTGAATCCCCACAATATGCAGCAATTTATTCAACATTCCGTTATTGCCGTCAAGAAACATTCTCCACATGATGCCGCTTGCTACAGGCGCAATTGTCATTGGTATGATAAGTATGGTTCTGCTGACTTTAACGAAAGTCCCCTGGCCTTTCAAATTGTATGCAAGTATGAAGCCAAACAATGTTTCACAGATGGTTGTTACGAGCATAAACTCTATGCTTATCTTACATGAAGCTCTGAACATCGGATTTTTAATAACCGTGGTAAAATTATCAAATGTAAAGCCATACGGAAAGTCAGAATCCATCAGGGACCAATGCATAAAGCTGACAACAAGCGAATAAACCAGCGGGTATAGCTGAACAATCAGGATAACCAGCAATGCCGGTACAACAAAACTCCATAGACTGATCTGATTCTTTGTTTTAGATGAAAACCGAAACAGGCTCTTTTTTTTAACAGGCATCAAATCCATAACGAGACTCCTCTTAGGTTGGACCAATTTTATACTGCTGCAATACTAAACTTAGGGAGAGACCTCACAGTCCCTCCCAAGTTATTCATATGCTTATTTTGCCTGCAGTCCGTGATCAATACCATACTGAAGTGTTGACTTTGGAACTTGCAAGGAAGCCCACCCATCATTTATTTGCTTTACTGCTTCTTCAGGGGTAATGCTGCCTACAATCATATCACCCATAATTTTGTTAAACAAGTCATTCGCCTCTCCGGATATTGGAGGATTAACCGCAAGCTTGATATTTCCTGCAACACCATCCAGATAAGTAGCTCCATACTTTGCCACTACAGCGGGATCTTTATACGATGATTCATAAATGGAGCCAATGCCATAATTTACAAACATATCCGTCGAGTTCTTTTCGTTTGTGAAAGTTGTCACCCATTTCCAAGCCGCATCCGTATTTTTGGAATCCTTTGGAATAAACATGTTCCACAGGCTCAACCAGGGAAATCCGCCATCCGTCGGGTAAACAGCCACGCCATATTTGCCGGCGATCTTAGACTTGTCCGGATCTGCAGCCTGTGCCGCTATAAAAGACGGCCAGCCTTCCATCATTGCCACTTTCCCCTGCAGGAACAATGCATTAGCCTGATCGATGCCAAGTGCGTTTATATCGGATGGGCCATATTTCAACACTGCTGAAATATCTTTAAAAGTCTTCACTGCTTTATCCGCCTCTATTGCAAACTTACCCTCTTTGGTTATATAACTTCCATTATACCTTGCACAGAAAAGCCCGATAAGCTGTTCATTGGCGCCGGCTGCAAAAGCATAAGGCACAATGTCGCCTGGAAGTTTCTGCTTCAATATTTCCAGATCCTTGTTGAATTCATCCCATGTCGTAGGAGGAGTGATGCCTGCCTGCTGGAACAAATCGGTACGGTATATTATTCCATATGAGTCTACCCCATAAGGTGCGCCGATTGTCTCACCATTGTATTTCTCACAATTGTCAAGAATTCCGGGTATAAAACCTTGCCCATAATTATCCTTTGCTATGTCCGCCTTTAAAGACATAAAATGCGGATATAAATCCGCCAGATAATAGCTACCGGACATAACATCAAAATGGTTTGCACCGGAAACGATATCTGTAGTATTCTTCTGTCTCAATACAGCATATGGAAAAGCTTCAACGTTAACAGTAATGCCTGCTGCCTTCAGCTGGTCCGCAACTTCGCCTGCTGCCTTGTCATATGTACCTGACTGCATGTAGGATACGGATATTGTACCGGAAGCTTGTGTCCCGGCAGTACCGGCATTCTGTGTACTTTCCTGAACAGCCTGTGTGCTTTCCTGGGCAGCCTGTGTACCGGTAGTCGTAGCATTGTTTGCGTTTCCCGCACCACATCCTGTAATTATTGCCAGTATTACGCAAAGTGACAGAATCATGGCGAACATCTTTGAAAAGCTTTTCATGGTCTTCATTAAATTTCCCTCCATTAATATTTTTTATTTATAACCAGTCATACCGTTTGCTATTTATCAACAATTATAAAATTATAGGTATATTTTGAATATCCAGTATATTTTATAGCTGTAAGTAAAAACACCGGCATGCCCTTATAAAACATTGTTTAAATTACATAACATATTATGGATTTAAAACAATCAATTGAAATGGAATTGAATAACTCTACATATTGCGACGGTGCAACTCTCCATCTATGGTCTTCATTTTAAAATAACGGCTTCGTTTAGTACATAGAAAATTCATTTATAAATCTACAATTTTTAAAGAAAAAATATCTTTATTTTTGTAGTTCCGCCGTCGCTCCGAATCTGATAAAGGAAATTATTACTATTAAAAACAAGCCGGCTGCAATTGCTATAGTTATTCCCATACCTGCGTTCATTCCTATAAGACCTAACAGATATGGAATAATAGAGCCTCCAATCCCTCCGCAACCTACTAATACCGGGAATTCTATTCCCAGAGACGTCTTTCTGTATTCACTCCCATACGAGAGTATCAATGGCCACAAACTTGAGTAGGATAGCCCCAGGGCTCCAATCGAAATCCAGACCAATATTTCTGAAAACGCCAGACCTAAAAGAAATGTAGCAGCAAAGGAAATGACTGCAAGAGAAATAATGATTTTCCTGATTTCAAATCGCAGTGAAAATACTCCGCTGAGCAAACGTCCCACCGTCATAAAAAACCAGAAAGCGCTTAAACCAAGACTTGATTGAATTATGGAGAGATGGTAGCTTTTTGTAAGAAAAGTTGAAATCCATCCTGAAACACCGGTTTCCATTCCAGTGTAGACTGCTATGCAACCGCAAATCACAAGAAATCTCCTGTCAACGGCAAGACTTTTAATGATATGCACTGCTGATTCATGTGGTTTACAGCTTTCAGTCATTTTGAAGCGGCAAAACACCAGCGCTAGCAGAAATGCAATTAAACCAGATATAAAATACAGCAGTCTCCAGCTAATACCCCTTTCTATTAGAAAAGCGGCAATAAGGGGACCTATACAAGCACCTATACCAAAAAACACTTGTGTCATATTAACATAATAACTCTTATTGACAGGATTCAAGTCGTAAATAAGGCTGCATATCTGGCTTTCCATAATACCGCCAAATCCACCGGCAAAAATTATCAACAAACAAAACAGAGCAAATGAACCGATACACGGCACAAGTAACAACGCAGCCGAATATCCGAATATGGAAACAGTCAGTATACCCATCCTTGACCATTTATGTGCAAAAGCAACATCAAGCGCTAAAAATATAATAAAGCCAATGAAATTGCAGGTGTATACTACACCCATCTGTGATAAGTCTACGGAGAACGAAGAGGATATTCTCAGGAGCAGGGCCCCCGGCAAAGTGACAACTACTGCAAACAGGCAAATAACCATATAGCAAATACTAGTAATTATCCTTTTATCCATCAAAATACCACTCTTCTCACCGTAGATTTATCACACTACATATATAATCCGCGAATCTTTTTTGCCTTAACAATTCTATTTATAGCTACCATGTATGCACCCATTCTTAAGGTTGCATTTTTTGATTTTGCACTATCCCACACTTCATTGAAGGCTCTGATCATTATTTTTTCAAGAGTCCTGTTAACCTCTTCCTCATCCCACATTAAGGATTGAATATTCTGAACCCATTCAAAATATGAAACCACAACACCGCCTGCATTGGCCAGAATATCAGGCACTACCTTCTTTCCATTCCTCTCCAGAATCTTATCGGCTTCAACCGTTGTCGGACCGTTGGCAGCTTCAACAATTATTCCTGCTTTTATCTGGCTTGCAATTTCTTCATTGATCTGATTTTCCAGAGCTGCAGGTATCAAAACATCAACCTCCGATTTAAGAACATCTTCATTTGAAATATGAGATACTCCATGTGCGTCATAATCCTTTATAAGCTTATCCTGTGCAAGAAATGCCTCTATGGCGTTTATATCAAGGCCCTCATTGCAGTACAAACCACCTGAGACATCGCTTACCGCAACGATTTTACACCCCTCGTTGTGTAGAAGCTTGGCGGCCGTGCCGCCGACATTTCCCATCCCCTGTATTGCCATTCTCGTACCAATAACCGGTATTCCGCATCGATGAAGTATTTCTCTTGTTATGAACATTACGCCTCTGCCAGTAGCTTCTTTCCTGCCAAGAGACCCTCCAATCTCAATAGGTTTGCCCGTGACAACACCAGGTACCGTATACCCGTTTATCACACTGTATGTATCCATTATCCATCCCATAATCTCTGCATTGGTATTTACATCCGGTGCAGGAATGTCCCTTTCAGGTCCAATGATCGGAAGTATCATTGCAGTGTAGCGTCTTGTGAGATTTTCCAGTTCAACTTTCGACAGATTTTTAGGATTTACCTTAACCGCGCCTTTTCCTCCGCCAAATGGTATGTTGACTACGGCGCATTTATAGCTCATCCATGCCGCCAGAGCCTTGACTTCATCAATGTCCACATCCTGATGATACCTGATTCCTCCTTTGCAAGGTCCCCTGGAACTTGAATGCTGTACCCTGTAGCCTTCAAACACTTTAACGGAACCATCGTCCATTCTGACAGGTATCGAAACCTTGAGCTCCCTCTCAGGATATTTTAGCGTTATATATTCGTTCTCTTTCAATCCAAGAAGATTCGAAGCTTGATCCAATACTTCCAGCATATTTTCATACGGATTATATGTATTTTTACCCATGTTTTTTGCAACAACAAATAGACAAAAGAAAGTTGCTGCTTACCTCCTTCTTAATTTTTGGATATGGATATGTTAGATTTATCTGCCGGCCGACCCTACCAGACGTTGTACGTTCAATGGCAGCTCCGTAAGAGTTTTTACCTCTTTGCCGTACTTGCCCAGAGTCCTTTCAACCACGATGTAATCAAGCCCCGGTATCACGATATCGTTCCACATATTCCCTATGCCTCTTATCGCGACATCGAGCATAGTTACTATACGATTTCCCAAAGGCTCATTTGAGTTTAATGTTATTGCGCCATAAAACTCCTGGCACTCGGTATATCCTGCATTATGTGTCCCCGTATACGGTTTTTGCTTAGCAAGATCGATTTTTTTGCCGATACGCCTGCAGACTTCTTCCTCTCTTGACTTGAAATAATCTACAAGCGCCTGTTCTTGAATTTTTGCCGGTAAATTTTCTTTTGCAATCTTTACATAGGCATCATATCCTGCTCTATAAGCGCCTTCTACAAATTCAAACCAATATTTCTGCTCCCCGGTTATTCCGGCAGGATTCCCGGTGCAAACTACAGATACTCTTTCACAGGCGGTAAGGCCGTCTCTTTTCGGAGCTACACCTATATGAACCACATCTCCTTCATTTATTCTCCTGTTGAGCGCTTTTCCTATAAGTGTTCTGTTTGCTTCGTTGGAAGTTACCATGACATCAAAGCCCATTTCTTCAGCGCCAAGCTCCTGTGCGATTGCGTAGCCCCACTGTGAGACCTGGGTTTCAAGCATTCCTGGTTTCAGCACTGCCAGCATTCCCTTGATCATAACGTCCGAAATCAGACTTGCCTGCTCAATGAGTTTCATTTCAGTCTCGGATTTTTCATATTTTATCTTATAATACAAATCCTGTGCATCTGCTATATTATTACTGCTGCCCATGTAACCCACAAGAAATTCATAAATGGCAAGAGGGAAAACTGATCTTGGAGTAAGCAATCCTATCTTTTGAGGCTTGCAGCCGGCAGCTTCCTCAATAACATCTTCAACGCGTTCGGCATCAATAGGATAGTCTTCATCGGCAAGCTTCAGCATTTCCACCTTATGAACCTTCGCACCGCTCCTGCCGGCGAGTTGTTCCGCAATGTATCCTCCCTCAAGTCCTGCCAGAATATGAAATCCGTTTTTCCCTATGACCCCTGCTATCGGTTCGATGGAAATGTTCGTGTTCCCGCCAAGATAAGGTACATCACCGTTATAGTGTTCGTCGGAATAAACAAATGCGGCTTGTATTCCTGCTTTATCCAATGCAGCGATGACCTGCTTCTGCCTGGTCTTGAATTCATCTATTCCGATCCTTAGGTTTATATCAATGGAGGGTGCTTTTGAAAGCACTCCGTTAACGATCTTTGCATCCTCCAGCCACTGTATATCTCTATTCCTCATAACTTATCGGCCCTCCAATTTCGTTGACAAATTTTTTATACGGTTCAAAATCCAATTTGGGTCTCGGATCAAAAGAAAGATAAACTTCCATATACTTGCCGCTCTCTACGGACCGCTCTTCTCTTGAAGCAATCATATCATTGATTATTCTGCCCTGGGACTTATACTGCGATATGCATTCGCAAATCCTTTTTTCATCCGCTTCCGGAATAAGAATCAGACGGTTTGCCCTCAAGCCTGATTTTCTATCATTTACCAACATATCTTCAGGTGACAGGTCAGCCCACACCGAATATTCCAGTATGCTCTTTATCTTTTGCGGCGCCGCCCAATCAACCAATATGGGGTCTCCCGCCTGAGGTGCATCGAAGGAACCGATATAACTGGCTGCCGTATGATCAATGTGCTCTCTGTAATGGTTAGGAACTAGAAGCCGTGTGATTTGTAACTTTCTGAGCAGCGTTACAGTCCTTTTAAAGCTGCCCTCCATTCCGTTATTAAGATACCAGCCCATACTCTGCAAAGCGCTGAAATCCGAATAATTCAAGCGAAGGATGTTTTCCTGCTTTACTCCGATCTTACTGTAGGCCTGTATCGTTTCCCTCTCACGTATGCTTTCGATCTGCTGTTTTTGTTCAGGAACACTGTAGCCTGCGTTACCCCTGCAGAATATTACAATGAAAACCTCGGCGCCATTTTCAATAGCGGCAGTTATAGCATAGCCCGCACCTATTATTCCATCGTCATCATGGGGACTGAATACACAGACTCTTTCCTTTTCCTTTTCCCATTCCGGGAACAGCAGCCTTATATCCTCAGAAACTTTCCTGCTGTCAATGTCTAAATAACAAATGTTCACTGCTGCAACACCCTTCCCTTGTTGTTACGGAATCAATAAACCTTTTTGTCAAGTTTAAAAATCCGATTGGCATTCTTCCACATTATTTTTTCCCTGTCTTCACCGGACAGATTGCTATCCTCCATCATGCCAAAACAAATTGACGGATCAAGAAGCGGCATATCGGATCCAAAAAGAATCTTATCTGCGCCGATTTCCTTTACTGCATCATCAATTCTTCCAAGCTCCCAGACATATAGTTGGGAAGCCCGCTCACGCCCACTGCTTATATCCATATACATATTGTCAATATTTTTGATAACCTTGCAGGTTCTTCCGGAATTCCCACCCATATGGGCTACAATTATCGGATTTCCATGCCTGCGTGCGACATTGGCTATTCTTTCAGGGCAGCTTACCTGGTCCTCCTGATCACCAATAACATATGAATGAACCAGTACCGGTAAATCCAGTTCTTCGCATTTGTTAAAAACCGGTTCAAACTCGGGACCGTCAACCGGCCTGTTATACCAACTGGGATGTACTTTGACACCGATAAACTGAGGTATCTTCGAGAACTTTTCAAGCTGCTCCATTGCCTCCATTGGATAATTCGGATTTACTACAATGTAACCCTTCAGCCTGTCCGGAAATTTTTTAATGGAATCGTACATTTTCTGATTGCAATCCATTGAAGCGTAAAATATTCCTTCAATGGGTGAGACAATTCCAACGTCAATGTTGAATTCGTCCATGGCCTTGATCAGGTCCTCGGAAACAGATGCCTTTATCGGAAAAAACATAAACCCGCAATGCACGTGAACATCTATTATCATTTATTTTCGCTCCTTTCATGAAGAATCCCCAATAAATTTCCCGAGAAAATCTTTTCCTTATCCTGTTCGGATATATGGGCTGACTTAACCATGAGCATTTCACATGACGGACTGTTGTATGGCAAGCCTGTACCGAAAATAATCCTGTCGGCTGAGGTATACTTTACCAATACATCTATGCCGTCCATCGTATCAAGCGTGGAAATCTCCAGGAAAAGATTTTCGTTTGCCTGGGCGGCAAGTATTGCTTCTCCCATATTGCCATATCCGACACCCGATGCAATAATCGGCACTTCCGGGAATTCATGCGCAAGGGTTCCAACCGTAATAAACGGAAAGCCTCCCTCAATAAATACAGGCATTTTTGTACCGCTTACCTGCTTTAAAACTTTCCTCATGGAGTAGGAGTCTATCCCCCCGCCCCATTCGGATATGAAGCCCGTACTTGTATTGAAAATTCTGATGCCTGCAAATTTCCGGTCTTTCAGTCCTCTGTCCACCTCATTTTCAATATCAATAAATTGAGACATGTTGAAGCTTATCATTCCAAGAAACTTGTCCGGGTATTTGCCCACAATTGCCGCAGTTTCATCATTACCTCTCAGGAAGTCTGAATACCTGCATCTGATGTTTGTTATCAAAGCCTTGTCAATATTGCGGCTCTCCATAAGCTCCAGTACTTTTTCCATGCTTAGGTCCTTATTGTATTGAAGTTCAAATCCGAAGAGCACATTACTGTCAAAAATCATATTCGCACCTCCTCAAGCGAAACCAGCCATTATCAATTTAAGCCGGTCTATGCCTTATAATACTCCATAACCTTTTTGATAGTTTTTGCTATCAAATCGATGTGTTCGGGTTTATAACCTTCACAGAACGGAACAACAAGCATTTCCTTTAAATCCTTTTCAGCTTTCGGGCAGAGTCCTTCCCCATATTTGTAGCCACCATCGGCAAGAGGATACCCCGATTTTCCATAAGTATAAGGAATAGTCAATACATTGTACATATATATCGGCACTTTTGTATATCCCGCCCAACAAACCAGGCCTTCGGCTTTTAAAGATGCCGCAAGGGTATCCATGTCAGCCTTGATCCTGCTGACGTTTATCTTGAGTGGATATTTCCAATAGGTATGTCTTGCCCATTCCTTCTCAACCGGTACAGAAACCATTTCATCGTTAATAAACTTTTCATTGAGAAGCTTAGCCATGTTTCTTCTGGAATCTATAATGCTGTCAAGCTTTCTTAACTGTGCTATGCCCACGGCAGCCTGAAGCTCGGTCATATGGTACGCAGGGGCAAGGAACAGATGATCCCTGAATTGTCCATCCCGGGGCCAGCCTTTATCTACACACAGCTTAAGCCTGCGGCCGATTTTATCATTGTTTGATATAATCATTCCGCCATCGCCTGTGGTCATCTGCTTGCTTTGCTGAAAGCTGAAACAGCCTATATCTCCTATTGTTCCGCAAAGCCTGCCTTTATACAATGTATTGAATGCCTGACAGCAGTCTTCAATTATATAAAGGTTGTATTTGCGTGCGATATCCATTATCGGGTCCATATCCACCGCATGTCCAAACATGTGAACAACGATGATTGCCTTGGTTTTCCCTGTTACTTTTTCCTCTACACTTGTTGGATCCACATTATGTATGTCGGGATCAACATCTGCAAACACAGGTATAAGATTTTGCATAAGAATTGGAATAATTGTTCCCATATCTGTAATAGGGGCCACTATTACCTCATCGCCCGGCTCCAGATCAAGCGCAATTACGGCTCCGTGAAGGGCTGCCGTACCGGAACTGCAGGTTGCTGCATACTTCACACCGTATTTTTCAGCAAATTCTTTCTCAAACATTGCTATCTTTGCGCCATTAATATAGTTCAGCTTTCCGGACTTCATAACTTCCGTAACCAATGAAAGCTCTTCTTCCCCAAAAAACCTCCCGCTTGCATCGTCAACAGTCGGCAATTTCTCCTTTATTACAGGATCTCCTCCAAAAATAGCCAGTTTCTCCATCATAAAAACCCCTTTCGAAAAATTTTTATTAAATATCAATATTTTTATCAACAACTAAAATTGGATATTTTCCCCGGTCTCAATCGACTCTTTTGTTTTTAGGGCGAGATATAGCGCATATCTTGCATCTTCAGGTGTCAGCATACTTCCCGCTTTTTTATTGATGACGCAGTCGACAAAGTAGTTGATCTCATTTTGATAGCAATCCTGTCCGTCAAAGTCAGGAAATTCAATCTGCTTCCCATTTTTATAAACAGTAAGTGTGTTTTTCCGGTTACAGTCAAATTCTATACAGCCTTCACTGTACAATATTTTAAACCTGGCAGTGAAAGGATAGCTCTGCGGCATTAAATTGCAGGCTTCAATACAGCTTTTGACACCGTTTTTATGCTCCATGACAGTAATTATTTGTTCCCATGCGCCATGAGCCGATTTGGTCCCAACCGACTTGAGACTTTCAGGCTTTCCTAAAAGCCACGTAATAAAATCCAGATCATGTATCTGAAGATCAACAACACCTCCAAGGCTTAACTCCGGACTGATAATCCAGTTGTTTTCACTCCATGCCGGGATACTCTGCATCCTTGCTGCTGTCACATACACCGGTCTTCCCAGCTCGCCCGACTCCGTGACTTCCTTTATATAGGAATACTCAGGCCAGAATCTTACAACATGCGCCACCATATAAAACACATTGTTTTCTTTGACAAGATCTATTATCTCATCGCACTCTTTCATGCTAATTGCCATTGGCTTCTCACACAGAATATGCTTATTTGCTTTTGCAGCGATTCCCGCATATTCCCTGTGAAGGAATGTGGGCAGGCAGATATCAAACACGTCTACTCCGTTCCCGGCTAAAAGCTTAATATCATCGGTATATTCAACACCGAACTCATCTCCCAGCTCCTTCGCTTTTGCCAGGTTTTTATCAAAGATATACCTTACTTTGCAGTCCGCGTTCGCCAAATAGCATTTGAGATGTGTCTTTCCCATAAAGCCCGCTCCCAGAATTCCAATATTCAACATGCAATCACCCCTTTTCTTCAGTCTTTGTTAATCACTTCAGACTATCCGTTATTTTCTTTACATGTTTTACGGATCTCTTTAGTGCGATATCAACCTCTTCAGGGCTTTGGGGGCCTTTTTCAACAAACTCTATCTCGAAACTCATTGGTCCTGTATAATTGCCTCTAGATAAAACATTGAAAATTGTTTCATAGTCGATATACCCGTCACCAACAGCAGGAAAATTCCAAACTCCCTGACCCTCCAATTTGTCTTTGATATGCATATGCCCCATATATTCAACCGCATAAGCTATATCGTCCTCCGGTCTTTTGCCTGAAAAAAAGATCAGGTTTGCAGGATCATAATTGATTTTGACATTATTTGAACCAATCCGTTCTATAGTCTTTATGCAATCCTTGGCTGTGCCTAAAAGCCCGCCATGGGTTTCCATCGCTATAATGATATTCCGCTCTTCAACATATCCGGCAATTTCCCTCATATTTTCAAAAAAGCACTCTTCATCTTTCTTGCCGGATATATTGCCATCTGCGGTATTAATAATTCCCACTCCTATTTGTACCGCAAAATCGATACGCTTTTTGAACAACTCCATTCCATCTTTACTTACCAAATTGCAGTGCCCGCTAACGCTGCTTGGTTTCAGCCCATAGCTCTCAACTTTTTTAAGCACCTCCTTCATTTCTTTTACCGAAAGAAGCTCAGGCCTGATATGATCACAATGTCCGGGAATTGCGCCGATCTCGACATATTTAAGCTCGGCATCCGCTATTCCCTTTAATGCCCTTTCGAAAGGAAATTTGTTGTAACAGTGCGTGCTGCATGAAAGTATGTTTTCCATATTTTAAGCACTCCTTTAAACGTTTTATCATACTGGAATTTTACTATAAGATCTTCATGTTTGTAATTTAAAAAACAAAGCAAAATCTTTAAAAAATAACGCTTTATTTAAGGAGTCAATTGTAACAAGGATTAGAATTGTAATAAGATATTCTAAAATTGATTCCCTTTCACCAAACCCTCAATTCAACTATACAATATGGATTTGTCAATGTTCAGTATTATTTACAATTACCGCTGTCATATAAAAAAAAGTAAAAATATACCTCGCAATTTACTAAAAATTATTTTATACTTTACTTATCATTGTTTAGTATTAATATATGTTATGTATAGTATTGGAGGAAACGATGAATTCAAAAGAGATTTTCAAAAAAGCTGTCAAACTGGAAAAGACGGAACGTGTACCCGTAATAATTCTGTCAGGGGGAGTGTGGGCTTACAATGAACAGGGGAAATCTTTGCAGGACTCATTTGATATGCCCCCTGAAAAATCTGCCGATTACCTTATAAATATGATCGAAAAGGTGAAATCGGATTTGATCTGGTGTGCAGACGGCTGTAATAATCTGGTGCTAAGAGCCTTAGGCGCTCGGACAGAGTTCTCCATCCCCGGAAAATCCGCTGAAGCTTACCCATTTTTAAGTAGTCCAAGGGATGTTGATAAACTGTCTCTTGAAAAAATCAAGGAAGACCCGGGTATTATTGCTATGCTTGAAAGTACAAAAATCATGAAGAAAAAAATAGACAATCAGACCATGCTTGCAGTCAGTCAATGGGGTCCAATTACATTAGGAAGCCTGATGCTGGGAACAACAGAATTCGTGAAGAAGTTGCGTAAAGACAGGGATAGCATCCTGTATCTGCTTGAGTTCACAAAGGAAGTGGTGATAACCTATTGGAACCTCTTCCTTGATGCCGGTGTGGAGCATGTGTCTCAGGCAGAACCTGCAGCCTCCGGTGACATGATTAGTCCGAGAATGTTTGAAGATCTTGTTCTTCCTTGTCTGAGAAATACTAACGAAAGAATTGGAGATAAACCATTTTCCAAAATGATTCATATATGTGGTAATACAACAAATTTTCTGGATGCTCTTCCAGATACAAAAGCAGATATGTTCTCAATGGACTATAAAGTAAGCTTAAAAATAGCACGAGGGCTGTTGAATGGCAGGATGGCCTTTGCCGGTAAAATGAATCCGTCAGATACGATGTTATCCGGCTCCACCCGGAGGGTTCAGGAGGATTGCGAGGCCTGTATCAGTGATGCCGACTGGTCCAGGGGTGGATACATTATGATGCCCGGATGCGATCTTCCTCCAAATGTTCCCCTGGAGAACCTGCAAACAATGGTTCGGGTAGCACACTCCCATACTCAAACAGCTTAATAGGCAAACACAATAATTGTAACATTGCAAAGAAAGGATCCTATAATATGAATCCTATTCGTAAGCTGCCTACTATCAGCATTTTTCATGATCAATCTTTTGACCGGGAAAACAATGATTCCATTTTTCCAATAAATCCTCTTCAAAATCCTCCTTGTTTTTACCTATGAGGACAATTTCACAAATAATTGCTTTGAAATCTTCCAGATCAGGTTTATCAATCCTTATGTAATCTCCTACACAATCCGCATGTGCCAGTTCACCTTCCGGTGTCAGGAAAAAGCCCTTGAAACGCAGTACCCGCTCCGACATTCCCATAGCAAATTCCTTCATTTTTTTCAAATCGTATTTTCCCTTCATTTGAAGAACATATGTGACCGGCCTGTTCCGGATGGTATTACAGGATTCTTCCTCCAGCACACCGTCCGGACTTATTTTGTCCTCCAGCAATTCAGCCGGAACCTGCCCGAACGTCGTATTATAAATATACGCCCCTTGATTAAGTTCGTTCAGTTTGTTATGTAATTCCAGTATGCATTCTTCAGATACTTCATCAATTTTATTCAGGATCAGCACCGAGCTTTTCTTCACCTGATTGATTGTCGGCTGGAATATTTCGCAGCATTCCAAGAAACGCCCGGCATCTATCAGACAGACGGATCCCCTGTATTCATACCGTCGGCGGATTTCGGGCCTTCTTTCCAATAAGACCGTCAATTGCCCCAATAATTGTTTCATACTGGACGGGTCTGCCATTCCGGAAGCTTCAATAAACAGTACCTCGACCGGTTGCTCCAAAAAAGCAACCAGGGTTTTTACAAACCCACCCTTCAGGCATGCACAGAAAATCGAGCCATTGTTTATTTCAACCATCGTCCATATCTACGCATCGTTCTATTAACGTTCCCTGGCACGGAGCCGGCAGTTCAACAGCTTTAAGCTGGACTTCCCCTTCGCATATCACCTCGCCCTGTTCGACCTTCTCTCCGATTTCCTTAAGCCAGACAAGAATCTTCCCCTTCTTATTCTGTAATTTTACGGGGACATTCTGGCAGGGACACGGATGATCCAAATCCTTTATCGGCATAACAATATCCGGAACAATAATGGCTTCCCTATTATTTTCCTGCATCTCTCTCACTCCTGTTTCCTGATGAAATGGGCATAGTTCTTTTTTACATTCACTATTATTACTAAAATATTTACATACAATTTCCCCTGGCTGCTTAAGCTCTATCCGTAATTTTTCCCTAATGTAGGGGATCACTGACCGTACAGAAAGAAAGGCTGTTCGTTTACAGCAGCGCGGACCAGGTATCCCGGAAATCGCCTGAAGGCTCAAACCTGTGATCTCGTTGCACCATTTCCAGCTTTCTTCCGACATTGTAGTGGCGCCCGTATAGATACTCATATATATGCCTGCCCCGATTCCGGCTCCACAAGCCCCATAATCAGCGCAAAACCGCCTTGTATGTAATCTGCCCTGGCATATGCCTTATGAAGCATAGTCTTTAATTCGTCTTCCGTACTTTCTCTAACCATACAAGTAGCTGTCAGTAAGCTTGCCGGAACGATAAAATGATGAAACGGGTTATGCATGGAAATATAGTCTTCATCCATTAAAAGAATCAGCACTTGTATTGCATCGCCTTTCAATTCATTATTTCTGAAGAGCTCAATGCATCGATCCATCAGCTTATGATAAATTGCATCTTTTTCTTCAGCAAAATATAGTTGACTTGCCATAATCATAATCCTCCCTAATTATCTCACAAATCAAAAACCGATAAATATTCAGTTTTGCGCTCATCATTATTAGGAATCATGCCGGACCGATGGCATAATGACAATAAAAAATATTTGATAAAATTTTAAATGCTGGCAGAGTATCCGCCGACAACTTTAGTTTATCATCGGCATAATTGGCTGTCAATATTATATTTAATACTTTATGCACTCCTCAAAAATGCCTGCGAGGTAAATTCCAATTACATTTTTCTGTGGTATTATGACGGAATTGTTAAGCAACTCCATGCCATATTCCGATAATTTCATCAATTGAAACAAGTCCTCCGTACTCTCCAGCGGCATTCCATGATATCCGGGCGCCAAGGATTCTGAAACAACAATTTTACCTTGCATGCCATCTTTGTAAAAATCTATCTTTACCTCATTCACCAGTATGGCCTTCAGGCTTTTCCATCCGGCATCGACATATGCACTCAGCCAACTGTCCGCATAGTACATCTGCAATGTACTCAGTTCCAGTTCATCAAGAGGTAATTTTTCGGTAAAAACCGAATACATATACCCTCCAATAACATTCGAAAGCGCCAGCTTCTTTAGGCCCTCATAATGTATCGTTTTATCCCCGATCCTGAAGAAATTCTCTTTGATGCATTCTGCATCAAATGGCGATATCAGGATATTAATCTTACAGGCCCCGAAAATTCTTTTCCGGGCCTCCAGACAGTTCTGCAATATCCTTTCCCCACGAGCCGTACCCTTTTGTATTGCACAAAACTCAATAAAGCTGTTAAGACATTCTTCAAAAATCTCATTTACCGATAATTCAATAAGTCTGTTCTCCATCTCCCCAACCTGCCTTACTTTTTGATGAGTATGGTACTTCCCCGAACTCTGCTTTATTGTGACTAAGTATAAGTTATTCCGGTTTTTGATGTCAAGCACAAACTGTCACCTCTAAATAAAATCAAATTGAACCTCTTCATACGATCATTTCAGTAGTAAAATCTATTCTATCGTTAAAGTGGAAAGCATGCCGGACCGATGGCATCCGCAGACGATATATTCACTTGTTCCGATATTAAATCAAGTGTTATTATTGGAGGTTGCTACTATGGGGAAAGAACTGATATTCAAAACGCTCAGGCACGAAAAGGCTGACCGTGTGCCCTGGATCCCGTTTGCCGGAGTTCATGCAGGAAAACTGAAGGGATATTCGGGAAAAGAGATCCTGCTGGATGGAGATAAATTATATGCTTCGTTGATGGAGGTTCATAAATTATATACTCCGGACGGTATGCCGATCGTGTTCGATTTGCAATTGGAAGCTGAAACACTCGGATGCGAATTGCTTTGGGCCGAATACAATCCGCCTTCCGTCTGCAAGCATCCTTACAGCGCTGCTGACAGCGGCTTTCCTGCCGATGAGCTGATCCCCCAAAAAGAGGATGGCCGAATTCCTATGGTACTTGAGACCATGAAACGCGTGAAAGCTTCCATCGGCAGCGATACTGCACTTTATGGTTTGCTTTGCGGACCTTTGACCCTTGCAACGCATCTTCGCGGCAGCCAGTTCTTTAAGGATATGTTCTCGAATCAGGAACTGGTGGAGAACTTTATGAAATTTTGCACCAAGGTTGCCATGCGGATGTCCGAATACTATATTGAAGCAGGTATGGATGTAATAGCAGTTGTCGATCCTTTGGTCAGTCAGGTTTCTCCGAAGTTTTTCTCAAAAATGCTGGGTTCCCATTTCAAGGAGCTTTTTGCCTTCCTGAGAGACCAAAACTGTCCTTCTTCCTTCTTCGTGTGCGGAGATGCGACAAAACAGATGCGGGTAATGTGCGAGACTTATCCCGACTCAATCCATGTCGATGAGAATGTAGTGTTATGCAATGCCAAAAAAGTCACAGATGAATTCAATATAGCTTTAGGCGGAAATATTCCATTAACCACCACTATGCTGTTCGGCAATCAGCAGGATAATATGAAGTGTGTTATTGATATACTGGACAGTATCGAAGATCATACCAATCTATTATTAAGTCCCGGCTGCGACATGCCGTATGACGTCCCGATAGAAAATACAATAGCAGTTGTTCAGGCCGCTCTTCGCACCGCTGATGCCCGTGAAATGGTAAAAAACTATACTGCAGCCGAGGAAAACCTGGACAGCATTGTAATCCCTGATTATGCAAATTTGGACAAGGTACTGATCGAATTATTTACCCTCGATCCCGACCAATGTGCGGCGTGCACTTTACGCATACAGCCATGTAAGGCATGTATAATTTTATTATATATGACAAACA
>DBTX01000027.1 GCA_002307275.1 Hungateiclostridiaceae bacterium UBA1305
TTAAAATCGTTATGCAATTACCTAAATGCATCTATAGAAGCGGCAAGGGCTGGCGAAGCAGGCAGGGGTTTTGCGGTGGTGGCCAATGAAATCAGGGCTTTGGCTGAACACTCAAGCGAAGCTGCAAAGAAGATTAAGAATGTCGTATCGGAGATAAGTCTGAAGACCTCGGGTATGGTAGAATCGGCTAAAAATGCAGAGAGAATTGTAGGAGTACAGGCGTCGGCTTTGAATAACACTATTCATGTATTTGAAAGCATTAATCAGCATGTTGGCAAATTGATCAATAACCTGAATAATATCACTTTTGGAATACAGGGAATCGAAAAAGCCAAAGAGGATACGCTTGAAGCCATTCGTAATATTTCATCCGTATCACAGCAAACAGCGGCATCAGCAGAGATGGTAGGCGGAAAAGCCAGTAACCAGATTGTATCGGTTGAATATTTGAGTCAGGCAATCAACGAATTAGCCGATGACGCGAATAAACTAGATGAAGAAATAAAAAACTTTAAAATCCAATAACTTCTAGCAAAAAAATAAGAAATTAAAGTTACTATTCAGAGGTTTCGCAATATTAGAAAAGTTGCGCAACATAAAAAGTATGCGAATTGAGAGGAAACCAAGCGTGTCAAGGGATCGACCCTTGACACGCTTTTCGGCGTAAAAGAGTCGCCGAAAAAACCTTCGCCAATCCGGGTGCATTAAGAAGACTTTCTAAACACACAATATTGTCGATGGAGATGGCGTTAAGTACTAATATTTTACGCAATGATTTAGTTAAAATTAAGTAAATTTCATAATAATAATTATTGGTAATATTCAAACTAGCACTTATATACCGGCATATTCAATTAATATTCCGTTTTATAGTGCTTTTTGTTTGTATATATTTGCTATATTACTATTGACATGCTTTAAATGTCATGACATAATAAAGTAAACGTTAATAAAATAATTAAGTTAACGTAAGCTATAAATTAAGTAAACATAAACAAAAGATATACTTCTAAATTCAGTTATTACACCAACAAATGAGGAATTTTCAAAACACTAAAATCTCATATCAAAAATAAAATAGTAGGGAGGGCTTCTGAAATGTTAAGACAAAGGTTTCAAAAAATCCTGGCGGTCATTCTCACATTAGTACTGCTTGCAACACTGCTGCCCGTTGCTCCGGTATTTGCAGCGGATACCCAGATCATCTATGAGAATAACTTTGAAGCGGTATCGACAGCGGTGGACATCGGCGGGAACAAAGCATTGGAATTCAATGCGGCAGGAGATATAAGCAACGGCTGGCTGAGCGTATTCCAGCAGGAACTGGTATTTAGTTACACTGATAAAATAAACTCAGGTGCTACATTGAGCTTTGATCTGTTTCTACCGGCAACTGCTACATATTCAGGATTGCTAAAAGCACAGGCCGTAACCAAGATGGGAGAAAGCTGGACCTGGACCCAGGCTTCGGCGATTCCTGAAATTGCTATTGGAGACTTTGGTGATTCTGTTAACGGTTACAAAAAGGCACAGGTATCCATAACGTTCGGAACCGAAATTGAAGCCGTACAGGGGCTGAAAGCCATTATACCCTGTCTGGCGGAAAGTAATTGCAACTACAACGGTTTGATTTATCTTGACAATGTCAAGCTTATTAATGGTTTGGCAGTTTCAGTGGAGCCTGTTATGACCACTATTTATGAAAATGACTTCAATTCAGATGCAACGGCAGTATTTGTGACTACTACGGATAAAGCTTTGGAATTTGTAGTGGCAGGCGATGTATCCAACAGCTGGAATAGTATTTTCCAGAAAGAATTGGCGTTTGAATATGCAGACAATATAAACTCAGGAGCTACAATGAGCTTTGACTTGTTATTGCCGGAGGCGGCTGTCTATACAGGTTCGCTGAAAGCTCAGGCAGTTGTCAAGATGGGGGACGACTGGGTCTGGACCCAAGCTTCGGCGATTCCTGAAATTCTAATCAGCAACTTTACAGACCAGGGCAATGGTTTTAAAAAGGCGACGGTTTCCATTTCATTCGGTACTGAAATAGAAACTGAACAAGGGCTGAAAGTGATCATACCATGTCTTGCTGCAAGTAACTGCGACTATAGCGGGAATATATATCTTGACAACGTGAAGTTTGAAAATGCAGCTCCCCAGGGTGAGCCTGAGCTGCCTGCAGTAGATCCTATAAAATATACATTTGACAGCGCCGACAGCATTGCCTCATGGTCTGATGACGGAAGCTACCAATACAGCGGTGGATTGACAATCAATTATGACGTGGACTTTGCAGCAATGAAACTGAATGTTGACTATTCAGGTGACAGTTCCACCTCATGGAGCGAGGCAAAGGTAAAATACACCTTTGCACAAGCGCAGGAATTTGAGGGATATAATCAATTTTCATTCGACTTCATCTATGATCCGGCAAAGATGACAAAGGGTACTTTTTTAGCCAAGCTATTTTCAGGTACTATTGATATTAACACAGCTATCAGCAATGCAGAAGATTTTGGAAGTGGATTGAAAAAAGCTGCAGTTGTGTTATCGCTTACGGGTGCTGCTAATTCCGTAAATAGTTTTACGATTGGATTAGTCGGAAACAGTACTGATTATAAAGGGTCAGTCTATATCGATAATGTCACCTTCAGCCAGGTTGTTGAAGATGATATATACGTAACTGCAACGTTAAGCCCTGAAGCACAAACACCTGTTCAGGTGAATTCCAATTCCGTAGTTGCTTGCGGGCAGACGCAGGCAACATTGAGCAATATTAAGCTGGCAGATGACAATGCCATGAATTATACCGTGAAGCTTGCCGCATATCTGGATGCAATTGGAAAGACTGATAGTGTCTTGTTCGGGCATCAGAACGATATCACTCACAAATCAGGGAGTGCAGAAGCACCATTGTCAAATTCAGATACAAAAGATATGACAGGCTCTATCGCAGCGGTAATGGGTATTGATGCGCTTTCGCTTACAGGTAACGAGCTTGAAGCTGCAGCCTGGAATGATACTCTTGCGAATCGTGTAGCTGCAGTTGAAGCTGTTACAAAAGAAGCGGCCGGTCAGGGTGCCATCGTTACACTATCTGCGCACATGCCCAACTTTGAAATCATTGACCAGAGGGTGAAGAACAGTCAGGCGGGTACGGCTGATCCTTCAGATTCCGGCAGTGTGGGTATACTCTCTGACGGGCATTACAATTTCTCAGGCTATACGCCGGGAACCTTAACCGGAGATATTGTCAAAAGGATCATGCCGGGTCAGGATCTGAATTACCTGTACACGGATTATCTGGATATGATCGCAGCTTATGGGAAATCACTGGAGGATGATAATATCAGTGTAATGTTCAGGCCGTTCCATGAAGGCACGGGCAGCTGGTTCTGGTGGGGCCGCGCTTTCTGTGACCAGGAATCCTACAAAAATATTTACAAATATACGGTCGAATATCTGCGTGATGTCAAGGGAGTACATAACTTCCTGTATGTATACGGGCCGAGCAGTGATGCGGAAAGCACAGCTGATTATGCGCTTCGTTACCCCGGTGATGATTATGTGGATATGGTTGGTTTTGACATGTATCATCAGAATCCTGCCGCAGGCGATAATTTTATAGCTCAGTTGACAACAGAAATGGGTATTGTTCAGCAGTTTGCCACAGAACACAGCAAGCTGTTTGCAGTAACTGAGACGGGTGTTGCCAATCCGAACAGCCAGGCATTCCTGAAGACAGGCAATGAAAGGAAGGATTGGTTCAATGAAGTGCTGGACGCCGTTGCGCCTACCAATGCATCATACTTCATGGTATGGGCGAACTTCGGGGAGAACACTTCCTTCTATACACCATATGTGATAAGCAAGACGGCAACAGCTGTGAAGGGCCAGGAGATGATCGACAACTTCATTGACTATTATAATGATCCCAGATCAGTGTTTGCCTCCCAGATGGGAGACATTTCACAAATCTCCGCAACTGCGATTGAAAATACGAATGTAACCGGATATATCACCGCGCCTGTTTCCGGCAGCCGCATACTTGATACAGCTGTCTTGGCAGCAAGTGTAAAAAATGCTGCGGAAAATTCGGTAGTCAAATTTACAGCGAAAAACAAAGCGGGTGACAAAGTGCAGGAAATACCGGCGACTGAAGATGCAGATGGTATATACAAAGGAACCCTGACAGCCGACAAGCTTGCATTACTGGGTGCTTCGGCAGGAACCATGTCACTTGTTGTAGATGGAACAGTATACAATACAATCAATCTTAAGTACAATATGCCTGAGCCGGCCGTTGACCCGATGGTAGTCGATACATTTGAAAACTATGATGGCGATGATGCTATCCTCAATACCAGCTGGAGTACGGGGAAGGGAACCGGTTGCAGTATAACACCGGCATTATCCGGTAAGAGCTATGAAGGCAATTACAGCATGATGTTCAGCTATTCGCTGATCTCCGGCGGATATGTCGGAGTGACGAAAAGTATGAACGGCGCCGATTGGTCCGCTGCAAATGCATTACACATGTGGACTGTTCCCGACGGAAAGAAGCAGAAAGTGGTTGTGCAGATTACCTCAGGTACCAATGTATTCGAAGTATATCTGAACCAGTATGCGGCGTATAATGATTCAAAGAATCCTGTGCTTGCAACGATTCCCTTCTCAAGCTTTGCAGGAAGGGATAATGCCGCAGCCGTGTTTGATCCAGGCAACATTCAAAGCTTTGGCCTGTGGTGCAACACAATTGTGCCTGAGGGTGAGGATTCTGCTACTTACACACTTGACTCCGTCCTGTATTATGATGACATAAAGGCGGTAACTTCGACTGCTGCAGCAATTACATTTACTGAAGTATTAAGCGACGGAGGCGTCACCGGCGATACGGGTACCAATACCGGCGTCACTTCCAATACCGGAAGCAGTCCTGTAACAGACCTTACTCCCACTGAACAGGATATCAGGAAGATACTTGACAGTAGTAGTCCGAATCCGGTATTAACTGTAACTTCGAATTCCGAGGTGGTCAATTGTGAGTTTAGCGGTCAGATGATTCAGCAATTGGAAGGCAAAGAGGCGATTTTGGAGGTTAAGACAGCGAATGCCACATATACCTTGCCGGCACAGCAAATTAATATCAACGATATATCCAAACAATTTGGCCAGGATGTTAACCTAAAAGATATACAAGTCAAAATTACGATATCCAAGCCGTCTGATGAAACTGCAAAACTGGTGGAGAATGCTGCAAAAGCAGGCGAATTCTCAATTGTTATACCGCCGATTGAATTTGCGGTGCAGTGTACTTATAAGGGTAAGATTGTTGAAGTTACCGGATTTGAAGCATACGTTGAAAGAACCGTTGCCATTCCTGATGGTGTTGATCCAAGTAAAGTGACAACGGCTATCGTGGTTGATCGGGATGGAACGGTAAGACAAGTACCTACTAAAATTGTAGTAATCAATGGCAAAAGTTATGCTGTGATAAACAGCCTGACAAACAGCGTGTATGTTTTGATCAGTCACCCGGTAACCTTCGTTGATATTACGAATCATTGGGCTAAGAAAGCTATAGAGGATATGAGCTCACGAATGATTTTCGATAAAGTCGGAGATAGCAGGTTCCAACCGGACAAAGATATTACAAGAGGCGAGTTTACAGCGATTATGGTAAAAGCTCTGGGCTTAAAGACTGGAACTGCAGGCAATCTATTCAAGGATGTAGGCGTAAATGTACGATACTCCGGATATATTAAAACAGCAGTGGACTATAAGCTTATAACCGGCTACGGAGACGGCAGATTCGGAGTAATGGACAAAGTTACGCGTGAGCAGGCAATGACAGTGATTGCAAACGCGATGAAAATCACCGGTTTGAAAGCAGATCTCGAGAATGGCGAAGCAGAAAAACTTCTTGCAGCGTTTACGGATTCAGACAAAACTGCAGCCTGGGCAAAAGAAAGTGTTGCTTCCTGTATAAAGACGGGTCTGGTGCAGGGAAGTAAGGCAGGACTTGCGCCAAAAAATAATATAACAAGAGCTGAATTGGCAGAAATTATCATGAAGCTGCTCCAGAAGTCAAATCTTATATGAGTCTTCCTGTAACAGAACACTGGAGTTCTATGAATTCAATGTAATAGTTGAGTCAAATATCAATTGAATAGAAACCGAAAAGCAGAATGCCTGCCTGGCTCTCTCAGGCGGGCGTTTTGCTTTTACCTCCCGGAATCAATGAAAAAGGGGTGCTTGTATATCTTTGACATACAAGGTAGGATGAAATATTAGCCGCTCTCAGCCAATTTTATATAACTCCCTGTTTTAGAAGACTCGTAAATAGCCTCAAGCATTTTGATAGCTATAATCCCCTGTTCCCCGGATAAATCAAACGGCTTTCCCTCCTGAAGCTTCGTATGAAAGTCATGTATCAGATATTTGTGGCTGCAGCCCCAATACGCTTTTTCGCCTGTTGCCTTGTCCGTCTCAGATACCTGCTCGGATGTACCGTCAGAGTATGTAATAACCAGCTTGTCCTGCAGCTTGATAACCGCCTTCTCGCAAATAATCTCCAGCTCGACGGGGGAGTCTGCTGCATAATTAGTCGTTGCATAGAAGATGCCATTACTGCCGTTTTTGAAGGTAATAGTGGCATCGGCTGTATCCTCCACTTCGATGATTCCTTTTAACAGCCGTGTATCAACATGAGCTTTAAGACCATCCATCTCACCTATAAACCACTGCATCAGATCCATTGTATGGATTGCCTGATTGATCAGAACACCTCCGCCTTCCCTTTCAAGGCTTCCCCTCCAGTTACTTCCGGTATAATACTTTCCTGACCTGTTCCAGGTAACAATTGCTTTTGCGCCAAGGATTTTACCTGCCTTCCCTGCTTGAAGAACCTCCATGATTCTCCGCGATGTGGCATTGTACCTGTTTTGAAAGCATACGCCAAGCGTTTTACCGGTTTCGCAGGAGACCCTGTTCATCTCCAGAGCATCTTTCACTGTAATAGACATGGGTTTCTCCGTTAATACATGCATGCCGCTATGCATGGCCTCGATCGCCATTGGCGCATGGAGATAATGAGGCGTACAAATGTGTATCACATCAATATCGTTATCTCTCAGCATTTCCCTGTAGTCTGTGAAGAAGCGGCAATCAAATCTATGTGCTGCCTCCTCTGCTTTCTTCCTATCCACATCGCACACTGCATAAAGTCTTGAAGCATTTAAACTGGCAATTGCCTCGGCATGATTGGCAAATATGGACCCACACCCTATAATTGCTGTATTTAGAATCTTCATACTAATGCGTTCCTTTAACATCCAGTGTCTTCTCACCAGCTTTGGCCTTTACAAAGACAGAGGTTTTTATCTTTTCCTGCAGTTTTTCATAAAACAGTTCCTCATCCACCGGAAGCGCCACCCAGGCATCTGTCCACGCAGAAAGGTGCATCATATTGGAGAGCGTCAGACCATTGATACCTTCCACACCTGGTGCCAATAGAGGTGTACCTTTTTGTATGGCAGCCGCCCAATTTTTCATTATTCCTAAATGGGCTGTCTCAGTTCCATTGAGTGGAATCTCACACTTCCAGTTCTCCGGCTCTCCAAAACCGCCGGTATACTCGAGGTTGAATTGCCTTTCAGATACAGGCAGACGCCAGTATTTCAGTTGTGCCTCTTCAATCACTATCTTTCCCTTATCTCCAAGTATTTCAAAACGGTTTGTTCCGGGAGAATCGGCCGTACTGGTAATAAAGACACCGGTCGCTCCATTGGCATATTCCATATAGGTGGTTACATCGTCTTCTACTTCAATGTTATGATACTTTCCAAAAGCCATAAAGGAACGGACACGCTTTGGCATACCACAAATCCACTGCCACAAATCCAACTGGTGAGGGCATTGGTTCAGCAGTACGCCGCCCCCTTCTCCCGCCCAGTTGGCACGCCACCCTCCGGAATTAAAATAGCTTTGGGAACGGTACCAGGTAGTGATGATCCAGTTGATACGTTTGATTTCCCCCAATTCACCTGATTGAACCAGCTCCCTTACCTTCCGGTAAAGCGGGTTCGTACGCTGATTGTACATAATGCCGAATACCTTGTCTGTCTTACTGGCAGCCTCATTCATTTTCCTTACCTGTTTTGTGTAAACGCCTGCCGGTTTTTCAATCAGTACATGAAGATCGTTCTCAAACGCTTGAATGGCAAGCGTCGGGTGGTCGTAATGCGGTGTCGCAATTATCACTGCATCTGCAATATGATCTGCAAAGAAGGCTTCTGTATTGTCAAAAAGCTTCACTTTATCTCCAAAGGTCTCTTTCGCCCATTTAAGACGTTCAGGATTGATGTCGCAGATCGCAGCCAATTCCGCACCCGGTACCTCTGCGTTAGCCAATTGTCTGGCATGGCTGCTTCCCATGTTTCCTACGCCAATTATTCCGATACGCACCTTGTCCATAATTTCCTCCTATTCAAAAGGGGACATTTCCTTAACCCCTTTACGTATACATCGTGACCTACCCGCTTGAATTGCTTCCTGCGGGTGTCTCCCTATCTTAACCCAATATTTTTTTCAAAGCTTCCACTGCAATTGTGAACTGCTTGGGCCCGCCTTCGGGAAGCCTGTTAATCGGTGAATTGGGCTCCAAAGCAGCAAATCCGGCAAAATCCGAAAGGTGGGGTTCCAATGAGAGAAAGCCTTCAAATCCGCTGCTTTTAAGCTCTGCCAATATGTCCTTCACCCTTCCGTCGCCATGACCGGAGGGAACCACGCTGTGGTCTTTGTATAATGCATCCTTGATATGCATATATACTATATGCTTTTTCAGCATATTAAACGCTTCAGGGTAGGTTTTCACATTACATTGCACAAAGTTGGCCGGATCAAATATAGCCTTCATGTAACTGCAATTCATTGTTTCCAATAGGTCAAGGCAATGTTCTGCCGTATCTCCATAAATTCCCTTTTCGTTTTCATGGAGGAGGATCAATCCGGTTCCTTTCGCAGCATGTATAAATTGACCCCATCGATTCATGACCTCATCCCTGTAAAGTACAGGATTTTCGCCCTCAGGGATATAAAAACTGAACATCCTTATGTATTGCGTTTCCAGAATTCTTGCAATCTCCATGGTATGCCTGAAGAGCTCCATATGGGGCTTAAAATCCTCTGTTATCTTAGTTTTTCCAATCGGCGACCCTATGGCTGAAACCTTAAAGTCCCTGGCATCCAATTGTTTTTTAAATTCTTTCACCTCTTCGAGAGGATACCGGACCAGGCTTTTCCCGTTGACCCCACGCATCTCAATATACTTGATGCCATGTTGATCAAGAACATCCATCTGGGTAGTCAGCATGGGATCAATTTCATCAGCAAAAGCACTCAATACAAATCTGCTCATTTTATTTCACTCACTCTCCTTTGATATCTGACGATCAACGGACTTATTTTGCCGTCAATAGTATTTGTCATAGAAAATATTTTTTAAGATAATTAAAACTCATTTGAAGGCTCTCAAATGGATCCCGCTGACATACATCCTGCTCTACGGCATACCATTGCACATTAGTTTCCCTGCAGACATCAATAATTGCACGCCAGTTCAGATTGCCCTCTCCGATTTCCGCGAACAATTGCTGGTCATTCTTAATAGACATATCCTTGAAATGGACAACCTCCATCCGGCCTTCAACCTTCCTAATCCATTCCACCGGATTTGCTCCGCCGGCCTGTATCCAGTAGGTGTCCAGCTCGAAGCCAAAGGTTTCCGCATCTGTATTTGAAAGTAATAAATCCAATCCCGTTGTTCCCTCGAAATTCTCAAACTCGAACTTGTGATTGTGATATATAAACTTTAAACCCTGATCAAAAATCCTTTTAGATATCTCGTTATACTCTTTCGCAAAAGCAATAAAACCTTCCCTGCTGCTTCTGAACCGGGCTGGCATTGCTCCAAGTCCCACATACCTGCAATCCCAGGTTTTATGATCTTGAATAACCACATCCAGTTCATCTCTCAGGCGGTCGGGAGATATGTGTGTTGCACAGATTTTAACCCCTGCCTCATCAGCCAGTTGTTTTAGTACTTGCGGATAGACAGGTCCGATTCCGGAAGCCTGAACTGCATTATAGCCCATTGCTTTTACTTTCTTCAAGGTAGGTCCAATATCCACCGGCGTTTTCAGAAATTCTCTTAAAGTATATAACTGTGCTGCTATGTTCATCCTATCCATCTTCTTTTCTCCTCCTGACTTCTTTTCAGGGGCTTCACTCCCCTGCAACCATTTAAAATATTGTCTATTATGTATTCCACTATGAAAATTTTATTATATAATTAACCTATATTCTTTGCATATTTTGATTAAAACATTGTTTTTCTTGACATTACTAGTATAATGTAACATCTAAATGTTTGTCATTCTGAGTGCAGCGAAGAATCCTGGCCGCCTAAGATCCTTCGCTAACGCTCAGGATGGCATTGTAAGCTATTTTATAGAAGTTTAAACCAGATGGGAGTGGCTGATTTTTGAATATATACTATAGGGATTGTAATGAATCTATAAATTATAATCATTTACGGATTGAAAATCCGGGACAGGCTGATTTTCATCTTCATGACCGCTTCGAAATCTATTTTTTCATATCAGGCAATGTGAATTACTTTATTGAGAAAAAAGTATATACACTGCATTATGGTGATCTTTTGCTTATGAACAGCCATGAAATCCACAAACCCTCTTTCTCTCCGGGAGAACAATATGAAAGAATCGTTATCCATTTTAACTCAGAGATCTTGCAGTCATTGAGCTCGCCCTCCTTCAATCTTTTGAATTGCTTTACAAACCGCCCGTCAGGCGAACAGAACCTCATCAGCTTTAGCAGGAGGCAAAGTGAAGAAATACTGAAGCTGTTCGGCAAGATAGAAGCGCTGGGGGATGAAACCGCAAATGGCTCTGATGTGTTGAAGCTAGCCGCTTTCCTTGAGCTGCTTGTTTTTATCAACAGGTTTTTTCCCGGTACCCTCCCAACAGACTGTGAATCGCCCAGTGTCCCGGAAAAGCTGGTACCGATATTGGATTATATTGATTTGAACTTGGAAAATGATCTTTCTCTGGAGTTTTTAGAACGTAATTTTTATATCAACCGTTTCCATCTGACCCGGCTTTTTAAGAAGATTACCAACAGCGGACTTCACGAGTATATCCAGTATAAAAGGATTTCAAAAGCAAAAAAACTACTTGCAGAAGGATATAATGTAACGGAGGCATGTACAAAATCAGGCTTCAACGACTATTCCAATTTTCTGAGAATGTTCAAGCGAACCGTGGGCATTTCACCAGGCCAATATCGTAAAAACGTGAAGTAGATGAATGAATGGGAGGAGCCCAGTGCTACAGGCATCAACAAGGAAGCTTATCATCCCTTCGTCATTCCATACCCGGACGAAGAATCTGTTTCGACCGGGGGAATATATGATTCTTGTTTTGCAGATGTATCAGCGGAGACTGGCAGTTTTTTTGCATCTGATGAAAGTAAAGCTCCTTCCTGCTTTTACGCCAATGGATCTGGCTTCCAGCGGTCACATGCATGAATGGAAACAAGGGAAAGACATATAGAACGCAAAAGATTTATTGCTTGATTTAAGGCTTATATCTGGTAATATATCAGTATAGGCTTTTTTATTCAATAAACAATAGATCGTTACGGTTCATTGGAGATATGATGCAGATCTCTGAAGCGAAAAAAGGATTATTGAATTATATAAATCCCAATTGGGCTTTTAAGAGTTTCAGAAAAATGAACTTTAAAGCAAAGCTTATTTTTTCTTTTATATTTGTTTCCATAATCCCTATTTTGCTTGTGCAGTCCATCTCCTATTATAATATAACAGCCGCTATGAAAGAAAATGTTGATGAACTGACAAAGCTGAATCTTGCCCAGACTGATAAAAATTTAAATACGACTTTGAATTCCTATATGGATATCCTTTATCAGATCTATACGGATGATGATATTATCGAGCTGATCAATAAAATTAATCAGGAATCCGAAAATGCTTTGGAAACAAGCCTTTTAAGGGACAAGCTGAGTCAGCTTACAAATTCAAAAATGGGTATAAGAAGTATTGCCTTATTGTGCTCAAGCGGGAAAACCGTTTTTTATGATACGCTTACAGCATCTTCAATAGAAAGCTCATGGATGACTAAAAACTTTAATCAAACGGAATTTTACTCGAATATTACGCAAAGTAAGGGAACTGTTCTGGTGCCATCCTCCTATGCATCCCGGCTTGGTGAGAAAAAGTATTATCTGTTTCATATAGCAAACAAAATGGTTGATTTTAATGACATAAAAAAAGGTCCTATAGGTGTTATTGTAATTAGTATTGATGAAGATATTATTTATAAAGCATGTAATGAAGCAGAAAATATTAACGAAAACTCGAAGGGCATCAAAAGTGTAAACTTTATTGTTGATAAAAGCGGAAACATTGTATCGTTCCCGGATAAGGAATATGTAGGCAGGAAGCTTTCCGATTATGGTGTTGCCGGGCAAACCAAAAACAGGGAGAAGTACAACAATCTGTTTAAGTCTGTCCAGGCTTTTTACGAGAGTACATTGGTCACGAATGAACTGATTGATGATGACACCGGTTGGATCATCGTAAATGCAGTCGACCAGACGGTTCTCTTCAACAAAGTATATGTGGTGCAAAGACTGACCATTCTCTTTGGGGTGCTTGTTCTGCTCTTTTCAATTGCGGTCATCGTATATGTTACAAAGAATTTTTCCGGGTCCATTAATAAAATATTGTCCGCCATGAAAACAGCTCAGAAGGGCGAACTGTCAGTTCAGGTCAAACTTGAAGAGGGTGATGATGACGAGATTTCCGTTATTGCTTCCAGATTCAATAAAATGATTTATAAGATTAATCAGTTGATGGAAGAAGTCAAAGACGCCACATTTAAACAGAAAGAGGCTGAAATAAGGGCACTTGAGGCACAGATCAACCCACATTTCCTTTACAATACACTGGATGCAATCAATTGGATGGCAATAGAAAAGGAAGAGCATGAAATAAGCAATATGCTGAAGTCTCTTGCACAGATATTGCGATACAGCATCAATAAAAGTAACAGCATTGTGAGTCTCAGGGAAGAAATGGAGTGGCTGAAGAAGTATATTTACCTGCAGCAAATCAGGTTCAATCACTCGTTTGTGTGCAGGATGAATATCGATGACGGCGTTTTGGATTGCAACATTCATAAGCTGCTGTTCCAGCCTTTTATTGAAAATGTGATCATCCATGCCTTTGAAGGGCTGAAAAGCGGAGGTGTTCTAACAATAAGCATAAAAGATTTGGGTAACACCATCTGTATTATCATTGAGGATAATGGCAAGGGAATCAATAAGGATACCGTAGAGGCACTCAACTCTGCGGAGGATAAGGGAATCGAGTCCAGTGGAAGCGGACTTGGTGTGAAAAATGTATTTAATAGAATGAAGATGTATTATGGGGAAAATGGAAGCTGGAATATTGAAAGCACACCTGACGCCGGTACGACGATCTGCCTGAAAATACCCAAGCTGTGAGGATGGAGGACTGGCATGAGAATTGTTGTTGTTGAAGATGAATATATGATTCGGTGCGGAGTGGCCAAGCTTGTCAGCAAAATAAGCCCGGAGTATGAAGTTGTGGGTGAGGCTGAAAATGGGGTGGATGGTATTGAAGTGATCACTCGTCTTAAGCCTGATCTTGTTATTGTTGATATTAAAATGCCGCAAATGGATGGCATTGAAATGCTTGCGCAACTAAAGAGTAAAGGTGTGAAGCACAGGACGGTCATCTTAAGCGGATATTCTGAATTTGAATATGCCCAAAAGGCTATTAAAATGGGAGTTTGCGAATATTTGCTGAAACCTATTACCGCCAGCGACCTCGAACAGACCTTAAAAAATGTAGAAAAAGAAATAAGTATGGAGAAACAACTTGGGACAGACCAACAGGTATTAAATTCTTTGGAGAGCCTATTCCAGAGTCTGGTTCTAAGTGATAGCAATTGTGTAGATGAAATGTACAAATATATTCATGAAAAATATGATATTGATTCAAATGGGGAATTTGCAGCAGTCAGTATTTATTTTAGCGTTCATACGAAAGTAACAAAGGATCGAATTATAAAATCTCTCAGCGCGTTATTGGATCATTGCCAACCAACCAGATACAGCATTTTTGAACTCAAACTGCATCATGAACTGGTGATGGTATTTTATAATTGTCTTGACTTCGAGGCGCTCGAAAGGTATCTTCAGGTGGTTGTCATCAAGGAAATAGTAAAAGAAGGCATTCATGATATTGCTTTTGCATGGATGCGGTTCAGTGGTCTTGAATTTCTGAGAAACAGCTTGAACATTTTGAGAAAAGAATTAAGGTGGTCCATCGTTCTGGGGGAGGATGTGCTGATCTCTTACCCCAAAACGCAGCAAATCAATACCAGACTGATCCAGTATCCGATAGATATCGAAACCTCTGCAAAGTCGGCAGTCTGCTCTTTTGATGTTATAAAGCTGAAAAGACACTTTGAGGATTTCCTGTCCTGGTGGCGGAAGGAACTCTATCAGCCGTCAGGAATTACAGAGGCATTTATAAGGTTTGCTTCTTCAATCATTAATGTTATTAGAGAAATCGATTATGATATTTATGTAGATATCAATCAAAAAGATACCTTGCAAAAGATCATGGATGCCGTAACCTGGAATGAATTAAGGAATGCCTTGACTGTGATTGCGGATAGAATTTCTTCGTTTAAAAAAAAGAACAACCCTGCGGTAGGATTGGTAATCAAAAAGATGTTAAGCATAGTGAAGGAGCATTACAAGGATGGAATATCGCTGGATGAAATAGCAACACGTTTGAATATTACACCCGAGTACCTTGGGTCCCTCTTTAATAAGGAAGTAGGGGTGAATTTCAGTTCATACCTGAAAGACTTCAGAATAAAAAAGGCGAAAGAGCTGTTGATTGGTACAGATCTGAAAACTTATGAAATCGCAGTTAATGTAGGCTATCAGGACCCGAAGTATTTCTGCAGGGTTTTTAAGGAAGCAACGGGATTAACTCCGGGAGATTATCAGAAGGCTTATAAATAGCTGTGGGATAGTGGTGCGTGATATTAGCGTGGAATATCGGTGTGAGATAATGATGTGGGATATTAGGGTGAAATATTGGGGTGGCTTCATGAGAAGATTCCTGGCAGCAGTTCTATTTTTGTTTATTGCTTTAAGCCTTATCAGCGGATGCGGGTCCAACAAACAGGATAAACCATCAGGAGTTGAAGGCGTTACTGCGTTACAAACGGATAAGGCAAATTTGACTCTGCTCTTTTATTATGAAGGACAGGAAAGGTTTTCGTTTATTAACAGCCTGTGTAACGGATTCAACAATGGGCAGAAGGAAATTGAGGTAGTCCCTGAGTTTGTCCCCTTTGAGGATTTGAAAAAGAGGCTCCTTACCGGTTTTGCAGAAGGGTCGCCGGCGGATATTGTAATTTTTGACATACCGGATCAGGCATATCTGGCGGATAAGGGAATATTGGCGGATATTACCAGGCAGGTAAATGATCTGCCGGATATGGAGCAGTTCTATGGACCTGCGATGGAATCCTGCAGCTATAATGGCAGGATTTATGCGATGCCTCTGGGAGACAACTGTCTTGAGCTTTTTTACAACAAAAGGTTGTTTGAAAAGGAAAAGTTGAATCCGCCCAAAACATGGGATGAATTAAGGATTACTGCAAAGAAGCTTTCCAATAATAATGTCAAAGGTATTGGTATATGCGCTCAGGACAGCGAACAAGGGCTGTTCCAGTTCCTGCCATGGTTCTATTCGGCAGGTGCGTCAATGGATAAACTGGACAGTCCGGAAGCAATAAAGGCATTCTCGTTTTTGGATGAGTTGGTCGATGACGGTTCAATGAGCGGGGAAGTAATCAACTGGTCCCAGGCTGATGTGATGAAACAATTTGCATTAGAAAAAATTGCGATGATGCTGAACGGACAGTGGCAGATTCCAGAGCTTAAGCTAAAGGCTCCGGATCTGGATTATGGCGTTTCCAAAATACCGATGGATAAAACAGCCGTAACAATGTTGGGCGGTGAAAATATTGGGATTACTGATTCACAGAATAAAAATGCGGCATTTCAATTTCTCACGTATATTTGCAGTCAGGAAAATGCCGGGGCTTTTTCAAAAGCAATGGGGTATCACCCCTCCAGGAAAGATGTTTCAGCAGACGAATTTTACTCAGACAATGCGATAAGAGAGGTTTTTGAAGACGGAATGCAGCACGCAATTGTAAGGGGGCCTGATCCCGAATGGCCGGAAATGTCTGGAATCGTGACAAAAGCGTTGAATGAAGTATTAACCCAAAATAAAACACCTGAAGCTGCAGCCATGGAAGCTCAAATCAGTATTGAAAAATTATCAAGTGAATTGAAATAGGCGTTTTAAATAAGTACCTCAGAATATAGTGTCGATGAATCTTTCTACTGTGACTGGTATTTTTGCGGATGAACTCCAGTATATTTTTTAAAGGCCTTGCTGAAGTAGTGCGAATCTTCATACCCGACCTTTTCTGAAATCTCAAGTATTTTGAAGTCTGTGGATTTCAATAGTTTTTTCGCTTGTTCCATGCGGATCTTTGTTATATTTTGAGTAATTGTTTCTCCGGTTTCCTTCCTGAAAATCTGACTGATATAATTTGGCGTCAGATAAATCTCCCCTGATATTTTTGCAACACTGAGATCTTCATTGTATCTCTTTGCGATGATTTCCTTGATTTTATTAATAATTGCGATGTTTTTTTGATTGTATTTTTTTGAAAAATAATGGGTAATTTCTGCAAAGATTCCTGATATATATTTTTTCAGATCATCCGCATTTTCTTTTCGATAAATTTCTTCAAGTATCATGGAACAACTGCCTGTGATACTATCCGGATTTTCACCCAGATCTCTGATGTTTCTTGATGCGATGCATACTATTTCAACCCAGATGCTTTGAACATAATCGATGGGTATGTTTCGACTGGAACAGATCTCGTCGAATATATTGCTGATGGTTTTTTGTACAGATTCGCAATCCCCCAGCTTAACAAAATTCATTAACTGGTTTTCATATTCATACAGATTTGAAGAGTCTATATTGGATGGATTGAACTCATTCATAATATGAATGTCATTGATGTCCAATATGGAGTTTTTACCGGTATAAAATTTATACTGCAATGCCGTGGCTGCATCTTTATAAGATAAATTAACAGACAATATGCTGCCAACCGAACGGCCTATCCCGATTGAAACTGAAACATCCAGGAATTTTCTCAGGCACAGCGTGATTTCTTCGCATATTTCAGTGTATTTCCTGCCGGATTGTGCATTATGGTTGAAAATCATGACAAATTCATTCTCATTTGTGCTGAATACTATACCTGCATTGTAGTTGTTCATGATCTCTTCTATGATATTGTGTATACTGAAAATCAGAAGTTGTCGATCCTCTTCAGTCAGATTGTCTGTATACCTGCTGTAATCATCAATTTGAAGCACGGATACTAGATGATCCCCGTCTGTCTGCAGCGGTATATTGTAAAATTGCATTTTTTTATTTATTTCCTGTGCGTTTACATATACTCCGTGAATCATGTTTCTCAGAATATTCTCCCTTATAAGCGGGAAATGCTCATGAAGCTGTTGTTTAAGCTGAGTCACTTCAGACTGTTGATTCCTTTCCAGTTTGATCCTGTTCACTACCTTTTTGAATACATCGGACAGGTCATCAATATTTACAGGTTTCAGGACATATCCTTCCGCATCTGCATCCAGAGCCGTCTTTGCATAATTGAAATCCTGGGCTCCGCTGATTATTACCACGCGGATGTTCATTTTTAACTCTTTGAGCTTCATTGCAACCTCAAGCCCGTCCAACATGGGCATGCGTATATCGGTAAAAAGGATATCCGGGTTCAGCTCAAGACAGGCGTCCAGAGCCTCCTGCCCATCGGCAGCCTCTGCTACGACTTCTATACCGAAGTTTTCCCATTGTATTACATTTCTCAATCCGTGACGAACGATGGATTCGTCATCTGCGATAATCATCTTCAACATAAAGCCCCTCCATTGTTTTGACAGCCGGGAACCTGATAATAACAGTAGTACCCGGCCCTTCGTGGTTATGGAATCTTAATCCGTATTCTTTTCCGAAATAATGCCTGATCCGGTCATTCACATTTTTGATTGCAAAGGAGCTTGAGTTGCCCGGATCATCCAATATGGCATTTAATTCTTCCACATCAGCGCCGACTCCGTCATCGCTTATATCAATTTCAATGACCGAATCGATTTTTTTGCCTGTAATGGTGATGGTACCTTTTCCTGATCTTTTATTTATGCCGTGGAGTATTGAGTTTTCCACAACAGGCTGAAGTATCAGCTTTACGCTGAGAAAACCAAGGATATCGCCGGAAAAGTCAATATGGTAATCCAACTTCTCCTTGAAACGTATTGCTTGAATTTTCAAATAACTTTCCACTTGTGTTTTTTCATCTTCCAGAGAAATGATGTTTTTCCCTTTGCTCAAGCTGTATCTGAAAAAATTCGAAAGTGATGTCACCATTGTACTTATATCTGCAGCTTTCAGTTCTAATGCCATCCAGTTGACCGAATCCAGGGTATTGTAAAGGAAATGCGGGTTGATCTGTGCCTGCAGGGATTTCAATTCAACTTCCTTTTTTCTGACCTCACTGACGTAGAGCTTTTCGATCAGCTCTTTTATATTGTGCAGCATTGTTTTATATGAATTGAAAAGATAGGCAAATTCGTCGTTCCTTATATATTCCAAAGAAATATCGAAGTTGTTGTTCTGTACTTCGGACATGGATTTAACGAGCTTCCGGATCGGGTAGGATATATTGTCGGAAAGCAGTAAAGCCATAAATATGGCAATCATGGAACTGAGAATCACCACTATTACGATTACTCTGTTGAAGGATATCAGTTCGCCATTTATTTCACTCATTGGTGTCAATGATACTATCGTCCAGTCCGGACCTTCTATTCTTTTGTAGGAGACAAGCATATTGCTCCGGTTTATAGTTTCTATAAATGAGCCGGATTGTTCAGAATTGTTTTTAAAAATATTCTGAATGTATTTTTCGCCGGAAAGATCTTTACCCGGCAAGGAAGCATCGGGACTTGTGAGAATGGACCGGCTGCTATTCAATATGAAAATGGAACTGCCGATTGTTGGCTTGGATTTATTTAAAATATTATTGAAATAGTCTGCACCTGCATCGATCAGCAGAACTCCGCCGAACCGTATGCTCATATCGTCCAAACCAAATAACCTTACGGCAATTTTTACTGTTTTTACATTTTTGGAGGATACGGTGACAGAATCGGTTCCAATTATAGTGTAATCTGCTTTATACGGAAGATTCATGTACCATTTTTCTGTTTCTATAATGCTCGTATCGGATACTTTGTCGGTAAATCTGTAAAACATGTATTCAGGCCTGTTGTAAATATACATTTTAGGAATGATCAGATCCCGGGCCGTATCTGTTACTGTGTAATTCTCCAGAAGCTTGTCCAATACGGACATTTCATTTATGATATCGGTAGTACTTGCCGGATGATCTGCTGATAATATCCGGACTACATCGGTATTCAGATATATTTCTTTGGAGGCATCGTATATGGAATCCAATTTCTGCAGAATATTGTCGCTTATGATGTTGAGCTTTTCCTCCAGAGCGGAATTGGTTTTCTCGGTGATAATGCCGGTTGATTTATAATACAGAGTAATTGAAATAATTGATGTCGGAAGCAGCGCAAGGAATATGAAATAAAGCAGCAACCTGCTTCTGATGCTTATGGTAAAGAGCAGATGATTGGAAAAAACGGCTTTTACAGCTTTTTTCAGCATTAGTGGCTCCACTCCCCGTCTGACCGATAAAATCTGCCAGTAGATAAAACAATAATATATATTAACATAACAACTAACTTTATTATATAATGAAACGGTGTACAACTCAATCGCGAAAGGCTGTATTTCATCGCTAAAATGCTATGAGGTGAAAGAATGAAAAGATTAAGGCACCCGATATTTTGCTGGTTATATGTAGTTTTGCTATTTGCCTCCTTCTTCACAGGCTGCAGTCATGTTAATGAGAAGACAGGGCAGAAACCCGGGCTGGCTGGTGAAAATGCATTAATCGGTTCAAACCCGGGTAAGATCAACATTCAGTTTGCCCATTGGTCCATACCTTCAGCCCGACTTTCTGAAAATGTCATCAACAAATTTAATGAAACGAATAAGAATAATATTTATATAGAAGAGCTTAAAATTCCCATGGAAAGATACATCGAGACGCTGAACATGCTGAATGCTTCCGGCAAAGGTCCGGATGTTTTCGAAATCATCAGGGAATGGCTTGACAGTTATGTCGCCAAGGGATGGGCGGCAGATATGACAAAATCTGTTGACAACGATTTTCTTAGTGACTTTCCAAAATGGGCCGTCGATTATGCCAGGACTTTTGAGGATAGCAGCGGAAGGGTATTCTCCTTTCCGTCTGTTCAAATAACCTACAGGCTGATTTATAACAAGGATTTGTTCAGCGAAGCGGGTTTGGATCCGGAAAACCCGCCCCGAACGCTATCGGATATTGAAAACTATGCTTTAAAAATCAGTAATGCCGAAGTAGGAAAAAGAAAATACGGCATTGCTTTGCCCATGGGAGAAGAATGGATGGATTTCGTAATGCCGATGGAGGCATCCAATTGTTATAGCGGGGTTTATTTTTATGATTTCAGGGAGGGTAAATATGACTTGACTGTTTATGAGCCCTGGCTTGCAGCAATTAGAAATATGAATGAAAACGGAGGTCTTTTTCCGGGCTCGGATACCATGAAAATCAGCCAGGCAATTGCTCAGTTTGCTGACGGGAATATCGGCATGATGTATGTGTCAAGCTGGGAAGCGTCATTACTTTTTGATCAGTTTCCGCCGATATGCGATTGGGGAGTAACGCTGCCCCCGGCAATCGATGAAGCCTCCATAGGCAGGGGGGCTGTAAAAATAGATACGGCAGGCTGGAACGTGGTAAATTCCGGCACAAAATACATGGATGAATCGGCAAAAGTGTGGAAATTTTTATATTCGTACGATTATCTTGCCGATCTATCCGATAATGGATTAGTTATCCCACTAATGAACGATATTTCGCCGGACTCGGGTGTCCGCAAGGATATCGCCAGGTTATCAGAATTTTTACCCGGAAGATATGATTCTGTTTATCCCGGAACTCCTCTGAACATGGAAGAATGGACGCGCAAAGACATATACAGGTCGGCTCTTTCAGGGAATCATAACGGTCAGGAATTGCTGGAAGAAAGCAATAGGCTGAATACTCTGCTCGATATCAATGCGAATAATGGACTTATCAATATAAATGATTACAGATATCCGGATTTTGATTCTCTGAAGCCGGTGAAACAATTGAAGTGAGGAGGTCTGTAAATGTACAACGCAATAAAAAGTTCATGCCTGATGTTCATAGCCTTTGCACTCTCTGTTTCACTCTCAGGCTGCGGATCACCAAACATCGCAACTGATACCGAAGCATCATCCGCGGCAGTTCCGGCAAACCTGGAACCGCTGCAGCCCGTGGAATTGGATTGGTACCTGCCGGCAACGCCCCAGAAGGATACACAGCTTGTGGAACAGGCTCTGGATACTTATCTGAAGGATAAGATCAATGCAACTATCAAACTTAATATGGTCGATTGGGGAAGCTGGAGTGAAAAATTTCCGATCCTTCTCGCATCCGGTGAAAATGTCGACATTATGTTTACCGCAGGTTGGAGCCAGTACCCGCAGAGTGTGGCGAAGGGCTATTTCGTGGATATTACCGATATGCTGGACAAGTATGCTCCAAAAACAAAGTCGAATTTACCGCCGCTCCTTTTTGAAGGTGCAAAAATAAATGGGAAAATTTATGCCATTCCTACAAGCAAGGAATTAGCCCATACGAACGGATATTTATACAGCGTCGATCTGGCGCAGAAGTTTGGCGTCTATGAGGACCTTCAGAAATTCAAGACAACAATCCCCACTCTTGCCGATCTGGAACCCATATTGTTGAAAGTACACGCCGCAGACCCTGATATTTACCCTGTTGAAGCTTTTTCAGTCAGTGACTTCGCCAGGAAATTCAATGATTTTGACCCTATAGGCGATGAAACCGTGCCTGGTGTGCTCTATCCGAATAAGGATACAAAAGTAGTTGATGAGTATGAGACACCCGAATATAAAGCTGTTCTGGATATAGTCCGCCGGTTCTATACGGAAGGACTGATCCGCAGGGATGCTCCTACACTTCAGGACGTTCAACCCGACAGAAAAGCCAACAAGGTCTTTTTGCAGGGCGGGACTACAAAACCTCTAGCAAATGAAGAAGTCGGTACGGCATTAGGCTACAGGATGGAGCAAATCTCATATACAAAACCGTTTGTGACTGCGAATGATGTTACGGGTTCCATGAATGCTGTTGCAGCGACTTCCAAAAACAAGGAGAGGGCTTTGATGCTGCTTGAACTGGTAAATACCGATCCTGTAGTAAACAATATGTTGAATTATGGAGTAGAAAATATTCATTGGGTCAGGAAAACTGACAATGCGGTTGATTTTGCGCCAGGTGTGGACGCCAGGACTACAGGTTATATGCCGAATGCCTTCTGGGAATTCGGAAACCAGTTCCTGAACTATTTCATGGTGGGCCAGAATACGCAGAAATGGGATCTTTTCAAGCAGTACAATGATACCGGAACAGTAAGCAAAATACTGGGTTTCAGCTTTGACGCCGAACCCGTAAAGACTGAAATTGCTGCTGTAAGAAATGTCATAAAGGAACTTGGGCCTTCATTGGAGAATGGAGCTGTAGACCCTGGTGAATATCTGCCCAGGATGATTGAGAAGATGAAACAGGCAGGACTTGGGAACATAATCCAGGAAAAGCAGAAACAGATTGATGCCTGGCTTGCAGCTGCCAGGTAAATAAATGAACACTCGAAATATATGCTGTTGTATACTAATATTTACATAAATTGGGGCGAATTTCAAATGATCGTCCCTGTTTTTTTTGAATCTTTTTCTGAGGTCGGGAAGTGTGTAGAATAATCCACCTCATCATAGATGAGTCCATTTATCGTGTTTCCTTTATGCTTTAGAATTATATCATAAACGGTTACACGGAAAGGGATGGTCGTCATCAGCAGTATTCATTATCCAATAAAGAAAAAACCGCCTTTTTATGAATTGGTAAAAAACAAAGCATTGTTTATTATGCTTATCCCTGGTTTGATAGTGCTCCTGATAAACAATTACCTGCCGATGCTTGGTGTGGTACTGGCATTCAAAGACTTTAAAATGTCGTCCCCGAACTTTTTTGTCAGCTTGTTTTCAAGCAAGTGGACAGGGTTTAAAAACTTCGAATTCTTTCTGACAACAAGCTATGCATATGAAATTACACGAAACACAATCCTGTTCAATTTGCTTTTTATTGTGCTTACTCCGCTTACAGCAATACCTGCAGCCATAGCGCTCAATGAACTGAGAAACCGCAGGCTCGCCAAAACATACCAGACATTCATGTTCCTGCCTCAGTTTTTGTCCTGGGTTGTAGTAGGCTATCTTGCGTTTTCATTATTCAGTGTGGATACGGGATTCATTAACAAAAGCATTTTGCAGCCTTTGGGCATTGATGCTGTTCATTGGTATAGCGTACCCAGGTACTGGATCTTTATATTGCCAATGGTAACTATATGGAAGTCACTGGGGTACAACAGCATTATATATTTCGCGGGGATTTCCAACATCGACCCGGAACTGTATGAAGCTGCAGTGATAGACGGTGCAGGCAAGTGGAAGCAGACGGTTTATATAACTGTTCCGATGCTGATACCTCTGGCAATTATTTTAACATTGTTATCCATAGGAAGAATATTTTTTGCAGATTTTGGCCTTTTCTTCCAGGTTACCCAAAATGCAGGAATATTGTATCCTGTAACCCTTGTCATTGATACGTATGTATATAATGCATTCCGGACGATGGGCGATATCAGTATGTCTGCAGCTGCCGGGCTGTATCAGGCATCCGTGGGATTTATACTTGTCCTTGCCAGCAACCTTATAGTAAAAAGAATCAATAAAGACTATGTATTGTTTTAGCAGAAATGAATCAAATTTGACGTTTTAAAGAGGTGACTTGATATGGCAAGTACAGAACATATTGATAATAACCGCATATCCGGATTGACCAATGCTGTATTCAATGCGATTTTCCTTATGTATACAGTGATATGTATTTCACCCTTGCTGCTGGTATTTATGGTTTCGATAACAGACGAAAAAACATTGAATACGAATGGATTCAGTTTTTTTCCGCAGAAGTTCAGTTCGATGGCATATCAGTATATTGTGAGCGATTTAGGACAGATAATAAGGTCATATGGGATTTCGATATTCATAACAGTGGCCGGAACGGCTCTCAGTGTTCTTATTACAGCACTATTTGCATATCCGCTCTCAAGAAAGGAATTCAAATACCGTGGATTTTTTTCCTTTCTCGTATTTTTTACCATGCTGTTTAGCGGCGGATTGGTCCCCTGGTTCATGGTATATGCAAAGTTTTTAAAATGGAGCAACACGATAAATGTCCTTATTTTCCCCATGCTTTTGACGCCTGTTTTTGTAATAATTATGAAAACCTTTTTTTCCACCACCATACCGAACTCTATCGTGGAATCTGCAAAGATGGATGGAGCAAGCGATTTCAGGGTGTTCTATTCTATAATACTCAGGCTTTCCACACCTGTGCTTGCGACCATCGGCCTGTTTGACAGCCTCAATTACTGGAACGACTGGTTTACTTCAATGATGTTCATAACAAAAAATGAATTGACTCCATTGCAGTTTCTTTTATACAGGGTCCAGTCTTCACTGACCTATTTGATACAAATATCGTCCCAGACAGGGCAGGGGTCTCTGACTATGGCAGACCTGCCCGGCCAGAGTGCGCGGATGGCCTTGTGTGTTGTCGCAATAGGACCGATCATCCTGGCATACCCGTTCTTCCAAAAATATTTTGTAAAAGGCCTTACCATCGGCGCAATAAAGGGCTAATCCTGGTATTCTTCCGCAGATGGCGGATAGCCGGATAGTAATATAACCCAAATAAGAGGAGGACTGTTTATGTACAAAGTAAGAAAAGGCATATGCATGGTGATGTTCATAGCGTTTGCGGCAGCTATGACACTCACAGGCTGCGGTTCGCAGAACACAGCAACTGATACGGCATCTTCCGGAGCAGCAACAGCAGCACCAGTAACAACGGCAGAAGAGCTGAAGCCTGTGGAACTGAACTGGTATCTGCCGGCAACGCCCCAAAAGGAAACACAACTTGTCGAACAGGCACTGGATACTTATCTGAAGGACAAGATCAATGCGACCATCAAACTCAACCTGGTAGACTGGGGAAGCTGGAGCGACAAATTTCCGGTCCTCCTTGCATCCGGTGAAAATGTAGACATCATGTTTACAGCCGGTTGGAGCCAATACCCGCAAAGTGTGGCGAAGGGCTATTTTGCAGACGTAACCGATATGCTGGATAAATATGCTCCAAAGACAAAAGCGAATTTGCCTGCTCTCCTTTTTGAAGGTGCAAAAATCAACGGAAAGATTTTTGCAATACCGACAAGCAAGGAACTGGCCCATACGAACGGATTTCTATGGAATACCGCTATAGCTGAGAAATGTGGCGTAGAAGCCGATATGCAGAAATTCCAGACGACACTGCCTACCCTTGCCGACCTGGAACCCATTTTGCTGAAGGTGCATGCTGCGGATCCGGATATCTACCCTCTTGAGATGTCAGCATCCGGAAGTCTGGCCAAGAGTTACAATGATTTTGATCCTGTAGGCGATCAGAATGTACCGGGTATGTTGTATCCGAATAAGGATACAAAGGTTATAGACGAGTATGAAACGCCCGAATATAAAGCTGTTCTGGAGATGGTTCACAAGTTCTACCAGGAAGGACTGATCCGCAAGGATGCGCCCACACTACAGGATGTCCAGCCTGACAGAAAAGCGCAAAAGGTCTTTTTACAGGGCGGCACAACAAAACCTCTTGCAAATGAAGAGGTTGGAACGGCATTGGGTTACAAGCTGGAAGAGTTCTCCTATACAAAACCGTTTGTTACGGCAAATGATGTTACCGGTTCCATGAATGCTGTCGCAGCTGCTTCACAGAACAAGGAAAGAGCTTTGATGTTCCTTGAACTGGTAAATACCGATTCTGTAGTTAATAACACTTTGAATTATGGCGTCGAGAATACCCATTGGGTCAAAAAGAGCGATAACCCTGTTGTGATTGACTTTGCCGCAGGTATGGACGCAAAAACAACAGGCTATATGCCTAATGCCTTCTGGGAGTTTGGCAACCAGTTCCTTAACTACTTCATGGCAGGTCAGAATACGCAGAAATGGGATCTTTTCAAGCAGTACAACGAATCCGGAGTCGGAAGCAAGATTTTAGGCTTCAACTTTGATGCAGAACCTGTTAAGACAGAAATCGCTGCTGTAACCAATGTGACGAAGGAACTCGGGCCGGCATTGGAAACAGGCTCGGTGGATCCCAACATCTATTTGCCCATGATTATTGAAAAGATGAAGGCTGCGGGCCTCGACAAAATAATACAGGAAAAGCAGAAGCAGATAGACGCGTGGCTGGCAGCAACCGGGAAATAAACATCAATTTGAACTTAACATGCTTCATCACTAATGCTTGGGTTAACGCGGATTATATCCGCGTTAACCAAGTTTATGACAATGGAGATTTGTATGATGAATGGAATTCCTGTATCAATTGCCGTATGCCAGGCAGGCTACAATATGAATGGACTTAAGACTGCAGTGGCGGTTGCCGGAGGGACATTACCCGATACAAGCTACCGGATCATAAGAACCAGTGACGAGGTAATCGTGAGTGAAGGCTCAATGCCCTGTTTTTTGCCGGAAGGATGGACTCGTGGCGAGGTTTATTACAAAATTGACTTTACTTTCTTTACGACTGCAGGCAATTATAAAATCAGGACTAATGATATTGATTCTCTTGAATTTGTTATAGCGGACAATGTATGGACCGATTATCCGGATGTGATAATCGGCTATTATAGATATCAAAGGTGCGGATATGATACGGCTGCAGCTTTACCGGCATCAGGCTTTACCAACCGCCCTGATGCCGAAGCGCTGCATGGTCCGTGCCACATGGATGATGCCAGGGTTGGATCCCTTGAAGGGATTTGGGCGGATTGTACCGGCGGCTGGCATGATGCGGGAGACAACAACAAGTACAACAGCCAGTTCGGCTGGCTGGCAGCGGCGTTCGTGAGTACATACTGCCGCCATCCCGGCGCCGTTTTTGATTATGACGGCAACGGAGTGCCGGACCTGCTTGATGAGGCAAGGGTCGCAGCTGAATACCTGTTGAGGGTGCAAGCCGCATCGGCGAATGGCGGCGGTATTCTGGACCAGGTTGAAAACCATGGAAAATGCTGTATCTGGTCATATCCCTCAAGTGAAACCGATGGAGTAAGAGGAAACGCTGATGACAGGGTATTGCAATTGCGCGCAGACAAGGATTACCCCAGCCCGTTCCCGTACGATACGGCAATGAAGTCTGCAGCCGGTCTGGCAGCTGTTGCACGGGCATTTGAATCCCTGGATGCCGAATTTTCAAATAGCTGCAGGACCGGCGCATTGAGTGCCTATAACTGGGCTCTTGAAAATACCGGTAATACAGGTGGTTCCTACCATACTGACATGCAGGAGTACGCTCGGCTGCTGGCGGATGTGGAACTCTGCCTTTTGACAGGTGATTGCGTATACGCCGGCTATGTCGATTCCTATATTGATTCACATACGAGCATTTCAACGAGAGGTACCAATTATTGGGGGGAAGAACCTCTTGCTCTTGCAGACTACTATCATGCAGCCGGCTCACGACAGAGCAGGATAGCCGGGCTGCTTACCGATGCAGTCAATCACTGGATCGGAAGTCTTGCTGAGCCTTTTGGTGTTACAAATGAAATCAATTCGTGCGATTTTGGCATAAATGAAATCAATATGTCCAATGCCGCAGATGCATACAGGCTTTATGAACTTACAGGTAACACGGCGGCACGTGATGCTGCCGTTAAAGCCATGGAATGGACCTTTGGCGTCAACCCTTTTGATATGAGTTTTGTAATTGGCATCGGCTCCAGATATCCTCTGCACCCGCACTCCAGGCTTGACGAAGATGCGGAGACCAATCCCGCTTCCACACTCTATCTGCCGGGATTGCTGGTAAGCGGTCCGATTGCACATGATACGCTGGATGACAAAAGCGTATGTCCCTGGTATGCCGACCGTCCGTTGGCCGATGACGGACTTGAACAATGGAGATATAACGAACATTCGGTTTCAATACAATTTGCCTGTCTCGACCTTGTGGTAGCCATGGCGTACGGTACCCAAAGTGAAGGCGGTATCAGAGTGTGAAAGGAAGTGGTGTTATGCCGGGAATAAAGGGCGGAGTTGCATATTACCCGGACCATTGGCCTCAGGAGGAATGGAAAAGAGACCTGAGCCTGATAAAGGAAAGTGGTCTTGAGTATATCAGGTTTGGAGAGTTTTCATGGAACTGGTTTGAGCCTGAAGAAGGTAAATTTGAATTTGATCAATATGACGTTTTCATGGACACTGTCGCAGAACTGGGACTCAAGGCGGTACTCTGCACACCGACTGCCGCTCCCCCTGAATGGCTTCTGAAGAAGTATCCCGATGTCAGGATGCTTGACCAGTCCGGAAAGCCTCATCACGGCGGAAGGCATATGGCATGCCTGTGTCACCCGGAATTTCTGAGGATTGCCGGAAATACGGCTACTGAACTGGCAAAGCATTTCAAAAACCACCCAGCACTGGCGGCCTGGCAAATAGACAACGAACCAACTGCCGGTGAAAGCATTGAAAAGGAGAGGATGTATGATTATAATCCTCATACATTCCGTCTTTTTACTCAATATCTGAAGGAGAAGTATAACAATGACCTGAGTCTATTGAATTCAAGCTGGTACAACAACTTTTGGAGCCGTTCCTACACTGATTGGGAGCAGACCGCACCTCCGACCGAACCGGCTAATCCCTCCCTATGGTTGGAGTGGATGAGATTCCGGCAGAAATATGTTACTGATTTTGTCCAATGGCAACTGAGATTATTAAGAGGCGTTGACAAGAATTTTATTATAGGGACAAATATTCCTGAATGCGGCCCGGTATCCGGAGCGTATTTGGGGCAGGACTACTGGAAACAGGCTGAGGGTATGGACTATGTCGGCACGGACATATATTGTTTTGCAAGAGATGAATACAGGGAGGAAAAGAGTTCCGGCTATTGCTGCGATGTGATCCGTTCAGCGGCAAAATATCATAAAAGCAGCTTCTGGATCTGCGAGACCCAGGGAGGACCACATCTGTCTCCATGGAAGTTCGGATTTTTTGACGGTTACTGGGACTCGAAGTTTCTGGAAAAAAGTGTATACCATTATGCGGATCACGGGGCGGAAAGAATATCGTTTTTTCTGTGGAGGCCGGTACCTGGGGGGCGGGAGTTCGGTATGAACGGCCTTGCCGGAATGGACGGTTCAAACACCGACCGTATCACAGCCCTGCCGGGAATACTTGAGAATGCCTGTAAAAGGGTGATGAAATCTGATAACTCACCACAGACGTTTTTTCACTATCCTTCAGACACCTTTTTGCTGGCTGCCGGGTTTGATCCTGACAAAACTGCCAACAGAAGCTATCCTGGGTGGTACAATCTGCTGACCGACTGCGGTATGACGGTAGAATTCCTGAATGACGAAGCCCTTTCGCTGAAGAAATGGGAGGGTACCGAATTGCTGGTGCTTCCACACACCCTTGTGATGAATGAAATGGTGGCGGGAGCTGTCCGGAAGGCGGAATCTCAGGGCATAAAGGTATTGGCCGGATACGGGACCGGATTTTATAATGAATCCGGCTGCTGCAACCGGATCATGCCGGGCTTCGGACTGTATGCGGACCTTGGATTCCGCCTGAAAGCCGTAGACTATGCGGAGGATCAATACCAGCCTGAGATTTTTGGACTGGAAGGGATTAAAATCGGCGTGCACAGGGGCGTTATAGAAAAAGGGGAGGCTTCTGTGCTTGCGCTTTCTACAGGGAAGGAACCGTTAGTTCTGAAGAACCGGGGCTTTTATTACTTTGCTTTCGATTTAGGGGAGGTTTATTACAAAACCGGGATGAACATGAGTTTGCGCAACTGGTTTGCAGGTTTGATCGGTATTTGATTTTTAGGGAAATGAATGGAGGTACTGTATGAGATCTGAAAGACTGATTTACACATTTGTCAGCATGGCATATTACGCAGCTTCTCCGTGGGGACATGGGGTTCCTGTGGATGGCAGTGACCGCATTGCAGGAGTTGCTCATAAAAATGGCATTCCTGTTACATGGATTGTCAACAGTGGTTCGATCAAGGTTTTGGCAGAACGAATAAACAGCTGGCATGAGCAGTATGGTGATGATGTGATCTTGCTGCTTGAGCACCATTTACCTGATAATGGGCATGAAGAGGATTTTAAGCAGGTGACGGACAGCGAATGGAGAGAGCTGAAGGAAGCGTTCCCGTGGGTTGAAACGAAGGTTGGCGCAGCTGGTGTAATCAGCAATACCATGATACAGACACTGGAGGAATTGGAGTTCAAAGGTTTGTGGGGTTATTGCTGGGAGCAGTCCTGGTGGGATGAAATCACACATAAGGGTGCTCCATGGGGTTTTTGGTACATCAACAGCGGCAGGTATAAGGCGCCTCACACTGGAAAAGGCAGGATTACAGCCTGTGAATGGACGGCCAGGGATCTGAATCTAGCATATCATACGGCAAGTCCGTGCATCTATTCCACGGACCCGTGGGATGTTCTCCGTGCCGGTCTATGTACGGGAGAGAACATAGAGTACTGGAAAAAGCTTTTTAATGACTATATATACAATACAGATAAAAATGAATTTGTTTATTTCACCCAGCAGCAGGAATCCCATGAAATGGATGTCACCGATGCTTTCGAAATCATGCCTGCTTCCGATATTCTGGAATCTGAAAAAATGCTGGACAATTTCTTTAAGTACATTAAAGGATTTAATATTACAATAATGACACTTCCCAGTGCAATAGAGCATTACCAGTCGAGTAATCAACAAACCGCACCCTGCTATATGCTCACACAGGATTCAGACATTCGTCCTGAAATCAACAAGTACACAATGACGCTCGGCGGAGTGGGATCGGGACCCTGGCCGGAGACCTTCCTCTATTACGACGCACAATGCCAGATGGCCTTTGTGAAAGGCGAATGCAGGCCGCGTATGCTCAGGAATTATACCAGTAACAGCAAATCTGACGATGATTTTGATGAAACAGTGCCTATGGTGATTGTAGAAGAAAAGGCATCCACCTATGAAAGAACGGAAAACTTTATAAAGATTGTTTTCAGTATTAACCATAAAAAACCCATACCCTTCGGGCTGGTTTACTGGGATGACCTGACAGGATTTTCAGTGGATGAATGTGAAGGCACCCTTGAAGCTAAAGTTCTTGAAAACAAACTTGTTTTTATCAGGTTTAACCTGACGGGAGAGGAAAAAATCATCCAACTTACTCTGAAAAAGCAGTAGTGTAATACTAAAAGTGTATTACTGCAAAATGAACGAAGATATTGTCGAAGCAGTTGCATCGAAGGGGAATCAATTGGTATGCAGCATTGGGCCGAAAAAGATTACAACGATAAAAATAGTTCCGGAGGGATTTAGATGACTCTACAGGCAAGGACGCGGGAGATGACAAATATGTCGGATAAAGAACAAAAAATCATCATTCCGGGACTTGGTGAAGTAATGCCTGATTCAGGCCTTGTTCCATTAAGTAATTGCAGCGACGGATATTTTAAGACAGGGGAAAATGGGGTGAATTCCATCCATAGTACCGGTGACGGTAAAGTAGAGTTAATCGCATTTAAGGGAAAAACCCTGGCATATGTAAATTCAATAATGGGATATCCGGCTTATTATCCTGTACATCCCGTAAAGCTGTATTGATGGATCTTGACGGAACAACAGTACGAAGTGAGGGATTCTGGATTTGGATCATACAGCAAACCTGCCGGGATTTGTTGAAAAATACCAGGTTTGAATTGGAAGAATCGGACCTGCCGTATGTTTCCGGACATAGTGTATCTGAGCATTTGAAATATTGCATTCACAAATATTCACCAGAGAGTACAGTGGAGGAAGCAAGGGGTTCTTATTTCAAACATACACAGCATGAAATGGATGAGACTAGGAAGGAAAGAGGACGAAAAGGGGCTTTTATGCCGGTTGAAGGGGTCGGAGACTTTCTATTGGAGCTTAAAGCCAAGGGCTTGAAAATAGGACTGGTCACCTCCGGTTTATATGAAAAAGCGTATCCCGAGATCCTTTCAGCATTCGATGTATTGAAAATGGGGCTTCCTGAAGAATTTTACGATTGTATCATAACAGCAGGATTCCCTTTAAGAAGGGGGGGGCAGGAGCTCTCTCCGAAGCCGCATCCCTGGCTCTATGCAGAGGCGGCAAGGATAGGTCCTGGGATATCTTTTGAGGAGAGGAATTCTGTCATAGGTATTGAAGATAGCGGAGCGGGCGTATGTTCCATCAGACTGGCCGGATTTCCTACTATTGGGTTGATGGGAGGAAATATAATTGAGAGTGGAACGAAAGGATTATGTGATTATTACTGTTTTAACTTCAGAGAGATATCAAATGTCATTGAGCTAGCAAATATCCTGCCGGGATAAATGAAACGAAAAATCTGACATAAGGCAGAAGGGATTAATATGACGCCAAAGGAAAGAGCGGTTGCAGCATTGAATTTGAAGATTCCGGATATGGTTCCTACCTTTGAATTGGAATTTCAACTGGAAGAGGAGATGTTCGGCAGAAAATTCGTCAGTGAAGATCTACGGCCGCAGAATATTTCAAAGCTGAGCAAAGCTGAAAAGGAAAAAAGACTTTACGAGATGGCGGAGTATGTGGTTGATGTGTACAGAAACCTCGAGTACTCGATTATACCCGGACCATACGGAATCGAAGATCATGAGGAGTTCTGGGTAAAAGGTGTGGTATCTCCGGATTTGAAGCTTGTACACAAATATATTCGCGACATTGCCGGAGATTCGATCATGATTGGCTTTCATGGAGACGGCACTTTCAGCATTCCCAATGGTAATGACATGTATGAATTTGCATATAAAGTTGCCGATGACCCCGGCGGGATGAAGGAAAAAGCGTTATCCATGGCCAATACTGCGATTGAGAGAAACAAGAAATTGAAGGAAAACGGAGTTGACTGTCTCTTTCTTTGTTCAGACTATTGCTATAATTCCGGTCCCTTTCTGTCACCACAGATGTTTGGAGAATTTATCCAGCCTTATCTGTACAGGATCATAGAGGAAGCGAGAAGAGACGGCCTGTATACGATAAAGCACACCGATGGAAATATAATGCCGATTTTATACCAGATGGTTGAATGCAAGCCGCATGCCCTTCATTCTCTGGATCCGATGGCAGGCGTGGATATAAAGGAAATCAAGAGACTGGTGGGTGACCGTGTCTGTTTATGCGGGAATGTACACTGTGCAGCTTTGCAGACAGGGACGACGGAGGAAGTCATAGAAAGTGCGAGATACTGTCTTACGCACGGAAAACCAGGAGGAGGGTATATGTTCTGCACGAGCAATGTGCCCTTCAAGGGAATGGATCCCGACAGGTACAGGCTGATACTGGATATATGGAAGAGCATGAAAGAATATTAAGGCGCTTTAAATTCACCTTTGTTTTTTCCACCTTTCTTAGACTTTTGGAATAACAACCTCTATCAAAACCTCCTATAATGAAATTGTGATAAACAGTTAAATTTCTTAGCGCGCTGGAAAGTACCCACCGGAAACAGATTATAAAATTTTGTTAGGAGGAAGTATCAATGAAGAAAGTCATTTCGTTACTTTTAGTTTCCATGCTCGTAATTGGACTAATGGCAGGATGCGGAAGCACTGCTGCAAATCCAGCTCCTGCAGCCAGCACAGTTGATAGTGCCGCACCGGCCAGTACTCCGGCAGCAGAGGCTACAGCAGCTGCCCCGGCGGAAAAGGCGAAGATTACGCTTTGGTATTATTGGGAGAACAAGGATCATCAGTCGATACTGGCTGGATTGTGCAAAGATTATAATGCATCACAGTCAAACATTGAACTGACTACGGAGTATACACCTTTTGCAGATTTTAAGAAGCAGCTGTCCATAGGTTTGGCTGCAAGCAAACTGCCTGATCTGGTATTGATCGACAACCCGGATATGGCTGCTTATTCGGCAATGGGTCTCTTTGCCGATATTACTGACAAAGTGTCCAGTATGCCGTCCCTTAGTCAGTATTTTGATGGGCCGTTAAATTCCTGCAAGCTGGATGGAAAACTTTATGGTCTTCCTTTCGGCAGTAATGATCTGGCTCTGTATTATAATACAGATATGCTTACTGCAGCAGGAGTTGCAGTTCCAACTACATGGGATGAATTAAAGGTAGCTGCCAAGAAATTGACAGGTAATGGCGTAACCGGTTTAGGCGAATCAAATGTAAAAACAGAAGAGGGAACCTTCCAGTTTATACCATGGCTTATTTCAGCAGGTGGAGATCCTACGAAAGTAGATAGCGAAGCAGGCATAAAAGCATTCACATTGATATCTGATCTTGTAAAGGATGGTTCCATGAGCAAAGAGTCTATGAACTGGGTTCAGTCCGATGTCTTGAAACAGTTCATGGCCAAGAAGGTTGCCATGATGATTAACGGACCATGGCAGGTACCGACTTTGAAGAGTGATGCTCCTGACCTAAAGTGGAGTGTAGCTCTCATTCCAAAAGACGCAAAGTATGCATCCTGTCTTGGCGGAGAAAACTGGGGTGTTGTTAATGGAAAGAACGTTGACGCTACCGTTGATTTCTTAAAATATATCACTAGTGATAGCGTATATATGAGCTATATCGGAAAATTCGGATACTTCCCATCCAGGAAAGATCTTGCTGCTGATAAGCAGTGGACGGATGACCCGATTTACAAAGTATTTGTTGATGAACTGAATTATGCTGTGCCGAGGGGTCCTTCTCCAAAGTGGCCTGAATTATCAAACGCAGTATCCCAGGCATTGCAGGAAGTCATAACCGGGTCCAAGACGCCGGAGGCTGCCGCCAAGGATGCTCAGGTAACGATAGACGCGGCTCTTAAACAATAGTGTTCGAAATAGGCGAATGAACTTTTGTTGGAGTACATGAGCAATCATGTACTCCAATTAAATGAGATGAAATCCACCGGCTAAG
>DBTX01000067.1 GCA_002307275.1 Hungateiclostridiaceae bacterium UBA1305
TTTTGCTTCATGATTTAGCCCTGCACAAATTGTTCAGAGTATATAATGAAGTAAAATTAAGCTTTGGAGGCGATTTTCATGATAAGGAATGCTGGTGAAATGATAACTGAAATAAAGAATCAGATGCGCGGTGGTAAAGGCAGTATTGAAATGACTCATATTTTCAAGAAGGAAGAATTGATTGGAAAATCGAGGCTTGTAGCAAGAATTGCCATAGATCCCGGGAGCTCGATCGGAATGCATGACCATACCGGTGAAGAGGAAATATATTATATCACAGGCGGTAAAGGTATCGTAAACGATAACGGTGTTGTGAAGGAAGTCACAATCGGAGATGCGATCCTCACAGGCAACGGAGCTTCTCATTCCATAGAAAATAACGGAGTGGAACCGCTTGAGTTTATTGCGGTAATACTTGTATACTGATTTCATTTTCCCTTATTCATCAATAATGAAATTTTTCAGGAGGATTGCACAATAAGTCTTTCTATTCCCGTAGCACATCATTACGGTCTTTGTCCAGAAGCTTTTTATCCTCATTGGAGAGTACCAGTTGTCCATAAAGATCCGGTCTTCTTTCACGGGTCCTCTTCAACGACTGCAGCCTTCGCCATTTTTTTATGTTGGCATGATGTCCTGACAGCAGTATGTCTGGAACCTTTGTACCTCTGAATTCATATGGTCTTGTGTACTGAGGGTATTCAAGGACTCCATCCTTATGCGATTCATCTGAATAAGAATCTTCGTTCGACAGAACTCCGGGTATGGTCCGGCTGATAGCATCAATAAGCACCATGGCAGGAAGTTCGCCTCCTGTTAGTACATAATCTCCTATGGAGACTTCTTCGTCAACAATTTCTTCGAGAATTCTTTCGTCAACGCCTTCATAATGTCCGCATAGCATAATGATATGCTTGTGTACTGCAAGCTGTTCGACAAGCTGCTGATCCAGCCGTTTCCCCTGCGGACTCATATAGATGAAATACGGTTTGTATTCCAATTTCTCAACAATGGAAATATAAGCGTCATAAATAGGTTGAGCCAGCATTACAAGGCCATTGCCACCGCCATAGGGAGAATCGTCCGTTTTTTTGTGCTTGTCCATGGAGAAATCACGAATATTATGAGCAGTCACTTTAAGGAGCCCTGCATCCTGTGCCCGGCCTATGATACTGCTTCCCAGCACGGTATCAAAGATCTCCGGGAATATTGTCAATACATCAAATATCATCGTCGAACAACCCTTTCGGAATGGTTACATCAATTCGTTTCTGCTCTGGCAATATTGCCCGGACTACACTCTTTAGAGCAGGCAGCAGCAATTCCTTGCCATCCCTGCCTTTTATCACATAAACATCATTGCTTCCGGTATGCAGGATATCAATAAGTTTGCCGAGTAACTGGCCATTTTCTTCAAATACTTCACTATCCATGATGTCGCAGATGAAAAATGAATCCTTTGGCAGCTTTACAGCATTTTTTCTGTCAATAAGAACAAAACAATTTCTGAGAGCCTCCGCAGCTTCCATTGTGTCAATACCTGAAAGCTTCAGTATCACAGAACCTTTTGTATATTTGACATCCTTTATGGCGTATTTCACCATTGCATTATCAATCTCCAAATAAATGTGTTCGAGATCTTCGAATCTGTGGGGATCGTCAGTCAGCGGAATAAGCCGAACTTCACCCTTAATGCCATGCGTATTAACTATTTTACCGATTTGAAGATATTCATACATAGATTTCACACCAATAGATAATGCAAAAAAAAAAAATAATATTTACAAGTTTTTTGCACTTATCTTACCTTTTTCCGTCTTGTAAAATATAATTACTGTATATAATCATATTTTGTAACTTACATAATTTCTTTAATAATTTCTTTAATAATTTCTTTTAATAAAATTCCAGGTGCCATTTGCCCCTGGAATTTTATTTGCTGGGCAAATTAATTTTACCCCAAAATCGAGAGGGGCTTTATGCCCCTGTGATTTTATAGGGAGCAAAAAATCTGCTCCGTTTTATTGTACGATTTCTACTACAACCCTTACGTTTTCCTTGATGGCTGCAGCTTTTACAACAGTTCTGATAGCTTTGGCTATTCTTCCCTGTTTTCCGATTACTTTTCCCATATCATCCTTTGCAACTTTAAGTTCCAGGATAATACCGTTTTCGCCGTCCACTTCATTGATCCTGACTTCGTCAGGATAGTCAACGAGGGATCTTGCAATTGTTTCGAGAAGTTCCTTCATAATAATTTACCTCCCGGATTTTATTGAATAACTCCGGACTTTTTCAACAGAGATTTAACGGTATCAGTTGGCTGAGCACCATTTTTGATCCACTGTGCAGCCTTTTCTCCATCGACTTTCACCTCAATTGGGTTAGTCAATGGATTGTATGTGCCGATTTCTTCAATAAACCTTCCGTCACGCGGAAATCTGGAATCTGCGACAACTATTCTGTAAAACGGGTTCTTTTTTGCACCGATTCTCTTCAGTCTGATCTTAACTGCCATGCATTTCACCTCCTCTCAAATATATACAATGAAAAAATATAAAAAACGTTAATCAATTTTATCAAAAAGGCAGTTTGAGTTTACCAAAGCCCTTGCCGCCCTTCTTTCCGGCTTCCGTCATCATCTTCATCAGTTTCTTCATTTCATCGAATTCCTTCAGAAGCCTGTTCACGTCCTGAATCGTTGTTCCACTGCCTGCAGCGATTCTTTTTCTCCTGCTGCCGTTTATGATGGACGGGTCATTTCTTTCCTTTGCAGTCATTGATTTAATGATTGCTTCGGTGTGTCCCATTTTCTTTTCGTCCACCTCGACGTTCTGCATCGCCTTGGCGTTCATTCCCGGCAGCATCCCAAGCACCTGGTCCAAAGGCCCCATTTTCTTGACTTGCTGCATCTGCTCCAGAAAGTCGTCCAGTGTGAACTGCTGTGTCCTGATCTTTCGTTCCATTTCCGAGGCTTTCTTCTCGTCAAAAGCTTCCTGGGCTTTTTCAATAAGGCTCAGAACATCACCCATTCCAAGGATTCTGGATGCCATCCTGTCAGGATAAAAAGGCTCAAGATCACTGAGCTTCTCTCCCATACCGGCAAATTTTATTGGCTTGCCGGTAACTGCTTTTACTGACAATGCAGCACCGCCTCTTGTATCTCCATCCAGTTTTGTCAGTATCAGACCATCTACGCCAAGCTTCTGATTAAAGCTTTCTGCAACGTTAACAGCATCCTGACCTGTCATGGAGTCAATAACCAGCAGTATTTCCTGAGGATGTACCGCAGCTTTTATATTTTCAAGCTCTGCCATGAGTTCTTCGTTGATATGCAGTCGCCCGGCAGTATCTATTATTATAAGATCGTACAGCTTTGATTTTGCGTGTGCTACGGCTTCCTTTGCAATTTGTACAGGATTTGTGTTGCCCTCGATTGCAAATACTGGGATGCCAAGCTGGTTTCCAACCACCTGCAGCTGTTTGACGGCGGCTGGCCTATAAACATCGCAGGCAACAAGCAGGGGGTTTTTGCCCTGCTTTCTCATAATACCTGCCAGCTTGCCTGATGTTGTAGTCTTGCCGGCGCCCTGCAGACCGACCATCATATAAACTGTCGGAGGATTATTTGAAATAGTGACCTTGGCAGGTACCTTCCCCATCAGATTAATCAGTTCCTCATGTACAATCTTTATGACCTGCTGTCCTGGTGTGAGGCTTTCAAGCACATCCTGACCGACGGCTCTCTCTGATATCTTATTAATAAACTCTTTTACAACTTTAAAATTGACATCAGCTTCAAGAAGCGCAAGTTTTATTTCACGCATCATATCCTTTACGTCTTTATCAGTTACTCTGCCCTTGCCGCGGAATTTATTGATTGTATCCTGTAATTTACCTGATAAACCTTCAAATAGAGCCATATATTAATCCTCCATGATGCTTCTGACAGTTTGCCTGGCCTTTTCAAGGCTTTCGAAATCCTTGCCCGACATTGCCGAGCTATCGATCTCTTCAAGTGTTTTAAGGATTTCAGATGCCTTTTCCTTTTGCCTGTTGAACCGGCCGATCAGTCCTAGCTTTTGTTCCATCTCAAATAAGGCGGCCTTGCCGCGTTTTATATTATCATATACTCCCTGCCTGCTGATATTCAACTCCTCAGCGATTTCGCCAAAGGAATAATCACCGTTGTAATGCAGGTCGAGCACCTCATATTGTCTTTTTGTTACCATCTGCCCGTAATAATCGAGCAGAAGGCCTATCATATACAATTCGTCCATCACACGCTCATTAAGTGTAAAGCATTTTTACTTTACACTTAATTTTAAGGGAAGAAGTTAAACTTGTCAAGGCTTATGAGAAAAAAGAATAACCAAGGGGACGGTTCCTCTGGTTTGCGACCGTGACAGGGGACTGTCCCTTGTCACGCACAATGGCCGCTCCTACATTACATCCCGCTCATTGCGACTATACTTTATATAGCGTAACAATTCTTGTTTTTGTCTTATAAGAATATCGGTTAAAAAAGCATAAGATAATATACAAATTAAATAATTTTACGCCATAGGGTGATACCACTGTAACCTCTTTCAAAACCCAATTCAAGAAGCGTGTCGTAGATCGGTGAATCTTCAATTTTACATGTTTCTTTATCTTCCTCGGTCTCTATCCAGTATTCAGTAAACAGATTTTTTCTGCCGGTCCAGAGCATGCGTGAATGAAAGGCTTTGATAAAGCTTGCTGCAGCTTTCACGAGTATATCTTTGCTATCGGTCAGCGGCAGTATGCAAGTCCCATATTCCTTTACAGATAAAACAGGACAGCCGTTTCTGAAAACAATTGCTGTCCCCTGATGTTTGGCTGCCTTAACCGCAGTGATAGCGGTATATGCCTTCGCAAGTATATCTTTGTAAGGGTTTGCAGGATCGCAGCTGCAAAGGGTAATATAGCTATCCTCCGAATGCGGTGAATCCTGAATCCGGATCATTTCAATGTCCCTGTCCCTGGCAAACTGTATGCCGGATAAACCTGAAACATAAAAGCCGCGTTTGATCCCGCTGTTGAATTCATTGTTCTTCAACCAGGTATAGATCTCCGACCATTTGTATCTTCCTTTTTCACATACTGTGATATCTCTTGAAATAATGCCATAACGGTCAAGCAACTCATTAATGTAAGCGGGTAATTCAATATCTGTGTGACTGGAAATAGAACCGCCGGTCCTGTACCATCTGCCCATACTCGGGTAGGTATTGTACTTCATCCAGGGAGAATTTTTTTTGTCATTATCGATATAATATCTTGCAATAGAAAAAGAATCGTTTGTAACAATACCGCTCCAGACCAGCCTTTCAAGCTTTGCAAGCAGTTCAGCAGGCGCAGTGGCAAGCAGCTTTGATAAATCCTTCAAAAAGCTTGCTCCTCTGTTATCTAGTGTTTCAAGAAGTTTTTCTTCAAAATCATCCACGGTGAAATCCGGCTGGAGTTCAGTGATATTATTCATACTGTCTTCTTCATTGATGAGAAAAAAGGCGGCTTCCCTTATGCTTTTTCCGGCCCTGCCCAACCAACGTACTGAACCTGTGGAGCAAAGATAATCAAGCATTTTAGGGTCATACCCGACTATCCTTGAGGGCAGGATAAAATCCTCCCACCAGGAAACAGGGTAATATTGGCCTTGAAGGCATTTCAACACCTCGAGCAGCTTCTCATCGGGAGGAAGAACATCGTCAATAAGCCTGTGACGGTTGAACAGGAACGAGCAATATACATCGGGGGCTTTCGGCTTGATATCTCTTCTGGCCATTACAATAGTTTTCTGTTTGATCCGCTCATAAACCTTCCTATGGCAGAAAATAATCTTTTCTTCCTCTGAATTCTCCTTCAGCTTGACAACTTCCCCTGATGAAACAAGGGATGACAAAGCCCCACGTACAAGCATGTCTTTGAAAGCATATTTTTTTCTGATTTCAGTTATTGTAAAAGGTCCTCTGAACATAATATATCTTCTGAGCAGACGTACAACCGAATCCTTTTCTTGCGGAGCAAGCATAAAAATATAACTGCTCAGCAGATCGACCGCTTTTGCTTTCGTTTCCTCACAGGGGGTACCTGTCTTCAGAAAACCGCTTTCAGCATCTCTGCCAACTGCAGCACAGTACAGTGGATAATCCTCGGCAGCAATCCAGTAATCATCACAGCTTTTATCAATATTTATCCTGACTATCCTGCGCTGACGCTCGAGCTGTCCGAGATAATCACTGAGTAAACCGTTGTCCACCTCTTTGAAAACATTTGAAGAATACGGTTCAGCTTTTAACTCTCCGAAGGAATATAGAAAATAATACAGTTCATCTGCATTAGCGAGCTTTCGATCAAATCGGTAATGTTCCATTTCCTTCTCGACAGCTTTGACTGCCCTGGGATCTATCAGTTCATACTCCCCGTTGACACCAGCGGCAAGCTGTATGAAATCCCTGTCGTTGACCAGCAACTGGTTTCTTCTTTCCGCCACAGGAAGATCATAGGCGTATTGGTAGATCTGCCAAAAGTTGAACAGCAGTTCAGCGGAAAAAGGGGAGGGCTTCTCCGTGTATACATCAGACACCTGTATCCTGCCTGCGCTGATTGATTCAATCAAATCATAAAGGCTTTTGATGTCAAAAATATCATTCATACATTCCCGGTAAGTTTCAACAACGGTGGGATGATCGGGCCTGGCCAGCACTGTTTCCGCCACCTCGGCGCATCGGAGCCTCTGTATCCAAAGAGGTGTTCTTTTACCGAAGCCATTCATATCAACAAGCAGTGATCGTATAAGATTGTATCGCAGATTGATATTGAAAAGGGGCGCTTTGGGCAGCAGTTCGAATATTTCGTCTTCAAGGCCTTCGTGGTCAATCAGCGAGAAAATGTTCGACAACTTTCCTGTATAACCATATAGGTGAAACAGAATGCCATCGTTATTGCTGATGTAATCTATACGGCAGTTAAGCATTCCTGACAGCTTCGAATGGAGTAATACGGCAAGAGGTGCATGGATCTTCCCACCAAATGGAGAATGGATAATGATGCGCCTGTCTCCCGTTTCATCGCTGAAATGCTCGCATACTATTCTTTTTGCGCCGGGAAGATGTCTTGTGCAGGAAAGCTGGTCGGAAACATATGTGCGCAGATTCTCTGCAGCTGTTCTATCAAGGCCGCACTCTATTGACATGATTTCATAGAATTCATCTTTATCGTAACTTTCTTCGAGCTTGTCCAGAAATTCTCCAAGCCTCTTTCCTGTCTCATAGGTTCTCAATATCTGATCGCCCATCCAGAACGGTATTTTAGCGCCTGAGGCGTTGGACGGGCTGACAATGACCCTGTCCTTTTCGATCCTTTCAAGCTTCCATACCGTGCTTCCCAGAAAGAATCGGTCTCCAAGCCTGCTTTCAAAAATGAATTCCTCCTGCAGCTCTCCAAGCTTGAGACCGGTATCCTGCAAATAAACCGCATAATTGCCCTTATCCGGTATTGTGCCGCCATTCATCAGGCACATTCTTCTGCCAAGCGGCGTGCCTCTGACATTCCCGCTGCTCCTGTCATAAATGATTCTTGGCTTGATTGAGCCAGGCGCCTCGGAAGGGGATGGATCCGACAGCATCAGCAAAACTGCTTCAAATTGTTTGTACGGAAGTTCCCTGTAGGGATAGGAACGGCGAACAATTTCATATATTTCCGAAGCACTTTGTTCCCCTTCGCAGGAAATGGACGTTATCTGCTGAGCCAATATATCCAGTGCGTTTTGCGGGACCTTGATATTCTCAACTTCATAACGCCTGGATTGATAGGATACAAATGAAGAAACAAGCAGGTCACCCCTTGTCTTCGGAATGATGATGCCCTTACTCGTAGCACCGAGCCTGTGCCCGGACCTGCCAATCCTCTGGAGTACCTGTGAAACAGAGCCTGGTGCGCTTACCTGCACGACAAGATCTATTCCTCCTATGTCAATGCCCAGTTCAAGCGAGGAGGTCGCAACCAGGCAGGTTATCTCTCCCACCTTCAACTGACGTTCCAGCTCCTGCCGCACTTCTTTGGATATGCTTCCATGATGGGTTCGGACGAAGGGTTCCCCTGCCAGATTGTTCAAACCTGCCGCAACCATTTCTGCAACTCTTCTATTATTTACGAAAATGAGTGTTGAATTGTGTGCTTTAACTAATGTAAGAAGCTCTGAAAAAATGGCAGGCCAGATTGTGTTTTCAGGCAGTACCTTCAGATCCTTTACCGGCAAGCTTACAGTCAGTTCAAAGCTTCTTCTCCTGTCACAATTGATAATGCTGATGTTTGTATTATTACCCGAGAGAAAGCGTGCAGCCTCTTCCAGCGGGTTTATTGTGGCAGTAAGACCGATACGTTTTAAAGGCTTCCCCGCAATGCGTTCAAGCCTTTCCATCGTAACAGCCATATGGACGCCTCGCTTGTTGGCACATATGGAATGAATTTCATCTACAATCAGGTATTCGACCTGAGTAAAAAGATTTCTGTAGGATTCTGATGTAAGCATGATATATAGTGATTCCGGTGTAGTAATCAGAATATCGGGAGGGTACCTGAGCATTCTGGTTCTGTCCTTTTGCGGAGTATCTCCCGTTCTGATCCCTACATCAATATCAGGCAGCGTCATGCCCGAAGCTTCCGCACGCTGCCTGATTCCCCTGATTGGCAGTTCCAGATTCCTGTAGATATCATTATTGAGTGCTTTTAAAGGCGATATGTAAACTACCTTAATGCCTGTATTCCTGATACCCGGAGTTTTTTTTGCATATATCCAGTCCAGACATTTTAAAAATGCCGAAAAGGTTTTACCAGAGCCCGTAGGAGCACAAATCAGTACATTCCTGCCCGAGGCAATTTCCGGCCAGCCTTTTTTCTGTGGCTCGCTCGGTTCACCGATATTTTCAAGAAACCAGTCCCTGATCATGGGGTTGAAGCTTTTAAGGCAATCAATACTGTCCATTCTTGTTCCTCGTATCCAAAATGATACTCCTGTTGAAAAAATAATACAAAAGCCGTATAAACAATTTTATACAGCTTTTATATTATCAAACGTATGTTCGTAAGTAAAGCATTTACTTTATTTTTACATATTTCTATTTTAGCCCTTTTATCAGTTCACCTAATTCATCCATCTGCTTTTGCATTTCATCGTACTTGCTCATAATTTCATCAATGGTTTTACTGTCAATTGCCGGCTGATCCGGCGAAACTCCTTCGTCCGGGGTGCTTCCCTCCTGGTCGGTTTCTCCTGCGGGAGGCACTACGGTTTGCTTTGAAAACAGATCAGCCAGTGCCTTGCTCAAATTTGCGCCGATGCCGTACATGAATTCATCCTTGCTTTGATACCCTACCACGATTTCCTTCACCTCGGGCGAAGCTGAAGAGTTGTTTGCCTTCAGGTAGATCGGCTCAACATAAAGGATGCTGTTCTCGATCGGAATGACAAGAAGACTTCCTTTATATACATCCGAACCGCTCTGTCCCCACAGAGTCATGTCAGAAGAAATCTTATCGATCTGATTGATTTTTATCTCGATCTGATTTGGACCCAGGATATTTGTGCTCTTTGGGAAATTGAACAGGATCAGTTCTCCATAATTTTCTGCCGAATTCCTTACTGCCAGCCATGAAACCATGTTATGCTTCTGAGCACCGAATGGAGTGAACGGCCTCATAAGTATCAATTCGGCCTTGGTACCGAGCGCTTCCGGAAGCTTGACCATATTGTAATACGGGTCGATTTCCTGCAGATCAGAAGAACTTTTATCTATCGGATGCTTTGCAATATCCCATAAATCCAGCTGTGAGTAAAAGTCATTAACCTTATCAGGCAATATATGATATTTTTTCAACATTTCTGTCTGAAGCTTAAAGAGAAATTCAGGATATCTGGTGTGATTTGCAATCTCGGCCGGCAGTTCCTTATCACTGAAGGCCTCGGGATAAATACGTGAAAGTGTCTGTATAATCGGATCCGTTTTGTCGATAATGTAGCATTCGACCTTCCCGTCGTATGCGTCAATAACGATTTTGGCGGAATTCCTGACATAGTTGATACCTGTGTCCGCATAATACTGGGCATTGGGGAATCGATCCGAGGTGGTGTATGCGTCCAGCACCCATTTGAGCCTGCCGTCGGAAGTCGGAATGATATACGGATCAGAATCGACAGTAAGGAACGGCAGCGCCATTTGAGCCCTATCAATAATTTGTCTGTTAAGAAGTAATCTGGCATCATTAGTATAGCCTGATATAAGCATCTTGAAGTCATTGTATTTTATTGAAAAGAGCAGCTTATTCAATAAATTCAGCTGGATACCACCCTTTCCATCATAAATGGTCGATTTGCTTCCATCATAAGTGATTTCATCCAGGTCCTTTGCCTGTGTTATTACATGATCCTGTGTCAATTCACCATAATAAATTTCCGGTTTGGTAATTTTGATTGTCGGATCATTGGACTTATTATCCAGCCCGCTCATGATGAAATCAACCTGACCCGTTGGGGACAGCTTATTGATAGGGTTCATGACGACACCATAACCATGCGTGTACCTGTAAGTCGTATTCAGATATGTCTTGTCGGGCAGCTTGGTCTTGTCTATTTCCCTGGCGGTTATGAATACGGGCGTTTCCTTCCCGCTAATATCATAATTTATAATATCGCCATCTTTAAATGAATAAAACGCTGTATTACTCTGAAGCTGCAGATCACTTTGCAGTGTTGAATTTATATCAACTATTCTGACATTCCGCATGGTATCATCATTTCTTGCCAGAATTTCGGGTGTGAGTTCCTGTGTATCGGGGAAGTTATATGTTTTAATCTTATCCAGCCCGTATGCTTTACGGGTCTCAGCTATATTGTATGCAAGGTATGGCTTTTCATATTGAATTTCATTTGGCTTTACCAGCATCTCTTGTGTGAAAATCGATATCGCAGTTACGATCAGCCAAACTGCAGGATATACAGCAAAAGAAATGGCGGCCTGTTTCAGCTTGCCCTTTCTGATGAAGAAAATCGCAACAGCCGTCGCCGCAATGACAACGAAAGGAGCCACCATGTAATATTTGAGCCAGATGTTCACATTCACATAACTTGCTCCGGTATAGTCAACGACGGTACCATACAGGATCTCCTGCTTTACAAGCCCGTAGGAGGCCGCTTTAACGATGAAAAAGAAGGCAACGTTTATCAGGTTGTGCGTGAGGATACTTTTTATCTTAAGATCTCCTGCATTCAGGTTTCCAGACGTGTTTGCCATCAGAAGCCCGATATAATAAACGATGGTATACGCGATAAGAAAGACGCTCATTGTCGACGCGAAACTATACAAAGCAGAATATAAAGGTCTCTCAAATATGTAATAGCCGATATCTTTTGAGAATATCGGATCCACTGCATTGAAAAGTCCGCTGTTGAGGAAATAAAGTATCTTTTGAAAGAACATTTCCTTGAAAATTAAGGCACCCAAAAATGCTACTACAAGCGCAATTGGAAAATTAAACACCCTTTGTTGAGGCAATTCCAATTTAGTATTATGAGCAGCTATATTTTTCTTAATGAATTTATTGGTGATTGCAATGATGGCGAAAATCAATATAAATCCTACAGCGAAGGAAACAGCTTTGGCAATAAGGTTCGTCACATATACGCCGGAAAAGTTTCCAATCTCATCCAGTTGTATTATTTGCAGGTAAATACCTGAAACAACTGCAAAAATAATTATAGCGGCGATAATACACACGATTGGTATAATGAACCGATTCCTGCTTCTTTTAGTCTTTTCCTGATAATAATCATAAACCATCTTACACACTCCTTACCTATTTTTGAACAATATACAACAATATTTTTTAAATTCAAGAGAATAGTGCCTCTACAAAATCCCTTGCATTGAAGGGCTGAAGATCATCCAGCTGTTCACCCACGCCTATGAGCTTCACCGGTATGTTAAGCTCTGATTTGATTGCAATGACGATACCGCCTTTCGCAGTACCATCAAGCTTTGTCAGAATAATGCCGGATACATCCGTTACCTCGCTGAACGTTTTAGCCTGCTGTACCGCATTCTGACCGGTAGTGGCATCAAGGACAAGAAGGTTTTCACGTTTCGCACCGGGCATCTCCCTGTCTATTATACGGGAGACTTTCTTCAATTCCTCCATCAAATTCTTTTTTGTGTGAAGTCTTCCGGCCGTATCGCAAATCAGCACGTCCGCCTTGCGGGCTTTGGCCGCCTGAAGCGCATCATAAACGACAGCAGCGGGGTCCGAGCCTTCTTCCTGCCGGATCAATTCCACACCAACCCTGTCCGCCCATATTTGAAGCTGATCGATTGCTGCTGCTCTGAAGGTATCGGCTGCAGCCAAAATCACCTTTTTCCCATCTTTTTTGAGCAAACTGGCGATCTTTCCGATTGATGTAGTCTTGCCAACGCCGTTTACACCTATTATCGTAATAACAGCAGGTGATGGTTCCAAATCCAGGCCGGAGGTTTCTGATCCAAGTATTTCAATGAGTTCTTCCTTAAGAAGCGCCTTGACTTTAAGCGGATCGACCACCTTCCCGTCCTTTACCTTCTTTTTGATGCCTTCAATAATCCGCAGAACTGTAGACACGCCTAGATCCGAAGTGATCAGCACTTCCTCCAGTTCGTCAAAAAGCTCGTCGTCAACCTTACCAAAAGAAACAAGTACTTGATCTATTTTTTCGCTGATCCCTTTTCTTGTTTTTGATAATCCCTCTTTGAGTCTGTCAAAGAAGCCCATATGTACCGCCTTTCCGCTGCTGTGTGCAGGCTATCCGACCTTTTCTCCCATTTTCATTGATACGATCCTTGATACCCCATGTTCCTGCATAGTGACCCCATACAGCATATCAGAGCCTTCCATGGTGCCTTTCCTATGAGTCACCATGATAAACTGCGTCTGTGAAGAATATCGCCTGAGATAATCTGCAAATCTGTATACATTAGCATCATCCAATGCCGCCTCAATCTCGTCCAATACACAGAACGGCGATGGTTTCAGCCGTAATATGGCAAACAGAAGAGCAATTGCCGTAAAAGCGCGTTCACCGCCTGACAGAAGCATCATATTTTGAAGCTTTTTACCCGGTGGCTGTACCTCTATCTCAATTCCGCTTTCAAGTACGTTTTCCTGATCCGCGATCAGGAGGCTGGCTCGTCCCCCACTGAAAAGTTCCTTGAAAACGATATTAAAATTATCATTTATCAGTTTAAATTGCTCAAGGAACTGCTTTTTCATAATTACAGTCATTTCCTGAACAACCCTGAGCAGCTTCTCCCTTGCCTGTTCCATATCGTTGCGCTGCGCTGACATGAATTCAAAACGTTCCTTCGACTTGACATACTCTTCAATCGACGTGACATTCACCGTACCGAGCTCTTTTATACTGTTTCTCAGTTCGTTTATCTTTTTCTGAGCCTGTGCCAGGCTGCCAATGTCTTTTTTCAGCAGAAGCGCACTGGAATAGGTCAGTTCATACTCGTTCCACATTCTGTCCTGCAATGCTTCCATCTCTGTTTCAAGCTTTGCTTTCCTGACCTCCACCCTTGAGTATTCTTCCTGCAGAAGCAGTATACTTTTATTTGCATCGTTTATTTTATTCACGATATCGTAGAGGTCTTCCTCAAGTACCTTTCTTTCTTCCGAAAGCCTGTCCAGCTCAAAGGTTTTGCCTGATTTTTCTTCTTCATGTCCTTTAATAACTGCATTCAATCCTTCGATAAGCTGCCGGAGGTGCTCTATCTCAGCAAGCGATTTTGACTTTTCAATGTTCTTCCTGGCGATTCCTTTCAGTAATGCATCACGTTCATTTGCAAGCCTTTCTGTAGTCTCTCTTACTGAGTCCATACTCTCCCTGATGGAGTTTACGGAGATCTTGAAATCGGTGATATCCGCATGCAGTGCATCTCTGACCGTTTGGTCCTCCTTGTGCTTGTCCTGATGCTCTGTGATGGTTTTTTTGGATTCGCTTATTTCAAGTTCAATCGCATTCAGTTCCTGCTGATATTTGTCAAGCTCGCGGGAAATTTCAGCAAGCTGCCTGTCAAGCTGCTCTCTCTCCTGCTTAAGCATATCCATTCTGGCAGCAGTCTTTTTAATATTTTCCTCAACCTGGGAGAGATGGCTTTCATCCCTTATTTTAACCAGTTCATTGTTTTTAATATCATTTTCTATAGATGATATTTCCGAATTGATCTGGGCAATATCTTCAGAAAGCAGTTTAATATCCTTTTCCATTGCTGAATCTGCCGTCTTGATTGATACCAGTTCTGCATCGAGTTCATTGATTTCCCTGCTGCGGCTTAGTATACCGGGACCCCTGTTTTCAAGGCTGCCGCCTGACATGGAGCCGCCGGTGCTCAATATATCACCCTCAAGTGTTACGATCCTGAACGAATATCCAAAGCTTCGTGCCATTTTGATCGCATTATCAAGGTTGTCAATAACGACCACCTTGCCGAGAAAGCTGTCTATAATGCCGCTGTATTTACTGTCATAGGTGACAAGGTCCGAGCCAACGCCACAGAAACCATCACTGCCCTTAATGCGGTTGAGCATGGGCCCGTCAAAGTTTTTTCCGTTTACGGAACTGATGGGCAGAAATGTAGCACGGCCCATTTTGTTCGCTTTGAGGTATTCGATTGCTTTTTTTGCAGCTTCCTCAGTTTGTGTGACAATATTCTGAAGAGCGCTGCCAAGAGTCATTTCAATCGCTGCTTCGTACTTCCTGTCCACTTTTATCAGTTGTGCCAGCGCACCATGTATCCCTTTCCCGAATTCAGCCGAATCACGGCATTCCTGCAGGATCTGCCTGACACTCCGGTTGTAGCCTTCGAGATTCTGTTCCATTTCTCTGAGTGTCCGGACTCTTGATGTTTTAAACTGTATCTCGGATTTCAGCTTGCTCTGTTTGAGTCGCATTTCATCAAGCAGCTTGTCTGATTCACTGCGTTCCCCGGTCAGTTCCTGTAGCTTTGCCTTCTGTTTGCGTATTTGTTCAGAGGCATGGCGGATGCTTTCCGTCAGATCCTCTTTTTTCATATTTTCGCGATCATTCTCTACAATATGCTGATAAACCTCATTATCAATATTCTTCTGTCTTTTTTGCATATTCTCCATATGCGTCCTGATATTGCTGATCTGAAGCTTTTTATCAGATTGAATATCCATCTTGTCCATGACACCGGATTTGAGCTGTTCTATATACCTTTCGCTTTCATCAAGTGTCTTTAGCAGCTCTTCCATCTGCTTTTCATATTCTTCCAGCTTTTTGGTGTAATCCGTCATCTGTTTGTCAAGATATTTAAGCTTGTCCTGTTTACCGGCTTCTTCCTTGTCGATACCGGTCTGTTTTAGCTGAAGTTCAGCTGCTTCTGAGTCAAGCCTGTTAATGTTCTGCTCAAAATTCGTGATTTTTTCATTGTTGAGCTTTATATCTGAACTGCAGCGTTCAAGGTTTCCTTCAAGCTCGTAGAATTGTTGTTTGGCTGCATCCAATTTGTCATCAAAAGCTTTGAGCATATCGGTCTTTTGTTTGTTTGATCCTGTAATTTCCTCGAGTTTGCTGTTCTCCGAATCGACGTTGTCCTTGACTGTTTTGTATTGTTCATCGAGGTCCTTGAGCTTTTCGGTAAATTTCTGCATACTGTCGAGGTAGACATTCACATCAAGCTCCTTAAGGGCTTCACGCAGGTCAAGATATCTTCGTGCTGTCTCGGACTGCTCCTTCAGAGGGCCCAACTGTGAATCCAGTTCAATGATAATATCATTGATCCTCTCGAGATTTAGCCTGGTCATTTCAAGCTTCTTCTCGGCATCCAGCTTTCGCACCTTATATTTCATTATCCCGGAGGCTTCTTCGAATATATGCCTTCTGTCCTCAGACCTGTTACTGAGGATTTCATCCACCCTTCCCTGACCAATGACAGAATAACCATCTTTTCCGATGCCTGTGTCAAGGAAGAGCTCAGTGATGTCTTTCAGTCTGCAGGCAGACTTGTTTATAAGATATTCACTCTCCCCTGAACGGAAAATACGCCGGGTTACTGTAACCTCAGCATATGCGATCGGAAGTGATGAATCAGAATTGTCTATAGTAATGGAAACCTCTGCAAATCCCAGAGGCTTTCTGTGCTCCGTACCGGCAAAGATGACATCTTCCATTTTGCTTCCGCGGAGTGTTTTGATGCTTTGTTCGCCTAGCACCCATCTGATGGCGTCGGCAATATTACTTTTACCGCTGCCGTTCGGTCCGACAACGGAAGTGATGCCACTGTTGAAATCAAGGTATATTTTATCTGCAAAGGATTTAAAGCCCTGTAAATCCAACCGTTTCAAGTACAAATGGAACCCCCCATAACTCCCTCAAATCAAGTGTCCATCATAATTCTAACATAACTGAAAACATATTCAACATTTATTAACAGGTATTGTCTTTATTTTAATTAAAGCCATAATTGAAGTGACGAATACCTGCCTTACAGGTATTCTATTCTGAATCTATTTCCCATCGAATCATCAGTTTTTACCTTAATGTTTTTAATGGAGAACTTTCCTTTTAAATATTCTATATTTGATTTCTTTTGACCAATTGTGTTTGAAACATTTTGGGTCCCTGTTAAGATATGAAGCTCGGAAACCTCTGACAGGTTTTGGGCCCGGATCATTGCATCCAGTCTTTGAAGCATGCGCTTTGACTCGACAAGTTGCCTGAAGGCCGGATGTACCGGTCCGGCTGCGACTTCCGATTCCGGGCCGGTACTGATGCTTTCATTGGTCTGAAGACCTATCCTGATCACATTTATATTGCTCGCTTCATACAGCTCCAGCAGTTCAGCACAAAGTTCAATTGCCTCTTCCAATGTTTGAGGGTCATATTCACCCTTTTTGTAAAGCCTCTCCAATTCTGTCCCTTTTATCACAAGCACCGGATAGATCCGTACGATATCAGGTGAAATGGAGATCACCTTTCTGGCAGTCTCCAGGCATTTTTCCCGTGTGTCGCCCGGCAAGCCTGTCATGGTCTGGATACCGAGGCGGAAACCTCTTTCTTTTATGAGTGAAGCAGCGCTATATACACATGAAGCATTATGACCGCGGTAACTTGCGCTCAATACAGCATCGTCCAGACTCTGGACGCCCAGTTCAATCGTCCCTGTTCCGTACTTTTTCAGAAGCGTCAGGATTTCGTCATCGATATTGTCAGGTCTTGTAGAAAGCCTTATTTCAGAAACTTTTCCGGATGAAAGGTATGGCGCCGCCGCCTTCAAAAAGCTCTCCTGCACAGTTTTGTCAATTGCCGTAAAACTGCCGCCGTAGAAGGCAATTTCTACTTTGTCGGCGGTGTGGATTGTTCTTAAGTGGTTTTCTATGATCTTTGGTATTTGTTCAGGAGTCATTTCTTCAATTTGTCCGCTTATTTTCCTCTGACTGCAGAAAATACAGTCATGAGGACAGCCTTTATGCGGTACGAAGATCGGAATGATCACATGTCTGACTTTCATCCTATTTCACCTGTAATTTGTTCAAGGCAGCTTTTGCGGCATTTTGCTCTGCTTCCTTTTTGCTTTTGCCTTCTCCCCTGCCCAATACCACATCTCCTACGGAAATCTGGGCAACGAACTGCTTATTGTGATCGGGACCTTTTTCTTCGATGATCCTGTAATTGACCTTCTGTTCACCTGATTTTTGTATGATCTCCTGCAGTTGGGTCTTGTAGTCCACAAAGATTTCACTGTTGCCGGAATCATTGAATAATTCACTCATGGATCTGTGAATAAAGGATGCAGCCTCATTCAGACCGCCGTCGAGGTATATCGCTCCGATTAATGCTTCAAATGCGTCAGAAAGGATGGATGTGCGAGACCTTCCCCCGGTGTTTTCCTCTCCCCTGCCAAGCAAAATATGATTTCCCAGCATTATTTTAGATGCACATATCATCAAAGAGCCTTCACACACGATAGAAGCCCTTGTCTTGGTCATTTCGCCTTCGGGCAGTGCCGGGAAATTTTTATATATAAACTCACTTGTCACGATATTAAGAACAGAATCACCCAGAAATTCAAGCCTCTCATTACTGTTGAGACCCTCAACCCTTTTTTCATTTGCATACGAACTGTGTGTAAGTGCCAGCAGCAAATACATCCTGTCTTTGAAAGTATAACCGATGATTGATTCCAGTTCATTTAAATTTTGAATATTATCATTGATAAAGTTTCTGTTCATTGTTACCTCCCTGCCCGGTATTACTCCGGTCAGCCTTTGGTAAGACTTAAAGGCGGGAATATCCCGCCTTTAATATTATAGTCTTTATATAAGTTGACCGCCAGTATTTTTATCCTTCAAGTGCGATCGACTATTCTGAGTATTTTTTTAAAACGATTGCAGCATTGTGGCCTCCAAAACCAAGTGCGTTGGACAGTGCATATTTTATGTCAGCGTATCTTCCTTTATTCGCAACGTAGTCAAGATCACATTCCGGATCAGGGTTCTGAAGATTGATCGTAGGCGGCAGGAAGCTTTCTTTAAGCGACATTGCAGTGATAATAGCCTCAATCGCTCCTGCTGCTCCAAGCAGGTGGCCTGTCATTGATTTTGTCGAACTGACTGCCAGCTTGTATGCATATTCGCCAAATACTGCTTTTATTACTTTGGTTTCAGCTACATCGTTCAACGGTGTCGAAGTGCCATGAGCATTCACATATCCTATCTCTTCAGGCTTTATACCAGCGTCGTCAATCGCATTTTTCATGGATCTGGTGCCGCCAATGCCCTCTGGATGAGGCGCTGTGATGTGATGTGCATCACAGGTACAGCCGTAACCGACGACCTCGCCCCAGATGAAAGCCCCGCGTTTCTGAGCATGTTCCAATTCCTCAAGAACAAGTATTCCTGATCCCTCGCCCATGATAAAGCCATCACGGTCCCTGTCAAAAGGTCTGCAGGCAGTAGCAGGATCCGGGTTCGTAGAAAGAGCCTTGTTCGCACAGAAGCCTGCGTAGGACAAAGGCGTTATGGCTGATTCGGCGCCGCCGGTTAACATTATTTCTGCATCACCGCGCTGTATTACCTTGAATGCGTCGCCGATTGCATTGTTACCTGAAGCACAGGCAGTAACGACACATTCATTGAAACCTTGAAGATTATATTCTATGGCAATTCTTCCTGCAGCCATATTTGCGATCATAGATGTGATGAAGAAGGGGCTGACCCTGCCTGCTCCCTTTGTTTCAAGAGTGTGATGCTGGTCCTCAAGGGTCTGTATTCCACCGATTCCGGAACCTACTATGACACCTGCCCTGAAGCTGTCTTCCTCTTCCATCTTGAGACCGGACATTTCAACAGCCATCTTGGCGGCTGCCATGGCATATTGCGTAAAAATATCCATTCGTTTTGCTTCTTTTTTATCAATATATTCCGTAGGCTCAAAATTTTTGATTTCTGCGGCCACTTTTGCATCATAATTTTCAGTATCAAATTTTGTTAAAGTGCTTATACCGGACTTACCTTCTTTGATAGCACTCCAGAAGCTGTCCAATCCAAAACCCATTGAATGTACTACACCCATACCAGTTATAACAACTCTTCTTCTCATTGAATACCCTCCATGCAAATACATTACACTTTCATTGATTTAAACACAATTATTAAATTTTAAAAGTTTATAAACATAGATGATGATAATCTATATAAAATTAGACATCTTCTTATTCGTCCGAAAATAAATCTCAAGGGGCATCAAGCCCCTCTCGATTTTTGATTAAGATTTTTTATGCCCCAGTTATAAAAAAAGTCCCTCTGACGGGACTTTTTTTATGTATTATTTTTAATGTAGTCCACGGCATCTGATACACATGCAATTTTTTCTGCTTCACTATCAGGAATTTCAATATCGAATTCCTCTTCGAGAGCCATTATCAACTCAACGATATCAAGTGAATCTGCACCCAGATCGTCTATGAAAGAAGATTCCAAGTTTATTTCATCTTCTTCAACACCTAATTGCTCGACTATTATCTTCTTAACCTTTTCGAAAACCATACATTCACCTCCTCCCACAGGGGGTAATTAATTATAATAATTTCGTGTGAAAGATATGCCATGAAAGGCTCAGCTTTCACATAAAGATATTATTACATAACAAGCCCGCCGTCAATATCTATTACCTGAGCAGTAACATAAGATGCATCATCTGAAGCAAGAAATGCGACAACATTGGCCACATCCTCGGGCGTCCCGAACCTTCCGAGCGGTATGTTATCAAGATACTTTTTCCTTACTTCTTCAGGTAATACTTCTGTCATTTTACTTTGGATCATACCTGGTGCTACTGCATTACAGGTAATTCCCCTGGATGCAAACTCCTTTGCTGTGGTCTTTGTCAAACCGATCAATCCGGCTTTGGAAGCGGAATAGTTGGCCTGCCCCGGATTACCGTACCTTCCGGCAACAGAAGCTATATTAACAATTCGGCCATATTTCTGCTTTATCATTTGTTTCCCGGCAAACTTTGTACAAAAAAACGCGCCCTTGAGATTGATATCCAGTACAGCATCCCAATCCTCTTCCGACATCATAGCCAGTGGCTTATCTTTGGTAATACCGGCATTATTGATAAGGATATCCAGACTTCCAAATGTTTCTACCGCAGCAGCGACCATTGCTTTTACATCATCCGCGTTTCTGACGTCTCCCCGGGTAACAGTTACCTTGTAACCTGCATTTTTAAATTCTTCAGCTGTAGCGTCCAGAGAGTCGGATACCGCAATATCATTGAGTACGATATTCGCACCGAGTGATGCCAGCTTGAGCGCGATAGCCCTACCCAAACCTCTCGCCGAACCTGTCACTACAGCAGTCTTCCCTTCCAGTAACATTATATGTATCTCCTCCTGTTCCAAAAAAGTTGCAGTTTGCTTAAGCGTAAATAACTGTTTAAACAGCTGTCAAAATTTTTGCACTTATTTTCCGCATAATTCCCCAAGTGTCTTTTCAAGTGATTCCAAATCTTCTATATTAAAAACCTTGACTTCTTTGCTTATTTTCCTGACAAAGCCGCCTAAGACTTTTCCTGGGCCAATTTCAACAAATGTATCAACTTCATTTTCAAGCATAAGCCTGATTGAATTTTCCCAAAGGACAGGACTGCTTACCTGTCTGATTAAAAGATCTTTTGCCTCTTCCGGAGAATTGACGACCTTTGCAGTAACATTTGCAACCAATGGTATTTTCAAGGTATTCAGCGTGACGTTCTGAAGTTCTGCTGAAAGTCTTTCTCCAGCCGGCTTCAGCATACAGCAGTGGAAGGGCGCACTGACAGCAAGCAGTATAGTCCTCTTTGCCCCTTTTGCAGTACAAAGCTCCATTGCTTTTTCTACAGCCTTTATCTCCCCTGCAATGGAAATCTGACCCGGGCAGTTATAATTTGCCGGTTCAACAATTCCAACCTCGGAAGCGATTTTGCAGCATTCCATTACATCTTCTGCAGAAAGGCCAAGAATTGCAGCCATTGTACCAATTCCAAGCGGCACAGCTTCCTGCATGTATTTACCCCTTTTTCTTACAAGAGTTACTGCTGTTTTAAAATCCATTGTACCCGATGCAACATGTGCCGAATATTCTCCAAGACTGAGACCTGCAGTAAAGTCCGGCTTTATTCCGCGTTCCAGCAAAGGCTGAAGACATGCAATACTGGTTGTAACTATGGCAGGCTGTGTATTTTCTGTTATTTTAAGTGTTTCATCATCACCGTCAAAAACCATCTTTTTCATATCGAAACCAAGTGCCTTAGAAGCCTGATCAAAAATTTCATTTGCAGAGCTGTATTCAGATGAGATTTGCTTTCCCATGCCTACATATTGAGCACCTTGACCCGAAAAAATAAAAGCTGTCTTTCCCATAAATCCTCCAGATATGATCAATTAAATTTAATCTTTATTCATGGTTCGAATTATTTGCTCCATCTTATTAGTGCAGAACCCCAGGTAAGACCGCCGCCAAAACCGACAAGGACAAGATTATCACCCTTATTCAGGCACTTCCCCTTATATGCGTCATCCATTGCGACCGGTATGGATGCAGATGACATATTACCGAACTTTCTTATCGTAGTGTAAACCTTATCAAATGCAACCCCGAGCCTTTTTGCAGCCCCATCCAATATTCTTATATTTGCCTGATGCGGGATGATATATTTAATATCCTCAAGCTTGAGTTTTGTATTCTCTATCACTTTTTCAGTAGCCAGAGGCATTATTTTCACAGCAAATTTAAATACTTCCTGGCCATCCTGCCAAATGGTGTTCATTTTATGATAAGTTTTTCTTCTTTCAATATCCTCTTCAGGCATATACAAACAAGGTATCGTAATTCTGGTTGCATTTGATCCATCTGAGCCTATATAAGTCGAAAGTATACCATATCCTTCTTCAACTTGACCCAATACGACAGCACCGGCACCGTCTCCAAAGAGTACACAGGTGTTTCTGTCCGTCCAGTCAGTTACTCTTGACATTGCTTCACTGCTTACAACCAGAACATGCTTGTAATAGCCGGTTTCAATGAATTGCTTTGCAGTCGTCAAGGCAAAGAGAAAGCCTGAACAAGCGGCGCCAAGATCAAATGCCGTTGCATTGACAGCACCTATTCCATTTTGGATCATGCAAGATGTAGTTGGTGAAAGATAATCCGGTGTTGAGGTTGAAACAATGATTAAATCTATATCTTCAGAAGAGAGACCTGAATCTTTGATGGCCTGTTTTGAAGCTTCTACTGCCATGGAATAAACTGGCTGCCCCTCTTGAAGTATTCTTCTTTCAGAAATTCCGGTCCTTTTTATAATCCATTCATCTGTGGTTTCGACCATTTTCTCAAGGTCTGAGTTGGTCAATATCTTTTCTGGGACGTAACTTCCTATTCCTAAAATTCCAGCGCTTATGCTCTTTTTTGTCGACATCAGTAACCTCCATGGTTTCAACCTTTTCCTTTATCTGTTCGAAAACAGAAGTGCTGGCAAGGCTGTATGCTTTTAAAAGTACATTTTTTATTGCTTGATCGTTTGAATTGCCGTGGCTTTTTATGATGATTCCGTTAACGCCGAGTATTGGTGCCCCGCCATTCACTGACGGATCCATCATTTTTTTAAATTCAAGCATATCCTTCATGACAAACAACATGGACAGCTTTGAAAATATGGTACGCTTGAACATGCCTTTCATATATGCCCCAAAAAATTTACCTGAACCTTCAAAGAACTTCAGAAGCACATTTCCGACATAACCATCACAGACTGCAACATCAACATTTCCCAAAGGTATATCCTTGCCTTCGATATTTCCGATAAAATTTAAATCAGCTGAGGACAACATCGTATAAGCCTGTTTAACTACTTCAGTGCCTTTTTTTGCTTCCGTTCCCATATTGACAAGACCAACTGTTGGATTACTAATTTTGAAAAGTCCGCTCATATATATGGAACCCATTATTCCGAATTGCAAATAATTAATTGGTTTGCAGGTTGTGTTAAGACCCGCGTCAATCAGGAGGCATCTGCCGGATTTTGTCGGCACTATTGCTCCAAGTGCCGGTCTGTCTATTCCCTTGAGTCTTCCAAGTATGAACAGACCTCCTGTAAGCAGAGCACCAGTACTGCCGGCAGAAAGTAAAACATCACCCTTTTTTTCCTTCAGCATATTAAAAGCGACGACCATCGATGAATTCTTCTTACTTTTGATGGCACGAGTCGGTATATCTTCATTTGTTATTACTTCCTGTGCATGTATCACTTCGATCCTGGGACTTTTAAACTTTCTTGCTTCCAGGATTTTATTTATTCTTTCACTGTCTCCAATCAGAGCGACGCTAAAACCTTCCTGGGATTTTACTGCGTCTATGCTTCCGTTCACTTCTGCATCCGGTGCATTATCTCCACCCATGGCATCAACTAATATTTTCAAAACGTGTCACTCCAAATCCGTTAATATTTAATGAACTAATCATTAATATTATTAAACTATTTTCCTTGAGTTTTTTCAAGGGAAACCAGTATGAATTTACCTCTGAACATTTCCACCTGTTTTTCGAAAATCTTCACCCAGACGATGAAATTGCATCCCCGAACATGCTTTACTTCAGCCTTTGCGACAAGCTTACATCCGGAATATACAGGTGTTTTGTACTTTATATTTGCCACACCTACCAAAGCTACTTGTGCATCAATTACAGCAATTGCAAGCGATTCTGCCAGCGAATAAATAAAATGCCCTCTTACTATCTTTGTCTTTTCAAAGGCCATTGATTCATCCGTTTCAAGTACGGATACAGCATTCCTGCCAAGTGTGATATCGATGAGTTCTCCAACTATTTCCTTACTTTGCAGTGATTTTACCTTACCATAATTTTTATCGGCAACAGTTTTGATTCTTTCCCTTAACTCCGGAATGCCCATTTCAAGCCGATCCAGTCTTA
>DBTX01000040.1:0-42918 GCA_002307275.1 Hungateiclostridiaceae bacterium UBA1305
TGATATACCACTTTATGTGACTGCAGATCCGGACACTTGCCCGAACATATTTTGTTAATGAAAACCTTGTCACTCACTTTACTTCTTCCGGTATCTGCTGTTCAAGCTCAGGCAGGCAACAAGATAGGTAAAGATCAAGGGTTGAAGAGTTCATGCTTCCTGGCAAGCCCAGTTCAGGAAGGCAGCAGAAAGGGGGCATGGTATTGCGCTACCCTGCCCCCTAAAATATTGTCCTATTAACCTTTAAGCTCGTTGTCTATTCCTTCTCAGGTTCTGTGTCACTTTCCTGCACAGGATCTGTGTCATCTCCCTGCTCAAGTTCCAGGTCAACATCCTGACCCTCTTCTAGGATTTCTTCACCCACTGTTTCTATTCTGGCAATGCTGACAACATGGTTCCCGTTGGACATTCTCATCAAAGTGACTCCCTGGGTTGCGCGACCCAGTATGCTGATACCGCTTACCTCAAGTCTGATGATCGTACCATCCGAGCTGATAAGCATAATTTCATCCGTTTCATGAACAAGTTTTATGCCTGCTACCTGCCCGGTCCTGTCAGTCACCCTGTATGTCAATATTCCCTTCCCCGCCCTGGTCTGTGTTTTATATTCGTCCAGTTCCGTTCTTTTGCCAAAACCGTTTTCGGTCACGACCAGCAATGTAGCGTCGGGCATGGCAGTTCCCATTCCAACGACGTAGTCGCCCTCATCAAGTGAGATACCCCTGACACCCTGTGATACTCTTCCAAGCGGTCTTACATCGCTTTCCTGGAACCGGATGGACATACCGTTTCTGGTGACAAGGATGATGTCCTTCTCCCCGTCGGTGAGCCTCACATCAATAAGCTCGTCATTCTCCCTCAGTGTTACTGCCGCCAGGCCGCCCCTTCTTATACTGTCATATTCCATAAGGTCGGTCTTCTTCACATGGCCGTTCCTTGTCGCCATGATCAGATAATTTCCTTCATTATATTCCGCGATCGGAATGACCGCCGTAACCTTTTCCTCACTGTCCAGTTCCAGAAGATTGACAATAGCCGTACCTTTGGCCTGCCTTCCTGCTTCATGTATCTGATAGGCCTTGAGCCTGTAAACTCTGCCCTTGTTCGTGAAGAATAATATATAATGGTGCGTAGAGGTGATAAACAGCCTCTCTACAAAATCCTCCTCACGCGTACTGAGAGCAGTGATGCCCTTTCCGCCACGTTTCTGGCTCTTGTAGGTGTCAGCCGGAAGTCTCTTTATATATCCGAAGTGGGTGAGCGTGATAACACTTTCTTCTTCCTTAATAAGATCTTCCTCATCGATCTCATCTTCATCGATGGTGATTTCAGTCCTTCTCTCATCTCCGTACTTATCTCTGATAACGATCAATTCATCCTCAACCAGTTTAAACAGTAAAACCTCGTCTGCAAGAATACTCTTGAAATAGCTGATCTTCTCCATTACCTCGCGGTACTCCGATTCCAGCTTGTCTCTCTCCAAACCGGTCAGCCTGCCCAGCCTCATGTCAACGATAGCCTGTGATTGTCTGTCGCTGAAGCCGAACCTTTCCGTCAAGCCTTGCTTTGCGATGGTTTCCGTTCTCGAACCTCTGATAATGGCAATTACTTCATCAAGGTAGTCAATGGCGATTTTCAGGCCTTCCAATATATGCGCCCTTGCTTCTGCCTTTTCAAGGTCGAAACGTGTACGCCTGGTGATGACTTCCTTTTGATGCTTCAGGTAATATTCCATCGCCTGCTTTAGGTTGATGATCTTCGGTTCAAACTTACCCTCATCCGTCATAACCAATGCAAGCATATTAACACTGAATGCATCCTGCATCTGCGTGTTCTTGTAGAGCTGATTCAGTACCACACCAGCATTCGCATCTCTTTTGAGCGGAATAACGATTCTTACCGCATCGTTTCTATCTGACTCATCATTGATGTCCGCTATTCCTTCTAACCTTTTGTCCTTGACCAATTCCGCTATTTTTTCTATCAGGCGGGCTTTATTCACCTGATACGGCAAATCCCTGACAATAATACGCTGCCTGTTATTGCTCAAAGTTTCGATTTCCGCCTTTGCACGTACGACGATCCTGCCCCTGCCTGTTCTGAAAGCATCTCTTATTCCCTGCTTTCCAATAATCGTACCTGCAGTTGGAAAATCAGGCCCTTTAATGATTTTACTGATTTCTTCTATTGTCATCTCAGGGTTCTCAATAAGTGCGATGATTCCATTGATAACCTCTGTCAGGTTATGCGGAGGAATATTTGTAGCCATACCGACTGCAATTCCAGAAGAACCGTTGACAAGCAGATTTGGAAATTTTGACGGCAATACTACCGGCTCCATTTCATGCTCATCAAAGTTAGGTTTGAAATCAACAGTATCCTTATTGATATCCGAAAGCATCTCAGTTGAAATCCTGGCAAGTCTGGATTCCGTATATCTCATTGCTGCCGGTGGATCACCATCCCTGGATCCGAAGTTCCCATGTCCGTCGATAAGCTGATATCTCAGTGAGAAGTCCTGTGCCATACGGACCATACTGTCATATACGGCAACATCACCATGAGGATGATATTTACCCAATACGTCTCCGACTGTGGTCGCACATTTTCTGTAGGGCTTGTCCGGGGTGAACCCCTGGGAATGCATGGAGTAGAGTATCCTTCTGTGCACAGGCTTAAGGCCGTCCCTGACATCAGGCAATGCGCGGTCAACGATGACACTCATTGCATAATCTATAAATGATTTTTTCATTTCCGCTTCAATATCGACCGGTATGACCCTCTGCACATTCGAACCATTTGTTTCTGCCATGAATACTACCTCTTTCCGAAATTAAAAAAGTTGCAATAAATAATTAAATTATTAGAATGTTACCTTACTATATTTTAATAAACTTTTACAGCCCTGTCCACTTTTTTCCCACAATTGAGCTATAGCCCGGCTTTAACTTCTATACGGCATAAGAAATCTCAGGCGTATCCAGCCCTCTCAGTGCGATTATACTCCTAAAATCACAGATTTGCCGGTTTTGTTTCACACTGGTTTTTATTCCTGCTTCCCTGGATGCACCATCAAAACAAAAGGACTGCTCATCGCAGCCCCCTCTACAGTATTTATATCTTACCCTTTGGGGATCCTTATTATAAACTCCACATATTCACCCCTGTCAATCTGGGCAGCTTTTGCATTAACACCGGACTTTTTCATCAAATCGATCGCCTGCCTGATCGTATTTATAAAAATTCTTATATCTTTTATCGCCCTTGTAAATTTCTTTTCAGGTACGGCCTCTTTTTCCTGCCGGGTAAATTTCTCTATCGCCCTCTCAACCAGCTCTTCTGTTTTTTTGACATTCAACCCTTTCTCACATACAAGTTTCAATACTTTCAATTGAAGCTGTTCGTCATGAAGCTTCAGGAGCGCCCGTGCATGCCGCTCGGTCAGACTGTTGTCAGACAATATTTTTTTAACCATCGGCGAAAGCCGCAGCAGTCTGATCTTGTTAGCTATCGTCGACTGGCTCTTGCCTATTTTCTGCGCCAGTTCCTCTTGTGTGAACCCATGGTCATTCAAAAGATTGTTATAGCCTTCCGCCTCTTCCATATAACTCAGGTCTTCACGCTGGAGGTTCTCTATCAAAGCGATGACAGCGGAATCATTGTCGGTAATATTAACGACAATTGCCGGTATTTCCTTTAACCCCGCCATAACAGCAGCTCGCAGCCTTCTTTCACCGGCTACGAGTTCATAATAGTTATTCGAAATCTTCCGCACATTAATGGGTTGAATCACACCATATTGTTTGATTGACTCGCACAATTCCTCCAGTGCTGCCTTATTGAACTGTTTGCGCGGCTGATACGGGTTGGGTCTTACACAATCGATACCGAGATATGAAATGTTCTTGACTTCTTCCTTCTTTTCAGGCTTTGTTACCTGGAACTTATTCTCCAGCATGCGGCACCATCCTTTTCTCCAGGGTTTGTACCATATGCTTGTGCAGCAGTACTTAACCCACGTATTTTACATTTATTTCCTTATGTTACGTGGATTATATTCGCCGTCTCTTTTTTTATTTCCTTTTTTATATTCCAATAATCGTTCGTCTTAATATTGCATTTTAATGTAAAACCTTACTTAAATCAACGGCTCTTTTGACGGCTTACCCGCCTTTCTGGGATATTTTGTCGGTGTTTGTCGTAACTTTCTTATAATAATTATATTCCTTTTCATATCACTATGAGGCAATGTGAATTCTATAACCTCTTCGATTTTCGCGCCAAGAATTTCAAGAGCCTTTCCTGATGCTGCAATCTCTTCCGAACAGCTGCCCTTCATTGCGATAAAGATTCCATCGATTTTGACCATTGGGAGGCAGTATTCCAGTAACACTGGGAGTGATGCGACTGCTCTGGCCACCGCTGCATCGAATTTTCCCCTGTATTTTGGCGAACTGCCCGCATCTTCCGCTCTCGAATGGACAGCCGAAATTCCGTGAAGTTGAAGAGAGGATATGACCGTATTCAGGAAGCCGACTCGCTTTTCCAGTGAATCAAGAAGGACGACCTCCAGGGAAGGCAGTACGATTTTAAGGGGTATGCCAGGGAAGCCTGCCCCGGTACCGACATCTACAATATGATGAACCTCCTTGAGAAAGGGTACAATACTTAATGAATCGACAAAATGTTTGACTATCACCTCTCTGTCCTCTTCAATCGCTGTCAGGTTCATTTTTTCATTCCATTCGAGAAGAAGGCCCTTGTATAGCATGAATGCGGACATCATCCGATCATCCGTAATAACGCCGTATTCTCCGGCGCCTTCCCTCAGCAGCATTTCAAGCGGCTGCTCCATCGGTTTTTCCATATAGTACTCATTCCTTCCTCTTCAGTTGCTCAAGATAAATCAAAAGAACGGAGATATCCGCTGGGGAGACGCCTGATATGCGTGAAGCCTGGCCCAGGGATTCGGGCCTGATTTTTGCGAGCTTCTGCCTTGCCTCAATTCTTAGTCCATGTATGGCACTGTAGTCTACTTCCGCCGGAAGCCGTTTCTTCTCGAGCTTTTTAAACTGTCCCACCTGTATAAGCTGCCTCTTTATGTACCCTTCATATTTGATCGATATCTCAACCTGCTCCGCGACAGCATCAATCGTTCTGCGGCTGCCTGCCTTCAATCGTTCAGGCCTTTCATGATCCACAGCTTCCAGCGCCTTATAGGTGATCTCCGGACGCCTGAGAAGCTCCGCAAGGCTGATCCCTGATTTTGCAGGAGTACTGCCCAGGCTTTCGAGAAATCTACTGACCTCCCCGGGCGATACATAGGACTTTTCCAGCCGTTGAATTTCTTCTTCTATTTCTGCCTTCTTTTTAAGAAATCTGGTATACCTGTCTTCTTTTATTAATCCAACCTCATACCCTATTGGTGTAAGCCTCAGATCAGCGTTGTCCTGTCTGAGCAGCAGCCTGTACTCGGATCTGGAGGTCATGACTCTGTAAGGCTCCCGGGTTCCCTTTGTAACCAGGTCGTCGATCAGTACACCGATATATGCTTCAGACCTGTCCAGCAGCAGCGGCGGTCTGCCTTTGAGCTTCAGTGCTGCATTTATCCCTGCAATGATGCCCTGCGCCGCCGCCTCCTCATAGCCTGAACTGCCATTGATCTGCCCTGCCGAGAAAAGTCCGCCGACGGCTTTGAACTCAAGGCTGAGATTCAGTTGAGTAGGATTAATACAATCATATTCAATCGCGTAGGCACTTCTCATGATATGGACGTTTTCAAGGCCCGGCAGCGTCCTGACCATTTCCTCCTGAACATCCTCCGGAAGACTGCTGGACATGCCCTGCAGGTACATTTCCTGCGTACCGGTCCCCATCGGTTCTACAAAGACCTGATGCTGCCCCTTGTCTGCAAATCGAACCACCTTATCTTCTATCGAAGGACAATATCTGGGACCGACGCCCTCGATCAACCCACCAAAAAGCGGTGATCGGTGTAAATTCGCTCTGATGACTTCATGCGTTCGGCTGTTCGTATAGGTAAGCCAGCAGGAGACCTGTTCCCGATCTATACCTTCATTTTCAAAAGAGAACGGGACAATCACATCGTCCCCGGCTTGTTCGGACATTCTGGAAAAATCGAGCGTATTTCTGTTGATCCTTGCAGGTGTGCCCGTTTTAAATCGCATCAACTCTATTCCTTTTTCCTTCAGGCTGCCAGAGAGCTTGTTCGCCGGGAAAAGCCCGTCAGGACCTCCGCTATAGCTGACATCTCCAATGATGATCTTTCCCCGCAGATAGGTGCCTGTTGTAAGAACTACCGCACGGCAATGATAAACAGCGCCGGTATGGGTTTTTACCCCCGCCACACAGTTGGCATCGTCCGTAAGCAGTTCTACAATCTCCGCTTGCTTTATATAAAGGTTCTCCTGGTTTTCCAATGTATTCTTCATTTCCATCTGGTATCGTCTGCGATCGACCTGTGCCCTTAGGGAATATACCGCAGGTCCCTTTGCGGAATTGAGTATCTTCGACTGGATGAGCGTCTTGTCAGTACATTTACCCATCTCACCGCCCAGAGCGTCCAATTCACGCACCAGGTGTCCCTTTGCAGTGCCGCCTATACTAGGATTGCAGGGCATGTTTGCAATACTGTCAAGATTGATGGCGAACACGACCGTTTTCAACCCAAGCCTCGCACTTGCAAGCGCAGCCTCGCAGCCCGCATGTCCTGCGCCGACCACTGCTATATCAAATTCTCCCGCAACGTATTCCATCATGAATAACCTCCAAAATCATTTGCCGATACAAAAACGTGAAAATATCTCCTTCACAACATCCTCGCTTACAGACTCGCCAGTGATCTGCCCCAGGTACTCCGCACCTTCTTTTATGTCAATTGTGACAAAATCGAGAGGCAGTCCGCTTACATGTGCAGCTTCTGCTGTCTTCAGGCTTTCGATCGCATTGTCAAGCAGTTGTCTGTGCCGGACACTGGTTACCAGCAGTTCACTGTTCACACCAATAGTCCCCTTCAGGAAAAGTTCTTCTATTTCCTTCAAAAGCTCGGCAATGCCTGTCCCATCCATCATGGAAGCAATCAGCACTGGCGTCCCCACTTCCGTTTGAAGGAGATCTTTCATTTTTTCAAGTTTTGCTTCTTCTGTAATATCTGCCTTATTTAAAATGATAATTTTCTTTTTATCCTGAATTGAGCCTAAAATCGCTACATCTTCCGCTAATATTCCAGTTACCGCATCAAACACAGCAATGACAAGCTCAGCTTCCATCGCCGCTTTTTGTGCTCTCGCCACCCCTATGGACTCCACGGGATCCGACGTATCCCTGATTCCAGCCGTATCAAGAAATCTTACCGGCATTCCTCCGACATTTATGTATTCTTCAATAATATCCCGTGTTGTTCCCGGAATTTCCGTAACGATCGCCTTGTCGCTGCCGGCCAGCATATTTAGCAAGGATGATTTACCAGCATTCGGTTTACCGATGATTGCCGCGGTAATGCCCTCCCGAATAAGCCTGCCTCTGTTAAAACCCTCGGCAATTCTCTGCAGTTCTGCCTTTACAGCCTTAACTCCCTCATAGATCTTTCCGCCAGTCAGTTCTTCTATATCATGTTCAGGATAGTCAACCACTGCTTCTATATGAGCAATAAGTTCAATCAGCTTTCTCCGCGCATTTCTTATACTCTCCGACAGCCTTCCCTCAAGTTGTGCTGCTGCCGCACGTGAACCCTCACTAGTTCTGGAATTGATCAGATCAATGACAGCTTCCGCCTGTACAAGGTCCAGCCTGCCATTGAGAAAGGCTCTTTTGGTAAACTCACCAGGCTCCGCGGTCCGTGCCCCCTGTCTGATTACCAGCGAAAGTACATTTTTCAGCACAATTATACCACCATGGCAGCTTATTTCAACAACATCCTCCGTAGTATATGTGTGCGGGCTGTTCATCTTAATAATCAGCACATCATCGATCATCAAACCAGTGGCAGGGTCAACAATTTTTCCGTGCACAACAGTATGGGTCTCCATATCATTGAAAGCTTTTCTGCCTGTAAATATTTGTCCGGCGATGCGAAACGCTTCCGCTCCGCTTATTCTTATTATTCCCAGCCCGCCAGTTCCATATGGTGTGGATATGGCAGCTATTGTATCTGTGCTCCATAAAGGACTTGCTGCTCCACTCATGCTCTACCTCTTTCACTTCTGTTTGACTGCTTCAAAATTCAAAGGTCACCCCTTTTAATTTTCTCTCCAAATTTTATATAGTCATACATAATTCAAAAGAGGACAATTTTTTAAATTGTCCTCTGCCTTTTAGTTTATTCAAATTAGAAGGTACCTCAATTACTGCCTTCTTGCCCCTGCGCCCTGTTTCAGTGTAATAACAACTTTTCTGTTGGGTTCTTCTCCGACACTATGCGTTTCAACATTGTTATTATTCTGAAGTGTCGAGTGAATTATTCTTCTTTCATAAGGATTCATCGGCTCAAGAGTGACGCTTTTACGGTATCTTACCACTCTGTCCGCAAGTCTGTCCGCCAGCTTTACCAGCGTTTCCTCTCTCTTCTGCCTGTAATTTTCTATATCTATGGTTACTCTTTTGTAATCATCGCTCTGTTTGTTGACAACCAGGCTTGTAAGATACTGCAGCGCATCCAGAGTCTCTCCGCGTCTTCCGATAATGATTCCACTGTCCTTGCCGGTTATTCTCAGCATGATGGATTCATCATCTTCTGTCATTTCAATCTCAACAGCAACATTCATTTTGGAAAGCACGTCTGTCAGAAAGCCGACTGCCTCATCTGATCGTGAACTTTTAAACGAAACCTGCACCCTTGCTAATTTGCCGCCAATGCCGAAAATTCCCTTACTTCCCTCGTCAAGTACTTCAATCTCAACTTCGTCCCTCTGCGCTCCAAGCTCTTCCAGTGCAAGACTAATAGCTTCCTGTACCGTCTTTGCGGTTTTTTCCACTATCTGACTCATCTATATTCAGCAGCCTCCTTCTTTTACAGTTACTTACTTTAATCCAGTCTTCTTACTATTGTTGCTTTTATTGCCGCTGCCTGATCCGCCTTTTTTACTGTTACCGGCATTAGGCTTTTTATTCTCTGTATTCGTCTGTTTATTTCCGGCATTCGGTTGTTTGCCTTCGACTTGCTTGCTTTCGGACTTATTATTCACATCAGCAGTACTATTTCCCGGTTCCGAAGGTTTGTCACCGGATTCCAGTTGCTTTCCCGCACCTCTGGACTTGCTCGCTTCGAGAGCTCTTTGTTCAGGCGTCAGGTGCTTTTTCAGTATATACCTGTTTATATAGAGCTGCTGGCCTATCGCCACCACATAACCGACCATCCAGTACAGTACAACGCCGGCAGGCAGCTGGAACGAGAACATCAGTGTCATCAATGGTCCGATATAAAGCATGCTGTTGGTCATCGAATTGGCCATTTGATTCTGTTGACCGCTGCTCTGAGTGTTTTTCGTTGGCATTGCCAGCTTTGATGATATATATGTCGTTACTACCGCAATGATTGCAAGCAGCAAAAGCGGCAGATATATATATGCTTCCGGTCCAAACAAATCTTTAGGCTGGTAGGTTGCAGTATTTCCCAGGTGGAGGCCGATAAAATTGTTGAAGTCCACTAGTTCACTTGTCTTCAGCATTCCTGAAGCCTGAGACAAAGCTTCTTTATGTTCATTAAAATAATTAAGTGTGAGGAGTTCCTTCTGGAAGCCCATTTGCTGAACTGTCTTACTCAGACCCTTTGCGGCAACCTCAACAAGTGCGGTTATAGTAGCAGCATCCTTGCCAATCATAAACTTCAATGGCTGTACAATTACATAGTATAGTGTGATCAGAATAGGCATCTGGACCAGTAACGGAAGGCAACCGCTGGCAGGGTTATAATTGTTTTCCTTATACACCTTCATCATTTCTTGGTTCAGCTTTTCCTTGTCATCCTTGTAACGCTTCTGGATATCTGCAATGATAGGCTGCAGTTCCTGCATCTTTGCCGACGATTTATACTGTTTGAGTGTAAGCGGCAGAAGAGCCAGCCTTACAATTATTGTGAAAAAGATAATTGCCAGACCGTAATTATGAAATGCAATGGTGTTATATATGAATAGCAAGAATTGTCCCAGTGGCTTTGCAATAATATCTAAGTTCATAAAAACTTCCCTTCCATACTTTTGCGTCCGGTATCGATTATTTTACCGGATCGTAGCCTCCCGGATGAAACGGGTGACATTTCAGCAGCCTCTTCAGTGCAAGCCAGCTTCCCTTTATTACGCCATATTTGCTCAGCGCATCTATGGCATACTGCGAGCAAGTGGGGTAAAATCTGCAGCTTTGCCTGCCTTTCAGCGGCGATATATATTTCTGATACAAGTGTATCAGTCCAATTAAAGACTTTTTAAACCATCCCATTTTTCCTGATCAAAGGCCTGCATTTTCTTCAGAAGGAATTTCATTTCCTTTCGTATATCTGCAAAGCCGTACTCGGTTTCTACACTTCTTGCAACAAATACAATATCATTGCAATCAGGGATGAACTCCTCATAGAATCTGTAGCTCTCCCTTATCAATCTCTTTATCCTGTTGCGCCTTACACTGTTGCCAACCTTCTTGTTGACAGTAATACCAAGCCTGTTTATGTCTTGTCGATTCTTCATCACATAAATTACTATATATTTGCCAGCAAAAAATCTTCCCTTTTTATATATACGTACAAACTCGTAATTTTTCTTCAATGAGACTGTCTTTTTCATTTAATCCTCTTTTCGTTAAGCAAAGGCTTTTGCAATGTTACCTTGATTATTTGGGAAACATTGCAAAATGCCCTGGCCAGCACTCACATTAAACAAGCGCTGCCAGCTTTACAATTAAAACTTAAAATTAAAGAAAAAGACCACACTCATGCGGTCTTACGCTGAAAGCACTTTTCTTCCCTTTAACCTGCGTCTTCTTAATACACTTCTGCCATTGGCAGTACTCATTCTTTTTCTGAAGCCATGTTCCATGCTCCTTTGCCTTTTCTTAGGCTGATATGTTCTTAACACAGTTTACACCCCCGTTCCTGACTGTAGAAAAACTACAACACATTTACCTTATAAGTTTTTCCCATTTTTTATTATTTAAACAGAACATTAAATCTGTAAAACCCGGTCCACATAGAGACATCACGCCAATTATAACTTAAAACTTTCATTCATGTCAAGAAACTCTTTTATATTTTCCTATATAATAAAGAAGAAATATTTACTAATTAATTTAGGTACTGTAAAAATACCGCGCCTGCCTGTGGATAATTAAAGATTATATATGATAATTGTGGATAAGTAGGTCATTTGTGAATTGAATATTACCGTAAAGTCTGATATATTGTTTATGCTAATGAAAGTGTAAGACAGTTTTTTTACAAAGGATGGATACTTTTTAAGCTCCAAGCTTCACACACAAATGAAAAATTAAATTTACAGACTTATACATAAATTCGTTAACTGCCGAAATTAATAGCTTCGTCGGTCTTATTCGATTCAATATGACAGACAATATATGTATATTTATGCAAGATATGCCTTTAAACATAATAATATTTATTTCACTGCTAATGAGAAATTTTAAATAACCTTTTGGAGGAAGTAATATGAATATACCGCTTTCAAGTATGTGGACAAGGGTAATGGACCTTTTGAAGAGCGAATTGACAGAAATCAGCTATAATACCTGGATAAGAACCATTGAACCCCTTTCCATCAATTCAAGTACGATTGAACTTGGAGTGCCTACAGACTTCAACAAAGGTATACTCGAATCCAGATATATTCCTCTTATATCCAATGCCATTAAACAAATATCAAACCGTGAATACAATGTGATTATAACAATTCCTTCACAAGGTCCAACCAAAAGCCGCGCTACCGGAAAAGAAAACATGAATGAGGAAATTTCAAACTCCATACTTAATCCCAAATATACGTTTGATACATTCGTAATAGGTAACGGTAACAGGCTTGCACATGCTGCATCCGTTGCGGTAGCTGAAGCTCCGGCCAAAGCATACAATCCTCTCTTTCTTTATGGGGGAGTCGGACTTGGCAAAACACATCTGATGCACGCGATCGGTCATTACATATTAAGTCAGAACCCTGTTTCCAAGGTCTTATATGTTTCCTCTGAAAAATTTACAAACGAGCTGATCAATGCGATAAAAGATGACAGAAATGAAGAATTCCGCAGCAAGTACAGAAATATAGATGTTCTTCTCATAGATGATATTCAATTTATCGGCGGCAAGGAGAGAACCCAGGAGGAATTCTTCCATACCTTCAATGCCTTATATGAAGCCAATAAGCAAATTATCATCTCAAGCGACCGTTCCCCGAAGGAAATAACAACTCTTGAGGACAGGCTCCGTTCAAGATTTGAATGGGGTCTTACAGCAGACATACAGTCTCCTGACCTGGAGACCAGGATAGCAATCCTCCAGAAGAAGGCTCAATTGGAAAATGTTTATATTCCTAATGATGTATTCGTTTTTATCGCAGATAAGGTTATCTCAAATATTCGTGAACTGGAAGGCGCATTAAACAGAGTCATTGCATATTCGACACTGACTGATATCGAAATTTCTACCGACCTCTGCGCTGAAGCCCTAAAGGAGCTATTATCGGCAAGTAACACAAAAATTATTGATACTACACATATAATAGATACCGTGTCCAGATATTTTGATCTGCGACCCGAAGAATTCAAGTCTCAAAAGAGAAACAGGAACATCTCCTTTCCGAGGCAGATTGCAATGTTCCTTTGCAGAGAGCTTATCGGTCTATCCCTTCCAAAAATAGGAGATGAATTCGGCGGCCGCGATCATACGACGGTGATACACGCTATTACAAAAATCGAGGCAGATATGATAGCAAATCCGGAAACAAAACGTACTGTAGAAGAATTAAGGAGAAACATCACAGGAAAGTGATTTCACCTTATCCCCAGTTTTTGTTGAAATGAGGGTAACTTATTGATTTTAAACTGTTGATATTCTATCCAAGTTTCATAAAACCAAAAATACAGCAATATTATCAACACAAAAATGAACAGCTGTAAATGAACAAGGGATAGTCCTCATGCCAGTTATGCACGGAATCAACAACACTTACTGTTATTACTGTTTTTTCTTTATATTATATTAAATAAACTGTACCGGAGGTAATTGAGATGAAATTGATCTGTTCTAAGGAAAACCTGATGGAAGGAATAAACATCGTTCAAAAGGCAGTATCCACCAAAACGACACTTCCAATTCTGGAAGGAATACTGCTTGAAGCTGATGATAGACTCAAAATGACTGGTAATGACCTTGAAATAGGAATCGAATGTTATGTCGATGCTGATGTGAAAAGAAAAGGATCCATCGTTCTCAATTCAAAAATGCTTGGTGATATCGTTAGAAGACTTCCCGATGCTGAAGTACTACTGGATGTTAAAGAAAATAATTCAGTTGTAATTGAATGCGAAAGTTCCTTGTTTGAAATCAGAGGTATCGCTTCTGAGGGATTTCCTGCTCTTCCATCATTAGAAAAAGAAGATGGAATAAAAATCAGCCAGAAGCTTATCAAGGATATCATTAAACAAACCATTTTCGCTGTAAGTGTTGATGAAAACAGACCGATTCTTACAGGTAGCCTGTTTGAATACAAAAATGGTCATCTTTCAATTGTATCTATTGATGGATATCGACTGGCTTTAAGAACTGTTGCATCAGAATTTGCAGTACAGGACAGAAATATCGTTATACCTGGAAAGACATTGAACGAAATATCCAAGATCATACAGCCGGTAGATGAGGAATTGACCATCTATACTACAAATAATCAGATCCTGTTTGATATGGGTAACTGTATAATGGTATCAAGGCTGCTTGAGGGTGAATATCTCAATTATATGGGAATAATACCGAAGGAACATGAAACAAAGATCAATGTGAACACGAAAGAATTGCTGGCCTGCTTTGAAAGAGCTTCTCTTGTCATAACAAATGATGAAAGAAGGTATCCTGTAAAGCTTGATATTAAGGATGATATGATGATCATTACTTCCAACACGGAGATAGGTAATGCAAGAGAAGAAATAAGACTTGAGATGGACGGCAAGGAGTTGGAGATATCTTTTAATCCACGATATTTCATTGAAGCTCTAAGAGTAATTGAAAATGAAGCGGTAAGTATATCGTTTACATCAAATATTGGTCCATGTATCATAAGACCTTTACAGGGTGATGCATTCGTATATTTGGTACTGCCGATCAGAAAGTAGAAAGAAGGATTTTTGTGGAGAAGATAAAAATAGAAACAGAATATATAAAACTTGAGCAGCTCATGAAATTTACCGGTTTGGTCGGCAGCGGATCTGATGCAAAAATGCTGATTGGAGACGGAACTGTAAAAGTAAACGGGAGCATAGAACTACAAAGAGGTAAAAAGCTAAGATCGGGCGATATGATCGAATTTGCAGGAAAGAAAATCATCATAGAATAAAGAGGAAAAATATTGCTGATAGAGAACCTGAAACTGAAGGATTTTAGAAACTATAAAAATCTTGATGTTGATTTCGCCAAGGCTTTCAATATAATTTACGGAAATAATGCGCAAGGAAAAACGAATATTATTGAAGCTGTTTTTTTATGTGCGTCCGGAAGATCTCACAGGACATCAAAGGATATTGAACTGATGAAATATGATGCGGCTGGGTTTGGTATCAAGCTTTTATTTGAAAAAGAAAATATTCAGGAAGAAATAGAAATAGTATATACTCCTGAAGAAAAAAAGAAAATTAAAATAAATGAAATACCGGTTAAAAAAATTGGTGATCTGATGGGTCACTTGAATGCAGTAATTTTTTCACCTGAGGATCTGCTTGTAATCAAACAAGGTCCCGCCGAAAGAAGACGTTTTGCAGATATTACACTTAGTCAGCTTAAACCTTCTTATTTTTATGATTTGCAGCAATATGCAAAAATACTGTATCAGAGAAATACCCTGCTGAAAAACATTGTTGTGAAAAGAGAACTTGAAGCTACATTGGATGTGTGGGACAGGCATCTTGTAAGAACAGGTTCGAGAATTATGGCAATACGCAGCGGGTTTATCAAAAAGTTGGATAAACTGGCAGCAGCCAGGCATGCCAAACTAACGAATAATGAAGAAATTTTGATGCTAAAATATAGCCCTTCCTTTGAAATAGATGATAATTTCAATAATCAGGAAATAGAAGAAGTGTTCACAAGAGTTCTCGAAAAGTGCAGAACGCGTGAAATACAGAGGGGATCGAGTATGTACGGACCTCACAGGGATGACATTGATATTATTTTAAATGGCGAAAGCACTAAAATTTATGGTTCACAAGGACAGCAGAGAACATCGGTGTTATCAATGAAATTAGCGGAGATTGATCTAATGAAGGAAGAGAGTGGAGATTCACCGGTTCTTTTGCTGGATGATGTACTGTCTGAGCTTGATGATAAAAGGAAGGAATATCTTCTTGAAAATATAATTGGACTGCAAACTTTTATTACCTGTACAGATAAAAGATTTTTTCAGAGAAGCACTGAAAATGCTGCATTATTTTATGTTGAAAATGGCAATATTGCTAATGATATATATTTAAGATAGAATATATGTGATACTTAAGGAAGATAAAGTTGACCGGAGGGCTGAATATGTTTTTACATATTGGTGGAGATGTGGTGATACCAATGAAAAATGTTATTGCCATACTTGATATAGAAACAACAACATTATCAAAAGACACCAGGGATTTTTTAAAAATAGCTGAAGAAGAAGGTTTTATTGAAGCAATATCCGACGATCTACCCAAATCATTTATTATCACTGAGATAGAAAAAAAGAGCAAAATATATCTTTCTCCTATCTCATCAGTTACGTTACAAAAAAGGGCAGGGTATATTGAAGATATTGCGAACATTTGAAATAAGAAGGTTTTAAAATTTACAGGAGGGCAATATGAGTGAAAATAACGGAATAAACAATCAAGTTTATGATGATAGTCAGATACAGGTTCTGGAAGGTCTTGAAGCTGTAAGGAAAAGACCCGGCATGTATATAGGGAGCACATCTTTAAGAGGGTTGCACCATCTTGTATATGAAATCGTTGCGAACAGTGTAGATGAAGCACTTGCAGGCAGATGTGACGATATTGAGGTTGTTGTAAACAAGGATAATTCGGTAACAGTCACAGATAACGGAAGTGGCATTCCTGTTGGAATTCACCCTAAAATGGGTATTCCAACAGTTGAAGTCGTTCATACAATTTTGCATGCCGGTGGAAAATTCGGAGGCGGTGCGTATACGGTATCCGGAGGACTGCATGGTGTTGGAGCTTCTGTTGTAAATGCACTGTCAGAGCATATGGAAGTCGAAGTCAGACGCGAAGGAAAGGTCTTCCGGCAAATATATGAGAAAGGAAAAGCAATAACGGGTCTTGATATCATCGGAGAATCTGATAGTACCGGTACAAGGACGACCTTTAAGCCAGATTCTGAGATATTTGAGGATGTTGTTTTTGATTTTGACATGATGATAGGAAGATATAGGGAAATGGCTTTCCTTAATAAAGGAATACGTATCAGGCTATATGATGACAGAGGTGAAGAGAGAGTTGAAAAAAATCTTCACTATGAGGGCGGAATTGTTTCCTTTGTACAATATATAAATAAGGACAAGGAAGTTCTGCACGATATGCCAATTTATATTGAGGGTTTTAAGGATTCTTCAACTTGCGAGATTGCCATGCAATATAATGACAGATATGTAGAGAATATTTTCAGTTATGCCAATAATATTGCTACGACTGAAGGCGGGACACATCTTACTGGTTTTAAAGCTGCAATAACCAAGGTAGTAAATGATTATGGAAAAAAATATAACATGATAAAGGAAAATGATAAGAACCTGATGGGAGAAGATGTCAGAGAGGGGCTTACAGCAATCGTTAGTGTAAAACTGCTTGAACCTCAATTTGAAGGACAGACCAAGACAAAACTTGGTAACAGTGAAGTAAGAAGTCTTGTTGAAAATGTTGTGTCAGAAAAGCTTACTAATTATATGGAAGAAAATCCTGGTATGGCTAGACTCATTATGGATAAATGTCTAACTGCTTCAAGAGCAAGAGAAGCTGCGAAGAAGGCCAGGGAACTGACCAGAAGGAAATCTGTATTAGAATACTCAACTTTACCCGGTAAACTAGCGGACTGTTCAGAGAGAGATCCTTCCGTATGTGAGATTTATATCGTCGAAGGAGATTCGGCAGGAGGTTCGGCAAAACAGGGCAGAGACAGGAAGTTTCAGGCTATATTGCCTCTATGGGGTAAAATGTTGAATGTTGAAAAGTCGAGGCTGGACAAGGTATATGAGAACGAAAAACTGATGCCGGTCATTACAGCCTTAGGTGCTGGGATAGGACAGGACTTCGATTTGAGCAGATTACGATATGATAAAGTCATTATTATGGCAGATGCGGATGTCGACGGAGCCCATATAAGAACTTTACTTCTCACATTCTTTTACAGGTATATGAAACCACTGGTAGAAAGCGGTCATGTATATATCGCACAACCTCCTCTGTTTAAAGTATATAAAGGGAAGGAAGAATACTACGCATACTCTGAAAAGGAAGTTGATAAAATTCAAAAGGAAAGAAACTGGAAGAAAGAAGATTGTGATATGCAGAGATATAAGGGCCTTGGAGAAATGAGCGCAGAACAGTTATGGGAAACAACGATGAATCCTGATTCCAGAACGATGCTTAAAGTAGAACAAGGGGATGCGGTAGCAGCGGACGAAGTATTCACGATATTGATGGGAGATAAGGTTGAACCAAGAAAAGAATTTATACAAATTAATGCCAAATATGTAACGAATCTGGATGTATAATTTTAAACAAAAAATAAGTCACAAATAGTGGCTTATTTTTTTGCTTAAAAATTGTTTTATATTTGACCAGGTATTATAATTTCCCAAAAATAAGCAATATACCTACAATGAGAAAAGCTATGCCTGAACCTATCTGAATATATAGTTGAGGTATAAATTTATTGATGACTGAGCCCAATGCCACACCAAGCAGAGAAGAAAGAATCAAGGCCAGGGATGCTCCAATGAAAACAATCCAAATTGAATCTGCTTTAGAAGCCAGAAGCATGGTAGAAAGTTGTGTCTTATCCCCAAGTTCAGCTATAAAAACTAAAAAGAAGACTGTAAATAGAGTTTTCCACATAATCTACACCCGCAATAATATTATAAAGTGAATGTTATATTATATTCGGCAGGAACAATGATATGACATGTTTCACGTGGAACAATACGTCATAGCCCTTTATTTAAAGGCATTACAGGCCTCTGAATAATATAGAAACAACGTTTAAATGGCTATTTCATTGGAATATATCTTCATATTTAACTCACTTATAGAATTACAAACGTCGATTGGTCTTATACTCATAACCTATGATTTTAATTATTTCAAGTTTCGTGAATACTGGGGATATTCATAAAAAGATCTCTTTTAGATTATATTTATAACGCATCGATTCAAAAGAAAATTTTTCGATTGTAGAAAAAATTTCTTACTGTTGTTGTGATTCAACAGGGCTGGTCGCAAGCTAAGCTTGCTGCTCGCCCAGGAATCCGGGGAGGGAGATATGCTCGCTGTCTGATAACCAGATCGGTACCCGCAACTTAAGTTTTTACAAAGCAAGAGAGCCATTGAGAAGGGGGACATCTTTTGCTTCGCTATATTCAAGGAAACCAACTTTCCTCAAATGATCAATATCACATTTCAATTTGCGATATTTAGCCGGCGTAACTCCATAGTGTGATTTAAATGTACGTGATCATGCTTCTTGAGAACAATAACCGAATAAAATCGCAATATACAATATACGTTGATTTATTTTCTCCAATAGGATTGACGATTCTGCTAATCCTATTTTTTGTACTCCTACACTTAGAGACTAAAAAAGTATTGAAATATTCTTTGAAAGTGAAATGCCGAAAAGTAAGCTTTGGAGGGAATATTAATGATGCTTATTTCTGATTGAAGATTTTCTTTTATGTGGTTTATTGATTTTTGTATTATTTCGATAATAATCCATTTGCCAAATTTTCATTCTTATAAGTCCATTATATATCGAAACTAGCAATATCATATATGAAGAATTACATATTTTAAAGAAAATTTTGTTTTTCGGACAGTCTGGACGCAGACCTGCAATGCGCGCCGCTACAGAATACCTGCAATGGTTTTAAAAAACCTTACTGCGCATACTCAAACCAAGATACAGTAAGTATTTCATTTTAACTATGAATAGTAGCGCTTCAATAGCTAATTCATATAAAGTGTTTCAAATATAAATTGTTACATTTTACGACTTTATGTTATAATTAGGACATGCTTTATGGAATACAGATAAAAGTTATACTTTAAATGAAAACAAGTTTTATTTATACTTAAAAGTATTGGTTATGAAGTCTTTATAATATGATAAGTTTAAATTTCTATTACTGTAGAGACAACATGATCTGATCAGAGACATTATAAAGGGAGTCAAATTTATTTACAATAGGAGGAGTGAAGCGATTGGCCAAGGTTATTGCTATTGCTAACCAAAAGGGCGGAGTAGGTAAAACGACAACTGCCGTAAACCTAAGTTCCTGCCTTGCAGTCAAGGGGAAAAAGGTAGTCATAATTGATGTCGACCCGCAGGGAAACACAACCAGCGGTCTCGGAATCGATAAGAAAACGATAGAGAAGTCCATCTATGAAGTGCTTATCAATGATGAAGACATTGAGAATGCCTTGATGAAAACAGCAATCGATAACCTTTTAATTTGCCCCTCAAATATACAGCTTGTTGGAGCAGAAGTAGAACTGGTCTCTGTTATCTCAAGAGAAACCAGAATGAAAGTGGCTATTGATGCAATAAAGAGCAAGTATGACTACATATTGATAGATTGCCCTCCTTCACTCGGGCTAATTACGCTGAACGCACTGACGGCTTCGGATACCATTCTGGTTCCAATACAGTGCGAATATTATGCACTTGAAGGTCTCAGCCAGTTGATGAATACGGTAAAGCTGGTGCAGAGGCATCTAAACCCGAAGCTGGATGTGGAGGGTGTCGTGCTTACAATGTTTGACGCTCGAACAAATTTATCAATGCAGGTGGTAGAGGATGTCAAGAAATATTTTAGAAACAAGGTTTACCGTACTGTGATTCCAAGAAATGTCCGACTCAGCGAGGCGCCAAGCTTCGGACTACCGATCATTCTTTATGATCCGAAGTCCAAAGGTGCGGAGTGCTATCTTGAACTGGCACAGGAAGTCATAGATTACTCTGGGAAGGACAACAGATAACATGAAAAAGGGACTTGGAAAAGGACTCAGTGCCTTGATAGCATCTGCAGAGACCGAGGATTCAGGAGTTAGAGAATTAAGAATAAATGAAATAGAACCGAACAGCGGTCAGCCAAGGAAGCATTTTAATGACGAGAAGCTGGCGCAGCTGGCGGAATCCATTAAGCAACACGGTGTAGTTCAACCTTTAATCGTGCAGAAAGATGGAAATACATATAAAATAGTAGCTGGTGAAAGGCGCTGGAGAGCTTCAAGGCTGGCGGGGCTTCAGAATGTGCCTGTAATTATCCGGGAACTGTCAAATAAGCAAGTTATGGAAATTGCACTGATTGAAAACCTGCAAAGGGAAGATTTGAATCCGATAGAAGAAGCCGAAGCATATGAGAGACTGATGGAAGAGTTCGGGATGACACAGGAGGAAATTTCAGCAACTGTCGGTAAAAGCCGTCCGGCTATTGCAAATTCAGTGAGATTGCTATCATTGCAGGATAAAATAAAGAATATGGTAATCAGTGGGGAGATCAGCAGCGGACATGCGCGTACGATACTTTCATTGGAAGACAGGGAGATTCAGTTAAAAGCAGTAGAAGAGGTAGTTAAAAAAGAGTTGAATGTCAGAGAGACAGAATTACTTGTAAAAAGGCTTACCACAAAAAAGGCTGGCAAAAAGAGCAAAGCAGCTGACATTGAATACCTCGCGCTGGAAGAAAGATTCAGAGAAATATTTGGCACCAAGGTCAAAATAATCAATAATAAGAAAACCGGGAAAATTCTTATTGAATACTATTCTATCGATGAACTTGATAGAATAATCAATATAGTGGAAAATATGGGAAAAAATAATCACCTTCTAAATGGCTGATACAGGCTTTATTTATGGTATGGCAATATGATATCACTATAAAAGAATAAATTCTGTAAAAAGTCAAAATAGAGCATTACAGCAGGTGTGCCCATTTTTTTATGTTTCACGTGAAACACGATACACAAAAGTGTATTTTATGAAGGAGAAATTTTTATGAAAGAGTTTTTTGGGATTTCGCTGGAGTGGATTATTTTAATAGGAGTAAATTTCTTTCTAATAGTATTATTGTTTTTAATGAATTTGGCAAACAGGTCGGAAATAAAAAAGTTGAAGATCAAATATAACAAGTTCATGAATGGGTTAAGCGGTGCAAGCATGGAAAACGTTTTGGAAGATTGTATTGAAAGGGTTAATGGAGTTGTGGGAAAAAGCAAGGAGATCGAATATCAACTCAATTCTGTTGAAAGAAATATGTATTACTGTATTCAAAAGGTTGGGGTTATTAGATATAATGCATTTGATAATGTCGGCAGTGATTTGAGCTTTTCCATAGCGATGCTTAACAACAATGAAGATGGACTAGTGATTAGCAGCCTTTATTCAAGAGACAGCTCATCTACCTATGCCAAACCGATTACAGGCGGTAAATCCAGATATGCTTTATCAGCAGAAGAATTGCAGGCGATTGATACTGCAAGGAAAACGCATGTTTCCAGCAAATATACCGAGTGAAAATTTTTATGTGAACTACAATTAAATTATCTTTAGGGGTATGATTATGAACGATAACAAGAAATCAAAAATATGGGTCTACGCTGTAATACTATTCACAAGTGCTTTTATTGTGCTGCTTATATCTGCATACAGCCAGATAAAACTTAACAGAAACCTGACAGACTATAAAAGCCAGGTATATAGTAAGGAAAATGAAAATAAAAAGGTGCAGCAGAATTTCTCAAGTGCACAGGAAATGAATGCAAAATTGAACGGAGAGATAAAAAAGCTTCAGGATGAAAATAATGCACTTAGGGAAAGTAAAGTTAGTCTGGAAACGGAAAAAGCAAGCGCTGAAGAAAAAGCGAAAACTGAGAAGGAAGCAGTTGATAGTCTGGCCAATGTAATAAATATATATCTGGACGGTAATGTCGTTGAAAGTGCAGGAATGATTGAAAGTATCAATGCTGCCAATCTCGATGGAAAAGTCTTGGAAACGTTTAATTCATTTTCCATGAAAGTAAAGGCGGCAGCTGGAAAGATTCTCTTTGACGAGGGTTTCGGACTTTATAACAGGGCGAAGTACAGTGAAGCAGTACCAAAGCTACTTCTATCTTCCCAGTATGCAGAAACTGAAGAATTTTCAGATAAATGCCTCTACTATCTGGCTTATTCCGAATTGCATCTTGATAATCGGGTATCTGCACTGGAACATATGAATAAATTAATTAGCAATTATCCAGAAAGCAAATATTTCAAGAGTGCAAAACGTTTTGTAGAGAAATATAAATAAACGCAACCTTGAAATTGGCAACGCAGTTGTATTATAATGGGTTTACTGTAAAAACATTATGCCGCATTTAGGAGAAGATGAAAATGCTTGATATAAAATTACTTCGGAGCAACCCAGAGATTCTAGAAAAAGCGATACTGAAAAGTAAGGGTAAATTTGATACGGAGGGATTCCTGGCTCTTGATGTTAAGCGGCGTGAGCTGATTTTTAAGACAGAACAGATGAAGAGCAGGCAAAATACCGATTCCAAGCTTATACCGCAGTATAAGAAGGAAGGCAGGGATACAGGGCCTCTGATGGAAGAAATGAAGACTCTTTCGGACAGCATCAAGGAGTTTGACCAACAAATCAGGGAAGTCGATGAACAGATCGACGCACTGGTTCTTACCATACCAAATGTTCCTAATGAAAGCGTACCCGTAGGTAACAGTGACGCTGACAACCAGGAAATAAGAAAATGGGGAACCCCTGTAAGTTTTGGCTTTGAGCCAAAGCCTCACTGGGATATTGGTGAAGCGCTTGGAATTCTTGATTTTGAAGCTGGTGCAAGGGTGACAGGAGCGCGTTTTACTTTTTACAAAGGCTTGGGAGCGCGGCTTGAACGTGCGCTGATGAACTTCATGCTTGACCTTCATACTCAAAAACATGGTTATACTGAGATATTCCCTCCCTTTATGGTTCACAGGAACAGTATGGTCGGTACCGGGCAGCTTCCCAAATTTGAAGAGGATGCATTCAAAGTAGCCAATACTGAGTACTTTTTGATACCGACAGCAGAGGTGCCTGTTACTAATATGTACAGGGGGCAGATCCTTGACGTGAAACAGCTTCCTATCCTACATACCGCCTATTCCGCATGCTTCAGAGCTGAGGCGGGTTCAGCCGGACGTGATACCAGAGGGCTGATCAGACAACACCAGTTCAACAAGGTTGAGCTTGTTAAATTCACGACACCTGAGACATCCTATGAGGAGCTTGAAAAACTGACTAATGATGCCGAAGAGGTTCTTCAGCTGCTTGGCCTGTCATACAGGGTAGTGAGGCTCTGCACCGGCGATCTGGGTTTTTCATCTGCATTGACATACGATCTTGAGGTATGGATGCCCAGCTACAACAGATATGTCGAAATTTCCTCCTGCAGCAATTTTGAGACCTTTCAGGCTCGAAGGGCCGATATCAAGTTCAGAAGGGGTCCAAAGGAAAAGACTGAATTTTTGCATACGCTCAACGGTTCAGGTGTCGCACTTGGAAGAACGACAGCATGTATCCTTGAAACTTATCAGCAGGCGGACGGTACAGTCATAATACCGGAAGTGCTGCGCAAATATATGGGCGGTGTCGAGAAAATAGGATAACAGTACCAGACATTAATAATCGAACGTTTTAAGGGTAGGGTATGGCAGAGCAATCATGCCACTCTTTACCCTGTTTATTTTATAGGGGGCGTTCTCTAAAATGGGTATTTTCGCACTATTCGGCAGTAAAAGAAGAATATCCAAAGAACTAAAAAGCTTGAATGATGAATGTAATTCATTATTTAACGATACTTTCAACATGTGCAGGGTGGAATATGGCCGAGAGTTGGTCGAAGCGATGAATCTCAAATCCGAAATGCTTGAAACACTTGAGAAATCAAGTGTTGACGGCATTAGGGAGAAAATTGCCGAGAAGATATTGAACCTGACTGCTGCATATTTTAAAATAATTAAAGAAAATTTTTGTGAAAAGCAATGTATGACAAATGAAATTCGTGATGTATTTAAAACGAAGCTCGATAAAGCTTATGAATTGATCACTTCTCTTAATCACTACTTCTATCTTATACCCAAGGACAATTTATCTACTGATGAGTTTGACGAAACATTAAATGAAGCTGAAGCTTTATGTAATGCAATCAGTGTTAATTATTATACTGAGGCTGTGGATGAATCTGATTCTGATGGAAAGAAGGGCGACCGGAATTTTTGAACAATTGAAATTTCAATATGAATTTAGAAAACACCAGAAAATGATGCTGGATGCTTTTGAACAAAAATTCGTCTCAAATACGGCAAAGCCTGTCAAATTCCATCTTGCAGCACCTCCTGGTTCAGGTAAAACAATTGTTGGTCTGGAAATCGCACGGCGAATCGGTATGCCTACGCTCGTAATATGTCCTAATACGACGATACAAGGGCAATGGATTGAAAAGTACAAGATGTTTTTGCCTGAGGGCTGTGCGCCGGAATTGGAGAAAGATATCAGCTCTGATCCCGATAATCTGAAAGATTTGAATATTTTTACGTACCAATTATTGAGTGTAGCCTGTGAAGACGATGAAGCTTTTGAAAGACTTGCAGAAAACCTATGGGCGGAGATATCAGCCAAGGCACAAGGGTTAAATATTGAAGATGCTATGCTGAGAATCAGCAATATGAGGGTTTTAATCCGGAAACTTACAAAAAGGAGCTTTCCAAATTTATTAAAAAGCTCAGAGATGGCTTCTTCAATGAGGTGGACCTGTCACTTTCAAAAATATTGCATCCGAATTCAGTCAGACTGATTTCCGAAATAAAAAACAAGGGAATCAAGACTATTATATTCGACGAATGCCATCATTTGCAGAATTATTGGGCGCTTGTGATGAAAGAGGTGGTAAGGGAGGTTGGGGCTCTATATGTTGTCGGGCTCACAGCGACACCTCCTGCCGATAAAGAGGGTGAAAGACTGGGATGCTACTTGAGCCTTCTTGGGGAAATAAGCTTTCAGATACCTGCACCGGCTGTAATAAAGGAAGGAATGCTGGCACCGTTCAGGGACATGGTGTATTTTTGTACTCCGACAGAGGAGGAACTGGCGTATATCAGGAATTGCCATCTGAAGTTTAAACTGCTGTCCGAAAAGTTCAACAAGGCAGACAGTGATTTATACATATGGATTTCAGATCGTATCCTTAACAGAAAACTATTGTCCGGAGAAAAGCAGGATTGGGCAAAATTTGTGAATTTCAGAGGCTGTTTTGCTATCTCCGGTGTGAAGTTTCTTTTGAACAACAAGTGTAAAATCCCATGGGATATTACACTGACAGAGGCCATGTACGAAGAGATGTCTCTGGAGGACTGGCTTAACCTCATCGAGGATTATTCTTTAAATTTCCTGAAGTTGAATAAAGATGAGGGAAAAAAGAACCTTCTGCAGGAAGTGAAAGAAGCTTTGCACAACCTTGGCTATCAGCTTTCGGAAAGCGGTATCAGGTCACAGGGCTCAATGCTGGACAGAATACTGGCATACAGCAGGAGCAAGCAAACAGCTGCAATTGAGATATTGAAGGCTGAAACAAAGCATTTGGGAGAGAGTATCAGAGCAGCTGTAATAACTGACTTTGAAAGATCCAATGCAATGGTGCTGCAGAAAGTTGACAGTATTATGGATGAAGAATGCGGCGGTGCTTTCAGTATCATGAGGGAACTTGTTTCCGATGAAGATACGGACTGGCTGGACCCTGTTATGGTCACAGGCTCCAGTCTTGTGTGCGATGATGATCTGGCAGAGGAATATGTGAGGCTCGGGCGGAAATGGGCAGCGGACATGTCTTTTGAGATCTCCCTTTTGCCGGTAAGGCCGGAAGGCGGAAAATTCACTGTGATCGAAGGCTCGGGAAAGGATTGGAACTCTAAAGCGGCGGTTTTAATGACTACATGGCTCTTTGAAAGAGGTGTCACGAAATGTATTGTAGGTACACGAGGACTTCTGAGTGAGGGTTGGGATAGCTTGAACCTGAATACACTTATTGATCTCTCCACTGCTACTACATATGCAACAGTAAATCAATTAAGAGGCAGAAGTATCCGTATATCACAGGAGGACCCCTACAAGCTTTCCGATAATTGGGATATCATATGTGTTGCTCCCGGACTGGAAAAGGGCTATAACGATCTTGAAAGGCTATTTCGAAAGCACAGCCGGTTTTATGGTCTGTGTGACGACGGACAGATACAAATGGGTGTCAACCACATTGACCCTTTGCTTGTGACGAACGAGAATACGCTTACACAGCAGGACATGAATCAGATTAACAAGAAGATGCTGGAGTTGACATCTGACAGAGACACTGCTTACAAGGCATGGAAGATAGGAGAGGCCTTTGACAATAAAGAGCTTGGATGCTGCGAATTGAAGCTGATGAAGCCGATATGCATGAAAGGCGGCAGTGTTCTGGTCAATGAAAGAAAGATGTTGAAGAATAAGATCAACAAGAGCACATTCTTCGTTGTCAGTACATTGACAGCATCCGCATTGGTGGGAGCAGCTTCGTACACAAACCCGGCAGTCCTTATTCTTTTAATGTTTCCGTTACTGTTCGGAATTGGATCTGTTCAGAGTATCAGGAATATGTGGAAATTCGGCAGGGACAATTTATTCGTATTAGCTGTAAGAGACTCCATCCTGGATATAGCAAAATGTGTCCTCCATGCACTGATGCAATGTGAATTGATAAGACCGGAAGCAAATGAGGAAGATATAATTATTACTCAAAGAAACGATGGCACTGTCAGGATATATCTCGATAGAAGTGATGAGGACTCAAGAATATTCTCAGATTCAGTAGCACAGGTTTTTGTACCGATTGAAGATCAAAGGTATGCAATACAACGTTTTGAAGTGTTTGTTCCGAAAGGTGGGCCTGGAAAATTCATGTATTTGTTCAGATATGGTATTAACAGGTATTCACCTGTACTATCAGCATATCACCCGCTCCCTGAGCTTTTTGGCATTAAGGAAAGGGCGCTGATCTTCCAAAAATACTGGAACAAGTATGTAAGTCCAGGAGAGGTAGTGTTCCTGAAGGGTGAAAAGGGTAAGGAAGTTGTTGAAAAGTATGGCAGAATAAATAGCCTTGGTGCGAAAAAAATGAATCTGAAGATCTGGAAGTAGTTTGAAATCAGCTTCAAAATAGTTTCAAACCAGTTTCAAACCAGTTTGAAATCAGCCCTGAATAAACTCGTGACCGGCCCAGAATGTAACAGATTCACGGTGTTGACAAAGCTTCGGCTGTATAGTAGAATAGTGTACGTCGCTCGATTGCGCAGTGGAGAGATGGTCGAGTTGGTTTAAGGCACCGGTCTTGAAAACCGGCGTAGTCGCGAGGCTACCGTGAGTTCGAATCTCACTCTCTCCGCCAATAAATTATAATAGGAATTCATTTTCCGAACCTGGAGAAGTACCCAAGCAGGTCGAAGGGGGCGGTTTGCTAAACCGTTAGTAGGGAGTAATCTCTAGCCAGGGTTCGAATCCCTGCTTCTCCGCCATATTTTGTTCAAAAAGCCTTGCTATGCAAGGCTTTTTGGCATTTTACGAATAATTTCCGATGTACTCTGAGACGATTTTTATAATCAAATTACGGTAGGATTTGAATCCTTGATAAGTTTCTTCTGTTTTATTTTGATTATTTTTCTGTTAAATTTAATGTTGATTATGAATATGTTACTTCTTGCTTAGAAAAATGACATTGAGGCTTTCAGAAGCAATCACTTGATTATCAACAATTAAATCCATGGAATAGGTACCTGGCTTTGGGAATGTTACAGTATTTAACTTCAACATGATGTTGGCGTTTAATGAATTTCGGGTGATATTTATTTTTCCTTGCATCGGCGGTATAATATCTTTCCCATCGTCGTCTATAAAATTAATGCGAAATGGGTGCTTACCTGCTTCTGTACTTCTTCCCTCAATACAAGCGACAAATGTCATCGTCTGGTGGATAGCCGGGAATTGCTGTGTTCTGATATCTGTAAATATTCCAAGAGCACTGACTTTACCAGAAGAATCTACATTGGCAGCATCGCAAAAGAATGAATATTTGTGTTTCATAATATCACCGCCCTTCTTAAAAATTATATCATAGTCCTGGTCGAAACAATTGATATTTATTTTAACTTGCCCATGAATTTGTGTAGAAGTATTCGGAGATAAATAATTTGGAGAAAAAAACATCTTGAATTCATTAATGGTGTTGCCCCGAATGAAGGGATTTAATTTTTAACTTGAGCAGCCATGGATACAGTAGTACGATGACTAATAATGAAAGAGTAATTAAAAGGAGATTGTGCATGCTCTCCTGTGTCAAATTCTTTGAATCCATATTCCTACAACCTTCCCAGCATGGCTTTTACTACTTCGTCAAACGGCATTGAACCGATTTGGTCCAGCATTTTTTCCAGATCGGTTCTTTTCTTCAGCGATCCTGTTAATAAAATTTCTACGGTCTGATTCTTATCTACCAGCACAGAACTCACTTCCAGCGCTCCTCCCAGTAATCCGCCGATGACAATAAGCTGTGAAGGTGTAATGACAGGTGTATTTCTGGCTGAACCATCTTTGCCCCCATTGCTGGAAGGAGTATTGGAAGGGACATTTGAATTCAGCCTGGACATGACTTCCTTCAGCATTTTATTTATATCTTCCGATGTATACATGCAATGTCCCCCTTAGGGCTCTTCTTATCATACACCAGGAACAATTAATGGTACTGTTGTTGTTTGAGTTCCTATTGCCAGACCGCTTACAAATAAAATGAACAGTAGTGAAACAACCACCAGTAACAAATCATGTTGATTATTTTCAGACAGCAGCGCCATAATGCCTCACGTTATTACGTATAAAATCTCAGTATATTATATACGAGGTGTATTTGAAATGTGATGGGAGGATCTTCTGTTCCTGTTTATGAATAATAGCCTATACTAGCCTTTTGGATTCCCTTTTGAAATATTAAGCAGAAATTATCAATATAAATTTATTATACGTCATAATAGATTTATCGATATACAATATATTTATATTGATATTACAATCATGCTGGTGTATACTGTTTTTAGAAATCCCTTAATTATGGGAGTAGATCCTTTAGAATATTTTTTGAGGTGATAGATAATGGATGAAATGAAGAATTTTGAGAAAACTCCTAATTTACCTGATGCGGTAAGTCAGCCGGGAGATATTTCAGGTACCGCTGAGAAGGCGGATTTCCTTAAGACATTGACCATGCCTGACAAGCTGTTGTTGGCAGGTGCCTTTGTTTTTGGCATATTGTTCGTATTTCTACTTTATGGTAAGCTGCCAGGTGTATCGATACCATTGTTCATACTTTCTTTTTATGTGTTGTTGCTGGCGTATACCAGGCCTGTTTTAAAAAAGGAAGCCCTGTTTGGCTGGCTGCTGTGTATTCCTGTACTCATGCTTTCTCTCACCTATTTGTTCTTCGGAAACTATGTTTTCAGAATACTGAATCTTCTTGTACTGCCAGTGCTGATACTGCTGCAGACGCTGCTGATAACGGGTGCGAATAGTTTCAAATGGTATAGTCCGGGCATCGTTATTGATTTGATTTATGGGATGTTTTACAGATGTCTTGTACATATTGCGAAACCCTTTGGAATACTATCCGTTCTGTTTCGAAGGAACTCCAGTGAAAACGGAACCAAATCCGTCGCACTGCGTGTAGCGATAGGCCTTCTCATTTCATTGCCTTTCTTGCTTATATTGCTGGCGCTGCTTTCCTCGGCAGACATGGTTTTTGGAAGCCTTGTCGAAAAGTTTTCAAAGCTATTTGAAATAATCAATATTCCGGACCTGAGCGGAAGGATCATTACAGCTCTTGTAATTTTCTTTCTCACCTTCAGTTATCTCTGGAGTGTCGCTCACAATGAAAAAATGTCGGAGAACACATTGAAGGGCATGCCGCCTTCATTGGCATCGCAGAAGGGCTTTTGGGATCCTGTCATGATCCTTACGGTTACTTCCGCGATAAATATTTTGTATATCGTATTCGTAGTGATACAATTCGCATACCTGTTTGGCGGAGCAGGACTTCCTGACGGATTTACCTATGCAAGATATGCGCGCAGCGGGTTTTTTGAATTGCTGCTTGTCACATTGCTGAATATCGGCTTTCTGGCCTGTACGCTCACGTTCGCTAAAAAGGGCGGTACAGCAGCACGTCTGGCTATGAGGACTATGAATACAATTATGATCTGCTGCACCATTGTAATGCTGTTTTCAGCGTATTACAGGATGTCTCTTTATGAGGAAGCCTATGGATATACATTCCTGCGCATTACTACGCAATGCTTCATGGTATTTCTGCTGGTGTTGTTTGTCATAACGCTTGCGAGAGTCTGGAAAGATGGGCTTTCACTGTTGAAACCTTATATTGCTGCCGCAGTTGTTGCGTTTGTCGTAGTGAATTACTTAAATGTTGATATGATTATTGTAAAAAAAAATATGGAGCGCTACTTTAATACGAATATAATAGACATAGCGTATTTCAATACACTTTCAAGCGATGCTATAGTGGAAATCAAGAGCCTCACGGGAGACAGGAATCCCGAAGTTGCCAAGGCAGCAAAGGATCTGCTGCAGAATAGGAAGGCACAGCTGGATAAGCGCAGGAACTGGCAATCCTTTAATCTGGCCGATTACAATGCAGGTATCGAGCTTGGCAATTGAGTGCAGATATTAAAGAAGAAGCGGAAAATAAGGCAAATTCTTGATAGCAGGCTGTATTCATGAGATAATAAGATGTAGGAAAATTCGCATGATCATGATATTAAACGCTGTTGAATTGTGCTAATGAATGCTGGCAGCGGATATTTCCTCTTATTACAGCCTGGAGGGACGCTTTCACGGGCGCAGATGGAGTTTGTTGATGAAAAAGATACGAACTACGAAAATACTGTTATTAATTATGCTTTCCTCTGTTTATTTATCCGGTTGTACACTTATTTCAGGGGATGAGCAGGTTTACTTTTATGAAAGACCTGCGATAGGCTTTTCTGTTAAGGACGAGGTCAAGACCGATATTGATCTGGAGAAGCAGAGCAGCTTAGACCTTACATCGGGAGACGGGATCATAAGAATTACGCCTTGTGATGGGGATAAGCTGCAGATTATAGAAAAAAGGAAGCTGACAGGCCCTTCCTCAAAAAAGGCGCTGAAAGTAATGCTTGAAAAGGATAAACTAAAAGTAGAAAAAGACAATATAGAAGTAAGGCTAAACAATAATCCGGAGAAAAAACAAAAATCACTCTTCTCGTTGATCATTGATATTGAATTGAAGGTGCCGGATACGTTGAAGACATTGGATATCGTTTCGAAAAGTGGAGAGATTAATGTATCGGGTCTTAAGAAAAAAGGCAGTCTGGATATAAAGGTGGATAAGGGCATTATAAATGTTGATCATTGCGAAGCAACCCTGTTTTCCGTTTCAATTACGAACGGCAATCTGGATGTAGGCAGCTTTAACGGAAACAGTACATATAAATGCGGCAGGGGCAATATCAAGCTGCAGAACACAAAAGGAAATATAGAACTGAAATCCGTATCAGGGGATACCGTAATTGAAAATGCTGAAGGCAGGCTGAACTGTGACATTTCGACCGGGACCCTTACAGTCGGAGAATCCCGTTTAAGCAAAGAATCAAGTTTTTATGCTTCCTATGGAGATATCAACGCGGATCTGAATAACCTGGATGCTGAAGGAAAGTATACGATAAAGGCATCAAAAGGCAATATCAGGCTAATACTACCGGAAACAGCAGGCTGGTCGTTGCTTGCAAAATCCACGAAAGGCAAAATATCGGATAATCTTGAGCTAGGAAAAGGTGTGCTGAAAACTGCTCCATCCGGGAATTTATATGGAGATGTCCGGGGCGGGGGACCGTTGATAGACACCTATGTGGATATGGGGAATATTATTTTAAATTGACATACCGTTGTACAAACCTGGAAGTTAAAATTGCATAAATCGGACAGGTATGATAAAATTTATAGACGAACCACAGTGGGTTTGTTGGAACATGACGTTCATAAGGCGTATCGCCTTTATGGACGTTTTTTGTTTTTATTGGCATTTTCAATGGTGAAATGCTTGAGACTCAAATTGTAATAGATAATATTATACCCGAGTGGGAATGGGGGGGATCATCATTGAATCATTTTAAATTTGTCGCAGTACATATAATTGTTATTGCAGCTGTATTGATTTTACTCTTACTTAAGCCATTTAGACCGGAATGGCTGAATAGTGCGGTACTCCTTGTATTTGCGGCAGTGCCTGTTTTTATCGCTGTGTTTGGGAAGGATAACAGCAGGTCTTTAAAAAATCGAATCGCACAGCTTGAGACCGAATTGAGGATGTTGAACAAGGAGGTAGAAGTTGCTTCCAGTCAGGTAATGTCCGTGTCTGAGCAGCTTTATGTGACGCTTGATGAAAATAATGCGTTTGCACAGCAGCTTTTTGCTGAAGCACGTGAAATGTCAGATATGAATTCAGAAGTAAATAATAAGGTAAAAGGTGTAGTTGGCGGAATCAATGAAATAATGGGACTTTTAAAGCAAGCCGGAGGAATATCGGCAAATATGGAGCAGACAAGTAAATCGGCGGAAGAGGCATTAAAAGCCGGATTTACCGAAATACGCAGTATGGTGTCAGCTGTCAGGGATATCCGAAATGCATCTGAAATGACAAAAGATAGTATGGACAGTCTTGAAAGGACATCTGGAGAAATCATGAACATTCTTGATTCTGTCAGAAGTATTTCCAACCAGACTCAGCTATTATCTCTAAATGCCGCCATAGAATCGGCAAGGGCGGGTGAAGCGGGAAAGGGGTTTGCGGTTGTAGCAGGGGAAATTCAAAAGCTTTCAGTAGAAACAGGAAATGCTGTAAAAAATATTGGCGAGCTTGTCAATTCTATTGGGCATCAGATACAGGCTGTCAACCAGGTGGTGGGCGAGAATGTTCGAAGGGTTCAGATCGGTGTGGATGTCTCTGGTATCATGGAGCAGAATACGCAGGTTATTGACAAATCATTTTCCGGTATCGCTACTACGATCAGTGATATATGCAGTATAACAGGGAAGGGTGAGGAATTGGCCAAAGGACTTGAGTCGATGCTTTTTGGAATGGAGTCAAATATGGAAAGCGCATCTTCGCAGGTTAAGGATGTTTACGATTCCGTGCATAGACAAAAGCATAATATACAAGATCTTGCCGAACTTGGAAACCGGCTTAATGATGCGTCCCAAAATATACAGCAGCTTGCCGGTAATTCCGCTAAAGAAGAGAATTGCATGGCAGATAAGGCAAAAGTGGATTGTGCTGTAGATGCTATAAGGAAATTGACGGGTGAGTTGAACGCAAAACTGCTTAACTTTGATTCGGAAGCACACAGAAGTGTATTGTCCGGACTATTGGCCTCCCAGGACTTTATAGAAGCAGCATGGTCAAATGATATCAAAGGCAGATTCATCTGTTCGATTCCCGGGGCCGGTATTGCAAATGCCATGATCAGGGAATGGTTCAAGAGGAGTGCCGCAGGAGAAGAATATATTTCGGATGTGTACATATCTGCTATTACCAAAAAACCATGTGTGACATACTCTATCCCAATCAAGGATCGTCAGGAAAAGATAGCAGGTGTTTTCGGAGTGGATCTTAAACTGTAACAGGCATGGGGAGAACCCGGCTAAATGCTAGGAACCGACTAAACCAGGATATATTAACTAGTAAAAGAAGGGAAGGTTCCTGATTTGTTTTCAATCAAGAACCTTCCCTTTTATACGGACGTGCGATGCGCGCCCCTGCATTAATTTCTATGTTCTGTTTATCCACATCAGTCAAGTGAATAAACAGGTTGTTTTATTTATGGAAGCTTTGTATAGCCCATCAGGTATTTGTCGCATTCCCTTGCGGCGGCACGGCCTTCATTGATGGCCCAAACCACCAGGCTCTGCCCGCGGCGCATGTCACCGGCTGCGAATACACCCTTCACATTGGTGGAGAAGCTGCCGTAATCGGCTTTTACGTTGGAGCGTGCGTCCTGTTCAATGCCCAGTGGCTTCAATACGGTATCCTCAGGTCCCAGAAAGCCCATTGCCAGCAGCACAAGCTGTGCCGGGAACACTTTCTCTGTACCGGCTATTTCCACTGGACTGAAGCGGCCTGCCGCATCCTTCTTCCATTCGATGCCTATGGTGTGTACTTCCTTTAAATTTCCGTCTGCGTCTCCCACAAATTTCTTCGCTGTAATGCAGTAATTCCGCGGATCTTTTCCATAAAGCGCCGCCGCTTCCTCCTGACCGTAGTCTACCTTCAATACCTTGGGCCACTGTGGCCAGGGATTGTCAGCCTGTCTCTCTTCTGGTGGCTGAGGCATTATTTCAAGCTGGAGCACACTTTTACAGTGCTGGCGAATGGAAGTTCCGACACAATCTGTTCCCGTATCCCCACCGCCTATCACCACGACATCCTTACCCTTCGCGTTGATATATTTACCGTTAGAGTGCTTTGAATCCAACAGACTCTTTGTGTTCGCATGCAGGAATTCCAAGGCGAAGTGAACTCCGTTCAGCGACCTTCCCTCGATGGGAAGATCCCTCGGCTTTGTCGCACCGCCGCAGAGTACAACTGCGTCATATTCCTCCAATAGTTTTTCAGAGGACATATCCCTGCCCACTTCCGTGTTCGTTCTGAATTCTATTCCTTCTTCGGCCAGCAGGTTTACCCTGCGTTGTACAACGCCTTTGTCCAGCTTCATATTGGGTATGCCATACATGAGCAGGCCGCCGATGCGGTCGTTTCTTTCAAATACTGTAACCAGATGGCCTGCTTTATTCAGCTGATCTGCGCAAGCCAGCCCGGAAGGTCCTGAACCAACAACAGCAACTTTTTTTCCTGTGCGGGTTTCCGGGGGTTCCGGTACTACCCAGCCATTTTCAAAAGCTTTGTCTATGATCGTGCATTCATTGTTTTTGATGGTCACCTGCGGGTCATTGATACCAACAGTACAGGAACCTTCACATGGAGCCGGGCAGACCCTTCCTGTAAACTCCGGGAAATTATTGGTCCGGTGAAGTCTCTTTACAGCCTCACGCCAGTTACCCTTAAAAATCAGATCGTTCCACTCGGGTATCAGGTTGTTGATAGGACATCCTGCAGCCATACCGTTTATAAGCAGACCCATATGGCAGAACGGTATGCCGCAATCCATGCAGCGCGCTCCCTGCAGTTTCTGCTTTTTTTCAGGCATATGCAGGTGGAACTCGTTCCAGTCCTTGATCCTCTCTACTGGGGGACGGTCGGCCGGAAGCTCTCTGCTATATTCCATAAATCCTGTTGGTTTTCCCATAGAAATTCCTCCAAATCTAATATCCAAAGCTTTTAATTACAAACTCCACAAATCCACTATTCCAATCCGTTGTCAGTCATTATCGTCAGTAGCCTTCGCCGCTTCCTTATTAACCGCCTCAAAAGCTGCCAGAAGTGCATCTTCACCTGTCAGTCCTGTATTGTGCATCTGGGCTATTGCCTTTAGCATCCTGTCATAATCCCGCGGAAGTACCTTGACAAACTGAGGAACTATATCGGTCCAATTGTCCAGGATCCTTTTTGCGAGAAGGCTTCCCGTATATTCAAAATGCCTGCGGACCAGGTCATGGATCTGCTTGATTTCCTCCCTGTCCTCAAGCTTTTTCAAATCGACCATATCCTTATTGCATCTTTTGCTGAAGGATTTATTTTCATCCAATACATAGGCGATGCCGCCTGACATACCGGCAGCAAAATTTCTGCCCGTTGAACCAAGGACAATTACACGGCCGCCTGTCATGTATTCGCAGCCGTGGTCTCCCAAAGATTCTACTACAGCGGTTGCACCGCTGTTGCGGACACAGAAGCGTTCTCCGGCCATACCGCTGATGTATGCCTCACCGCTTGTCGCACCATAAAGGCAAACATTGCCCGCGATGATGTTTTCTTCAGCAGCGAAGGTGGACGTGACCGGGGGATGAACAATAATTTTGCCTCCGGAAAGACCTTTCCCAAGGTAATCATTCGAATCTCCTTCGAGTGTCAGCGTAATACCGCGCGGAATGAAAGCGCCGAAGCTCTGTCCTGCGGATCCATGGAATTTCAGGTTAATCGTGTCTTCGGGCAGCCCATCTTCGCCGTATATTTTGGTTACTTCACTGCCAAGGATCGTTCCAACGACTCGATTCGTATTTCTCACCGGCAGCTCGGCAGATACTGTTTCACCATTTTCAAGGGCCGGCTTGCATATACCAAGCAACAGCTGCATGTCCATCGTTTTTTCTATCAGATGATCCTGGCTTGTCTGGCAGTATCTTGATGTGCCCTCCGGCAATTCCGGCTGATATAATATCGGTGACAGATCAAGACCTTTTGACTTCCAGTGCAATATTGCCTTATTCGCTTCGAGCAGGTCGCTGCGTCCAACCATTTCTTCAATGGTGCGAAATCCGAGTTTTGCCATCCATTCGCGTAGTTCCTGTGCAATGAAGCGCATGAAATTGACGACATACTGAGGATCGCCCGAGAACTTTTTACGAAGCTCCGGGTTTTGTGTCGCAACACCTACCGGGCAGGTATCCAGATTGCAGACCCTCATCATAACGCATCCGAGGGTAACGAGCGGAGCCGTGGCAAAGCCGAACTCCTCGGCCCCAAGCAATGCTGCAACGGCCACATCACGGCCCGTCATAAGCTTTCCGTCTGTTTCGACAACAATACGGCTGCGCAGATCGTTCAGCATCAACGTCTGATGCGTCTCTGCCAGACCCAGTTCCCAGGGAAGGCCCGCATGGCGTATGCTGCTCCTGGGCGATGCGCCGGTTCCACCGTCGTAGCCGCTGATCAGCACTACATCGGCACGGCCCTTTGCCACTCCGGCAGCGATGGTGCCTACACCCGCTTCGGAAACCAACTTGACGCTGATCCTTGCATGGCGGTTGGCGTTTTTCAGGTCATGGATCAATTCTGCCAGATCCTCGATGGAATATATGTCATGGTGCGGAGGCGGCGAAATGAGACCGACACCTGGTGTTGAATGCCTGGTCCTGGCAACCCAGGGGTATACCTTCTGCCCCGGAAGCTGACCGCCCTCGCCGGGCTTTGCACCCTGTGCCATCTTTATCTGAATTTCCTTTGCATTTACAAGATAATTGCTGGTTACGCCGAATCTTCCTGATGCGACCTGCTTTATGGCGCTGCAGCGTGAATCGCCGTTACTGTCAGGCTGAAAACGGGCAGGATCCTCGCCGCCCTCTCCGGTATTACTCTTGCCGCCAAGACGGTTCATTGCTATGGCTAGAGCCTCGTGGGCTTCCTTGCTTATGGAGCCATAGGACATTGCTCCTGTTTTGAAACGTTTCACAATCGACTCGACAGACTCGACCTCGTCAATTGGCACTGGTACCGATGCATATTTAAAATTCATAAGGCCGCGTATTGTACACTGCCTCTGCGTTTGTTCATCCAAAAGCCGGGAATATTCCCTGAAAACCTTGTAATCATTTGTACGGCAGGCGCATTGCAGCTTGTGGATGGTCTCGGGATTATACAGATGATATTCCCCATCCTTCCTCCACTGGTACTGCCCGCCTGACTCCAGGACGTCTTCCTTAGCGGAACGTTCATCAAAAGCATTCGAATGGCGAATCAGTGCTTCACCTGCTATTACATCCAGGCCGATGCCCTCCAATGGGGAAACCGTCTTCGTAAAGTAACGGTCTATAACCTCCTGGCTGATACCGATAGCTTCAAATATCTGAGCGCCCTGGTAACTCTGGATTGTGGAAATGCCCATTTTGGAAATCGTTTTGACAACGCCCTTAACAGCCGCCTTAATATACTTTTTCGCACCGGACTTAAGGTATGTTTCCTTTAAAAGGCCATCCCTGACCATACCCTCGATGGTTTCAAATATCATATAAGGATTGATAGCCGAAACACCATAACCGATAAGGAGCGCAAAATGATGAATTTCTCTTGGTTCACCCGATTCAAGTATAATGCTGATCCTGGTGCGGGTACCCTCCCGGATAAGGTGGTGATGCAGTCCTGAAACGGCTAGTAATGCCGGTATCGGAGCGAATTCGCTATTCACTCCCCGATCCGTAAGGATCAGAATATTAGTTCCCTCGGTGATAAGCCTTGAAGCCTCACAAAAAATACTTTCAAGAGCAGATTTCATGCCGTCAGTACCCTCTGAGGCCTTGAAGAGGATGGACATTGTATGTGTCTTGAAGCCTGGTATGTCAATGTTTTTAATTCTTGCCAGATCTTCATTATTAATGACCGGGTATTTGAGCTTTATTTGATTGCAGCTTTCAGGCTTCGGATTAATAAGGTCACCCTCGCTGCCAATAAAAGTTTCAGTTGCAGTAATGATTTCTTCACGCAGTGCGTCAATAGGAGGATTCGTTACTTGTGCAAATAGCTGCTTGAAATAGTTATACAACAGCTGAGGCTTGTCAGACAGCACTGCAAGCGGTGTATCCGTACCCATGGCACCTATTGGCTCGGCACCATCCTTAACCATTGGGATAATGATTTTCCTGAACTCTTCGTAAGTATAGCCAAAAGCTTTCTGACGTTGCAGCAGAGTACTCTGCGCATGGCTTCCGCTTTGACCGGTTATTGATGCCGAATCGTCGGGAACAGCAACTGCCTGTGTTGATGTGAAGGCCGTCGATGAAGCTTCATCTGCCGATGGTTCAGTTGAACCTGAAACAGCAACTGCAGCGGGAAGATTCTCCAATTCGATGAGGTGCGCGTCAAGCCACTTGCGGTATGGAAATTCGCGTGATATTTTATGCTTGAGTTCGCGGTCATTGATAATACGTCCTTCTACAGTATCAATAAGCAGCATTCTGCCGGGCATCAGCCTTTCCTTGCTCAGGATGCGCTCCGGCTCGATATCGAGTACTCCTACCTCGGAAGACATGATGACCTGGCCGTCTTTTGTAACATAATAACGTGCCGGCCTAAGTCCGTTTCTATCCAGAATCGCGCCAATTACAGATCCATCGGTAAAGCCCATTGCCGCCGGGCCGTCCCAGGGCTCCATCAAACAGCTGTGAAACTCATAAAAAGCCTTTTTCTCATCGCTCATGCTTTCATGGTTTGACCAGGGCTCCGGTATCATCATCATAATGGAATGCGGCAGTGAACGACCTGAAAGAGTCAGAAATTCAAGACAATTGTCAAACATCGCAGAATCACTGCCATCCGGATTGATTACCGGGAATACTTTTTTCAGATCCTCTCCGAATAGTTCTGACCTAAGATTGGTTTCACGTGCTGCCATCCAGTTCACATTTCCCTGCAGCGTGTTGATTTCTCCGTTGTGGCACAGATAACGGTTCGGATGAGCACGTTCCCAGCTTGGGAAAGTGTTCGTACTGTAGCGTGAGTGTACCAGGGCCAATGCACTTGTAACATCCCTGTCCGAAAGATCTTTATAAAAATCATCTACCTGCACTGAAGTCAGCATTCCTTTGTAGACAATGGTCTTCGCAGAAAGGCTTGCGACATAAAAATTTATTCCGCAGTCGACTGACGCTTTTTCTGCACGCTTGCGTATGATATAAAGCTTTCTCTCAAAAGCCAGAGTATCTTTAAGAGAGGAATTCTTTCCTATAAATATCTGGCGCATGAATGGCATGCAATCCAGAGCTGTTTTGCCAAGTGAGACAGGATTTGTCGGCACATCTCTCCAACCCAGCACAGTCTGACCTTCATCTCTGATAATGCTTTCAAGAGAGGCTTCCATTTCTTTTCGCTTTGTTTCTTCATTTGTCAGAAACACCATACCTACGCCGTATTCTTCGGGTGCCGGCAGTGAGATACCTGCCTTGGCGCATTCCGCTTCAAAGAACTTATGAGGTATCTGTATCAGGATTCCTGCACCATCCCCCGTATTTGCCTCCGAGCCGCTCCCACCTCTGTGTGCCAAATTGACAAGTATGGTCAGAGCCTGGCGTATGATCTGGTGCGACCGTGACCCATTTATATTTGCAACAAAGCCTATACCGCAGGCGTCATGTTCGTTTCGTGGGTCATATAATCCTTGCTTTACGGGTAATCCAACTTGTTTCATAATCAAACAACCTCTCTAGAATACATTGTTTATACAAAATGACGGCTATTAAAATTTTTCTTGCAATATTTACATCTATTAATCAAATCTTCCTTCGCGAAAAAAGGAAAATAAAAAAAGGCATACAATAAGCTTGAAATGCCTCTTCATTGAGTGTATTCCATATTCATGACCTCAATATGCACCTTTGCATATTTTTTAGGGATTTGACTGATCTGACGGGTCATGCCTTCAATTTTATTCAATAATTTTTAACTACATTTTGTGTCCTTAATTATAGCAGTTATGCTAGGCATATTCAATAGTTTTATAAAAAATTATGCAGCTAAAGAATGCCAAACTTGCAAAAACAATTGTTATTTCAGTTTGTACAGCTTGTTAAGGACTGTGAATATGACAACTGCGAGATTAAGTATGCTGGATAGGACGATCTGGGGCCTGTGTTTGTCCGGATCAAAAGGTAAAGCGTTCCTGCCGGCTTTCTTCAAAATGAGGTAAATCTGAAGAATGATTGCAAAAGAGGTAACTGCTTTAAGGAGGATTGTTTCGAGAAAGAACGCGCAGTAGATCAAAAATAAAATGGCCAGAAGATTGCTGGCTACACTGATGCCTTTACCAAACTTTTTGACATCAATCCCGATCAGGTCTTCAAGCTCCTCCTCCATCTCCTCATCTGCTTCATTGCCTTTGAGGCTCTCACTGGTCAGCAGTCTGAAAATATATCTGATGGATATGACTGTAATAATGAGAGACATTACTACAAAAAAAATTTCATGGTTCGATGATAAAGCTATAATAGGAATTGCTATTATGATTATGAACAAAAACGCCAGACTTTTTGACTGCATTTTTCACCCCTGATGAACCATGATATTTGTTAAAATATCGTAAATAATGTTTTATACTCTGCACGGCCTTTAATAAATTATTATACACTAAAAAGCAATATTCAGAAATAGTAAAATTATGAATGATTCAGTATGGACTTTCATGTACGATTTGTGAAAAAAGATTGCTTTGAATAATACAGACGCAATTTTGTAATGCTATATATAACGAGGCAAAAGATGTCCCACTTCCATAGGTGGCGGGTACTGATTTGGTTTTCAGGCGGCGGGCAGATCTCCGACCTCGTTGAAACGCAGCAGCGGTAAGAAAATTTTTCTACAATCGAAAAATTTTCTTTGAACCGGTGCGTTATAATAATTTCTGCAATTTATTTCAACATAAGTTTCGTGAATAAAGGAGGATTATCCATGTCGAAAACAATAGTAGGAATGTTTGATAGCCGCCAACATGCCGAAATAGCGGCAGCCAAGGTAAAAGAGCAAGGTCTTCGCACTGACGATATCTCGATTGTCTCCAAACAGGGCGAGGAAGGCGATCCGACACTTACTGCCACAGGCACCATGCCTGCCGCTGCTGCGCCTGCCAATGCCAGTACCGGAGTCCCGACTGTGGTGGGAATAAAGAATGACCATACACAAATAAATGATAACATATCCGATGGAGTAGTTTCAGGCAGCGTTCTTGGAGGTATAGCCGGATTGGTGATTGGAGCAGGCAGCCTTGTCATTCCGGGTCTCGGTATCATTGCAGCGGCGGGTCCGATTGCAGGATTAATTTCCGGCGCAGTGACGGGAGGTATCGTCGGAGGTCTTGTAGATCTTGGCATACCTGAGAATAGAAGCAGGCAGTATGAAAGTGATATAAAACATGGTAAGATATTGTTCAGCATGAAAACCGATGAAGATAAAGTGGATAAAATATCGTCCGTACTGAAAAGAAGCGGTGCAACAAGTGTAGAAACATATTAGGAGACTGTAAACTCTAAAACTTATATAAAATAACTTACAATGCCATCCTGAGCGTTAGCGAAGGATCTTAGGCGGCCAGGATTCTTCGCTGCACTCAGAATGACAAACATCGCTCAGAATGACAAACATTTAGATGTTACAATATACTGGGAGTCTGCCCGGAAAATCTGCATACATTAGTTTTCGAGCGGACTCCCAGGCCGTATTTACTTTGTAAACGACTTAGAAAAACACAGCTGCTTATTTATTGAGGCGGCTGTGTTTTTTATTGAAATGCAATAGTATTTATGGTGCCGGTACTTCAGGTATCGTCTGGCTGTTATCAGCAGTATCTTCAGCCGACGGTGCCGCTTCATCTATTGTTTCATCTGAAGGCACATCTGAAGGCAC
>DBTX01000040.1:43226-51564 GCA_002307275.1 Hungateiclostridiaceae bacterium UBA1305
AAGGTACATCTGAAGGTACATCTGATGGCACATCTGAAGGTACATCGGCTTCCGTAGGAACCGTAATTGCCGGCGGCGTAGCAGTCTGACCTGCGGGCACTGTAACGGCACCTTTTGTACCCCGGAGCATTTCCTGTGCGTATACTTTGTATTTGCTTGTGTGCAGTTTTGTTTGTGATACGACCTTGCCATCCATCTTGATTGTTTTGTAAGTATCTACAATATAGCCGTTCATGCCTGGCAGAACTTGCTTTGTGACGCCTGCAGGCAATGTAGGATCATCCTTGTATGTTATTGTAAAAGGTGTCTGCTGTAAAATTTTGTTACTGATGATCACTGTCTTTCCCGGTGTATCATTCGTGCCTTTTATTGAAAAATATACTTTATTTCCTTTTACTGAAGCAAGCAGCTTTATTGGCCACTTGCTGCTGTTCTTGAATTTGAAGTCCGTCCCTCCGTAATAAGCGGTGGCATCCTGTCCCAACGGTACATAACCGACAGTAAAAGAATGATTGAGCCTTTCAACGACTTCAAGGTCCGCTCTCAATACGGCAGAGTACATGGTAGATGATACCTGGCAGATTCCTCCGCCCATCCCGTCTATGATCTTGCCTGCGCTGTATACATGAGCCAATTTGAATCCATGATCCAGATCTCTTGGACCGACGACATCATTATATGAAAATTCCTGGCCGGGTGCCATAACCATTTCATTTATTTTCGAGACGGCAAGTTGCATATTGTAGCCTCTGTTTTTACCATTTGTCGTAGCTGTCGAAAATGTTGTGCTCCAGGATGCGAGTTCATCCTTGAACAACATAGCGGTTGCCATTTCAGATGTGATTTTCGGAGTAGTAAACGTAACAGGAAGTAACCGTTCCGTGTCCTCTGACTTTTCAAGTTCGGCAACGATGCCTTCCAGTTGTGATTTATCTATTTTTCGTCCAACTACATGGGGAATCAGTGCTAATACAGAGTTTTCTATCTTATAGGAAGCATCCACTGGCTCACAATTGATTTGCTTGTACAAGTCATCGATATTGAACTTTAATGGAGAGGTGACGATAACTTCTGGTTCGATGGTGCCGCTTTTATCTTTTTCGATCAAAGCATTCACCAACTCCAGTGTTTTAGCCCTGTCGATATTCTCGCCATGAATGCCTGAACGTATCGTAACACTGTTGTCTGATATGTGCAGATCTCCATCCGATACATTTACCAATGTCCTGTTATAAATATCATTTACGAAGGTTTCGACTTTTTTCTTATCAAAGGTTTGTGGCATATTCAGCGTAAATCCGCTTATACCCGCATGTACGATATCATAGAGACGGTCGAAAATAGTACCGCTCCGGCCTATTGCATATGCCTTCTCAGCTGCTGCCTTTATATCGTAGCGCACATTTAAATCAGGGAAACGCACTTTTATTTCCGCTTTTTCCGTCTTAAGCGTAATTTCCTGTTTGTCTGCAACGGTTTGATATTCGGTATCCAATACCCTTTTCAATTCATCCTTGCTCAAACCGGATGCGTTTAGACTTCCTATGGTAATTCCCTTGTATATTTTATCATTCTGCAGAGTCTTAAATGCAAATGCTGTTGTCGCCATCAGCATAATTAAAATGAACACAGCGGGAATAATGAAAAATATTTTCTTCTTTTTATTTCGGGGGCGACTAAGTGGTACTTCCGGTTCCATTGCCTCACTCCAAATTAATTTATTCTCTTTATATAAGCGTTTTATATAAATGATACTAAGGATAACACAAAACAGGGTATTGGTATTAAATATTTTGTACTATCTTATATATACCCTTTAGACTATAGCAAAAACATATAGGTTCCTTTCACAATACTGTTTTTTCAACTTATATATTATCGCAATTGTTTCTTCAAAATACAATATTATTATACAGGATCAATATTAAATTTTTGTTACTGTTCTTTCAAATTTACAATACAATAGTGGAAATGCCGAACAAAAAGTATTAATATTAAGGAAGTGGGACGCCTGCATAGAGAAAAGAAGGTGTTCGGGGTAAGGTAAATGTCCCGGTCATGCAGTACGCTTCAGAGCGGAGGGACCAAAAGTCATATGAATGCTTTTAATGAAACAGAATATCTTGATATATGTAAAAAACTTGAGTCAAACGGAAACATAGCTGATGTTACCATACGGTATGATTCAGCCAGCTATTTTAACCGGTTGAAAAGTGTAGTTCAGCGGGACAGACGGGGTGAAGTGGTTTTTTGTGTCATAAGGCCGAATGGCAAGATTGTTGCCATCACCTGCACAGAATATCCCAGGGGTATCTACAGAGTCCCTACTGGTGGGATCGGTCATGATGAAGACATCCTTGCAGCGATGTTCCGTGAAGTCAAGGAAGAGCTCGGGCTGGATGTGAAGATCAGATCCTTCGGCGGGGTCGTCAGGATACGCTTTGAACATGCTGATGACCACGTGATGTTCTACTCCTATATTTTCATACTTGATGAAACAGGAGGACGGCTGCTTGAGGATGCCAGCGATGATGAGATTGGTGAAGTCAGGGAGGTTGACCTGGGCGGACTTATGGAAATTGTCGCCGAACTTGATGCAATAAAGGGGAAATGGCATGATTGGGGACAATTCAGATATATAACATCAAATGCAGTATATCGTTATCTTAAAACAGGATGTATATAATTGTAAATTTGCGCCTATACTTATAGCGATATATTAACTATAAGAGGTGCGAAAAATGAGTACCGGAACTGTAAAATATGAATCCAGGCATGGAAAGAGTCTTATCGGACCAGGAACCGTCAAAAAATCGATTTTTTCAAAAATATCTCATGCAGCGCTACTCAGTGCCGAGGACCGTGATCTTCTAAGAGTAACGCTGGAAGCCCGCGATGAATGGCGGGATACAAATTCCAATTTCGATTATGTACATGAAGATATGCTGGTAGATTATTATACATACAAACTGAAAGCCTGCGAAGCAAGATACACCTATTTTCTGAAACTTGTTAAGGAAAAGGGACTCTCCCGCTACGTATGACTTATACCGGAACAGTAAATATAGTCATAATCGATCATTTGTACAAGTATATATATTGTATAAGTCCAAGAAAGCTTGGACCCTAATTCAATCCATAGAAATTGGGGCAGGATTATGACGGTTGATTATGGAGTTATTCTGGCATATGTAGTTGGTATCATTTTGCTTTTTATACTTGGAAGGCTGCTTCTATTACCGCTAAAGGTATTGCTGAAACTGGTCTATAATTCTTTGCTTGGAGCGATTGCTATATTACTGGTCAATTTTGTCGGCGCGTTTATCGGTTTTCATATTGCTTTTAATATTTATACCGCATTCATTGTAGGGACATTGGGTATTCCCGGATTTGTACTTCTTGTTATTCTCAAGCTTATCTTTGGTATTTAGATATTGTATACAATAAACAATATTTTTATCTTCTGATTTATTAATTCATTTCTTGACTCATCCTTGTAAATGCTGATAATAAAGGTAGAAGCCCAGATATTTATTTGCATTTTGTATACACAATAATGATGCAACCTTTACAAAATGGCAAAAAACTGATAAAATACAGTACTAGTTACATAGTATTATTCGTATTTTTTACTTATTTAAGGGGGTATATAATAATGTCAAGACCAAAACAATCAATGGACGGCAATACAGCTGCTGCACATGTATCATATGCATTCACTGATGTTGCTGCCATTTACCCAATTACACCTTCAAGTCCAATGGCTGATTTTGTTGACCAATGGTCCGCGATAGGTCGTGAAAACATTTTTGGCAACCAGGTCAAGGTTGTTGAGATGCAATCTGAAGCAGGTGCGGCTGGCGCTGTTCACGGTTCTCTTGCTGCTGGTGCCATGACTACCACCTTCACCGCTTCGCAGGGCCTTCTCCTGATGATTCCCAATATGTTCAAAATCGCCGGGGAACTGCTTCCCAGTGTATTTCACGTATCTGCGCGTACAGTTGCTTCACATGCGTTGAATATCTTCGGGGACCATAGTGACGTATATTCCTGCCGTCAGACCGGATTTGCCATGTTAGCCGAATCAAACCCACAGGAAGTAATGGACTTGAGCGCTGTTGCACATCTGGCAACAATTGAAGGCAGCGTTCCTTTTATCAACTTCTTCGATGGTTTCCGTACATCACATGAAGTTCAAAAAATTGAAATGTGGGATTACAAGGATCTCAAGGAAATGTGCAACATGGCTGCTGTAAAGGCTTTCCGCGAACATTCGTTAAGCCCGGAGCATCCTGCAATGCGTGGTTCACATGAAAATGGAGATATATTCTTCCAGCATCGTGAAGCATGCAACAAATATTACAATGAATTGCCGGCTATTGTTGAAAAATATATGGCGAAGGTAAACGAAAAACTTGGTACAAATTATGATTTATTCAACTATTATGGCGCACCGGATGCTGAACGTGTCATCATTGCCATGGGTTCTTTCTGTGATGTGGCTGAAGAAGTTATCGATTACCTGACGGCTGCAGGGGAGAAAGTTGGACTTGTCAAGGTACGTCTATATCGTCCCTGGGTTTCCAACAGCCTTCTTAAGGTTCTTCCCAAAACAGTTAAAAAAATTGCTGTGCTTGACCGTACAAAAGAGCCGGGAGCATTAGGAGAACCATTATACCTTGATGTTGCTACAACTCTCCGTGAGGCGGGACTTCATAATGTAATAATTACAAATGGCCGCTATGGGCTAGGTTCCAAGGATACTCCGCCTTCATCAGCGTTTGCTGTTTATACGGAGCTCAAGAAGGATGCTCCCAAGCTGCGCTTTACAATCGGTATCGAAGACGATGTAACCTACTTAAGCTTGCCGGAAATTAAGCCTGCTCCTATTACAGCTGCTGCAGGTACGGTAGAGTGTAAATTCTGGGGTCTTGGCGGAGATGGTACTGTTGGTGCCAACAAGAACTCCACAAAGATCATCGGTGACCATACTGAAAAATATATCCAGGCATATTTTCAATATGATTCCAAGAAAACCGGCGGTATCACAATCTCCCATCTCAGATTTGGGGAAAAGCCAATCAAGAGCCCATATTACATTAATCAAGCTGACTTTGTTGCCTGTCATAATCCATCTTACGTGGTTAAAGGCTTCAAGATGGTCCAGGATGTAAAACCGGGCGGGATTTTCATGATTAACTGCCAGTGGTCTGATGAAGAATTGGCTACGAAATTGAATGCCGCCGCTAAAAAATATATCGCAGACCACAACGTTCAGGTATACACCATCAACGCGATTGATAAGGCAATTGAAATTGGTATGGGTAAACGTACCAACACAATTCTCCAATCTGCGTTCTTCAAGCTGGCAAAGGTAATGCCCATTGAAGAGGCTATTCAGTTTATGAAAGCAGCTGCAAAGAAATCATACAGCTCGAAAGGCGACGCAATTGTTGAAATGAATTATAAAGCAATTGATGCAGGGTTAACTGCTCTTCATAAAGTTGAAGTTCCTGCTGCATGGTCGAATCCGGAAGCCGATCCGTCTGCTCCGGAGCTCCAAGGCCGTAAGAAGGTAGTCGATATGGTTAAGAATCTTCTTAACCCGATCGCGTTAATGGATGGAGATAGTCTTCCTGTATCTGCATTCGCAGAGAATCCGGACGGACAATTCGAGCTGGGTGCCGCTGCATATGAGAAGCGCGGTACGGCCGTAATGGTGCCGGAATGGGATGCAAAAGCATGTATCCAATGCAACAGTTGTGCGTTTGTCTGCTCACATGCAACAATACGCCCGTTTATGCTAAGCGAAGAGGAAGTAAAGGCAGCTCCTGCCAACATCAAACTTGCCGATACAAAGCCCAAGGCTGGTGCATACAAGTTTACAATGAGCGTAACTCCGTTGGATTGTATGGGATGTGCCGAATGTATCACTGTATGTCCGGTTAAGGAAAAGGCTATAAAGATGGTCCCACAGGAATCACAGGCTGACCAGCAGCCGGTATTTGATTATTTGGTTGCAAACGTGGGCAAGAAGCCAGGAATGCCAGCCGATACTACGGTGAAGGGATCTCAGTTCAACCAGCCGCTTCTTGAATTCTCAGGAAGCTGCGCAGGATGTGCTGAAACATCTTACGCCCGTTTAATCACCCAGTTGTTTGGCGAGCAGATGTATATCTCAAATGCTACCGGATGTTCTTCTATCTGGGGAAATCCTGCTGCAACCAGCCCATTTACAGTAAATAAGGATACCAACATGGGTCCTGCCTGGTCAAACTCCTTGTTCGAGGATAATGCGGAGCACGGTTTTGGTATGTATCTTGGACAAAAGGTTCTTCGCGATCAGGCAATAGACAAGATTGAAAAGCTTGCTGCTTCCGATCAGGCTTCCTCTGAGCTGAAGGCTGCCGCTGCCAGATTCATAGAAACAAAAGACAGCACAAAAGAGAACGCATCTGCTGCCAAAGCGCTGGTTACTGAAATTGAAAAAGCTGCTGCTGCAGGCTGTGATCTTTCTAAAGAAATCCTTGAGAAAAAGCAATACCTTGCCAAGAAATCCGTATGGATTCTCGGCGGTGATGGATGGGCTTACGATATTGGCTTTGGCGGACTTGACCATGTACTTGCTTCAGGTGCGAATGTAAACGTTATGGTATTCGATACGGAAATGTATTCAAATACGGGCGGACAGGCATCCAAGGCTTCCAACATCGGAGAGGTTTGCCAGTTTGCTGCTGCAGGCAAAGATATCGGCAAGAAGAGTCTTTCTGAAATTGCCATGAGCTATGGTTACGTATATGTGGCCCAGATAGCTCTTGGCGCAAGTCCGGCTCAGGCTGTCAAGGTGATTGCCGAAGCGGAGGCTTACAATGGACCATCCTTGATTATCGGATATGCTCCTTGCGAACTTCACGGAATCAAAGGCGGTATGAACCATTGCCAGGATGAAATGAAGAAGGCGGTATCTTCCGGTTACTGGAATCTGTTCTCCTTCAACCCTGCTCTTAAGGCGGAAGGCAAGAATCCGTTTACACTGACATCCAAGCCAGGCGATGGGACTTATCAGGAATTCCTGGGCAATGAAACACGCTACGGCCGTTTGACCCGTGCATTCCCGGAACGTGCTGAAAAACTCTTCAGCGAGTCTGAGAAAGTCGCCAAAGAGCGTTATGAGCATTTGTTAAGATTGGTGGAACTCTATAAGTAACAGCAAAACGGGGGAAAGGCTTTTGCGTTTCCCCTGCGAACTGTACAAAACGTTATCTGAATATGGTACTAAAGGAAGGAGAGCTATTTAAAGGCTCTCCTTTGTTGTTGATAAACACTGAATTGTATTGGCGAAAGCCAAATTCGTAAGCTGTGACCGGGTAAACTGCTAATTCTGCATTTTTATTATATTAACAATCAAATTATAAAGCCCATATCCCAAAAAGGAGAGAATGATCAGAAGAATTACCAGGGAACCTATTCCCCAGGTAATATGATTATTCATCACTGACAGTTTAACTTTTTGTACGTTCGGGATCCGTTTGTTCTTTTCTTTGAGAAACCACCAGTTATATAGGCAAAGACACATTAAAAGAAGCAGTACGAACAGCACTAAAATTTTTGTCCCCATTTATGCTTCTCCTTTCCAATTTTTCTCCTCTTTATCTTACTACAAACTATGGTTTTGTACCTGCAAATGTTTTGTTCTTCTATAAAGTTGCATCGAGGCATATAATTTAATGTTTCTCGTCAAAGTGCTGCTTTAAGTCCGGAGGTACAACATGCAAGGGATGGACAGGGAAGTTTCGGAAGTTTTCGGTCTGGAAGTCAGGAACATGGTTCCATATAAAGATACATTCTTGATTGTTACGCCCCAGGGGCGGAAAGTGATTAGAAAAATGCCATTTTCTCCTGAAAGATTGAACTTTGTCCATGGTGCAAAAGAGCATCTGGCGGACAAAGGTTTTACCGGTGTGGACAGGTATTTGTGCACATTAAGCGGTGAACCCTACTTCAATTTCGATAATGGCTGCTATACGCTGGTGGATTTTATTGATGGGCGTGAATGTAATTTTGATAACGACCTGGATGTTAAAAGGGCTGCCGTCGCCCTGGCTGAAATGCATAAGGCATCCCGGGGTTATCTGGCGCCGGCTGGCTGCAAGGTACAGGATGATCTTGGAAAACTTCCCGGATATTTCTCCAAACGGCTTGACGATATCAGAAAAATGAAAAAACAGGGTAAGAGAGGGAAAGGGCGGTTTGACCAGTTATTTCTCGAATATGTCGATTATTTTTTTGATATGGGCGAAAATGCTGCCCAGGAGCTAAACTCCTCAGGCTATGCCAG
>DBTX01000040.1:51888-114339 GCA_002307275.1 Hungateiclostridiaceae bacterium UBA1305
ATATCATCATGGAAGATGAAAAGGTTTCACTGGTCAATTTCGATTATTGCTGCTTTGAACTTAAAATATATGATATAGCCAATTTCATCAGGCGGAAAATGCGTAAATGTGAATGGGATATTTCCAAAACGGAACTGATTATTGACTCCTATAATTCTGTAGAACCATTAAGTGCCGATGAAATGGCCGTGATGAAAATCATCCTGAAATTCCCTCAGAAATTCTGGCGTGTGGTCAACAGATACTACAACAGCAGGCGCAGCTGGTCCGAGAGAAGTTTTGTCGCAAGGCTTCAGGAGGTCATTGAAGAGATCGGCCCACACAGGGAGTTTATTAAAAGTCTGTGAAGAAACCAGTTTATAGCAACAAAATTAAACTGCCTCCCAAAGAAAATGGAAGGCAGTCTTGTGTCTGAAAACCATTTAGAACAATCCTGTTATGATACCATTCCCATCTATGTCGATTTTCTCGGCTGAGGGGATTTTAGGCAGGCCAGGCATGGTCATAATCTCACCTGTCAGGGCTACGATGAAGCCTGCACCTGCAGATACCCTGATTTCGCGCACTGTTATTTCAAAGTTCTCCGGCCGACCCAGTAAATTCGGATTATCCGAAAGGGAATACTGTGTTTTGGCCATGCATATCGGAAGCTTATCCAGCCCCATATCCTCAAGCTTTTTAATGGACTTGTCAGCAGCAGGCGAGTAGGACACACAGCGGGCGCCATAAATTTCTTTTGCAATCGTTTCGATCTTTGCTTTTATCGGTGATTTTATATCATACAGCAGCTTGAAATGCGCGGGGGTTTTATTTATTATATGAACTAGTTTCTCAGCCAGTTCTATTCCGCCCTCACCGCCTCTTGCAAATACTTCCGAGAATGCTACTTCCACATCCAGGTTCTTGCATCTGGTTTTGATATATTCTATTTCTTCCGTTGTATCGGTGCTAAAATGATTGATGGCTACAATGACAGGAACACCATATTTATTCAGGTTCTCTACATGTTTTTCAAGATTGGGGAAGCCTTTTTTCAATGCATGCAGATCTTCGTGTTTCAATTCTTCCTTGCGTACACCGCCGTTGTACTTAAGTGCTCTGATCGTTGCTACCAGGACTACGGCGTCAGGTTTGAAGCCGGCGTACCTGCATTTAATATCGAAGAATTTCTCAGCACCAAGGTCCGCGCCAAAGCCTGCTTCCGTTATTACATAGTCGGCCAGCTTCAAAGCCAGTTTTGTTGCATTGATGCTGTTACATCCGTGGGCTATGTTGGCAAAGGGGCCTCCATGCATCAGGGCAGGTGTATTTTCAAGGGTCTGCACAAGATTGGGCTTGATAGCATCTTTCAAAAGCAGTGTCATAGCTCCCTCTACCTTGAGCTGCGAGGCAGTGACCGGCGCACCTGAATAGGAGTAGCCTATGATTATCCTGCCAAGCCTGCTTTTCAGGTCGGTCAGATCACTGGACAGACATAATATTGCCATGACTTCGGATGCTACTGTTATGTTGAAGCCGTCTTCTCTGGGAATACCGTTGGCTTTGCCTCCCAGGCCGACGACGATGTCTCTTAAGGCCCTGTCGTTCATGTCCATGGCGCGTTTCCAGACAATTTGCCTGGGGTCGATACAAAGCTCGTTTCCCTGTTGCATATGATTGTCTATTACTGCGGACAACAGATTGTTCGCAGTTGTAACTGCATGCATGTCACCGGTGAAGTGGAGGTTGATATCTTCCATGGGGACCACCTGCGCATAACCGCCCCCTGCAGCGCCGCCCTTTACGCCCATGACGGGGCCCAGAGAGGGCTCACGCAGAGCTATTATGGCCTTTTTACCGATTGCAGTCATAGCCTCTCCGAGACCGACTGTCGTAGTTGTCTTACCCTCACCTGCCGGCGTCGGGTTGATAGCAGTAACAAGTACAAGCTTCCCGTCTTTTTTGTCCTTCAGCCTGTCCCAGAGATCAGGGGACAGCTTTGCCTTATATTTTCCATAAAGCTCGAGTTCATCGGCATTGATGCCCAGTGAAGCGGCAACTTCCAAAACCGGCTTCATGGTGCATTGTTGGGCTATTTCAATATCAGTCAGCATGAGGAAACCCCTTTCTAAAAATAACCGGATTAGGTTTTTGTCAGCTATAACGCTAAAAGGGGACGTTTCCGCGTACCCTCTCCCATTATATCTTAAGGCTGTGGCCTGTACAATAGTGATAGATATTTTGAAAAAAACACATTGTATATAGGCGGAAGATTTTATCATTTTTTCGATATCATACCGGTATCTGTTTACATATTATATATCGGGAAGCATTTTACTTCCTGTGTAAACTGAATAATAGTGGTGACGAGAGATGGGTGAACTTAAAATCGGCGATATAGTCGCAAGAAAATCTTATGGTTATGATGTTTTTTTTAAGGTTGTGGACATAGTAAATAATGAAAAAGGAAACATCGTAAGGATTAAGGGAATCAGCTACAGAATAGAAGCAGATGCACCCGAATCCGACCTCGAGTTGCAGCCGGAAAGCAAGGTGCGCGAGTACAGGAACAAATGTATGCGGTATGCCCGGAATGACGACGAAGAAAGGCAGGGCGCCGGAATAAATACAATAGGGTATTATGGCGTGCGGCACAGAGGATACTCAAAAAAAACTTATTATAGAGATACGTCAAAAGAGGAAACGGGTAAGATGAAAAGGCCCGGTAAGGTACTACATCTGGATGGGGACAAGGAATATCTTGATAATTGCCTTGAAGAATATAGAAAGCTGGGGTTGAACGTTGTTGGACAGTATGTACCTGAAAAGGATCAACCAGGCAGCGTTGCGGCTTTATTGAGGGAATATGGCCCTGATATCCTGGTTCTTACTGGTCACGATGGGTTTATCAAGGGAAATGAGAGTTATACGAATCTAACCTCCTACAGGACATCCAAGTATTTTATCGAGGCTGTCAGAGAGGCCAGACGAGTCAATAATGACCTTGACAGTCTCGTTATATTCGCAGGAGCATGCCAGTCGATGTATAACGAAATCATGAAAGCGGGTGCGAATTTTGCAAGTGCCCCCTTCAGGGACCTGATCCATGCGCTGGACCCTGTGAAGGTATGCCAGAAGGTAGCATTTACGAGCATTGACAAGGTATTGGAGGCTGAGGATGTCATCGGAAATACCATAACGGGCAAAACCGGAATCGGAGGGGTGCAAACACGTGGGAAATACCGGGAGGGGTATCCAATAGAGCCTTACCAACAATTGTTTTAAGGAAATTATAAAAAACGCTTGACATAAATTAATTTCACTTGTTATAATATAATATTTTTTTGACAAGCTATGCTCTTTGTGATATAATATTGAAAACAGAAGATGAGGTGATTCAATGGCAGAAAAGAGTGATCTGTTTCAAATAAAGAAGAACATTGAGACCTGCATTGGCGAAAAAGTTCAACTCAAGGCTAATAAAGGCAGAAAAAAGGCGTTTATCAAAGAAGGAGTGATTGAAAACTCCTATCCAAGCATCTTCATCATCAAGTTTGAAAATGAATACGAGACCACAAGGCGAGTTTCCTACAGTTACACGGACATACTTACGAAGGCGGTAGAACTTGTAATTTGCAAGGATGACAAAAGAATTCGCGTCAGCTAAGCTAAATCGTAGAAACGACTTTAGCGAAGAATAAATAGACGATGATAAAGATAAATTATTAAATTGCCTAAAAAAGCAACCCGATCACATGATTGGGTTGCTTTTTTATTTTTGACCAGTTGTGCAACAAATCCGACCGAGATGTGATTTCATTGTGAAATCGCATATTAGGGGCTCGATGCCTCTAAGGTGTGATTTAAAGTAATATTTCGGAGGTCTTGTCAATATACATTAAATAAGCTGTAAAACAATAAAGCTTCGACAATTTTGTTTTGCAGGATGAATTGTAAAATGCAGTGGAAAAATCGTTATACAAATCATTTTCATTGCATAAGAATGATATTGTTTGCAATCATGCGGGGGGAGGATATAAAATGTCTCTGGAACTTGTCAAAGAGGCCGTCAGGCTTAATCAACCAATAGGTGAGGATTCCACACAGACTATTGTTGAAAATGATATTATTGTACCGGATATAAAGCCGGACATTGTCCGTATATTGCTTCTCGACGGCGATGCCTTCATAAACAGTGCAGAGGCCGCTTCAGACAAGCTGATGATCGATGGCACGGTAAGATACAAGATCTTGTACGTTTCGGATGACCCTGAACAATCTGTGAAAAGTATAAATACCAGTTCGGGCTTCCGGTACTCCATGGATATCCCCAATACCAGACAGGGGATGCAATGCCGGGTGAAGTGCGACATTGAGCATATGGAATATGAAATACTCAACAGCAGAAAGGTTAATGTCAAGGCGATCGTCAGTCTTGACGGTATTGTAACAACCCAGTTCGAACAGTTCGTAGCACGTGATTTCGAAGGTGCTGAAGATGTACAGCTATTAAAGAATAATATCAGCGTGAATTCGTATATCGGAAATAACAGCAGTGACTGTCCAGTTAAAGAAACGCTGGAGATGCCTGCAGGAAAGCCTGCGATAAGAGAAATACTCAGGAACGATGTAAAGGTGACAGGAAAGGATTTCAAACTGGCGGAAAATAAGGTCGTGGTTAAAGGGGAGCTTAATGTCTCGACACTATACATTGGTGATGACGAAACGCGCAGTATTCAGTATATGGAACATGAGATCCCATTTTCGCAGTTTATCGATCTGCCTGGCGTTGACGAAAATTCCTATTGCAATGTGGATTTTGAAATCAGAGATTTGTCCTTCGAACCTGAAGAAGATGCTGACGGCGAACTAAGGCTGCTGAAGAGTGAAGCCAGCCTGAATATTTATGCCGAATGTTTCGGAAAGAAAGATATCGACCTGGTTGAGGATGCTTACAGTTTGAGTTTTAGAATGAATCTTGAAAAAGAACAGCTAAAGATGGAAGAGCTGGTGGCGGAGAACAAGAACCAGGTTACATTGAAAGAAGTAGTTGATATCGATATGGATTCGCCGGATATCCAGGAAATTTTCAATGTGCTTGGAAAACTGTCGCTGTCTGCCAGTGAGGTTTCTAACGACCGCATTAATCTTGAAGGTGTTGTCGCCTGCAATATTCTTTATCTGGCGAATAATGAGGAACAGCCGGTCTTCTGTACCGTCAGGGAAATACCTTTTAAACAGACGCTTGATGTGAAAGGTGTCAAACCGGGCATGGGCCTTGATATTGAAATGGATATCGAGAACTACAGCTACAGTATGGTGTCAGCGAAAGAGGTTGAGGTGCGTTTTGTGATCGGACTGCTCTCCAGGGTAAGCAATCAGGTTACGATACCGGTTATTGCGAAGGTTTCGGAACAGCCGCTGGATGATAAACGCCAGATCTCGCAGCCCAGCATCATTATCTATTTTACACAGCAGGGGGATTCGCTTTGGAAAATTGCAAAAAAGTATGCCACCACTATGGATGAGATAAAGAAGGGAAATGAATTTGCCGATAGTGACACTTTGCCTGCCGGTGAACAGATCTTAATTCCCAGGAAGCTTGTATGAGGAGTCTGTAAAATAGAATACCGGTATGTACAAAAATTGAAAACAGTCTAAAAATTGAGTGCTTGGAAATAAGATTTCAAGCACTTTTTATTGATATACAAATGTTTTTTGTATATAATATACTGGATATACAAGAAGATAAACCGAGGTGTAAAATGCCAGGTCTGGAACTAAAGGCACAGGCGAAAATAAATCTCTCACTGGATGTGCTGGGTAAAAGAGAAGATGGATATCATGAACTCAGGATGATCATGCAGACAGTTTCGCTTCATGATATAGTGCTTCTGGAAACAGTTCCTTCTGGAATCATAGTGGAATGCAGCAGCAGATGGGTCCCCGAGGATAGGACGAATACCGCATGGAAGGCAGCTGACTTGCTAAGGTGCAAATTCGGGATAAAAAGCGGGATAAAAATCAAGATCATCAAGAGAATACCTGTTGCAGCAGGACTTGCCGGCGGAAGCAGCGATGCGGCGGCTGTCCTGAGAGGAGTCAACGAACTGTTTTCACTTGGTTTAAGCCTGACTGATCTGAGGTTGCTCGGAAAACAGGTGGGGGCGGATGTTCCATATTGCATCAGCGGCGGTACCATGCTGGCCGAGGGTATAGGCGAGAAATTGACCCGATTGCCGGATTTCAGCGGTGTAGATGTCGTACTGGTCAAACCCGGAGTCGGGGTTTCGACTGCGTGGGTATATGGAAATCTGCGGGCTTCAGAAATCATTGACAGGGACAGGCCTGATACAAACCTGCTTTCTGGCGCATTAAGGACGCGGGACATACGGACAGTATCTGAGAATATGAAGAATGTGCTTGAAGGTGTTACCATACCAAAGTACGATATTGTACGGTTTGCCAAGGATAAACTACTGGAACTTGGCGCAATCGGTAGCATGATGAGCGGCAGCGGCCCGACAGCCTTCGGTATATTCCCGGATGGGAAAAGCGCAGCTGCAGCTTGTGATAAACTGGCCGGTGATAAAAGGTGGAAGTGTTTCCGTACTAAAACAACAGGCGAAATCAAATGATTTATAAATATAAGCGAGAATGAATTGTGAATTACAAATGAAGGAGTGGTGCAAAAAATGCCAGGGAAATTGTTAAAAGTGAATCTGAATGATTATAAACCTCTCAGGGAAGTTATTTTCAACACTCTCAGAGAAGCGATCATTGTAGGGGAGCTGAAGCCCGGTGAAAGGCTTATGGAAGTTCAGCTGGCCGACAAGATGGGTGTCAGCAGGACACCGGTGCGTGAAGCCATCAGAAAGCTGGAACTGGAAGGGCTCGTGGAGATGCTTCCCAGAAAAGGCGCACATGTCGCAGATCTTTCCGTAAAGGATATAATGGATGTTCTTGAAGTGCGGTCAACGCTGGACGGCCTGGCTTCTTCACTTTCAGCGGAACGTATAACGGATGAGGAGATCAAGGAACTCAAACACGTGTTGACTCAATTTACCAATCATGTAGAGAAGGATAACGTTCAAGGGCTGATCAAGAAAGATGTGGAGTTTCATGATATCATATACCGCTCCTCGAGAAATGACAAGCTGATCCAGATCAGCAACAACCTGAGGGAACAGATACAACGTTTCAGGGTGATTTACATTAAGGATTACAGCAGCTCAAGAGAGCTGATAAAAGAGCATAATGAGATATGTGATGCTATAACCCGCAGGGATTCCCTAGCTGCCATGCGGACGGCACAAAAACATATTAGGAATCAGGAAGAGACTATTATCAGGTCCATCAGTAAGAATCAACCGGATTAAAGGGGAAGGGACACACCGGAAGAGCAGAAGTCAGATACCAGAAGTCAGATTTGAGCCTTTCTTTGAAGCCATATCAAATATGTTCTCTAATGTCTGTCTTCTGTAGTTCCAGATCTCATGAGTGCCGTATTCGAGATATGCTGCAAGAGGAAAAGGGACACATTTCTCATGAGGAGTTGTAACCGAGATACGTCCCTTGGATTCAGCTATTGCAGCACCTCATAGCCCATATCGGCGATTTTCCCGCGTATGTCCCGAGGCTGGTATCGGGAAGGATTGAAGGAGACCTTTACGGTTTGGGCTTTCAAATCAACATCAATACCTTCAATACCTGCCATTGATTCCAATTCAGTCCTGATCCTGTTCGAGCAAATGCTGCAGGTTATTGAGGGTACGGTGAATGTCGTTTCCATTAATTTACCTCCGTTATGTTGGATTTAAATAAATGTCGGGTCTGTAACGTATTATTAGCCGTTTTGTTTTAAAAAATTTATTTACATATAATAAAAAAAGAATTTAAGTCAAACAAGCTTTTTTTACTTATATTACCTTAAGCTTTTTGCAGAAATCTAATTCTTCCTCTGTATCAAATAATTTCTGCAAATTAAAAAGACAAAGATAATATAAAAGTTAGCGATATATTGATAAACATTTATCGTAATCTGGCGTATAATTCAGATGAGTGACTGAAATGGAGGGATAACAGTGTCTTCTGGGACTTTCTGGTACGATGGGTTTTTAAGTAAATACAAATCGGGGATTTCACATGAATTCCTATTTTATTTCAATGTCCGTGATCTTGTAGACAATTACAGATACATGGACAGGTATATCTACGAGGAGTTCGTCAAACAGAGAGGCTTCGGAATCGTAGCATTTTATGATATTTCAAGAGGCCTGACATTCTTTGATGCGGGGATGGAGAAGGAATTCAACATCATCACCTCCAACGAAGCGGTCAATGTAATGAATGCAATGCCCTCAAGGATATTCCCCTTTATAGACAAGGCGCTGAAGAACACAAAAATGGTCCTCTTCATAGATCATGTCGAAAAAATAATCCCTTCCGGAGATATAGCCAGCTTGTCTGTTGAGGAAAGAGTCGCTCTTATCTGGATATGCGAATGGTCTGTGAATGCGAAGATTTCGTCCGTAGGCAGTGCTGTTCTAATGCTGGCGGACAACCTTGCAGATGTAAGCCGTGAATTGCTCAAATCCTCCTACAGGATAGAGCCTGTTCTTGTAGGGCTGCCTGACGAGGCGCAGCGCGGGGAATATATACAATATCTGCTGAAGGATGACGTCGTAAAGACGGAGCTTAGTACGGATGAATTTGCCAAGCTGTCTTCCGGACTCAGCAAGAAATCCATTAAGGATATCAAGCTGAAAGCAGAAGCAGAGGATGTGCCCATAAGCTTTGAATTTATTAAAGACAAGAAGCATTCCGTTATGCAAAAGGAATATGGAGATGTGCTGGAATTCATCTACCCGGAGATCGGGTTTGAGGATATAGGCGGTATGGAAAAGGCAAAGAATTTCCTGCTGAAGAACATTGTACAGCCTATCATGAAGGGCGATCTCAGAAGAGTCCCAATGGGCATCCTGCTGTGCGGGCCTTCAGGTACAGGTAAAACGCTGCTGGTGAATGCATTGGCCAAAGCCAGCGGGTTCAATTGCGTAAAGATAGATATGTCGCGTATCCTGGGCCAGTATGTGGGCGAGAGTGAGAAGAATTTTAAAAAATGTCTGCTTGGCGCGCAATCCCAGCAGCCGGTTATCGTGTTCGTCGACGAGATAGACACGGCCTTCCGGAGAGGAGAAAGCGGCGACAGCGGGGTAAGCAGAAATATATTCAGTGAATTTTTACAGTTTACCGGTAATACTAATAATAGAGGGAAAGTTATATTCATTGCAGCTACAAACAGGCCTGATCTTATTGACCCGGCGTTGAAGAGAGCGGGAAGGTTTGATAAGAAAATACCGATTCTGCTTCCGGATGGTCAGGAACGAAGTGAAATACTCAGACTGATCATACAGAAATATGGCTTTGAAACCGATGTGGAAGATTTTACGCGGTTTGCGGAAGGTACGGAGAATTATACCGGCGCGGAGATCGAAACAGTCGTGAGAAAGGCATATGAAATTGCCAATGAAGATGATGTGGAAGATACAACACTAACAGCAGCAATACTTGATGAGGCAATCAAACGCTGCCGTCCCAGCACTCAGCAGGTACAGTTCATGACCATGCTGGCTATTGAAGAATGCGACGATAAGGATCTGCTTCCTGATAAATACAAGGGGTTGCTTGATACGAACGCCATTTCGGATGAGAGGCAGTAAACCAAAATTTCGCACTTATCTTAACGACAGTGCCGCTATGTAGTAAATTAGCTTTACAATGAACAGTATTTATTATAAATTATAAATATACAGATTTTGGGCAGACAGGATTAAATATATTACGGGGAGGCTATGAAGATGGGTTTATTCAGTAGATTGGGCGCGATGATAAGAGGATTTTTCGGACTATTTGTAGGAGGCGTTGAAGAGAGAAACCCCGAACTTTTATTTGAGGATATCAAGCTGCAGATCGATAAGGCCAGGAAAGAAGCTGAGCAGCAGATTCTGGACATACAGACAAATGCTGAAATGATAAAGATAGAAATGAAAAACGCCGAAAAGAATCTTGCAGCAGTGAAGGCAAGAGTAGAAGCCGCACAGAAGCAGGGAGACAAGGATATACTCGTTGAGCTGCTCATGCAGGAAGAGGAATATCAGGCGACCTACGATACCCATAAGGCAACTTATGATACAGCTATGGGTGAAGTTTCAAAGATCAGGGAAGATTACAAGATATTCGAGTCCGAAATGACTGCCAAGTTAAACGAGCTCAAGACATTGAAATCCCAGGCCAAGATGGCTCAACTCAGAGAGAATATCAATTCTGTCAATGCAAGATATACTTCTAAAAATAATACGGTCGGAAATGTTAACGAAAGCATGGACAGGGCAAGAGATCTGGTCAATAAGAAAACTGCCCGTGCAAATGCGGTAGAATCACTTGGTGATACGAATATGGAATTAAAGCTCAAGAGGCTTGACATGAGCTCCGCCAGAGACAGGGCAAAAGCGAGAGCCGAGGCCATGCTTGCAAGTGAGCAGGGCTTTGAAGTAAAGGAAAAGACAGAGAACAAGGTAAGTCAATAGATAGATCAGTTAGGACGGGTGGTTGGACCTTATGAGAGGAAGATTGGTTGCAAGTGCATTTTTTAAACTCAGGAATCTTGGCATATTGGCCACAGCAATGGTATTGGCCGCTTTACTGAGCGATCCTAACGCGTTGCCGAACATGCTGGGATATGGCTTCGCATTGCCTGACGCGGTAGCAGTATCAGGCGGTCTTGTCATGTATGTCGCATTTGTGCTGCAGACTTTATCCAGCAAGCAGTTTCATGAGGAATTCAATCGCAAGGAGAAGATGCGGACCATCCGTGAATTGAACCGTCAGGCAAACAGGCTTTCAAGTGAAGCTCGCAGAAACACAAACAACACCTACCTCCAGAAGCTTAAAAAGGTGATGGAGGATAAGAACGACATTTTCAATTCTTATTCGACAGGTGAACACAGCTATTTGAAGGAGAGGATTGTAGAACAGACGCTCAACCTGGTCACTGCATACCTCAAGCTGTTGAACAACTTCTGCATCAGGAGCAGGGAGTTGAATGCCGTGGATGTCAGCTCCGTCGCCGCCAGGATAAATAACAATAACAGAAAGCTGAGCTTCTCAAGGGATGCACGCATGACTGAAGATGTCAGAAAAATCATCGAGATGGACGAGAAGCTGATCAACAGGATGAAGGACGAGAAAAAAGAACTTGAAAGAATCAGCGCAAAGCTTGATTATATGGAGAGTACTGTTAATATGTTCAAGCATCAGATCATGTCCAGCATTGAGAATGAAGACATGCTTGAACAGCTTGAGACTGCGGTCAATGAAGCTGAAGCGCTTGACACGGTCCTTGAGGACAGGCGGAAGAGCAGGATCAGACATTGACCTGCCGAAGTTTCAGGCAGACAGATTAGTATTTTAAATTTATGAGGATCCGGGCGGTTTCAATTTTATTTGGGACTGCCTTTTTTATACTAAAAATGTAATATCATATAAAAAGAAGGATAATGCAATGCAATGTCGAATTATTATCTCAATTATATTTAACAGTCCTAATTGGCGGATATCGCGCTCAGGAGAATAATGATGCGGGAAAATGTGATTTATTCATCAGAGTACATTTCCATTTTTAGAATGAATGATGGCTTTTATATCCAATCCTTCAGGAAGGGTATGACACTCGAGCAATTCAACAGAATCATCATCGGCCGTCCCGAGATCAAGGTCACCAGCATCATGGCTGTGAGAAACGTGCTAGTAAATGCTCCAATGTCCCCGGAACTTTTTGCAGAGATAAAGGAAAGAATATCAGTGGAACTATCAGAGGACGAACTGAGGGCGTATGTGACATTATGCGTCACGGAAGAAGAACTGTCCGGTTCGAACAGGGCTGATCTTTTCAAGGAGATCCTTCGCAAGCTTAAAGAGAGGGGTGTTACTTATGGCATAAAAAATAATATCATTTTGAACAAGATGCTCAATAATACCCCGGTACTGGTGGCTGAAGGGAACCCACCAGTCAACGGAGATGATTCGAGTATCAGGATGTACGAACTTAAGGAGGCGAAACCGGAAACCAAGGAAGATGGTAAAGTCGACCATTATGAATTGAACCTGATCAACAGGGTGACAGTGGGCGACTGGCTTGGCGAAAAAACCGATCCTACGGAGGGCTTTCCCGGCAAGACAGTCAAAGGGAGCATATTGATGCCCACTCCAGGAAAAGACCTGCCTCTTTTTTATGATAAGAATACCGTCAGAGAGGTTTACAGGGATGGAATAACGACCTTGTATTCGATGATGAACGGCGCAGTCCATTACGATGGTGAGAAAATAGGTGTTTCAAATCATCTGGAGATCTTGGGAAACATTGATTTTAAAACGGGAAATATAGATTTTGATGGATTTTTAACGGTTAAAGGAACGATTGAAGATAGCTTTTCGGTAGCTGCCAGCAAAGATATCGAGATACTCGGAGATTATGGTATTGGCGGAGTCAAGGATATCAGCAGCAATGGCGGGAGTATTTTTATAAAGGGCGGGATAGCCGGCAACAACAAGGCAGTCATACGCAGCAAGAAGAACATCTATACAAAATTCGTAGCGGATGCAACAATCGTCTGCGAGGGTAGTGTACATATAGGCTTCTACTGCCTGAACAGCAATATAAAGGCAAAGGAAGTCATACTCGACTCTCCCAGGGGTCAGATCATTGGTGGAAATATCGATGCGGAGATAAGAGTCATAGCTTCTACAATTGGTTCAACCAGTGAGAAAAGAACCGTTATATCCGTATCCGGATTTAGCAGGAAGCAGCTGAAGCAGTCACTGGACAATACCATAACGGCGGTCGAGACTCTGAAGGTGCAGCTGTCCAAGGCGAAGATGGAGGTTTCAGTATATAGCAATGCCTCTGGTCTTTCAAAAGAGCAGAAAATGGTTTATGAAAAAATCAGGGACGAATATTTTGAAATAAAGGATAAGGTAAAACAGCATGAGGAAGAACGCAAGGCACTTTCGGGATACTTGCGCACACACGGCGAAGGGGAGATATCCATACTGAAGAAGGTATATCCGAATACTTCACTGGAAATAAAGAAAATAGTCAAGGAAGTGACAGCCCCCATCATGTGTGTAAGCTATTATGTGCAGGACGGGGAGATAAAGGAGCTTTAACGGGTGTCATTATGGCGATATACTGCGGTGTCGATATTATTGAAATAGAGCGGCTCAAAAATTCCATAGACAATTTGGATGGCTTTAGAAATAGGATATTCACGGAAATTGAGACCACATATTGTGAAAATAGGAAAAAGGCCAGATATGAGAGTTATGCTGCCAGATTCGCAGCCAAGGAAGCAGTCATGAAAGCGCTGGGTACCGGCATGGCGGATGGCTTGAACTGGAAACAGATAGAGATCGTCAATGACGAAAAAGGCAAGCCCCATGCTGTATTAACGGCAAGGGCGCTTGAGCTTTATGAGGAATTGGGTGCAAAGAGTATGGATGTCAGCGTTTCCCACTGTGGTGATTTTGCCATTGCGTATGCTGTAATAGATGCGTGAGGGGGTGGACTGTCTGAAGAGGGTAAAACTGCTTCACTGCGGAGATCTTCATCTTGACGCGCCGTTTACATCACTGGCCGACAGGGACGGCATGCCGGAGCAGAGACGGCAGGAACTTAAACGCATGCTTGGTAGGATCATCAATCTGGCAGTCTCCGAAAATGTCGATTTGCTTCTCCTATGCGGCGATTTGTATGAACATGGTTATGTGAGGAAAAGCACTTTTCATTTCATCTATGAACAGTTTAGAAAAATTCCGAACCTGCCTGTAATTATTATTCCGGGCAATCATGACCCTTTATCGCCAGACTCGCTCTACTCCAGATGTGAATGGCCTGAGAATGTACATATTCTGAAAAACAGGACTGATTTTTATGAACATACTTTAACCGGCACGCGTGTGTCCGCCGGCATGCCTCAGACCAGCTCGACCGGTGAGGCGGTTGCTTCACATGCTGTGTCATTACTCTCGACACGCGGAGGCATAAACATTCTTTTGCATCACGGGACATTGGACATGGCTTTCAGTTCTGATGCGTACCAGCCGGTTTCGAGCGCAGAGCTCGATGAATTGGGGTTCGATTACTGTGCACTAGGGCATTTCCATTCCGTGATACGGGGCGCCGGTCGCTCTGAACGCATATTCAATGCCGGAAGCCCTGAACCTCTGGGCTTTGACGAAGAGGGCGAACATGGGGTGTTTATTGTAACGATAGAAAAGAAGGAAGATGAGGAAAGCCGGATCCATGCGGATTTCAGGAGAATTGGGCAAAGACGGTTTATAAATCTGGAGGTGCAGGTGGGAGGCTGTCTCACCGATGAGCAGGCTGTATCAGCTGTTGTAGCGGCTGTTGAAGGAGCAGGCGGTGCCGATGACCTGTACAGCGTTACTCTTCAAGGTTATGTGAACCGAAACTTCAGGGTTGATACTGCGTATCTATTGGAACTTTTGAAAGATAAAGCTTTTTATATAAAAATCAATGACAGAACCATGCCGGACTATGATTTTGGATCAATTGCCGGTGAGCCCGGGCTAAGAGGCCTCTTCGTGAGGAAGATGCTGGACAGGGCTGCGAATGCCATTGATGAGGAAGGGCGCCAGCTTGTTATGAAGGCGCTATACTACGGGATTGAGGCGATTGACGAGGGCAGTGTATGCGTATAGACAGGCTGGAGGTCAAAGGGTTTGGAAAGCTGACAGGTCGTACCGTTTATCTTAAAAAAGGGTTGAACATCATCTATGGCAGGAATGAAGCGGGTAAGTCAACACTTCAATGGTTCATTAAGGGTATGCTCTATGGACTGAAAGGATCCAGCCAGCCGAGGACAGGGTCGATGCAGCCACGTAAACGATTCCTGCCGTGGGGAGGCGGACAGTATTGCGGCGCTCTGGTATATACGCTGGATGACGGGAGCATCTGCAGAGTGGAGCGTAATTTTGAAAAGGACACGGTGAAGCTGTTTGACAGCCATTTTAATGATATTACGGATTTGTTTGATAAAAACAGGGACAAGCAGCCGGCATTTGCAGAGAAGCAATTAGGGCTGGATGAGGCTGTCTTTGAAAAAACAGTATTTATCAAGCAGCTTGAGGTAAGGCTCAGCGATGACAGTGCCGCTGCACTTGCAGGCAGGCTTGCGAATGCAGGCGACACGGGATTTGAGGATATCTCCTTCAGCAGGGCGGAGAAAGCATTGATGGAGGCATTAAAAAACAACATCGGTACAGAAAGGACAACAACACAGCCGCTGGATAGGCTGGAGGCCCGGCTCAGGCAGTTGGATGCCGAACGTGCAAGGCTCCGGAAGCAGCAGGAGCAGAGAAATCTCATACTGAATGATCTGCAGAAGACGCAGGTCAGCCTCGGCAGATTGGAAGCTGAAAATCATTATCTGGAGCAAATCGGTGAACTTATCGATATCAGAAGGACGCTTGACTTGAATTTAAAACAGGAGATCGGACTTAGGGAAGCAGTCAGGCAGTTGAAGGAGCTGGAGGCTGTGCTGGCGGATGACGGTTCTGCCAATGCAGGCGCAGGCTCTCCTGATATTATGCAGAAAACAGGCGGGTCCATGAGGCGGAATCCAGCACCGTTACTTTATCTTGCCGTAGCAGCGCTTTTTATGATCATACTGATATACTCAGCAGTGACAAAGGGGTTGGGCTCTTCCCTGCCATCCCTGCTTATTTGCGGGTCAGGTGTAATTTTTGCCGGGATGGCTGCTTTTTTGGCATTAAAAAGGGATTATGCGTCCAGGACTGTATATACGGCTGCCAGCGGAGCAGATGCCGCCGGAATGAATACAAACGATGCGGGTAAATCTGCAGAGAGCATGGCAATGTTAATGAGCGTATGCAGTAATGCTTCACTGCTGTGCGGCAGGATGCTGAGCGATCCCGCAGCTGTGCGGCAGGAACTGAAGGAGGTCACATCAAGGCTCGATATGCTAAGCGGCCGGCTAGAGGCAGGTATTGAAGCAGCAGCCGCCACGGGCATACGTGGAGGAACGGCAGACTGTTTTGATTCGGAAGAACTGGACAGGGCATTATATGATTCTACTGTCGAAGTCCTGACGGAAGAATGGAAGAGCGTAGTGGACAATGTCAGGAAAAAGCAGCTTGATACGGCACTGAAAGGAAAATACGATGAAGGTCTTCTGGTAGAAAATCAGGGTGACAATGATGAACCTCAGCATGTGGAAGAAGAAACCGTTGCAGTAAGGGAAAAAATCGCGTATCTTAAACATAGGGGGGATGCCTTGAAGCTGGCTCATGAGGTACTTGCGGAGGCAGCCCTAGAGATTCGGCATACATTCACCCCAGGCCTTGACAGCAGGATGAGTTCGATTATATCAGGACTGACGGGCGGAAAGTACGTGGAACTCAAGGGAGACGACAAGCTGGCGCTAAAGGTCGCCATACCTGAAAGCGGAGATATCAAAAATGCCCTGTTGCTCAGCGGCGCTGCTGCCGACCAGATGTACCTGGCATTAAGGCTGGCGATGGCCGGTATTCTGACTGCGGGTGGTGAAAGTCTGCCATTGATAATGGATGAAGTATTTTCACAATTTGATGACAGCAGGACAGCTCTTGCATTAAAATATCTATATAATACATATGAAAACAGACAGGTTCTTATATTAACCTGCAAACAGCGTGAGATTGAGCTGGCACGGGAAATATGCGGGAGTAATTTGAATCTGGTGGAGTTGTGACATGAGGTACGGGATGAAAGATTCGAGGTTGATACGATATAATGTATTATTTTTACTGATGTTTCTGACTGCAGCAGTATCAGTTCTTTCCGGCTGCAGTGGCGCATCCGGGGCGGTCTCCGGGATTGACGGGCCCGGCTCGGTACAGGGGTCTTCGCAGGAGGAATCTATCGAGTATGTATTTGGTATCCCAATGGATAAAAATGCGGCAGTTATAACAGACAATGTTGCAGATATTTATGTCAAACCTGATGTAAAATCAACCCGTGTCACACAGGCTTTGTACAACCAGCCTGTAAGCATACTGCAAAAGGAACAGGGATGGGCAAAGGTTTCGGCCGTTGACGGCAGCACCGGCTGGATAAAGCTGAAATACCTCGATAGCGACATTTCAAGCATTTACGGCAGAACATACACGGACAGGATCATAGTCACCAGCAGGGAAAAGGAAATCGCCTCCAATCCTTCGGGTGGGGTTACTCAGATGAATGCACCGATGGGATCCGAGTTTTTTGCCTTTAACAGCTCTGGTGATGCGTATGAAGTGTTTCTGCCAGGCAATAAAACCGGCTGGTTCAGGGGAAGCAGCGGCACTATTCATGTCGAACTCAATGAAATGATTCCCGTTACGAATGCGGATGATTTTGCTGCAACTGCACAAAGACTCAAGGGGGCCAGTTATCTTTTAAACGGACTTAGTAATATGGGAATTGATGCGCCTGGTCTTGTCTATGTCTGTGCTCATATTAACGGGATAGACCTCCCGAGGAGTCTTGCCGGACAGCTGGCTTCCGGTACGGAGATTAAGCCGGAGGATGCGCAGACCGGTGATCTGCTGTTTCTTGCCGGTGCCGGTGAAGGTGAAGGCGGGAAGGTCATTAGTGTGGGAATATGCACAGGTGGCGGAAATTACCTGTATGCCGGAAGAAAGATTGGCTATGTGGCCGTTGGAGATATCAACAAGGATAACTCCGAGGGTACCATTATCGCGGCAAGGAGAGTATTTAACTAAATATATAGAGGAAGGTAGAAATGACCAGACTGTATATTACAAGACACGGAGAGACACTCTGGAATACGGAGAAAAGAATGCAGGGGCATAATGACTCGGAGCTGACGGAGACAGGGAGAAATCAAGCCTGTCTGATATCGAAGGCTTTGGTGGATATAGAGTTTGATGCGATCTACTCAAGTTCAAACTGAAGGATTTATGGAGCGGAGGCTTTGTTCACTCGACCAGTTTAAGTGTGATCGAATATGACAATGGCAGGTGGAATGTTGTAAAATGGGGTGACATATCCCATTACGAGGAATGAAACCTTATTAACTTTGATTCATGCATAAGGCTGCAGATTTTTTCAATACCAACTCTTCCACCAATCCTGCAATATCCTCGCAGGCGTGAGGGGTGGCGAGCTTTCCTGCAGCATCGGACATTTTCTTCAGTACACCGGGTCTGCTGATTATTTTCTCCAGCCCTATTTCCATATTCCTACACGGTTCCAGACGGACGGCGGCACCGGAATCGATCAAAAAACGTGCGTTTCTCTCCTCCTGACCCGGTATCGGCGAGGTGATCAGAAGCGGTAGCTTTTTGACCAGCGCTTCCGAGACTGTTATACCGCCGGGTTTTGTAACCAGCAGATCGCAGGCATCCATTAATTCGTTAATTTTTTCCGAATAGCCAAGTACGCGTATTTCCCCCCGTGCATTTTGTGCAAGGCATTTCAGACGAGACTGCAGCTTGTGGTTATAGCCGGTAACAGCTATGATCTGGATATCCCGGGGCAGTTTGAGCAATGAGGAAAAGGCAGCCTCCAAACCGCCAAATCCAAGACTTCCGCCCATCAGAAGGATCGTCGGTTTCAGTTTCAGTCCCAACCTTTCAAGAATGAGACTTCTATCAATTTTGGAAAGAAAGCTTTCCGTTACAGGAATTCCGCAGGCGTACACCCTTTCTTCCCGTATGCCCATTGCTACCATATTTCTTTTAATATGCTCATGAGCCACAACGAAAGCATCAACTCCGTCAAGCTTCCAGAAGGAATGATGAGTATAGTCGGTAACAATCCCTATTACAGGAATATTTAGCACCCCTTTTTCCTTCAGGCATGAAAGCATTTGCAGCGGCATGGTATGCACACATACCACAGCGTCGGGCTTATATGACTCAAGCAGGCTGTAGAGCTTATGAGAAAGCAGGCTGTTGAAGCTTTTTACAAGGTCTGTGATCATTTCATCATTTTCGGACAGGTCATAAAACCTGCCGTATATGCCGGGTAAGGTTCTGATGGTACACAGGTATGTTCCTGTTACCAGCCTGTCAACCAATGGACTTATAAATTTCAATGAATCTACCAGCATGGTTTTGCAGTCTGGATTCTGTCTCTCCATTTGCTGCATAAGGGCCTGGGCAGCTTTGACATGACCTCCGCCGGTCGCGGCGGTCAGGAAAAGTATGTTCATCCGGTTTCTCCTCCGGGCTTCATAAGCCTTTTAAGATATGCTGTAATCATTATTAACAAAAGCCGGCAACATTATTACATTGCCGTAAAAGCAAATCCGTTTTGGAATATTTTTTTGTTGGTTGCAAAGAATATTTAAGGCGAAATGAGATTCCATAAGGTTTTCAGGAAGGAGGACCTACATTGAAAAGGAAGAAAACTTCACTATTTATTATGGCTGTTACAGTATTATTCGCTTGTATCCTGCTGGGACCGGATGCCCTATTCAAATTTGGCAAGGTGTATGCGCAGAATAGCAGTATCAGTGATACACAGCTTCTGGCCAGAGCCATAAACGGAGAGGCACGGGGTGAACCATATGAGGGACAGGTCGCAGTCGGTGCAGTCATCTTAAATAGAACAAAGGACTCAAATTTTCCTAAAACCATCGCAGGTGTTATTTATCAGCCCGGAGCATTCACTGCGGTAGATGACGGGCAGATAGACGTACCGATAGACCCTGGCTCCAGTGTCGTCAAGGCTGCTCAGGATGCATTGGATGGCTTTGACCCCACGAATGGCTGCATTTACTATTATAACCCAGCCACAGCAACAAGTTCCTGGATCTGGAGCAGGCAAATCGTTTTAAAGATAGGTAAGCATAACTTTGCGAAATAAAGATTGTACATTAAATCGTACATTAATATGAAGAAATGGACTGGAGGAAATACTTTGGGTATCAGGGATAAACTTCTGGATCTTAAAAGAAGGTTGTCGGACAGAAGGATGTATAGTGTTGTCATAGTACTGATAGGGGCGGTTTCCATCTGGGGGATCTATCAATTCAAGCACGCCGCCAATCTCCGGCAGGAGCTGGATAATCAGTACAACAGGGCTTTTTACGACATGGTAGGTTATGTGAATAATGTCGATACACTTCTGGCAAAATCAATGATCAGTACAACAACTGCAAAAACTGCCGGTACGCTTCAGGAAGCATGGAGGCAGGCGGACCTGGCACAGACGAATCTTGGGCAACTGCCCGTTTCACAGCCTGTACTGGCAAGTACATCCAAATTCCTTACACAAATCGGGGATCTGAGCTACTCATTGAACACTCAGAATGTCAAAGGTAAATCGCTCAGTGATGAGCAGTACAAAACAGTGGAGAAGCTCTACAAGTTGTCCAATTCATTGAAAAAAAGTCTTGACGAGCTGCAGAATGATCTTGGCTCCGGCAGATTGAAATGGGGAGAACTGGCAAGCAAAGGCGCTTCATTGTTCAGTAAAGCATCAGCTAATAATTCAATGAAGAAACTGGAATCCATCAGTTCAACATTTCAGGACTATCCTACCCTGATCTATGACGGACCCTTCTCAGATCATATGACCTCTTCCGAGGCAAAAGGGCTGACCGGGAAAGATATTAATGCAGAGGAAGCGAAAAAGAGCATTAAAAAGTTCCTGGGAGAGGACAAGATCCAAGATATCACAGATACAGGTAAAAACGACAGCGGCCCGATTAAAAGCTTCAACTACACAGTCACGTTCAAGGGTGCTCCGAAGGATCAAAAGGCCAACATAGGCGTAACGCAAAAAGGCGGCCATATTATGTGGATGCTCTATAACAGGCCTGTCAAGGAGAGCAAGACTGATATGAACAAAGCCAAACAGATCGGCAGGGATTTTCTCAACAGCAAAGGTTATAAAAATATGGAGGACACCTACTATCTTACACAGGATAATGTTGCTACCATCAACTATGCTTACAGGCAGAACGGCGTTACCGTCTATCCCGACCTCGTCAAGGTGAAGGTTGCGCTGGACAACGGCGAAATTGTCGGAATCGAGTCCAAGACCTACCTGTTGAATCACACTGAACGGAAAATCCCGACGCCCAAGATTACAGCCGAAGAGGCAAAAAAGAAGGTTAATACAAAACTGAAGCTATATGGCTCAGGGATGGCAATCATACCTACAACCTACAAAAAGGAACTCTTTTGCTATGAATTCAAGGGCAAGCTGAATAATAGCGACTTTATCGTATATATCAATGCAGAGACCGGTGAGGAGGAGGATATACTGATGATCGTGAACACGCCAAATGGAGTGCTTACCATGTAGCCTGAGCTTGGAAGTGGAACTCCCGCTTATCGCAGGGGAGATTCTGCAAATCAATAAAATATGTAAACTTCCCGAATGGATAAATTGGCCGGATCTCCTTCGTATATCTTTCACATTTAGTTGCATATTGCAGCGGCAAACGTTATATTAATGATAATGATTAATACGGGGGTAGGCTGTGATCGATAAAATGGAAGCGGGAGTTGAAACAGACGGGAATACAGAGGTTAAAAGGCCTGGCATTGTACAAGTATGCATATTGTTCTCTATTACGATCATCCTGTTCATTTTCATCGGATACAGGGTTCAGCAATCTGAATTTTATACCGGTGTGCTGATATCGGAATTTAGTTTGATCCTGCTGCCGGCATTCATTTTTCTGCTGCTGTTCAAATATGACCTGAAATCAGTGCTCAGGCTGAAAGGGACAAAGCCGCTGAATTTTCTTGTCACCTTTGTTCTCATGCTTTTTGCCATTCCGATAGCAGGTGCTTTCAACTTTTTAAACCTGTTTATTGTAAATTCCATTTTTGGGAAAGTAATTGTCGAGCAATTGCCGGTCGCAACCGATGCCTGGAGCCTGATGGCCGACATCCTTGTGATTGCGGGCAGTGCGGGAATATGTGAGGAATTCCTCTTCAGAGGTGTCATTCAAAGAGGCTTTGAACGTTTCGGCACTACAAGGGCAATTCTCCTGGCGGCTTTTCTCTTTAGTCTGACACATATGGATTTTCAGAAGATATTCGGTACATTTGTACTCGGTGCTTTAATCGGTTTTATTGTCTACAGAACAGACTCATTATTTTGTGGAATGTTTGCACACTTTACAAATAATGCGATCGCAGTGCTTTTAAGTTCTATTGTTACCAAATTCATGTCGGCCTACGGAGGTCCCGGGGCGAAGATAGCGGAGGGAGCTGATCTGAACGGTATCCTTTCAACCTTCAGCAGCCTGCCTCCTCAACAGCTTTCAATCGTGCTGTTCGTATACGGATTCTTTTTCCTTTTTATCATTTCCATTTTTATTTTATTGCTTGTTGTACTGATAAAGCTGAATCCTGTCAATAAATCAAATGAGGCTATTGTAGGAATATCCGCCAATTCAGGAGCGTTCCGGGCAAATGTAAAAAGCCTTGCATGGCTTTTGCCGGGTGTATTGCTGATCGCAAGCCTTTACTATTTTGAGGTGCTTAAGTTCAAAGGGATAAGCAACGGACTTGCTGAAGCCGCAAGGCGCCTTCTGGGAAGTTAGGGCGGTGTGCTGTTCTTCAGCCTTCTGATATCATCACCGGCAAATCTGAATATGTCATAGCTGCCGGTAATGCGGGATACGACCCGCTCGTCATAATATTCAAACAGCTTTTTAAGATCTATATTTGTCGCAATGATTGTCTTGCAGGGTTTTCTTTTATCGTTCGCGCAACGGGTGTCCATGATGCCCAGCAGCTCTGCATACCGCATGCCGGTTGGCGATTCGGTGCCAATGTCGTCTATAATGAGCAGGTTTGCTTCCATGATACTTTTGTAGACCGAATTGTCATAACTATCATCGTTTGAGGATTTGTAGCGGTATTCGTATATCGTATTGAACAAGGAAGGCGCTGTCTGATAAAGCACCGTATAGCCGCGATTCATCAACTCGATTGCGATGCAGCCTGACATATAGGTCTTGCCTACACCGGTGGGACCGCTGAAGAGAAGATTCCGGACCTCGGAACTGCCGAAATTCTCCACAAAGTTTTTACAGTTTTCCAATATACCGAGAATTTGCCTGCGAGGTGATTTTTTGATACCATACCGTGCTTCACTTGGAACATCAGCATAAAAATCCGCAAGGAAGCTTGCAAAACCCTCATTGCCGGTAATGGACAGATTAGACTGATCATAGATGTAGTTAATGAGCTGCTGTTTATAGCAAACGCAGGTCTTATCACCTGAAACTGAAGCGACAATACCTGTATCGGAGCACTTATCACATGCAAAGGCAGGAGTCAGGTAATCGGAAGGATAACCGTACTTGGAAAGCAACTTTGATCTTTCCTCTCCCAGGTTATCTATTGCTGTTGTAAGTTCTTCTTCTGCGCTGTCGGAGGATAGTAAGCCCATGAGCAGCAGCTTGTTGTATTTGAAGCCTGCCCGATGTATTTCTTCTTCTATTTCCTCAAGACGCGGAACATGGTAATACAGCTCTGACTTTCTTGCTTCAAGCTCATCTATCGCCTTTTTCCGCCTTCTGTCATATTCATTTTTTATCAATACGTATATGTTGGGATCCATATCTGCCGGTCTTCACCCTTCCTGCTTGCATGCTGCCCTGCTGTTAATTATGAATACTATTGCTGTACTAAAAGAATCGCCGCAATATACCGTAAACTGAAATATGCACTAATCCAGCTTACACATCCTTATAAAGCTTGTCGAAGTATTCGTCATCATACTTGCGCTGTTCAAAATTGCCCTTCTGAGGCGCAGCGCTGGTTCTGCCTGCAGGTTTTCCAACACCTGTTCTCTTGCCGGCGTCTGCCGCCTTTTTATTCCCCTCGGCAGCGAGGATTTCTTCTTTGGTTTTGTAACCCTTGTTGTGCCAATCCGTAAGGATACTGTTTATGTATTCAAAGCTCGGGTTGACAGCAGAGGTGGTACGTTTAAGGGCCAGCTCAATTATTTCAAAATCATATCTGAATTCTGATACCCATTTCTCCACATAGGCATCTTCATACTCCGTTAAATAACCCTGCTTCCTTAGCTTCTTGCTTATTTTCCCACGTATGTCCTTGAGCTGCTGTGATTCTATGGAGTACTTGTCAAGGTCGAAGCTGTTGCGTATATTCTTGCTGTGCCAGCTATCGGCGACCTTCGTGATATACTGGCGGGACAGGCCCTTATAGTCCTGGCAATGCTTGAACAGGGCATACATAACGTCCTCTTCGAACTGGTACTTGTCAAACCATGCGTCGATATCCGTATACCAGGAGGGATTCATGACACCCTGGAAAAATGCGTTGTTGATACTGGAGATGAATCTGCTTCGGGTTTTGCTTCTATCATTGCTAAGTGCCGCTTCATCGGGAGTGGAGGTTGTCTTGGCTCTGTAAAGCTTTTTGATTTCCTTCTCCTTCAGGTCAACCATGCTGAGCACATTTTCATTATCGCCCCTTGATATCAAGCCCATCTCCTCCAGCATGACAAGGGCCTGTTTCACGCGTGTTGTCTGTAGTTCAAGCTTTTTGGCGATATCCTGTGAGGATAAGTTCTTTCTATGCTTGCTGAGAAAAATGCAATAGATATAAACCTTCACATAATCACTTTCCAGAGAAGGCATGTATTCTGAAATGAATATATCCGGTATCGGACTGTCGGAATACAGAATGGACAAGTTGGCGTCAAAAACCATGGAATAACCTCACATATCTATGTACATTCGGGATAATAACTCCTTGCAGGAGATTCCCATAACATATTATAGCACACCCGGTTGCTCATAAAAATGTAATTATTCGTTTGGTGTGAAATTAATTGTGCGCCTAAAAACCCCAATCTACATGAATCCACATAAATACAGTTGATTTTATGGTGGGAATGTATTATCATATATATGCACGTGCGCCCATAGCTCAATTGGATAGAGCGTCTGGCTACGGACCAGGAGGCTGGGGATTCGAACTCCTTTGGGCGCACCAAAGCCTTGGAACTTTTTTGTTCTAAGGCTTTTTTGTTCTGCAGCCGGACCAGCCAAGGTCATGGGAAAAGTAAGTCCCGCCAGCGCGAAGCATAGCGGGACTTATTGTATGGTGTTGCTTTATTAATAAGTAATGCCCTGTGCGAACATGGCTGATGCAACCTTTTCGAAGCCTGCGATATTGGCGCCTGCTACCAGGTTGTTGCCAAAGCCGTATGCTTTTGCGGCTGCACTTGAATTCTTGAAAATGTTGATCATAATGTCCTTAAGCTTTGCATCAACTTCTTCAAAGGTCCAGGAGTATCTCATACTGTTCTGGCACATTTCAAGACCTGAGGTTGCAACGCCGCCTGCGTTTGCTGCCTTTGCGGGCCCGAATACGACGCCGGCCTTCAGGAATACTTCAATTGCTTCAGGAGTTGAAGGCATGTTTGCGCCCTCGCCAACTGCGAAGCAGCCATTGGCAACGAGTTTCTTTGCAGAAGCTTCGTCAATTTCATTCTGAGTTGCACTTGGCAGAGCAATGTCACATTTGATGGACCAGATGCCGGAGCAGCCTTCAGTATAGGTAGCCTTCGGATGATATTTAATGTACTCGCTGATTCTCTTTCTCTCAACTTCTTTGATCTGCTGAATGGTAGGCAGCTTGATCCCATCAGGATCATATATGTAGCCGTTGGAATCACTGAGAGCTACAACCTTGCCGCCAAGCTGAAATACTTTTTCGGCGGCATAGATTGCAACGTTTCCTGAACCGGAAATAACAACTGTTGCGCCCTTGAAGGACTTGCCCTTTATGGTCTGCATGGCTTCGTCCATAAAATAGCACAGACCATATCCGGTTGCTTCGGTTCTTGCAAGACTTCCGCCCCAGGTAAGTCCTTTGCCGGTGAGAACGCCTGTGAATTCATTTCTCAATTTCTTATACATTCCGAACATATAACCTATTTCACGTCCGCCGGTTCCGATATCGCCAGCCGGTACGTCCGTATCAGGACCGATATGCCTTGCCAGCTCAAACATAAAGCTTTGGCAGAATCTCATGACTTCATTGTCTGATTTGCCCTTGGGGTCAAAATCGCTGCCGCCCTTGGCTCCGCCCATTGGGAGTCCTGTGAGGGAGTTCTTCAGAATCTGCTCGAAACCGAGGAATTTGATGATGCCTGAATAAACGGAAGGATGAAGCCTGATACCACCCTTGTAAGGCCCTATTGCACTGTTGAACTGGAATCTAAAACCTCTGTTGACCTGAACCTTGCCGCTGTCATCAACCCAGGGTACTCTGAATATGATTTGTCTTTCAGGTTCTACGATTCTGTCGAATATTCCGGCTGCCATCCACTCGGGATGTTTTTCAGCAACTGGTTCCAGTGATTCAAGAACTTCTCTGACGGCCTGGTGGAATTCGGGCTCATTTGGATTTCTCTTGATTACCTGTTCCATAACGCTAGCTAACAATTTCATATTTTGACCTCCAAGTATTTTATTATATTTCCTGTAAAGGGAGATTTGAATTTCACTTTACAAGTAGTATTCATAACATAGAAAATATACAAGATGCAGGTAGAAATAAAATATCATTCAAATATCGAGGGCTTTTTAAAAAACATGTTTCTGTGTTTTACTTTTGCAATAAACCCCAAAACACATGCAAATACAGTGACTGCCCTTATAATATAATCCGAAATATGTGATTTTGTCAAGAATGAAATTTGAAGGTAAAGCAATGTAAAAATTGCAATATTTAATGCAAAAAACAAATGTGCAAGTGAAAAATGAAAGATATCTTGAAAATCGCTACATAGTAGTGAGTGTTTGTGCGGAAATTTTATGGAGACAACGTGGATGCGAAGTCAAAAACTGACATTATTCAGGGTAATAACTTGAAATAATTCATTAAATTATTAAATAAAACAATGTATAATTAATACAGAATTATCTTTCATATTATCGGAAGAATGGTGTATGACGAATGAATGATGGCAGCATGTTGAATGTGATAATTGTAGAGGATTCCATTTTTTTTGCTGACATAACCGTCAGAATTCTTAAAAGAAACGGTTTACAGGTAAACAGCAAGGTGGCAGCAACCAGTGCGGCACTCAGGGCTAATTTATGTGAACCGAACTGGGACATCATTATAAGTGACAATGTTATGCCAGGCTTCAGTGCACTTGATGCCCTGGCAGTAAGAAACGACATATGTGAAAAAACGCCTTTTATCATAGTTTCCGAGGATATTAGTGAAAAGGAATTGAAGGAAGCTTTTAATAAGGGCTGCAGTGCATATCTGCCAAAGGAGAAGATTGCGGAATTGCCGGATCTTATCAGACAGATACTAAAAGTGACGGTAATTTAAAACCGATAAAGAACGGCTTCAAGTTTCTGAAACCTGGAAGGGGGTGAATAAATGAAATCTACAGGTATAGTTAGAAAAGTAGATGAACTGGGAAGAGTTGTATTACCGATCGAACTAAGACGCACACTTGATATTGCTGAAAAAGATGCTCTTGAAATTTTTACAGAGGGTGCTAGTGTAATTCTTAAAAAATATGAACCGGCCTGCCTTTTCTGCGGAGATGCAAAGGATGTCATAAACTACAAGGGTAAAAATATCTGCTCCAGCTGTATGAAAGAATTAAAAGTCTGATTAACTCTTTATCAGTAAAAGCCGAAATAGAAGTTAGTGAATTAAGGCAGTCTGCAATCGCCTTCGCGGTTGCAGAATGTTTCTTTGTTTTTTGTTTTGCGCCGGATCATTCTAAATAAGGGGTGGTTTTGCTGAAGTTTCACAAAAGTCAAAAAGCAGGTTCCATATTAACATATTCCATACAAACTGCAGTCATTGCATTGCTTGTCGGATTTATCGTGTATTACGCTGTATCAAAAATTCTTATATACAACGTTGAGGAGTCTCTTGTGCTTTTCGCCGAACAGGGTGCAAAAAATATAGATATTTTTTTAGATGGGCGTTTATCGGAACTCAAATCCATTTCTTCGAACAGCATTATTAAAAACACCCAATTACCTATGGAACGACGTATGAGTGAAGTGAAAAAGCAATTGGAACTGGATAGCTACAAACGGTTGAGCATCGTAGATATGCTCGGAAATTCCGAGACTACGGAAGGTGGAAAATTAAATGTAAGCGACAGGGATTATTTTAAAAAAGCGATTAAGGGGATATCGAACATATCAGATCCAATTGTAAGCCGTGTCGATGGTACGGTAGTCATCATATTTGCGGTTCCCATTGTTGAAAATGGCAAGATTTCAGGGGCATTATATGCGACATACAATGCAGACGTCCTTAGCCAGATGACAGATAAAATCAAGCTTAACAGCAAAGGAAGCACATTTATCCTTGATAGTGAAGGCAATACGATTGCTCATGAAGACAGGAGTCGTATATATAATAATGAAAATGATTTTAAAAAGGTTCTGGCAAATCACAAGTTGGATAAGCTTGTTGCGCTTGAGAAAAAAATGATCGCGGGACAAAAAGGTTCCGGTGATTATGAATATAACGGGATCAACAAATACATGGGGTTCTGTCCGATCGGTCAAACAGGATGGTCTATAGCCGTTACATCACCGAAGAGCGACATTTTGGGATTGTTGAATATTGTATTTCTGATATTGATCCTATCGGTATTGTGTGTCACGTTTATTATGGCAATGCTATATTCAAGATCCAGAATATTAAAGATCGATTTATCCAGACAGCAGGTAAACTCGACCAGAGTTGCCGATGTTACCAATCTTATTGTCCTCACGATCGACCTTGATGGTACAATCATTACAAAAAACAAGTATGCCGAGAGGTTTTTTGACTATTTTAACCGAATTGGGAATGATAATATACAGAATATATTTGAACTGCTTACCTTAAATGAAAGTGAGAAACTCAGGGATCTCATGGTAAGCGCACATCTGCAAAACAGCAGCGCCAGTTTTGAATTGACACTGAAGAGGGCGGGGTGCGAGGCCTTCCATTTATACTGCAGTATGATGAGGGACAAAGAATCCGGGAATGCTTTTAATACTTTGGAAATTATGGGAGTGGATATAACTGACAGAGTTGAAAGTCAAAATAGACTTCAAGACAGCTTTGATGAGCTTACCGCAGTTTATGATGAACTGGCAGAGAAGGAAGAAGGTCTCCGGAATAATTATGATGAACTAACTTCTGTGCAGGACAAGCTTAAAATGAGTGAAAACAGGTATCATCTGGTTATTGAAGGGTCCAATGATGCCATATGGGATTGGGATTCCGTAAATGATGAAATGTTCTTCTCAGAGAAATTCTTCGAAATGACAGGGTACAATCTTTTTGAAATAGGTTCAGGTTGGGAAGGGTTTAAAAACCTTATCCATTCTGAAGATATCGGGCTGGTAGAAAAAGAAACCCAGTCATATATCACAGGTGTAAAACCGACAATGCGTTTTGAAGTAAGATTGAAGCATAAAAATGGGGACTACAGATGGCTTCTTGTAAAAGGTAAGGCGGTTTTGAATAATGCAGGCAAAGTCGTTCGAGCGGCTGGTTCCTTCACGGATATCAATGAACGCAGAAAACATGAGCAAAGGATACGACAGTTGGCTTATACCGATTCACTCACAGGATTGCCGAATCGTGTCGCGTTTTATAATGAGATAGGGAAAGCTTTTTTAGAAATCGGCGATCACAATAAATGTGCACTTATTTATATGGATCTTGATAATTTCAAGTATGTGAACGATTCCTTCAGTCACTATATGGGAGATCTGTTGCTTGTCGAAATAGGAAAGAGACTTACGGAAACTATGACGGATAATGAGTTTATTGCAAGACTTGAAGGAGACGAATTTGTTGTATTCATAAGACAGTTCGGAACTTCCGTGGAGCTTAATGAAAAGATACGGTCTGCGATGAGCTCATTTGATGCCCCATACAATGTATCCGGAAACAGTTTCAATATAACAGTAAGCTGTGGAATCAGCACCTTCCCCGAGCATTCCTCCAACATTTCCGATTTGATAAAGAACTCTGATATGGCAATGTATCAGGCTAAGAAGGAAGGCAAAAACAAGCATATCCTATTTGAAAAATCGATGAATGATGAATTCCTGCAGCGCATCAGCATGGAAAACGGTTTGCGTACTGCTATCCAAAATGACGAATTCATACTGCACTATCAGCCGCAGTATGATTTGAATACCGGCAGAATAACCGGCTTTGAAGCGTTGATCAGATGGATGAGTCCGCAGCATGGTATGATTGCTCCACTAAAATTCATCAGTGTGGCGGAAGAAACAGGCCTGATTGTTCCTATCGGCCGCTGGGTTATGTTAACTGCTTGCAGTTTCATTCAAAAACTGAATGAAACTGTCCAGAACAAACTTGGAATAGCCGTGAATGTTTCGATTACACAATTACTTCAGGCTGACTTTGTCCAGATGGTCCGTGAAGTGTTGTCTGAAACTGGTCTGGAACCATCGCTTCTGGAACTTGAATTAACCGAATCCAGGCTTATGGAAGCAGTGGAGCTCAATTTGCAGAAGCTCACTGAACTAAAGGAATCAGGCATCAGGATATCCATTGATGATTTCGGCAGGGGCTTCTCCTCTCTGAGTTATCTTAAACAGCTGCCGATAAATTCTTTGAAAATTGATAAAAGCTTTGTTGATGATATTCAAAATGAAGATAACAATATGATAGAAACCATTATTCATATAGGACATCAGAGAGGGCTTACCGTGATTGCGGAAGGTGTTGAAAGAAAGGAACAGATGGAATTCCTTACTTCATGCAATTGTGACAAGGTACAGGGATTCTATTATTCCATGCCTGTACCGGAAAACGATGTCGGCAGACTGCTGAAATAAGTTTCTAAACAAAAGTATAACAAAAAACGATGTAAATAATTGCATAAAATGAAGCGGATATTTTGCGAAAGACATAAAGAATTCGAGCAAACCGGCGGTATTAACATTAAACAAGAAATAAAGCTTTTAAACAATAAAATATTTGCATAAAACAGTTGCAGATGGACAAAATCAGTAGTATCATGATTATATAAATTTATAACTTATGTTAGGTGAGGCTCCTATACAGATAAACGCTACTGCCCGGAAATGTCGAAAGACGCCAATGGGTCAACAGGTATTACCGGATTAAGGTTTTACTTAATGTAGCTGGGGAAAGAATACTCTACGCTGTATAGTGCCAAAGCTCAACGAAGGTAAGTGCTGAAGTATTCTTGGAGCATGTCATTCGTTGACGGCTCCTTTTGTTTGTGAACCTGAGATTTTTTGCGGAGGTGATTTTGTGAATAGTATTTCAACGTTTTACCTCAGCCGTGTACTTGGAAGCAGGGTTATCTGTACAGGACAGGGCAATATAGGCAGAATACGCGATTTTATTGTAGACATGAACAGCGTTCGGCCAATGGTTGTAGCAGCGGTGGTGAAGAACAGTCAGGGAATAAGGACGCTTGATTTTACGAAGATGCAGATCGTCAAGGCAGATGGACAGTATATGATCACTTGCAGCGAAGCGGTGGATATAGGTGAACTTTCCGACAATATGCAGCTACTGGCAAAAAACGTCATGGATAGGCAGCTTGTCGACATAGACGGCAGGAAAGTGGTCCGGGTGAATGACATCAGGCTTGCAGCTCTTTCGAACGGGGTTTATGTGGTTGCAGTTGATGTAGGTATGGAAGGTCTTTTAAGGAGGCTTGGAGTTGCGAAGCCTTTGAAAAGCCTGCTGAAGCCATTTGGCTGGAGTATACCGGGTAACCTTATCTTATGGGACGAGGTTGCTGCGGTTGGATCCTCACATACAGGTATCAAGCTTGCGAAAGAACATTCCAAGTTGCTCACGATGCATCCTTCAGATCTAGCCGACATTATCGAGGACCTTGACCACAATGCACAGCTTGCAATATTCTCCTCTCTCAACGAGGAGCAGGCAGCAGATGTATTGGAAGAAATGGAGACGGATGCCCAGATAAGCATCATTGAGAGTATTTCAACCGAAAGAGCTGCGAATGTGCTGGAACTTATGCCTGCTGACGAGGCAGCGGACCTTCTGGACGAAATGCAGGAGGACAAGGCAGAAGAGCTGCTCAACGAGATGGAAAGCGTCACTTCCGACGAAATCAGGGAACTGATGGAATATCCGGATAATGAAGTGGGCAGTATCATGTCAACTGAATTCATTTCCTTCAATGAGAACCTGACTGTCGGTCAGACGCTTGATGAGCTGCGGGCATTGAAGCCGGAATCCGAGACCATTTATTATCTGTATGTGCTTGATGATGAGGAAAAGCTTGTTGCGACTGTTTCCCTCAGAGACATTGTCATTTCCGAGCCTTCAATCATGTTGAAGGAAATAATGAATTTAAAGGTCATATTCGCTTATGACCATGATAAAATCAATACCCTTGCAGAAATAATAACGAAATATAGTCTTCTTGCCATACCGGTCGTGGATGAACATTCGGTTATGCAGGGCATGGTGATCATCGACGATGTTGTTGATACACTCTTGAAGTCAAGGAGAAGAAGGCTGTAAAGGCGGTGGCAGCATGACGGCAAGAATTAAAAAAAGCGGACTTTGGACGAAAATACTGATATTTATGGCAATTCTCGGGCCTGGCATCATCACTGGAAGCGTGGACAATGACGCAGGCGGTATAACTACCTATTCGGTTGCGGGTGCGACCTTTGGATATAATCTGATCTGGACTTTGGTGCCGGCGTTTCTGGTCTTATTCATCGTGCAGGAAATGAATGCCCGTATGGGTATTGTGACAGGTAAGGGACTTGCGGATCTGATCAGAGAGAACGCAGGGGTCAAAACGACTTTCTTTATCTTCATAGGGATGCTGATTACCGATATCGGAAACACTACAACGGAATTTGCAGGAGTTGCGGGCAGCATGCAGATATTCGGTGTCAGTAAATATATCTCCGTACCATTAGTGGCATTTGCAGTCTGGATCCTTGTAGTCAAGGGAACCTATAAATTTGCTGAAAGAATTTTTCTGGTGTTTAGTGTAGCGCTGCTTTCGTATATCATTTCAGCCATTATGGGACATCCTGATTGGGGAGAAATCGGTACGGCCATACTGCGCCCGGAAATGAATTTCAACTTTGCGACCATTTCAACGATTGTAGGATTGGTTGGTACGACAATAGCGCCATGGATGCTGTTTTACATGCAGTCTGCAGTAATAGAAAAGAAGCTCAGACCAGAGGACTATAAATATACAATCATTGATGTTTTTGTCGGTTGTATTGCGACTGTCGTCGTTGCATTCTTCATCATCGTATCGTGTGCATCGACGCTGCATGTGAATGGACAGGTCACTGAAATTACAGACGCAAGTGTGGCTGCGCTGGCATTAAAGCCTTTCGCAGGAGCTCTTGCCTCAGAGGTATTCGCGTTCGGACTATTTATAGCATCCATATTTTCTGCTACCATACTGCCGGTCGCAGCTTCATTTTATGTCTGTGAAGCATTCGGCTTCGAAGCTGGCATCGACAGGACGTGGGACGAAGCTCCGCAGTTTTATTGGCTGTATACGATTATCATTGCCATCGGTGCAGGTATCATACTGCTGCCGGGTACGCCGCTCATCAGGATATCTCTGTGGTCTCAGCGCCTGAATGGAATAATGCTGCCGGTAGTATTGATCTGCATGATGTTGATTGTCAACGACAAGGGAATCATGGGTGACCGTACCAATAAAAAGTCGATAAATGTGGTGGGTTGGATAACAATAGCAGTTCTTATAGGCCTGTCGATGACAATGGTCATTACTTCGTTGTTTTAGTTCAGTCCGGACTCAGCAGGACTGCTTCCGGAAATATAAGAGCGTTTATGGAGGACTGGCCTGTCAATGTGGTGAATTGAAATCCACAGCCTTATAACCGTAAAACAGGGTTATACACAGAGTTATCAACATTATCCACAGGGGCATATCCACAAAACGGACGTTCTGAGGAAAAACTGACCAAAAAGCAAAGAGGTTAATCTGCTCCTTTTGTGTATTATTAACAAGAAACGGAATAGTTGGTGGCAGAGGAGTGAAGTAATCCACAATTTTCAATGTTATGATAGCATGTTCATCCCCAAAAAATTTTCAGACATATATTTCGTCCCGGAGTATTATCTGTTGTAAAACAAAACACAAAATATTTCCGGAGGTGTATATATGAAAAGAAATAATTCAATACTGGGCGGGATACTGGTAATAATCGGTGCATTGCTACTGGTGGCAAAATACATGTTTAACAGTTCATTCCTATCTCTTGGTCCGGATGATTACTGGCCCATGATAGTTCTTATGATCGGCGTGGGTTTTGAACTTGCCTATTTTGTACCGTTAAAGGCTCCCGGACTGCTTGTGCCGGGCGGCATACTGACAACCTGCGGATTTCTGTTCTTCTTTGAAACGATGACCAACTGGCATTTTGCAGCATATACCTGGCCGGTATACATATTAAGCGTCGCCATTGGACTTTTCCAGCTGTATCTTTATAGTGGAAAGCCCAGGGGCCTCCTTGTCGCCATAGGCATCTCGGGAGGAATTGCAGCAGCATCGCTGCTGATCATTTTATTCAGGGTTTTCCTCGGCGTTGTGGATATCACTCTTGTTATACCTGCAGTACTGGTTTTAGGCGGCCTCTTCCTGCTATTTGGCAGGAGTTCCTCAAAAACCGGCAACTGGTAATCGTTCAATAAAATTCACGATCCCCTTGGGGGACATCAATCAACACGGATGTCTCCTTTTTTTACCGGAACCTGAAAAAGGGCAAAAAAGGTGGTTAGTCTTTCGACTAACCATGTAAAGGGGGTCAAAATGTATTTTGTGAGGTCACAGTTATTATTGACCCCTTTTAGTACATTTTATTCAAAGATTTATAAATTTATTTTTTATTTCCTCAACAATTGTTTCAATGTGTTTTTTAGAACAGTCAATTTCAATGTCCATGCATTGTCTGTATAGTGGTAATCTCTCGTTGTAAAGAGCTATAAATGTCTGTCCGTTCTTCATTGCAATTCCGCGTGTCTGCGCATTTTTTAGCCTGTGCTCCAGCTGATACATTTTGGTGTTAAGGAATATAAGAATACCGGAGGCCTTCAGGTGCTTTATTGCAGCTTCACTATATATCGCACTGCCGCCGGTAGCTATGACATAGTTTTGCACATCCAGACCGAGTATGGCGTCTTCCTCCGTCTTAATGAAAGCATCAAGGCCATGGGCATCGATAATTTCCTGTAAATAGCGGTTTTCTTTTTGTTGAATGAGTAAATCGGTGTCTATGAAAGGCATTTTCAGTGCTTTTGCCAGAAGCACCCCGACAGTGCTTTTACCTGCTCCGGGCATTCCTATTAAAACCAAATTTTTTTTATTCATAAACAAGACCACCATTAATTTTATTCGGTTTATATTATTTATCTTTCCTGCCAATACTATATCATAGAAAAACTTATTTGTGCAAAGGAGGCAGGTCGGATGGCAGATGGGTATGATGAAAAAACAATAAATGCGGAAAGCCTGAATATCGATACAACGCTTAGTGAAATCTCCGGTGAATTAAAATTGGGAGAAACACTTGTGCTTGATATTGGCAACAATTATTTCCATCAGGCGGACGAGATCTATGATACGCTGGTCATGCGCGGGTATGAGGTGAGAAAATCCTTCATAAATGGCAGAAATCAAATCATTGTAAGTAAAAAAGCGTAAAAAACCCGGTCGCAAGCAGATAAAAAATTTTATTCCTGTTCATGCATTTTTGCAAATTTTATAGAAATATTACATGTATATGCCCCCCCTTAAGCGGCAATAATTCTATTGTAATGATCAAGTATGAGATTACGGTAAACATAGGGGGACATATAATGAAAAAGTTTATTTTCATTTTCTTTATTTTTATATTAGTAGTCTCCATTTTTATTATAAAAATACAGACAAATCCTCATAAAGACTCTGCAGCAGTTGTTTTAACAGGTGCCTTTGAAATGACCGGCGCCAGGGCAGTGAGTTCAGAGATTTACATGCAGGGGAGGTTGGATCCCGGGTATTCCGGCAATGTCCAGGAACAACAGCAGCTGCTCTGTGATATTATTGGCGGAGTTGGCGGTAATGTCGATATGGGAAAACCCGTTTTTGTATCTATCGATACCGATTTATGCACAGGACTTCAGACAGATTACATAATAAATGATTTCTGTAGTATACATGTCAGCATATTAAAGGAAAAGCAGAAAAATGACCTGAAAGAGAGCCGTATTACCATCAGCCTGACTGACACCTCAATAAAGCCCGGGCTGGATGCCGCATCTGCAGAGCTTTTAAAAAAACTTGAAAAATATGAAATCAACCCCTCAATAAATCTTTGCATTACTGGAAGCATTGATGGAACATTGGATAAAAACAGGCTCAAAGACTTGTGCAACGTTATATTGGAGAGTACTGCAGCGGATATGGTGGAGGAAATGGATGACAATGGTCTGGTCAGTGTTACGGCATTTTCACCATCCATTGATAATGTAATTCATGTTAATGGCAAGCAGATAAACCTCAATGTTGCTGTACGTTATAATTCCTATGAAGGAAGAACTTACATATGGCTGGCAACCCCGGTAATTACAACGGAATACTGATGTCGGCCATATTGGTAAACATAAAGGAAATTTTTGCATTAGCTGCGCTGAAAAAGACTGAATGACAAGACTAAGGGGAGGATATAAGTGTCCAGACTAATAATTACAGAGAGCGGACCGCTGAAAGGGAAAGTACGTGTGAGCGGAGCTAAAAATTCGGTATTGCCAATTATTGCTGCATCGTTGCTTGTTGACGGAAGATGTACTATTGACGAAATACCCTATCTGAACGATGTAAGAATCATGTGCGACCTGGTGAAATCACTTGGCGCTTCAGTTGAAATTTTCGAAGATCAAACGAAACTTCAGATCAACTGCAGGTCATTGTCCACAAACACAGCCCCTTATGAGCTTGTCAATAAAATGCGCGCTTCATTTCTGGTAGCGGGACCACTGCTTGCTAAAACCGGCGCCGCATGCATATCGCTTCCCGGCGGCTGTGCCATCGGGACCAGACCCGTAGATCTTCACCTGAAAGGCTTTGTAGCACTTGGCGCAACTATTACACAAGGTCATGGCTATATTGAAGTCAAAAAAAATGGAAGGCTCAAGGGGGGGAAAGTATATCTCGATTTTCCAAGTGTAGGTGCAACGGAAAATATTATGATGGCAGCCGTGCTTGCAGATGGAACTACAACAATTGAAAATGCAGCGATTGAGCCTGAAATTGTGGATCTGGCAACATATCTGACAACGATGGGCGCTGATATAAAAGGCGCCGGCACTGATACTATCAAAATTTCGGGAGCCAGGGAGCTGAAGGCTGCAGACCATGCAATCATTCCCGACCGTATAGAGGCCGGCACTTATATGGTAGCCGCCGCAATTACAGGTGGGGATGTCACAATTGAAAATGTCGTAACCGACCATCTTAAGCCAGTGACTGCAAAATTGAGGGAGGCCGGGATAGAGGTGTCAGAGGAATTGACTTCCATTAGGGTCAGGGGCGGAAATCTGAAGGCCGTCGATATCAAAACACATCCATATCCTGGGTTCCCAACAGACATGCAGTCTCAGATGACCTCACTGATGAGTATTGCCTGCGGTACAAGTATGGTAATAGAGACGATATTTGAAAACCGCTTTATGCATGTATGTGAATTGAAAAGGATGGGTGCCAATATTAAAATCGAAGGCAGAAGTGCTATTATTGAGGGCTGCAGCAAGCTTACCGGAGCGCAGGTCAAGGCTACAGATCTGAGGTCGGGCGCTGCATTAATACTGGCAGGGCTGGTAGCGGAAGGAACGACAGAAATAACTGATATTGATCATATTGATAGGGGTTACTCGAGGGTCGATGATAAATTAAGGAGTCTGGGAGCTAATATAATCAGAACTGAGGAGTAAGCTCTGCAACTGAATATATGCGTTTGATTTGATGCCGGACACGGATGCCCGGCAGTCTCAGATACAGGTATTATGTTGTATATAAGGTATATGTATTGAATATAATTCAAGAGCTAAGGGAGACTTCTATTCGAACTATTTCGGAGGAGTGTCCCTTTTTTATTGTATAAAAAATAGCGGCGTCATACTTTCAAAAAACAAGAATAGAATGTACGAAGGACAATCCTTCCTATATGTGCTTCAAAATTTCTATAAAAGGATGGTCAATTTTGAAGCGGAGATAATGAGACTGTTTTATTAACAGATATTGGGGGCCGGAATGAAAAAGCTTGCGTACTGTGCGGCTATGATGATTGTTATAGTTATCCTGTTGCCATTGCTGATTGTAAAGGGCTGCGGACATCCGACTGCGGAAAAGCCGCCTGAAGGGACTATAACTGGCAGTGAGCTAAAAATTAGTGTTTATGATACAATATCAAACACGTCATCGATAATGAACCTGGAAGACTATATCAAAGGCGTTGTTGCGGCGGAAATGCCAGCCGACTTCGATATGGAGGCTTTGAAAGCGCAAGCAGTTGCAGCGAGAACCTTTGCTTATGGAAGACTGACAGGCGTGTATCAGTCCAAACAGGGCGTACATGACGGAATTACAATATGTACGGATTCGACCCATTGCCAGGCATGGATAAGCAAGGAGAATGCCATGAAAAAATGGAATATATTTTTTTCAGCCAGGAATTGGGCCAAAATAGAAAAAGCAGTCAATGGGACGAAAGGCATGATTGTGGTTTATAAGGGTAACATTGCAAATACGTTGTTTCATGCAAGCAGTCCTGGGAGGACGGAGAACAATGAGGATGTGTGGTCGGGCACTGCCGTGCCTTATCTTCGAAGTGTGGAAAGCAGCGGAGAGGAAAATGCAAAGGGATACAAAACCTCTATAATTATAAGTAATGCTGAATTTGTGGAAAAGTTGAAAAAAGCATACGCGGATTACAAATTTGGTGAAGATATTTTCAAAACGATAAAGATATTAGGCAATACTGAGGGCGGCAGGGTAAAGTCGTTGAAAATAGGCGATACTACATTAACAGGTACGCAATTCAGAACCTTGTACAAGCTGCGGTCTGCAGCGTTCAGCATTAAAAAAAATGAGGACGGCAGCCTCAAAATAACAACTACAGGGTACGGACATGGTGTCGGAATGAGCCAGTGGGGCGCGGACTCGCTTGCAAAAAAGGGCGCAACCTATATTGAGATTCTGAAGCATTATTATACCGGCGTGGATGTCATTTCTATAAATGAGTATGCAGCTAAGAGTGGAGTGCAGTGATTCAGGCAAGACGCAGAAAATCACAATTCAAATATTTTTCTCCATATGTATATTGTTGCCATATGCGGAAACAATACTATATGGAGGTGGAAATTGTGAACATGAAAAAATTGTTTCCAGATGAGAAAGGAACAAAAAAAGGAGTCAGGGAGTTTCTGGACAAGAAGGGTTTTTATATTGTCCTGTTATTGTGCATAGCTGTTGTGGCCGGTACTGCTGTATTTGTAACTACACGCAATGCTACTTCCGGGCAGCCTGATTATGAAGCAAGGAATCTTCCGTCGGAGGAAGATGAAAATGCGGCTGCCGATGAAACGGTCAATAGTGCTGTAAATGCAGCCGGAAACGAAGCAGACAAGCTTAATGCACAGCAGCCCGAAGATACGCAGGTGACGGCAGCTGTGCAGAAACAGACCGATATTGGAAATCCGGCTGTCGTAACCGGTACGGGAGATAACAGTGCGGTGCAGTCGAAGGATAATGCAGCCAAGACCACTACACCTAATGAGAATACCACAACACCTGCGAAGAATACTGTGCCCAAGACTACGACACCCAAAAAGGCAGCCTCAGTAAAGCAGCAGAGCTTTGAGATGCCTGTTATAGGGGAAATAACGGTTGAATTTGCAAAGGACAAGCTTGTATACTCGAAAACGCTTGAAGAATGGCGTGCTCACACGGGAGTGGACATAGCCTCTGACAGGGGCACGCCGGTTAAGGCGGTAGCAGACGGGTTTATAAGTGATGTGCGGGACGATTCATATTATGGAATCACGGTTGTTGTGGATCACGGCAATGGACTGCAGACCCTTTACAGAAACCTGGCGTCGACCGATACAGTGGCTGTCAACCAAAAGATCAAACAAGGTGAAGTGATCGGGAGCATCGGAAATACTGCGGCTGATGAATCAGCTGAACAGGCTCATCTGCATTTTGAAGTCCTGAAGAATAATGTCAGCGTTGATCCGTTGACCTATCTTCCAAAGAGTTCTGTAAATGTGGACTAGAATAAAATGAAATAGCAACACCTTATATTAGGTTATAAAACATGGACGGCTTGGCATTCTTCCATTTTCCTGTGCAGAATTGGCATAGGAGGGCTGGAATGCTGCCGTCCTGTTTTTTATATATAGTTTTTTCCCTTGCAGCCGATATATTTATTGATATGTCTTTTTTTATTGTGCAGGGGGAAGATTACATTGAAAAAACATAAACGACTGTTTACAGATACACTATTTCATATATGCAAGATATTCGTTATACTTGCGGTACTGTGTTCCACATTAGTTTTCCCGCAGAGCGTCCGGGGAGATTCATACCACCGGCTTGATATTACGGTATCCTCCGAGTCGGTTACGAGTGACGGTGAGACGGAACTTGTGCCGGTAATAACGTTGAAATGGCCTGATAATCTATCAAGTTCCTACCGGTATTACATTGAAAGAAAAAAGGACCTTGGCTCTTTTTCTGTGATATCCTCTCTTAAGGCGTCGGAAAGCGATTCTTCCTCTGACGATGAAGCTGCATATACCGACGACGATAGCCTTGCAGACGATCATTTATATACATACCGTATTTCGTACAGGAAAAGTTCATCAAGCTCAGAGGATGATACAAGTGTGTATACGGAAGAGGTATCGGTGGTATATCAGATATTGACTGCGCCTGATTCCCTGACCGTAACCGCTGTCGCATCGGATACGTTGAAATTGAATTGGACATATCCCGAAGAGGCAGGTAACGGAACAGTTATCGAGAGAAAAGAAGACTCCGATGGAGAATGGGTAGAACTGGAGACTGTTTCATCAGGTATAACAAGTTACAGCGATACGGATTTGTCCAGTGAAACCGAGTATTTCTACAGAGTTAAAGCCAAACAAAAGGATCATGTCTATTCAGTCGCCTATCCGGAAGACGGAATAAGCAAGTATACGGGACTATCCACCCCCGGAGATCTCAGCGGATATGCGTTGTCGCCGACACAAATATACCTGACCTGGACCGACAGCGACGATGAAAATGCATATACCCTTCAAAGAAAAGAAGCAGGATATGGCGATTTTTCAGAGGTAGCGACCTTATCGGAAGATACAAGCTCATATATAGACACCGGATTAACCTCCGATACGATTTATGTATACCGTATCAAGGCACAAAACGGAAGCAGTACGTCTGAGTATTCTACTGAATGCGCTGTCGCATGCGTTTATGTAGAAAAGCCTACGGAACTGACCGCTTCTTTATTATCCGATTCAGAGGTTAAACTGGGCTGGGAAGATAATTCCAACGATGAAACGGCATTTGAAATCTGGCGTAAAGCAGGACAGAAAGCCGATTGGACAAAGTATGCGAGTGCATACCGCAATTCTGATAGCTTCACGGATGAAGATATTTCAGCTGAGAATACTTACTATTATAAAGTCAGGGCACGCATATCGGACAGCAACGCATATTCTTCTTTTTCAAATGAAGCATATGCATGGGTTTCAACAATCACTCCCCCGTCGGATTTGAACTATTCCATTTCGGGTAGCACCATGAAACTGACATGGAAGGACAATTCGAATAATGAAAGCGGTTTTGCGATAGAAAGCAGAACAGGAGTGGACGGCGGCTGGTACACGGCTGCATGGCCGTCCGCGAATACCACAGGCACATCGATTAGCGCCCCGGCCAAGGGGGATCTGTATTTTTACAGAGTAAAGGCATTTGACAGTACAAGCTCCAATGCCGCAGGGTATAGCGATGAAATTTGTGTAAATACCGTTATACCCGATCCACCATCGGACTTGATGCTTGTAAGAGTCTCCTACAACCAGGTAAAGCTTGTATGGACCGACAACTCCAACAGCGAATCAGGCTTCATCGTTGAAAGGAAATCAGGTACGCTGTCATCTGCCGACTTTAGACAGATTGCAACCACGAAAAGCAATGCAGGCGCATATATCGACACCGGCCTCAGTGCCAATGTGAAATACACCTACAGGGTATGCGCAACGAACAGTACGGGCGTAAGTAAATACAGTAATGAAGAAGAAATCATGGCCGGAAATTATATTACCTTCAGTGACATAACCGGATTGAAATGGGCTAAAACCGGAATTGAAAGTCTTGCAGGCAGAGGCGTTTTTAAAGCGGCTGCGGACGGAAAATTCCATCCTTATGAGAAAATTACCAGAGGCGAATTCATCAGTGTCATCGTAAAGGCATTCAATTTCAAGGGCACTGCGGTAGGATCGTTTCATGATGTAAATCCCAGGCATAAATATTATACCGAAATTATGACGGCAAATAAAAACGGGATTGCCGATGGGGAAAACGGTTATTTTTATCCCGACCGCTTGATCAGCCGGCAGGACCTGGCCGTGTTCCTTGTCAGGGCGTTGAATGCGGCAGGGGAGCCAATCCCATATCATAATGCTTCAATTCTTGAAGAATATTCGGATTACGGCAGTATTTCTTCATATGCGTTGGGAAGCTTTGCTGCTCTGCGCGGCGAGAATCTGATAAACGGAAGGAAGCTGGCCGACGACAAATGGCTCATAGCTCCACTGGATAATACTACACGGGCGGAAGCGGCAGTTTTGGTGTACAGGGTTCTTAACAGATAGAAAACGGGGGTCTTCTTATGAATAGCAGGCTTATCAAAGTCATTACAGCAGTTCTTATACTGGCAAATTTGCAATTTCTATGGATGCCGGTCTATTCAAAGGCTGCCGATGCAGTAACGGGCGATGTACAAACCATTCTAAAAAGTTGGGTTTCCCAAGGTTTCGTGGGAGGACAGTCTGATATTGTCCTGAAGCCCAATGACAAAATGAAAAGAATTGAATTTTATACGTTGATGAATAAAATCTTCAAATATACGGGAAAATCCGATATTCATTTTACTGATGTCGTAAAAGCTTCATGGTATGAGGCGGAAATACAAAAAGCGGTAGCGGCGGGTTATCTGAAAGATAATACCAAAGCCGCTCTGCAGCCTTTTCAGCCTATCGGCAGGCTGGAGCTGGCGGCCTGCCTTTCTTACATATTTAAACTGGAACCGGGCAATGAAACTGCTTTAAACAGTATTACGGATATAGGCAGTTTAAGTGACGAGAACAGGGATGTTGTCTGTTCCGTCATAAACAAAGGCTGCATGAGTGCGTCCGCCGACGGCAGGTTTGCCCCATGGAGCGGCATTACTCATATGGACTCGGCAAGATCGATAAATAGCCTGCTTGCAAATATCATCAATAAACAGGGTACATATAAAGGAGATTATAAAAACGACCTTGTTATAAATGCAACAGGTGTCGTAGTTTCGAATTCCGTTATACGCGGGGACTTATTATTGACGGAAGGCATAGGCGATGGCTATGTTACGCTTGTAAATGTAACGGTAACCGGGCGCATGATTGTAAAAGGCGGCGGTGCAAACAGCATAATCGTTCAGGATTCCGCCGTTAACGGCGGGCTTGTGGTTGATAAAAAAGGCTCGCCTGTGAGGGTCGCCGCTGTAGGAAACACAAGTATAGCGGAAACGACAGCATGCCCCGGTGCGATACTTGAGGAGCGGAATCTCACGGGAAGAGGCTTTGAGAAAATCGAAACGGAGGAGAACGGCACTACCGGAAAAGAAATCATATTGACAGGCGCCTTTACATCAGTAGGAATGAATACCCCGGATAATGTATTACAGATAAACGGGACAATCAGTAATCTGGAGGCAGGGGAAGGTTCCTCGAATGCCCGGATTGTGTTAAAAAGCGGAACTATCGGCGAATTCAATATAAAAGGGGACAGCGTTGGCCTGGAGTTTACAGGCGGGTTGGTCAAGCTGCTTAAAATCGCCGACTCGGCCAATTCAGCCAAGGTGACTCTGGACGGAACACCGCTGATTACCCAGATGGATGTTTCCTCCGGGGTTTATATGAATCTGAAATCGGGAACAATCAGCCGGCTTAATATGCTTGAGGGGTCTTCAGGCTCCGTTATTCAGAACGGCGATTCCGCTGACGTCGAACTGCTTTACGCATATGCGGGTTTGACGGTTAACGGGGAGGGAACCATAGATGAAGTGCATATAAATTCTTCTAATGTAACCATTGAGCATGAGCCCGACGAGGTGCATGTGGCTGACGGTATCATTGCAAATATCGGGGGAAGCGACTGGAACACTGCAGATGAAGATTCCGCTGTAACCCTTACTTATGATACAAGCGAGACTTTGGAATTAATTGAAGGACAGACAAGCACATTGGCGATTACAAAAAGTCCGAGCAGTTCGGAACTCAGTTTCAGCACGGGTAATCCTGCTATTGCAACGGTGTCGACTGCAGGTGCGGTTACGGGCGTCAGCGAGGGTTCCACTTCCATTTATGTTACCGGAACTCATAAAGGCTACGAACCCGGCAGCACAAAGGTGGCAGTCAAAGTATTGTCCAAATACACAACACTGCCCGGAACAATAACGGTATCTCCAACAGTTGAAGCAACAGGAACTGTCTGCGACGTTATTCTGACCTATACGTCTTCGACGGAAATGGATTCCGGAAACGTTATATTCATGATGCCGGCCGGCTTTACCCCGTCCGACGATGATACGGTACAGAAACAATCATCAGCTGTTACCAGCATAAATGAAAGCTCCATATCCGTTGCAGGGCAGAAGGTAACGGTATCCGATCTTGATATGGCAGCCGGAGACAGTATCGTACTGACTCTTGTACAAAGGACGATGCCGGCATCGGGAAGCTATACGTTTACGGCAAGAGCGGATGCTGATGGAAGCGGGACGATGCTCACCGGCAAGGACGTAACTGTGGTATTGACCATAAGCGGTGTTGAAACCCTTATACAGGGCAAACACTACACCAAGCCTGAAGCCGGACCGGAGCCCGGAAGTACGACGATCAGCGACCTGCAATTCCAGAGCATACCGAATGCGGCGCTGTGGAAGATCATTGTCCAGGACGGCGCAATTTCCGATACGCTTAAGAAAGCGGGTACTTCGGCGCCGGCCGGAGCGGAAGATTACAGCGAGGGCGATTCTATAGCAATTAATGCAGGGCAGCACTTGATACTGCTTCTTACCAACAGTTCCGGCGTTATCCTGGCCTATGCCGATATTACGGTAAGCGGGGATCAGATCAGTGCGGGTGCGCTTGATGAAGACAATTATTCAACACCTGTGCCGGGCGAAAATGGAGGCACGGTAAGAATTACGAGCCTAAGTGCAACAGGTATCAGTGCTGCAACGAACTGGAAGATAAAGGTGCAGGATGAGAGCCTGAAGACCACGATGCATGTTGACGACAAACTTGAAGGCGCAGTGTCTTATACCGCAGGCGATGATATACAGGCCGATGCCGGACAGCACATTATTCTGCTGGCAACCGATGCGGAGGGCAAAACGAAGGCATACGCGGATATTACGGTGACATCCTCCATGATCAGAGCTTCAGCAAGGGAATTGACGGATTCGGATAACTGCTGCCATACACCGGCATCAGGGGCGGATATCGGAACGGTAATGATTGATTACCTGCAAAGCGCAAGCACGCTGATGACTGCACAGGAGAATATCGGTGCAATGAAATGGATGTTCGCCGTACAGGACGAAGCACTGGGTTATGCTCCGGCGCTCGACAGTACAATGACTGCGGCCAGGGATTATACAATCGGACAGGCGATAACCGTAACAGCCGGGCAGCATTTGATCCTCCTTGCAACGGATGATTCGGGTGCGATCAAGGCATATAGGGACTTTACGATCTCAGACTCGCAGATAAAACCACAGGAAGCAATCCTGCTGACACCGGAGAACTCTGCATATACAGTTGTTAAAGGCTCGGCATCCGGAACCGTAAAACTTACCGGTTTGAGTGTAGATACTAAAAAGATTTCAGGAGCGGTACAATGGATGATTAAGGTACAGGATACCGCATTGACCGGTGCTCCTGCAAAAGGCAGAGTAATAAGCGGTACGATCGTATATAAGAATACGAATATTTCCGTAAGTGCCGGACAGCATCTGATTCTGCTTGCAACAGATGCGGACGGGAAAGTAAAGGCCTATGCGGATATAGAAATAACGGAGGATATGGTGAAGGCAGCTGCTGCAGAAACACTGATAGAGGGCACCAATTACAGCTCACTTTCGGACGGAACCAATGCCGGTACAACGAAGATAGATACCTTACTGAAGGGCGGCTATGATGCAGTTAGCTGGTGGTATATAGTGGGTAATGATGCATTTGCCGTACCAACTGTTGCTGATACGCCCGAGACTTATATTACTGATAACTATTCGACAAGTTATTCGGCGATACAATATACTGCCGGTGATAATATCGATGTAGCAGAAGGACAGCATATCCTGCTTCTCGCAGTGAATGCAGGCGGCTTTGTAGTAGCGTATGCGGATATCAGCAAACTGCAGATAAAAGGTGATTCAGCTCCGGAACTTACGCTGAGCGAAGGTTCAACGGCAGGTAATTATACTGTACCAGTGAAGGGCCTGGGAGCCGGAACGTCCAGAATTATGAAACTCTCATTCGATGGTATTAGCGGAGCGACAGGCTGGAAGATAAAGGTGCAGGATACCGCTCTGAGTACACCCGAACTGAACAACACACTGCAGAATAGTAAGACCTATACGCAGGAACAGGATATTTCGATCGGGGCGGAACAATATATTGTACTGGTGGCTGTGAATAGCTCCGGCATGATAAAGGCTTATGCCAATATACAGGTACATGAGGACCAGATAAGCCCTGCGGAGGCACCTGAGCTTGAGCGTGATCAAAATTATTCATTGCCGGTAAAAGGAACAGTACAAGGTACTACACGCATTCTTATACTACTTGATACCACTTATGTAACATCAGGAGGTATATGGATGTATAAGGTCTTCAGCGATACCCCTGCGGATCTGACTGTAGAGTCTAAAGCTGACAGTACATATACTATATACGATAATACAGCGGATCCCAATATACCCGTAAAAGCGTATCAGTGGCTGCAGCTTGTAAGGGTGAGCAGTGATTATACTGTAAAAGCCTATGTCAATCTGCAAATCGGTCCGGATCAGATAAAAGGCTCATCCGCGCAGGAACTTGTGGAAGGCACAATCTACAACTATTCGAAGCCGGTAGCCGGGACAACTCCAGGGACTACTTGTATTACAACGCTTAGTGCCTTCGGCGTGCAGGATGATGTAACGAAATGGTCGTACAAGGTACAGGATACCGCAATGGAGGCGCCTGATTACAACAGTACAAAACTCGGATTTACGTCATATTCCGCTAACGGAAACATATCCATATCAGCGGGTCAATACATAGTGCTGCTTGCCACAGATAATAATGGAAAGATCAAGGGCTATGCAAACATCCTGGTAGATTCTTCACAGATTAAGCCGGCCTGGGCAAAGCTTCTGGAAATTTCCCTGAATTATTCCAAGCCTGAAGCCGGGTCAGTTACAGGCACCACGATGATTAGTTTCCTGCAGGACAAAGCTATTGTCACCTCCGGCGGGGCCTGGATGATCAAGGTGCAGGACAAGGCCTTTGATCAGCCTGCGGTAGAGGACAAGGCTGACGGCTTTACGGCCTATACGGCGGGAGATAATATCAATATCACTCTGAACCAGCATTTGATTCTTGTCAGGGTTAACAGCAATATGCAGATTAAGGGTTACGTTGACCTTCAGATAAAGGACAGCGCTCAGATCAAGGCATCCGGTGCGGATACACTGGTAAAAGGGGTTAATTATTGGGGCCCTGTGGCTGGCACGGCTCCAGGAACGACACAATTTACAGAGCTTGAGATATTTGGCTATCCGGATATTACTCAATGGTGGGCAACGGCAACAAATGTTGATACCAGTGCCCCTGATTATAATAGTCTGGTATCTGTTTATAACAATGTAAAACGGTGTTATGAAAGCACCAATATAGCAGTCAGCTCCGGTCAGGACTATTTGCTGCTGTTTGGAACAGAGAGCGGCGGAAGAATCAAGGCCTACGCAAGTATACCGTTGGAGGCCGGACAGGTAACATCGCAGGCAGCGATGAATCTGGCGCTGTATCCCAATAAATACTATTCGATACCGATACCCGGCAGTAATATGGGCACAACCCAGATAAAACTGATTAATGAAGATCTGACTGGTACGGGTGTATGGCAGTATATGATACAGGATGGTGCTTTCGCAATACCGCTGCTGGATAGCAAAGCGACTGCGGCAAGTGCATTCACTGCCAAAACCGATATGCCTGCGACCGGCACAGTGAAAGCCGGACAGCACTTATTGCTGCTGGCTGTTGATACGGAAGGCAGGATTAAGGCGTATGAAGATATCACCTTAAAATCGGATCAAATCAAGGCCATCGGAGCAGTGAAACTGGAGATGGGTACCGCAGATACCAGTAATTTCTCGGAGCCTGAACCCGGTATTACCGGAGGTACTACCACAATTACGACCCTTCAGGCGTTTGGAATTACCGGTGCAACAAAATGGCAGGTGCTTGTTCAGGATACCGCTTTGAGCAGTGCTCCTGCCCTTGACAGCAGAATGTCCGGTGCGGTGTTCTATACCAAGGGTAGCGATATAACCGCGGCTGTTGGAAAATATCTAGTACTCCTGGCTACGGATGATGCAGGGAACATTAAGGGTTACAGTGATATCCTGCTTGAATCCAGGCATGTAAAATCCGCTGCCGGTTCTATTCCGGAAGGCTATTATACAACGCCTTCTCCGGGTAATGCCGTTGGAACTACGGAAATTACAACGCTCGGGGCAGTCAGTGCGCTGGCGGATGATAGCACTACCAGCCTGGGAGCGATACAGTGGAGGATCGTAGTTCGAGGTAGCAGTATTGGTTCTATTCTCAAAGACACCGTAATAACAGAAGCCAAGGAATATCCAGCCGGTGATGATATTGCAATTGCAGATGGACAATACCTCGTACTTCTGGCCACTGATGGATCGGGCAAGGTAAAGGCATACAAAGAGTTTACGATCGTAAAGTCCCAGATCAGGGGTGTAACGGTAGACATAGCGGGAACCGTGGTTTCGCCTGCAGCTGCCGAGAGCGATATTGTGACAGGAGGCAGGACACTTGTTATAAAGCTGCAGTATGCGAAGTGGATCAGTGACATCGCATCCGGTCAGACCAGCCGTGAGGCCTTGTTTGGCAGCTTTACAGCAGCATCGGATGCGACGGAATGGAGCAAGGCAATCACTGCCATGAAAGCAGAAGGTACCGGATGCATTGTCCGTACAAGTGATGATACGGTTACAATTACAATGCCTGAAATTTCCACATATAATATTGCATCGAACCAAACCGTTACTTTAACGGTACCGGCTTCGCTACTGGTTGGATCGCCAGAGATTATAGCATCGGCCTCCTTTACAATTGCTGCGTCCGTAGGAGCTACAATAAGTGGGACGACCGTATCGTCAGCAACAGGAGAAGCGGACATTGCCGCAGGCGGGAAAACAATCGTTGTTACACTGACAAGCGGGCAATGGGCGGCAGATATTGCAAGCTCGGAGGAAAAGAGGTTCGCTTTATTCAATAGCTTTACTGCTTCAGTAAACAAAGACGAATGGGACAATAAAGTAATTGCAGCTTTGATCAGTAAAGCAAACGCGGATACCGCACCGAGTACGATTGTTCGTAATTCCTCATCAAAGATTACCATTACGCTGCCTAAGGCAGACGGATACGATATTCATGAAAATGAGACGGTATCGCTGACCATTCCGAAGGAGAAGGGATTAATAACCGGCGCTGCAAGCGATACCAAGGCGTCGCCGGATATAAAGATTTACTGCAGGATGTCGGCTGACATAACCGGAAGTGCAGTGGAATCAGATCTGGATGAAGCGGATATTGTCACGGGAGGTAAAACGATCATCGTTACATTGTCGGATGCAAAGTGGGCATCCGATCTGAAGACGGATTCGACTAAGAGAAATGCTTTGTTCAGCGGATTTACGACCGCGACGGAAACAACCGAATGGGCAAAGGTTATCAATGCCCTTAAGACCGACGGTGCACAGGCAATATCCATGAATGCGGAACTGACGGAAGTGAAGATCACTTTGCCGACGATTTCAGGTTACAATATAGCTTCTGATCAGACAGTAACGCTGAGCATTCCGGCAAGCGTGGTTTCCGGCGCAGCTGCTGTAATTGCTGCTGCTCCAGAAATCAAAATTGCCGCGGTGCAGTCTGCAGCAATTACAGGTACAGCTGCTACATCCTCTCCCAAGGAAACGGATATAGTGGCGGGAGGTAAAACGATAATCATCACTTTGTCAAGCTGCCAATGGGCGGCGGATGTCGTTACGAACGCCACCAAACGGGAAGCTTTGATCAATAGCTTTACGTCAACGACGGATTCGGATGAATGGAAAAAGGTTACGGCAGCTATAGTATCAAAGACAGGCTCTGTAGTAAGGAGTACAAATTACCAGGCGACAATAACACTGCCTGCAGTAGCTGGGTACAATATATCAGAGGATCAGACAGTGAACCTTGCGATAACCACTTCGAGCGCACTTCTTGCAGATACCTCGGTCAGTATTGCCTTACCGTCCGCCTTCACAGTGGCAAATACGCCTCCTGCGGCGGCAACAGTAAGCTCAGTGACTGCAACGACAGCAAATGGAACCTACAAGGCGGGAGATACCATCCATATCATAGTGACCTTCAATAATACTGTCGACGTAGATACAACAGGCGGAATTCCGGAACTTCAACTTGAGACGGGCACAACGGATAGATACGCGGTTTACACGAGCGGCTCCGGCTTGAATGTGCTAATGTTTGATTATGCTGTGCAAGCGGGTGACACGGCGTCGAAGCTGGAATACAAAGCAACAAGCGCACTGACGTTAAACAGCGGTACGATACGGAATACAGGTACATCCGTCAGCGCGACTCTGACGCTTCCGACCTTGAATACGGCGAATTCCCTTGGCGGGTCAAAAACGATTGTGATAGATACGACGGCACCTGTATATACAACAGGTTACCCCAAGATAAAATCAACCACTGAGACTTCGACAGACGTTCTGGTCAAAGCGGGTGAAGGCGGAAGTGCATATTATGTAGTCCTGGCTCAGGGAGCAGCGGCTCCGACCTCACAACAGACAGCGGAAGGAAAGAGTGCAGATGGAACGACCGCAGGGGCAATCACAGCAGGAAGCATCAGTATAAGTGCAAATGCGGAGAGTACGCTGTCCATTGGCAATCTGACGGCAAAGACATCGTATGATATATATGTGGTATGTAAAGATGCGGTGGGGAACCTGCAGGCTGCACCCACAAAGGTATCCGCTGTTACAACGGATACTACGCCTCCCGAATTTATTAGCGGCTATCCGCAAGAAGGTACAATTGCAGATACTACAGCGGAAATAAAAGTTCGGATTAATGAAAATGGAACTGTGTATATTGTATTACTGCCAGCCGGGTCGGCGACTCCGAGTGCGGTTCAGGTAAAGGCGGGTAAAAATGCTGCAGGTACGGCAGTAGCATTGAATCTTAAAGCCAGTCTTGCGCTTGAGGCTGATACGGTGAGCTTGTATAAGTTCACCGGTCTGACTATGGCTGCTGAATATGATGTTTATATTGCAGCTGAAGATACGGCTGGCAACATCCAGACAAGTCCGGTCAAACTGCCAATAAAGATTGAGCTTAAGTTTGACGGTGTCAGCAAGGATGTTGGGGCCGGCGTCATAACCGGTACCAGTATTTATATGGAATACAGCCTGGACTCGTTGAATCTGGACGATTCGGTCAACAAGGTGGAGGGCACATGGAAGAGCTGTACAGCCGGAAGTACTGCAGTGACGTTTACAGCCGGGCAGGTATGGGTCAGAGAAGTATCCGACCATGATAACATATACCGGGTTGGAGATGCGATAGCACCCGCAGCGGAAGCGCCGATACTGAACCAGGACATAAAATACAATGATGTTGATAACACAATTATGAAGAATAATGGTTCAGTACTGGATAGCACGTTTGAATACAGAATAGGCACCGGTTCATGGGTGTCGGGTGAAATTTCCGGAGACTTCAGCGGTACAAAAACTGTTTGGGTAAGATATAAAGGAACGAAAACAGCGCTACCCAGTCTGGCAACAGGCATCTACTTTACAGAGAACCTTGATTTGACGAAGGTGAGTGTAAATGTAGCAAACGGGAAAATACTCAATACAGCCGATACCATGCAATACAGCTTTACGTCCACAAACGGAACGGATGGAACATGGTTTGCCTGCACAGCGGGAAGCACGGATGTCACATTTGTTGCCGGTAAAGTGTATGTCAGAGCTGCCGCTCAGCCTGACGCCTCCTATCTTGCAGCTGTTGTAAAGCTTGCCAAGTCTCCCGACTTATCGGGGATTTCCTATAACATCGGTGCCGGCACGATTACCGGAACCCAGGATGATGCCCAGTATAGAATAGACGGCGGCAATTGGACCAATGTGACGGTTGGCGGTACTACAACCAATATAGCGTTTGCAGAAGGACAGATCGAACTGCGAACCGGCGCAAGCGTTACACTGCTTCCGTCCGGACCGGTTTCACTCGGAACGGTAGCCGAGCCTGCCGCAGCACCCACCGTCGGCACACCCGGGGCTATCGGAATTGATGTGGAATATGATAACGATCAAAACACGTTGACCACGCCGGGAGGTATTATCCTTGGCAAGGATTACGAATACAGGATTAACGGAGGCCTTTGGGTCCTGGGCGATGTAGTGGGTGATTTCAAGGGTACTAAGACCGTGCAGGTCAGGAAGAAGGGTACAGCCTCCAAATTGCCGAGTCTCAGTGCGACCGTTATATTTACTGCCAATACGCTTAGTATAGATGCGGTGGATTCCGGTTCAAATATAGGACTTGGAACAGGAGATAAGATCGTTATTACCTTTGAAGAGGCAACGAATACGCCGACAGTATCCGCAATTAATTTGAGCGACTGGTTCCAGATCAGTAATGGACACAGCTGGGGATCCGGCCTGAAGGAGGAGGATATTGCCTGGAATACCTCAGGAACTGCTCTGACGGTTACGCTGAGCACTACGTCAGGAATTACTATTGTACCAGGGGATACTGTTACCGTATCCTCTGCCGCAGCAATAAAAAACAAGGCTGGAACCTCACCTGCGAGTACTGCTTCCGGTGAGGCTGCCGGTTCTTACAGCAGTATAAAAGCTGTTGCCTATAATTCCGCAAGCCAGGCCGGACAATTGGAGGTTGGTGACAAGATTGTTATCACCTTTACGGAAGATACGAATAAGCCTGAAATAACCGCGGCTAATCTGGATACCTGGTTTAGGGCAGATAACGGGCATGACATGCATTTCTGGGGTACGGGTTCCACCTTCGCAACCTGCAAATGGACCTCCGGAAATGTCCTGACAATCACTTTCAGTGATGTAACCGGTTCGACGATTGTGCCGGGGGATACCATTACCTTACTTTTGGGAGCCGGTATTACAAGTGAATCCGATCTTTCCAAAATGTGTACGGCAGTATGCACTATAACGGGGAAATTTTAATCACCCGTTTCCATCACAGGCACTTCAATTACGAAAAACGAATTAGTGGAAGCCCTTTCCCTGCTTTAATTGGGAAAGGGCTTTTTGCTTATAACATATTAAGCCGGCTTTACATTTTGACGATATAAAATAATAGTACTGTAGCCTTTTAGGCATATGCGGGCTCTTACAACATTGGAGGATTGCAAATGAAAAAAATAAGAAAACTGCTTTCAATCATTTTGATTGCGTCCATACTATATAGCCTCTTCTCAGGCCTGTTTACCGTATCCTATGCCGCTGCGGAAGCCATCAGCATTTCCGTTGCAAGCTATAGTTCCGGCACATTAACTATTTCATGGGATGCGGCACCGTCCGGTACGAGTGAGGTTTTGCTCTTCTATCATACTCCGAATGTGGATAATCCGACATATGCCGAAGAACATAGTGAAACAATACCGCTTGGTACAAATAGTGCCACGATAACGGGACTGAAGAATGATTACATTTATGATATAGATGTTCAGATGAGAAGCAGCTCAAGTACCACTATAGGAGAAGGATTCCTTTATTTTCTGCCCGGAATTACATTTACATCGACCATCGTAAAAGAAAACATCTCCGATACGGAACCATATGATCCGGAGTATGATTCGAATGGAGGCCGTGAAATCGGTACGAAACCGCAATTGCAGCTTCAGTGGAATATTCCCAGAGTATACGGCAGTAGCACGACCTTTGAATTGGCAACCGATGCGTATGCCTTTATGGCAACAACGATTAATAATGTTTATAATGGCGGCATAGGAATATCAGCACTTGACTTTATCATCAATATCTCGACAAAAGTTTCCGATATGTCATTATGCAACTCCGTTATAATTAGCGGGGGACAGGCTTATGTATCAGGTTATGAAAGCAATAAACAAAATGTAAGCACCAGCGATGATGTTATGAGCATTTATCTTCTCGGGAAAGCATCCGCAGATGACGATATGCCTTCTACAACAACAGGAGTTCTGGCGCATGAAGATATTCTCCCCGGTACGGTCTATTATATGACGATCCAGTCTGTTTTTACGGGCTATACGGATGCCGTTACAACCTATAACTCAGCTACGGCACTGGAGGGAAAACCATATACCTACACTCCCATCCGTTTTCAGCTGTCAAAAGACGATGAAGATAATCTGTATGTGAAGGTATACACGGTTAATAACGGTAGTCTGTCGCTTCCGGACCTTTACTACGAAGTGCAGACAAATACGGTCGATTCGCAGAACGGGTGGGTGACTAAAGCTAAAATCGACCCGGATTATTTCAGGGATTCAAATGGGGACAATCTTGAATTCGGCATTATTCCCATAACCGGAATCAGTGCAAATAATAATATTTATTATAGAATCGTTGCGTCATCAAGCAGTACCGATACCATCAAATCGCAGAACCTTCCCTATAGAATGGCGCTGGATAAGTCACGCCCGCCTGTTCCGAAGGATATTACGATTATAAGCAAAACGCTTGTTACGGGAACTGACGGTCAAAAGTCATCCAATGTAACCATATCATGGGACAAACCTTCAAACTGGGATGAAATCCAAAGCAATACCGATACCGCAAATGATACATATATCTGTATTGTGCTGAACATCAGCCAGTCTGAAATCAGCGAGCCGCTGCAATTCGGCGGAGATGACGGAAATATATACAAATTTCCCGCAACATACAGGCTGGTCAGGTATATTAACGCAAGATCCTATTGGAATGACACCGGAACAGATCCTTCGCCTGACAGCGACAAAATTGTCGGAAACGGAGACCAGCTTGAATATACTCTAAAGGGTCTGAAACTTTTCAAGTACACGGGCGATGACGGGACGCTTGTTGATTTTCCGACTTCCCTGCAGCCTGAGGACGGCTACCCCGATTATCTGCTGCCTAATTTGACCTATTATATGCAGATGTATACGACAAAGGGAGTGCCGGGATCGGAAACCAGTTCATCGGAAAGGTCTGTAACGGTCAGCTTTACCACTCTTTCATCAACACAGAAGGATGTGCCTCTGCCCGACAACTTCATGCTTATGCCGACAAACGGCAATACCTGTACAACGTCAGGCGGAATAATAATAAATACTATCAGATTGCAGTTTGACATGATAGATACGGATAATATATGGGCGGATTATGACTCCTCTCCGTCGACAACAGCCGGCAATATACTGGTATATGACCTTTACATGAGCACGAATCCCGAATCGGTTACAAATTCCGCCGCGGCGGGCTTTGTCAGGATCGGCTCCACGGATCCTGATCTGGATGGTGAAAACAACGTGGATTTCGGCTATGTTGTGGGTGATAAGTACGATTATGTTGTTACGACAATCAGTGCATTTACTTTAGACCCTGCCGTTACGGCATTCGGAGACTACCTGACACCAAATACGACCTATTATTTCAAGCTGATAACCAGGCTGGTAATGCCGGATTCGGATCCGGCTGAAATCGATTCGAGTGTATTTACCAGGGTTCTTTCGGTAACGACGGTCAAGGGAAGCTACCCCGGTACGGAGGGAGAGGTGAAAACGCCTCTTGCGCCTACGGATTTCAAGGTTTCCACAATTGCCGCCAACAGTGTGGCCTTCGAATGGCCGATGCTGGAGGAGGATGTCAGCTATTCACTTGTGTGTACATCCGTAAGACTTGATATGAACGCAGCGGATGCAACGATAACGGGAGATGCCCTATATCAGAGCTTCAAGGAGCATTTTGCTTTTTCCGGCCTGGGAATTGCAATCAGTCCGACAGATCTCGAAACCGATATATATCAGCTTGAAGATGGAATTTTCAGTTATACGGTAAACGAATGGCTGGATCCCAACACCCTTTACTATTTCAGTCTGCGTGCCGAGCGCAGGGACGGAAGCGACACCATAAAAAGCTCATGGATATCCATTCCGGTAACAACGACACTTCTTGAAGCGCCTGCAAATCTGGAGGCTATCAATGATGCGGAGATCGGGTTCTTCTGGACAGATACGGACAATAATACGGCCGAAGACTATACCATTTATTTGAAAGGCCCTTCCGATACGGAGTTCAAGGTTATTTCCAGATCTCAGTGTTCTGTAGTCAGAGACAGCAAAACAACCCTCATTGATCAGGAAACAAATTATATTTATTATGGCAGGGTATACAATCTCAAAATCAATACGTCCTACAGTGTTGCTGTTTACAAAGGAACCGGCTCCGACCTTACGCTGGTTTACCAGGATACCGGTCTCTACACAAAGGATGGGTATCATCAGATCATGGTAAAGTGGAAAGGTGTTACCGGCTATAGCTATGAGGTAGCGGTCAGGGCAGCCGATGCCGAAGACTATACCACGCTCGATTCCACCGACCTTGAGTCCTATACCGATGTTTACGAAAGCACCAATCCGTATTATTACGAAGAAACAACTCAAACAAATAAGACGGATTACGGCTATTACTTTGCAAGAATCAAATCCATCCCGGTAACGCTGGCCGACGGAAGGATAAAGCATCAGGAACTGGAATCAAACACCTCGTATTATGTCAGGGTCAGGGCGGTTAAGTCAGGTATTGAGCTGCCATCCAAGTATACGGAGCCTGTGCAGACAAGAACGGAGTTCAGCCAGGAGGATTACGATGACGAGGAGGAAGATGAAGATAATGAAAACCTTCTGCTCAACAGGGTAAAAGAGCTGGAGGAAAAATTATTCTGGCGCATGGACATTAGTAATTCCGGTTCCGATAAGGTTCTTCTCAAGGGCGGCAGAGTAGAGAATGTCATCGAAAACAGCGGGAGCTTTCCGGTATCCGTCGATATTTCCGGTTATGCAACTTCCGCAGCCTCGGATGTCGTTTACATACCTGAAGGTGTTGCAGACGCATTGCAGAATAACAGCAAGGAACTGACCGTTATAACCTCGGGCGCAAGCTTCACGTTTGGCCCCGGAAGCCTCAGTACCGAAAACACAACTCAGGCTGCTTTGGTTGAAGCGGAGGAAGATGTAAATGAACTGTTCCTGAAGGCAACCATGTCCCGGGCTGAATATCCGCAGTCAGCTCTGCCGGCGGATACGAAAAGGGTATCGGAGGTCAGTACGTTCGGCCTTCAGGTCCTGGGCAGCACAACAACAAACGGCGCACTTGAGGCGATGATCCAGGAGGAGCTTTATGATGCCGATACGGGGCTTGTCAGCAAAAAGGCAACGTCGCTGACGAAGTATTACAGTACCGAAGAAGATGCGGACAGCTCGGAAGTCAGCACATATATTGACGAACTCGTAGATGATATTGAGGTTGAGCTTTCCGATTATATCTCAACAATAGTGGAAGGCTCAAGCGGCAACACCGGTATCATGATTGAATCTGAAAACATTACAAAACTGGGAGGCTATGTAAACATTAAGCTTCCCTGCGGTAAAGCTTCAGGCCTGAAACAGCCCTATGCACTATACGGAAGTTCCTCGGAATGGCGCCGTATTACCAAAAGCGTAAGCATAGCTGCCGACACGGTCGGTTTTTACGCAAATATGCCCGGAAAATTCATGATATTGGTACCGGATGGAAGTGCAGCCGATATTTCGGAGGATTATTGGGCCAGGGAAAGTATTGAAGCGCTTACGTCAAAATTTGACCTGACAGAGGTATTCACAGGCTTCAACAAGAGCTACAGCCCCGAATCGCCGGTATCGGTGAAGGAAGCGGTATTGCTTTATGAAAAAATTATGGGAAAAGCCAGCGACAACCTTGGAGAAAGCTTGAAGCAAAAAGCTGCAAGGCTTGGGCTTGGAAGTTATTTAAACATAAATACTCCTATGAAAAACGTTACCAGAGAGCAGACGGCCGTATTGCTTGCAAGGCTATATTCGGGAAAATCAGGTACGAATACGGATAAGCTTAATGCAGGGCGCGTTCCGGATATTCGTGACGAGAACAGCATCAGTGATATGTGTTTCAATTATGTATGTATTGTTGTAGACAAAAGCATTATGACAGTAGACGATAATAGAAACTTTTCACCCAAAACATCGGTGACAAGAGCTTCACTAATAGTAGCTGCAGTTAGGCTTCTGAAGCTTGTCGGCGAAATGTGATCCGAAGAGGGATGGTTATGGCTAAGATCAAAAAAGCAGTATGTAATCTATTGGCAGGGATCATTTTCGTTCAGTTGATTCTGCCGCAAGCTGTTTTTGCAGCAGACATCGGGACGCAGGTGCCTCCTGGAAACCTGACTGTTGATGCATTGGGGGTTGACGAATCCGATAGCGATGATTCTGATGGGAACTGTTTTGTGGATTTGAAGTGGGATTACCCTTCCAGTTTCTTTTTACCGGGCGCTTCGGGTACCTACCTTAACGTATATAATCAGCAGGTTCCCAAGCATTACAAGGCTGGCGGAAATACACGTGTTTTAAAAGAAGGCGGTATTCAGGCTCAGCCTTCAGCAACAACCTACACGATGTCTAATCTTTATTCAGGAACTGTATATTATGCCGATATGACGGCATATTACAAATATACGGACGGAATGAAGACGAGTACCGGAAATGAATCCACGGCTTCCAACAGAGTTAAGTTCATGACGGATATAAATATCGATGCCTATACGGTAGGGACAAACCAGATAAAGATTGAATGGGATGACGTCTGGAATACGGATGGCAGAATAAATTACAAGCTTTATGTATCAGACAGCAGCGACTTCAAAAGTGCTGCCGCAAATTATATAGAAGCGGATGATATAGGTACGGACAAGCCCGTGCAGGTGGATGAGACAAAGGGGTTGCTCTCCTATACCTATACGGTTGATAATCCGGGCAAGGTGTACTATGTCAAGATCGTGCCTGTAATTTTAGACGATAATATTAAATATTATTCCGAAGAAAGCGAAACAGTCAGTGTCAGCAGTTATATTCTGGCCACTGCGACAAAGGTTTCCTCCACGTCCGACGGTACGATCTGGAGGTTGGATTGGAGCCCTGTTATTGTCGGGCTATCCGACAGTAATATTACAATCCAGTATGAAATACTAAGGGGAAAGAAAGACAGCAGCGAGCTCCCAACAAGGATACAATCCGTCAACAATACAAGTATATACGTTGTTCTGAAATCAGGAGAGGAAGATACTTATTACTATATTGTACGTGCCCTGGTAACAGATAAAAATGGTGCGGATGTGTACCCGGGCATTGAAATTGTATCGGGTGAAATTACAATGGAGGATATGGAGGTTGCAGCTACCCCACCCACCCCTGAGCTGGTCGGCACACTGGGTAGCGAGAGTTATGAAGTAACGTCCGACACGATAAAAATTCTTTGGGAGATTCCAACGAAGGTTACGGGGGAAATTGATTATAATACTTATTATGACGTCTGGCTGAGTACCGACCCAAATACAATCAATGATGACACTGAACTCGGCGACCCTGTATCATGGAAGTTATCCAATGGAGCAACTGCGTTTAGTGACGGAAGTATCAAGTACAGCTTTGCCTATGTAAAAAACGGAACAAGCACACTTGGCTGTGCCCTCACAATCTCAGGCGTTTCACCGAATACGTCCTACTACTTCAGAATTCAGGCAAGAAAGATTTACCTCGGGTACGTTGACGAGGTGCTGACCTCTATACCCTACAGTTCGGAACCGGCGGTTAAAACAATAGTAACTCCGGTCGACAGCGACACCAGCACGCCTGTCGCTCCGCCGAAGCCTCCGCTGACCATCAAGGAGCATCCCGCAGGAACTGATGTCGTAACTTCTACTGCGGTTACGCTCCAGGTTAAAAACAAATGGTACGAAAAGCTCGACACCTCAACAAATGAATGGGTCTATTTTTCTACGGTATTGAGTAACGTAGGGGCCGAGGTTCCTGACGGTTTTCCCACCGGAGATGAATACGCGGACGGCATTATCTACGGCGTAAATATCAATAATTTCCGCATGCTGAAATATGATAGCAGTATCAAGCTTAATGTCTATTACACCAAGTACGATGAGGCACAAAATACGAAAGACCAGTATGGCAATTCGGACATAAGTATTTACAGTCCGATAGAAAAGAGCGGTTTTGGAACTGAGGCTAATGACGCGTATGAAAATGCGCTTTTGAATTATCCGGATTATGTGAAACATAATGTGGATTTGGAACTGACAGGTCTTGATCCAAACACGACTTATGTAATGTGGGTAAAAGCGGAAAGGACTACAACCGGATCTGCAGTAGCAACCGACTTGCTTTCAGAAGCCTCCGACCCCATACTTGTCACTACCCTTCCAAACGGGGAAAACCCGACCGAAACGCCAACTGTGCCCGTATTCAATTATTATAGTGCAGGAGACGTTTATGTTGACCTGGGCTGGAATTATGACGAAAAGTATATATATTATATAAAATACAGTACCAAGGAAAATCTGGATAGCGCCACGGATGCCGGCACCGTGGATCCGGGCGAAAACAGTTATTTCAGGATCAGCGGACTTACAAAGGATACGCTTTATTATTTCTGGATACAGGCCGAGTATGTGAATACTGACGGAGAAAGCGCAAAATCGGGCTGGAGCGATTCCTATTCGGTGCAGACGTTGGCGGAGATACCGCCTGATACACCGCTTGGCTTCGGTATAAAGTCATCTGATGATGCCGTCACGGTAAGCAGCATCACTTATGAATGGCTGGAAGTCGACGGGCTGGAATATATACTTGAGCTGGCCGACAATTCAAGCTACAATAATTCTGTAACCTACAGCGCAGGCGGCGTATCGGAATATACGGCAGACGGGCTCAGCTCCAACGTGCGGTATTATGCAAGGCTGTATGCCTATAATCCTGTAAACAAATTAAAGTCCGCGCCAACAGCAAGTGTTGCGGTAAAAACCTTAAAGAGCAAGGATGATTATGATTCGGATCAGGACAACGAGACTGTGATTTCAGGAGATTATGTCGTAAAGGGCTCCTCTGTAATCAAGGGCGTTTGGTATATCAAGATTGTCGGAGTGAATGCCGACAGGTTCATTGAGCATGTTAAAACCGACAAGGTACTTGATTATTATCTGGATGCCGGTTCTCCTCCTGTAAAGGGCGCGCAGGTCGATATTATGATATCGGGAAGAGTATTTACGGCGCTAAGCCAGATGAGAGAGAATCTCATTATAATTGCGGATGGAAGTCAATTCACGATAAAACCGGAGGTACTGACACCTGATATTTTAGGGAACAGCACATATTTATTTGACAGCTTAAATATGGAAATTATTATAAATTCCCCGGGAAGTACCGTTTCCAACAGCAATAAAAATCTTACCTTCAAAACTGCTGCAATAGGGATCGGTGTAAAAGCGAACAGCAGCGGCAGCGCTATTACTGTTGATGAATTTGCAAATCCACTGAGCATTTCCATACCGTTTACAGCTAAAAACTGGTACAACGCCGGGAAAACAATCCCTTTGAAGTATAGC
>DBTX01000040.1:114680-154034 GCA_002307275.1 Hungateiclostridiaceae bacterium UBA1305
GGAAATCTTACTTTTGGAACAATGAACCCCGGAGAATATGCAGTAGCAGACAAGGGAAGCAGCTTTTTTGACGATATTTATGGGAGCGAATTTGAAGCGTCCATTATAAACGTTGCGACGGCCTGTGAATTGAAGAGCATAAGCGGCAGGCAGTTCAAGCCTGATTCCAATATTGGGACAAGTGATGCCGTTAAGCTGGTGATGGATGTGCTGGGTTATAAATATGATGCGAATTACATGACTGCCGCAGTAAGAGCCGGTATTATACGGTCCGAAGACAGTAAAAACATTAGCAAACCGGCAGCCAGAGAATGTGTAATTGCAATGGCGGTAAGAACATATGAGATAAAAAGCAGCGAAAAGGCAACTCCTTCGGGAACTTCAAATGCAGGATACAGTGATATGAGCAAAGTCAGCTCCGTATTTATGCAGAAGGTAAGGTATGCTGCTGAAAATGGGTTGCTTCCCCAATCCTGGAGTACTATCCAGCCCAAAGCAGCTATTACCAGGGGAGAGGTAATGTATATGCTGGAAAAGGTTCTGGCATTAACCGGCGATATTGAATAGAAAGGCCGAATGTTAAGGACCAAAAAAAGATTGGGCTTTCAGATGTAAATCATCTGAAAGCCCAATCTTTTTTTTCAGTGTACATATTTTAAATCATATCGATTCCCCGCAAGGCATATATATACTGTAGTAATACAAGATGCAAGCCTGAGCGGCTCATTTGGAACGAGGAAATATAGATCGGAATAAACAAGAGTAGCAGAACTGCCTCTGCCTGCAAAGGTTGTACTGCTGGAAAGATATATAACCCGGGATGAGGTTTGAAGACACCAAGGCTTATGACATTTCTCCATAGTATGACTTGAAGAGGGGGGTACGCAGTTGAAGGGATATATTGAAGAGAGAGCGGTGGAGTTGGCCAACTATATCATTGACAAGAAAACAACCGTAAGAGCGGCCGCGAAAAAGTTTGGGATCAGCAAGAGTACTGTACACAAGGATGTCACGGAGCGGCTCAACAGGGTGAAGCCCGAGCTTGCAGATCATGTGAGGGTTGTACTGGAAGAGAACAAGGCTGAGAGACACATAAGAGGCGGGGAGGCTACCAAAGCGAAATATCAGGGGGTAAATGCAAAAGCAGGCTGATACTATTGGATTAAATTTTATATACACCTTCGAAGGCTGAAGCAAACTTTGTTTTGTTTCAGCCTTTTTACTTAGGCAGGGTCCTGTCAAATCATCCATATGAATCAAGGCTTGGACTATACTGTGGCAGTATGGCGGCAATGCGGATTTGTTCACAAAATGTTCATAAAAACGTCATTGACACATTGTAATCTAAAAATGTAATTCGAAAATATTTTAAAAGCGGAGGTACATATGAAACAAAACATTAAAACAGCTGCAATCATAATTTCCATTGTCTTCGCCCTATCCGGATGCGGAACTGCCAATACGGCTGCAAATGAAGCATCGACCCCGAATCAGGCTAATCAACCGGCATCGGATGGTCAAAATGTTCAGAATCCTCCCGACGGACAGGCCGGACAGAATAATCCGGGAATGCAGTTGCAGGATGCTGATCTGATGGGCGAGGTTTCCGCCATTTCAGGAAATGAAATTACAGTCAAAGTAATTAGTATCCCCCAAATGGGTCAGGGGCAAAAGGGAGGCCCTGATGGAAATTCGAACGGACAGACATCACGGGGCGCAATCGGCCGGAAACAGGCTCCTGCTGCCGGAGACGGTCAGGCATCCGCCAATGATGCAGGCAAGAATCAGGCGCCCGCCGACGGTACAGGACAAAATCGGGCATCCGCCGACAATGCGGCCAATGGTCAGCAGCCGCAGAGGGAGATTCAGTATACCGGTGAAACAAAAGTACTTAAGCTGACAGATAGTGTCACAATAACGGAAACAGTCAGAGAAGATAAAAATGTTACGTCTCAGGCTATCAAGTTAACTGATATCAAGGTTGGTGATACACTGCAAGTATATTATTCCGACAAATCGAAAGAAACGATATCTAAAATAATACTCGGTTCGGGTTGGGGAATGGGAGGCGGCAGACAACAAGGTCAGCAGCCAGATAGCAATAAAAAGTCCTGAACCCCGGCATTGGCGGTAAATTTATTTCTTCTCAACAAACCTCCACATATTACTGTCCCGGATAAAAGTTTTTGCGTATTTGCTATTCTTTTATCCGGGACAGTGTTATGAACAGTTACTTTAAGAAATAGTTAACACTGGCTGATTAGCAAGTCCGCCTGCCGAATGCCATATAATGTAACATATACAAGAAATTTAGATGTTATAAACACTCTGTAAGTCATTTTCTCCAACAAAGCCGCTATACATAAGAAGTCGAAAAATCAGTTATTGCATAATTAGCATAATGTGATAAGATTATTTTATATAGCTTTATCTGGAATATTTTTGCCTGAATGGACAAGTTGATATAAAAGGGGTGTTATTATTGGGCTTCGGACAGGATATCGGAATTGACCTGGGTACGGCATCCGTACTGGTCTACATCAAGGGAAAGGGCATCGTACTGCGGGAACCTTCCGTAGTTGCCATCGATAAGAATACGAACAGACTGCTGGCGGTGGGTGAGGAAGCGCGTCGGATGCTTGGCAGGACGCCGGGCAATATCGTAGCGATCAGACCACTTCGTGAAGGTGTCATTTCCGATTACGACATAACTGAAAGAATGCTGAAATATTTTATTAATAAGATCTGTGGGAACAGGGGCTTCAGGCTTTTCAAACCGAGGATCATGGTCTGTGTACCCAGCGGTGTGACCGAGGTTGAAAGACGTGCGGTAATTGATGCGGCAATGCAGGCAGGCGCCAGGAAAACGTATTTGATCGAAGAACCTATCGCCGCTGCTATCGGTGCCGGCATCGATATTTCAAAGGCATGCGGCAGTATGGTTGTTGACATAGGCGGCGGAACAACTGACATCGCAGTCATTTCACTTGGAGGAACTGTTGTTTCTTCTTCTATCAAGGTTGCAGGAGATAAGTTCGATGAAGCCATAGTCAGATATATGCGTAAAAAACATAATATTATGATTGGTGAGCGTACCTCTGAAGAGCTAAAAATCAATATAGGCACTGTTTATCCAAGGGTGCAGGAGGTTTCGATGGATGTCAGGGGCAGAAATCTGATCTCAGGGCTGCCTAAGACAATATCCGTAACATCAGCGGAGATGATGGAAGCCCTTGAAGAGCCGATCTCCAGCATTGTTGAAGCGGTGCATGCCGTACTTGAAAGAACGCCTCCGGAGCTCTCTGCGGATATCAGCGACAGGGGAATCGTCCTGACCGGCGGAGGAAGTTTGGTATACGGGCTGGACAAGCTTTTACAGGAAAAGACTGGTATCAATGTAATAATTGCCGACGATGCGATTTCCTGTGTAGCATTGGGCACGGGAGAAGCATTGAACAACATTGAAGCCATTGAACAAAGCGCTATAGCCGAGAACAAGAACAGGCGCTGAACCATGCGAACCAGGTTGGTTGGAATGTTGGAAGGCCGGGAGAAAATCCCCGGTCTTTTTTGTGTTAAGCACAGCTTGTTTTATTCCGATAATATTCATAGTAATGATTTATGCAGCAGTTTATTCAGTAATTCATGCAGGGAGGCTGCTTTCAGACGAAGCGCTTCCGCTAGGAGAACATATGATACGTGGCTTGTACACTTCCGCATGGAGTATGCTTGCACTTCAGAAAAAAATGGATGTTGTCTCGAACAATATGGCCAATGTCAATACCAGCGGCTACAAAAAAGACACACTGGTACTTGAAAGCTTTCCATCCTTAATGACAAAGATTATTAAGGACTATGGGGGAACACCTGGTGCATCACGCAACATTGGTACAATGGAACTTGGTAATGATGTAGGTGAAGTGTTTACAAATTATAGTCAGGGGCAGGTTACAAAAACAAATAATAATCTTGATATGGCTATCAGGGACAGTAATAATGCATTCTTTACCGTTTCAATGACGGATGCCGATGGCAATGAAACTGAATGTTATACGCGTGACGGTTCCTTCACCAAGGGCAGTGACGGCAGCCTGCTGACAAATGACGGCTACTCCGTGCTTGGTGAAAATGGGCCGATCAAGCTGGGAAGCGGTGATTTCACCGTAGGCTCGGACGGTACGATCCAACAGAACGGTGAAACGGTTGATCAGCTCAGAATAACGGAATTTGAAGACACAACACAGCTTGCGAAGTTTGGTAATAATTTGGTCACAGCTGATGCAGATGCTGCGACAAGGCAGTTCACCGGCTTGGTTGAACAAGGGTCGACAGAGCTTTCCAATGTGAATATCATAAAAGAGATGGTTGACATGATAACCGTAACACGTTCCTACGAGGCGAACCAAAAGGTTTTGCAGGCACAGGACGGGACACTGGATAAGGCAGTCAATGAAGTTGGCAGGGTTTGATAAGGGAAGCTTTTTGTAAACAGCCAGGAGAATTGAAAGGAAGACGAAAATTATGATGAGTGCGTTATGGACTGCAGCGTCGGGTATGATTGCACAGCAGACGAATGTAGATGTAATATCGAATAATCTTGCCAATGTCAATACGACAGCATTTAAAAAGGAACGTGCGGAATTTAAGGATCTGCTCTATGAGACTATGGATAGAGCACGTGTGATGTCTACAGGAAGCAAGCCGGTCAATTTGCAGGTCGGACATGGAACCACCGCTGTGGCGACCGTTAAGGATTTTGGGACAGGCAGTCCTGAGGAAACCGGAAACGTTCTTGATTTCTTTATAGATGGTGAAGGCTTTTTCTCGGTTCAGGGACCCACAGAAGAAACCAACTACACCAGAGATGGAAGCTTTAAAATCAGTATTACGGATAACGGGAAAATACTGACAACATCGGATGGGTATCCTGTATTGGATGAAACAGGCTCTCCGGTCACTATAGACGTCGATCTCTCAAAACTTGTGGTTTCACAGAAGGGTGAACTAAGCTATACGGATGATGATGGCCTATCGGTTCCAACGGGACAAACCATTGGGATATCCTACTTTGAAAACAGGAACGGACTTGAGTCCATTGGCGGGAATCTGTACAAAGCGACTCAAGCGGCAGGAACACCTGTAGCTGCCGCAGATTCAACACAGACAAGCCTGATAAACCAGAATTTCCTGGAAGCCTCAAACGTCAAGACAGTCGAGGAAATGGTCAAGCTGATCGTTGCGCAACGGGCATACGAATTAAATTCCAAGGCAATACAGTCCTCTGATGAAATGCTAAGTATTGCAAATAACCTTAGTAAATTATAAAATATATGAGGGATACTATGGATATTGGTAAAATAAGCGGCAGCTCTGCGGGCAACCTCACGAATGAAGCCACACAATCTGCAGCACAGGCTTCGGATGACAGCTTTGCTAAAAAGCTTGAAGCTGCGGCAAACGGCAATGATGACAAGGAATTGAAGAAGGCCTGCCAGGAGTTTGAGAGTATCATGCTGAGTATGATGTACAAATCCATGAAAGCGAGCATTACCAAATCCGACCTCATTGAGGAGGATGCAGGTACAGAAATTTTTGAATCCATGCAGGATGACAATCTCATGGAACAAGCCTCAAAGACGGGCAGCCTGGGCTTGGCGGAGTCGCTTTACAAACAGCTGTCTAAAAACTCGGGTACCGGTGCGAAAAATGTCAATAAAGACACTGTACAGCAAAGTGAACCTGTTTCTGAAAAAAGCGGAGAATAAAAAATTGCGGTATGTGATTTTAATATCGTTAGGTATTGTAATGTCCTTCATTTTATTATTTGTGGGGCATTTTTTATTTTCTCTGAACAGGGATCAGATGCAAAAGGACCATAATGCCTCACTACCCGGGACACAAGCCGGTCAGACGATACCGGCAACTACCGCAAAGGCTGGGGCCAACGCTGTCCGATATATTCACAGAAGTGATGAAATCAACGGATTGAAGCAGGAAATCAATATACTTGAGATAGATCCGGGAGTACCGGGAATACGGATACAACCTGTGCTTTCACATGACCTCATTTATGGCTTTGAAATTTTGTCAGAAATGGCAGCCAGAAAGAATGCGTATGCAGCAGTTACAGGCGGATTCTTCAGTAAATACGGGTTGCCGTCTGGAATGGTTGTCATTGATGGGGAACTGGTTTCTGCTTCGACTGGCAGGTATCCTGTTTTTGCAGTAGCGAATGGAAGGGCTGAACTGAAGGAATTTAAAAGTGCAATTACGATAAGATATAACAGGAAGAGTACGGATATCGACAGTACAACAGGGAGCTCTATGGCCAGTTCTGCAGGTATCACCTCAGATAACGGCAGTATGGCAGGCAGTATCTCCGGCAGCATCACGGCCGACTGTATCAATGCTGCTGCAAGCCCGAAGACAATCGCTGTCTATATGCCCTATTACGGGCAAACCAACCGGGCGGACAAACTCAATGTCACAGCGACCATTGCAAGCGGAGTCGTCACAAAGGTGGCATTTTACGAAAATGAGGCAGAAATACCGAAAGACGGCATGCTTATTTCATTTTTCAATATGAAACAATACTCAGTTGAGAACTTGCCTCTTCAGGTAGGAGATTCTGTTACGTTGGTGCACCAGCCTGAACTGGATCCGGGAACGGATGCCTATGAATGCGGCAGTTGGCTTGTCCGGGGCGGTAAGGCTGTAGTGCTGCTGAAGGATGCATGGATCGGTGTATTGACCAACCGTGATCCAAGAACGGCTATCGGAATCAAGGAAAACGGTACGGTCATCCTGATGACGGTTGACGGCAGGCAGCCCGGTTACAGCGCAGGCTTTACAGGCCAGGAGCTGGCGGAATACCTCATAGGCTGTGGCGTTAAGGACGCTGCAATGCTTGATGGCGGCGCCTCTGCGGAGATGATCCTCCAAGGGAAGCTTGTCAGCAAACCTTCCTATAAGGGGGAAGAAAGGACTTTGGGCGGCGGAATCCTTGTGTTAACCGGGGAATATCCTTAGGAGTCCGCCTGGAAACTTCTAAAAATAGAAAAACATTTGCTCCAGTGCATTTTCCAGATTGAAATCGAAATCCGTCAGCAGTAGTTTTTCATAGGAGTCCGCTTTCAGAAATGGATTGTGTGCAATGTCGCCCTCACTGATCCATCCCAGCAGGTAATAGGCGTGCCAGGTACCCTGGCGGATAATCATCTCCTGGAGATAGGAAAGCTTCTCACCCATATTGCACAAATAAAGCCCGCAGCTGTAGGGACGAATCTCATATCTGGAACACAGGCTGTCTTGAAGGAAGCAGCATTCACCGCCGTTTTGCCTGGCGAGGATGATCGGTTCGGCATTATTGTATTCATACATCAGCGTGGCTTCCAGGGGTGTAATGGAGGCTGAAGCCGACATTTCCCTGATAGACTTGCGCCTTATGTCCATATCCGGTTTTTCAGGTAACGAAAGAATACTTCCGGCAGCTTGCTCGAAGCTGATGCCGAGTCCTTTTTGCAGCACCTGCAGGTCAAGCCCCAGAACGGGTATGCTATCACTGCAGCATTCACCGCAGCCCTTGCACTCCAGGGTCTTCAGCCGGCAGGTCAGCCTATGCCTCTCCAGTTCCTCAGACAACTCTTTTAAAGTAGTTTCGGGGTCATAGTATTTTAATTCTATTTCTTCATTTTCTGAAACAAATTCAACCATTTTTCAACGCTTCCTTTATATTTATGATATGCTATTTTTGTATAGTTAACATATTAATCGCTAATAACACACTTGTCCATGCTTTTGCCTGGAACTTAAATACGGATTGTGAGTCTAAAAGGATGTATTGCCAAGAAGACAATACAAAACTATGACCAGGGGTGATATATTTGAAAAGAAAGATCGCAATCATTTTATCTTTTGTATTCATTTTAACGCTAGCTATTCCGACAGGCGGATTTGCTGCTAATATGGATAAGGCGCTGGAAAATGCAATAAAAATCGCAAAGACGAAATTCACAGTTCCGCAAGACTACAAATTCAGTTCCAGTATCAGTACAGAGAATAAAAAGAATATGTTTAATTTGAATTGGAATAGCGCGGATACGACAGAACAGGGCAGCATTAATGTCAGGATTGACGAAAACGGTACTATTATCAACTATAATAAGTATTTGCAATCTGACTACATACAAACAAAAAAACTGCCGAAGTTCAGCATGCAGGAGGCTAAAACCAAAGCAGATGCGTATATCAAAGGGATTGATTCCACTCTTCCCGATAAGATAAAATATGAAGAAAGTACCCAGAACAATATAATGGATACCAGCTACTACCTAACCTATTACAGGGTAGTTAACGGAGTTCCGTTCTACAATGACAGTGTTACAGTTAATATCAACCGTGAAACGGGCGCATTGCAGGGTTATTACCGTCAATGGACAGATAACCTGACCTTCCCGGCAGTTACCGGTACCTTATCCGTGAAAAAGGCCCAGGAAGCTTACAGTAAAAACCTTGGGCTCAAGCTGATATACAAATATTCAAATACGGATGACGTATTGAAGGCCTTTGCCGTCTATACACCGATCTATGATAACGGGAATTATGGAGTAAATGCTTTGACGGGTGAACTGCAGAGGACTTCCAACAATTATTATGCCATGAATGACAGTGCGATGACTACAGCCCAAAGTAAAAATATACAGGGCGCAGCAGGAGTCGTACAACTGAATCCTGATGAACTGAAGGCTGTTCAAAACGCATCAAAACTAATGTCTTATGATGAGGCTGAGAAGACCGCGAGAAGTTCAAAGTTCCTCAACCTTGCGGCAGATAGTAAATTGGAAAGTTATTACCTTAACAACAATTGGCCGTCGAAGGAAGACTATGTATGGTCGCTCCAATTTAAAAAACCGGCCGGGGACAAGACAAAGTACGATGATTACACAAGTGTGACAGTCAATGCCAAGACAGGCGAAATTACAAGCTTTTACAGGGGAGTACCTGTAGCGGACAGTACAACAGCGAAGCCCAATGGGGATTTAGTAACGGCAAAAGCTGCAGTGGATGCGTTTCTGCAGGAATATTATCCACAGTATAACAGGCAGGTACAATATGACAAGCTGGCAAGCGAAAGCAATGTCAACGTCAGCACTGATACAACTTACAATTTCATTTATAGCAGGATTGTAAACGGGATCGCTTTCCCTGATAATGGACTTAATGTGACGTATGACAATGTCAGCGGAACGATTACCGGCTTTAACCTTACATGGTTCAACATTGCCTTCCCGTCGGTTGACAAGGCAATCGGAATTGCAACTGCAGGTGAGAAGCTTTTCGGAAATGTAAATCTGGTTCTGAATTACAAATCCGAATTTAATAATAATAATATCGAAGCAATTAAAATAGTCAACCCTGCTGAGATTTCAAAGGTAGCACTGGTTTATACCTTGGATCCGAACAAGCCGCTGTTTCTGGAGGCGAATACCGGCAGCCTGCTGAATCAGGATGGGAGCACTTATAAAGAGACTGTCAAGGTGAACTATAGCGATATCAAAGGAAATGCGGCAGAAAAACAGATCATGGTGCTTGCAGATAACGGTGTTTATCTGGAAGGTGCACAATTTATGCCCAATTCTGCGATAACACAGAAGGATTTCCTTACCCTGCTTTCAAAGACCTTGAGTTATTATGGCCCGGTGATCTCTGCAAAGAGTACTGGGAAAGATATTGATGAGCTGTATGCATTCCTGCAAAGGGAAGGTATAGTCAAGACTGGTGAAAAAGCGCCGGACAGCGCTGTGACAAGGGAAGATGCAGTGAAGTTCCTTATAAGGGCGTTAAAATATGACAAGGTTGCAGACATACAGGGAATTTTCAATATCAGTTTCAAGGATAAGGCAAGTATTAGTCCGGGTCTCTCGGGGTATGTGGCAATAGCTTCAGGTTTTGGGATTGTTGATGCGAAGAGTGCTAAATTTAATCCGAAGGCGAAAATGACCAGGGGCGAAAGTGCGATAATGATCTATAATTATTTGCAGTCGTGATAATCGCTTATGACCGCCCCAAAGCAACGGAAAGGCACTGCTCAGGCGACGCAGGATCTGTCGGGGCATTGTTTGAAAAAATACGGTAATGCACTAGTGAAAAAAGACATCAAGTGAGGGAAACCACCTTGCTTGATGTCTTTTTTTAAAGAACATTTACATGTGCCTTTTCAAACATTTATAAGGAGGTACGCAGGTGGCGGGGCAAACGGGTTGCGAGTGCCGAGGGTATCGGGCTGCAGGTGGCAGGGCAGACGGGTCGCGAGTGCCGGGGCAAACGGGTTACGAGCGACAGGGCAAAGCATATCAGGGTATCGCGAACAGTGGCAGGAATTAGGGCTGCGCTTGGGCGGTCGTTGAATATGTCAACTGCCCGCCTATGCATCCGAGGTCCAGGTGCCGGTAAGTTCGAAATGTTCGGCGGTCTTGCGGGCGGCTTTTACTGTGAGGTCAGGGTAGCCCATGATTTCCAGCAGCTTTATGGCGTTGCGCGTTTTGGACTTTCCAGGGTAGAGTTTGTAGTCAAAGACGATGTTGCTGTCATGGAAGCTCTCCTGGAAGTGATAATTGTCGAAAAGGCTTTCCAATATGGAAACCAACTCGATATCATGCGTGGCTGTCATGCAGATGCAGTTTTTTCCGGCCAGATATCTCATGACCTCGGAGGATGCTGCAATCCTTTCAATCGTATTTGTACCTCTGAGCACTTCGTCAATCACGCAAAACAGGGGTATCTGATCATTGAGGCTATCCAATATCCTTTTGAGCGATTTTATCTCTGCAATATAGTAACTTTCGCTGCTTTGGAGGTCATCCCTCAGAGCCATCGAGGTGAAAATTAAAAATATGCTTGACTTATATTCTTTTGCAAAACAGGTGCTGATGGTTTGCGCGAACACTGCATTAATGGCCACTGTTTTAAGGAATGTCGACTTTCCGGAAGCATTGGAGCCGGTAACAAGAACAGGCCTGTTTATCTCAGCAGAGTTTGTGATCGGTTCATCAATCAGCGGGTGGTATATTTCTGTAAATGAAATGCCGGGTCTTATACGTGAATCGGCCTTGTAAAGCTCCGGTACAGTATAAAAGGGAACGCTCTCCCTGAGTGAAGCAACGGATATCAGGCTGTCAAGCAGTCCTACGGTTTCAAAAAGGACTCTTAATTCGCTCCGGTGCTTAGTAATTTTTTTGTTAATACTTTCAAATGAAATCAATTCAACAAGAAAAAGTATTTTTATATATTCAAAAAACGGATCTTGTGTATTGTAGAAGATTTGATAAAAGGATTTGATACTTGTACCCTTCATCATTGAAGCTGTTTTTTTCAGCCTTTCGGAATAATCCTTCATTTCGGGGATATCGCAGTCTGAAATTTTTTTTGAATAGGATATGAGGTTCACCATATAGCTCATGCTGTCCAGATAACCGGCCAGTTCATTTTTCGTCTTATAATATGTAGTCATGTTATAGAAAAAGATGGCGATAAGAATAATGACACCTGTTGGCAGGTCGAATACCATGATGACCGGAGACAACAGCAGGACAGCCAGCTGCAGCAGGTATTTATTCCGCCGGAAGGGTTTATATTCAGCCGTGCTGAAGAAATAGTTCGATACGCCGGCATATCTTTTTTTACCCAATCCTGCCAACAAGGACTGCAAACGGATCCGCTGTTCCGGATTGTTTTGGAAGAACTCCACGAGCCTGTTCCGCTCATTTAGCCGGGCCGGGTCCGTAATGGGCTCTCTGATGAGAGAGTATAAATATTCCTCACCTACAGTAGACTGTGTGCTGTTCACACGTTTGAAAATATTGTCCAGGTCAAGGTCGTTCCATGTGATATCATCCAAAAATGTCTTTTCTGTCTCAGCCTCCCGGAGATTGTCAAAATAACCCTTCAAGGCTTCCATGTCTTCTTCGCGGTATTTTTCGACCGGCATCCTGCCCCAGCGAGCTTTTATTTCCTGTCCCAGCTTTTTGGCAGTACTCCGCTTTTTAAACATAATATAGGCAACGAACGCTGCAATTGCCAGGATAGCCAGTAAAACATAATTTAATAATTCCATTGAAATTTACCTCATTCGTCCATGGTAAAATATATTGTAAAAAATAATTATAGCATATTTATAGATACGGGAGGATGAAGTAAGTTCCTTGATTTTCATTTATATTCCTGAAAATAAATGATTTATATAACTTTTATAGTACCGGCATATGTGTTTTTTTCATGCAGTAAAGTGACCGCTGCATCCCGGAAACAGCCCAAACCTATTATTATAGCAGGTTGTATCCGGTTCAGATGGATTTCTCTTGCTACTTTTTCAGGATCAAATGATTTAAGTACAAAATAATCTACACAATAATATTTCGCGGCATAGCCAATGGAAAGTGACAGCAACTCAAGCTGATGCTGGCTGAATTTGACGAGATTCTCACAGCCGGCAGCATTCTCATTGATCTGCTCTTGTTCACAGATAATAAGGGATATTGCACATTTGAGCATCCTGCGGTCATTTAAAGCATTACAGAGTCTTTGCAGCATAACGGGCGATTTAACGGCGGTGATGTCCCAGCTTTTATTACAGTAGGGGACCAGACTTGCATAGGTGAGGTTTATAATCTTTTCCAGGAGGCCTTCCTCCAAGCCTGCATTTTCATAAAAAGCCATGGAACTATGCATTTCGTACTTTTGCCGCATTTCCTGCTTCAAGCTTGTCATAGCTCTCCTTCCATTGATGAAAGTATTTCCGTTTATTTTTCCCTCAATAAAATCATATATGCATGAAATTTATGTATATCCAAGGCGTTTTAGAGGCGAGCGAGCAGGATTTTTTTAATAAACGGCGAATATTATTATGTGAGGTGGGAAAAATGCTGATAGATACTAGTGTCACCATCGCTTATAAATGTACTTCGTGCGGGAGTTTTGAATTCTTAAATATCTCGCTGTTTGCTTTATTATATAAAAAGGATTGCAGCTTGCCATGCCGCTGCAAAAAGTCATGCGTAAATATTAAACAGGAGTGTGAAGGCAGTTTCTTAATCAGTATTCCATGCATTGGATGTGGAAATGATCATACTTATCTTCTTTCCAAGAAGAATATACTAACGGGCGAGCTGATCATATTCAACTGCCCCGAAACCGACCTGCAGATATTCTTCATCGGGAGGGATGAAGCGGTTCGCAGGAAAGTAGACAGCCTTGAAGAAGAATTTGACGAAATGATTGATATGTATGGTTATGAAAGCTATTTCGACAACACACAGGTTATGTTTGATACATTAAACAGGATACATGATATTGCTCTCAGGGGAAACCTCTCCTGCGAGTGCGGGAGTGTTAACATAGAATTGGTGCTGCTTTCAGGCTGTGTGCTGCTAAGATGCGGCAAATGCGGATGCAGTAAAAGGATACCTGCTTCAAAAAACAAGGATCTGAAGGACATATTGACGAAGAGTCAGATAACGATTACTGAAGAGTTCTTTGATTATAATCATAAAAACGGCAAAGAAATTTTACCAAGGAAATTAAGTGATAAATTCGGGAAATAGCCAGTATGCCAGAATACTTCAAATTAAAGCGCCAGTAAAGCGGTAAGTAGTACACAGGAGATTGACAATCACTGTTTCAGATGCTATAATATTTTCGGTAGTATTCGAGAATCATTCTATTTGTTTTAATTTCCTAATTAGAGAGAGTTTCATATGTTTAATGTAGTGACAGGTCTGAAATCTGTTGTATAGCCGACACGTTCCTGCAAATAAAATCTTGAAGCTTTGTAAAGCATAGATGTCCGAAAGAATTTCTGCTTAGTGCTCAAATATACATATATTTTACAAGGTGGTGGATTATGGAAGAAATAAATCTATCTGTCAAATCAATTGAGGATTTACGGTACATAGCAAAAATGATGGGAATTAAGAGTGTTTCCAGGATCGACAAGGAAGAATTAATTGAAAAAATTCATAAGGTAGGGCAAAAAAACGAGGATAATGCTGTGCATGGAGAGGATAATGGAATGCCCAATAGTAAAATGGAAGAAACTTCTGATAAGATAAAAAGAGGTAAAAAACCTCAGAAGATAGAAGAAAAATTACAGGCAACGGTTGAACCAACACCGGTGCAGGGTGGCGTCGAAACAAAAAAGAGGGGCAGAAAAGCCCAGGTACTGCAGGAAGTCAAGTCAGATGGGGCCAATACGATCCCTGAAGCCGGAAACGGAACTGAATTACCGGCATCAGTGGGAGTGAATGCACCTGCAGAAGTTCCACTGATTAATGAAGTTCATCAGGAAGAAACAGTAATATTGCGAAAATCGAAAAGAGGCAGACCCAGCAAGTCTGCAAAGGAAATAGAGGCAGAAGGTAAAAAAACAGCAAGCGTTGAACAGCCTGCAAAGCATCATATAAGTGATGAGGAGCAGAAACCATCCATTCAACCCACCAATGATAGCGTACAAGTGGAAAAAATAGTTGCAGCCGATGTGTTGCCTGAAAAGACAGCAAGTGCAGAAGAACCTGCAAAAGTGCCTCCTGGAATAATTCCGGAGGTAAAGGCGGAGTCTGTACAGGAAGCAGGGACACACTCAAGATTGCCGCATATGTATGAGGTGAAGCAGGAGCTCAAGCCTGAAGAAAAAGCAGATCAGGTTCAAGCCAATCCTGCTGAGAAAGCAGATCAGGTTCAAGCTAATTCCCCTGAGAAAGCAGATCAGGTTCAAGCCAATCCCCCTGAAAAAGCAGATACTCAAACTGTACAGGATGCTGGTCTACCTCATCACAGGAGACATATTTCCGGTGTCGACAAGGAACAAAACACATACAAACCGAGGTATAGCAAACCTTTCGAGCCAAGGCAGTACGGTGACCGTCAGAACAATTCCGTCGGAGAGCCGAGGCAACAGGAGAACAGATATCGCCCTTCAGAACCACAGGGACAGACCCAGAACAGATTTGAAGCGGAGGATGCTGTACGAGTTGAAAGTCCAAGAGTTGAAACTGTAAGGCCTGATGAGTCCATTACAGAGGAGAAGCCTGCATACAGACCAATTGATCAGCAGAAACGGGAGAATTGGACTTCGCAGCCGCAGGAAGGCCGCCAGCAATTCCAGCAGAATGGCGGAGAAAAAATTGAAAGTGATGATCCGGTCGAGGGTGTTCTGGAAGTTCTGCCCGATGGTTATGGATTCCTCAGAAGCGACAATTTCCTGTCCGGCACAAAGGATGTCTATGTATCGCCATCACAAATCAGGCGGTTTAGTTTAAAAACCGGCGACAAGGTCAAGGGTAAAGGCAGGATCCCGAAGGAAGGCGAAAAGTTTCAGGCACTGCTCTATGTTCAAACAGTCAATGGAGATACCCCTGATATAGCTTCAAAAAGGATCGCATTTGAAAATCTTGTGCCTATATTTCCCGAGCAGCGCATCACATTGGAGACAACACCAAGAGAGCTTTCCACAAGGCTGATAGACCTTATAGCCCCGGTCGGAAGAGGACAGAGGGGTATGATCGTTTCTCCTCCGAAAGCCGGTAAAACAATTCTTCTGAAGAAAATTGCTAACGCCATAACCACTAATTTCCCGGATATCCACCTTATCGTCTTACTTATAGATGAGCGTCCTGAGGAAGTTACCGATATGCAGCGCTCGATCAAAGGGGATATTATTTATTCGACCTTCGACAAAGTACCGGAACACCATATCAAAGTGGCTGAGATGGTGCTTGAGAGGGCTCAGAGGCTTGTTGAGCATAAAAAGGACGTAGTAATACTACTTGATAGCATTACAAGACTTGCGAGGGCGTATAACCTTACGATCCCTCCTACAGGCAGGACATTATCAGGTGGTCTCGATCCGGGTGCTTTACATGCTCCGAAGAGATTTTTCGGCTCCGCTCGAAACATTGAATTCGGCGGCAGTCTCACAATCATTGCGACAGCGCTGATTGAAACAGGCAGCCGAATGGATGACGTCATCTTCGAAGAGTTCAAGGGAACAGGCAACATGGAAATACACCTTGACAGGAAGATGTCCGAGAAACGTGTCTTCCCGGCCATAGACATCAACAAGTCAGGCACCAGGAGAGAGGATCTTCTGCTCACCCAGAAGGAGATGGACAGCATCTGGGCGATCAGGAAAGCCATGAGCAGTCTCGGCACCTCCGACGTAACCGAAATGATACTGAGCAAGCTCACGCAGACTAAGACAAACGATGATTTTGTAAACAGCATTAATAAATCATTTATTGATAAATAGCATCGGCCACATATATTGATATTATAGGAATGACGCCACTTCTCCCTTGTTTTGCATGAGAAATGACGTCATTCTTTTATTCTTCAAATAATTATTCCAAAGCGGCCATTATATAGGCTATAATTCTTCAACCCTTCCAGCTGACGATATAGACAAGCTCACCAGCTTCAAGGTTTGGATTTTCTGCAAGCCATGAGCCTTCAAGCCCAAGTTCTCGTGCAGCAAGCTCAAAATGGCACATTGCTATACCCATGTCAATGTTTTGAATCTTTATGTCCTTAAAGACATTGTTGTAAGCTTTGTTCTCATCCATATAAAAATGATAAACATTTTTATCGCTATCCTTGATGATCCTCCAAGGCTGTTTGTTGGAAGCAGAAGGTGCCAGTCTGACAGCCTCAAGCACTTCGTAATAATTGCTGCAGACTGATTTATCAAGTGGGGCGGAGAGATTTGAGAGGTAGAAAAGCTTGCCGAATTCTTTTCTATTATCGCCTCCAGATACTTTTCGGACGACTTTATCCATTATCGATCTTTTATCGGCTGCATAACCCAGAGGTGAAATTGCAGGAATCACCTCATCCTTTGAAGCATTCATTCCCAATGCAATATTGCTTCTGTTCAGAGAACCTGCCAACCAGACCGTACCCAGCCCCATTGAGGTGGCCATCAATACATTCTTCTCCATGCTGTATCCGAAATCTTCCATAGATTTTTCACCTGTTTTAACAGTACCAGCTATGAAAATGGCGGCGCCTTTAATGTTACCGTACGAGACAACCTTTTTTAGCTCGTTTTCTGTACTCTCGGATGCATGGATTATTTTAAACCTGATTGCACTTCCGAAGGGGCCTTTCGTATTTTCCTCCATAATGTCGCTTAGTGCCTTAAGTTTACTGCTTTCTACCTTCTTTGCATCATATGTCCTTACAGAACGCCTCGTTTTTATTAAATCCAAAACCTTATCCATAAGTAACCTCCCTATAAATATTGAAATAATATGTGTCTATTTGGGTATTTCATACGCTCAGAGATATACTTCATTATTTTTTCCTTGCAGCCAGGAATTTTGTCCGCCTCTTTAAAAACTGCAGTCAGAAAAGTATCTGCTTCATTAAAAATAATCTCTGTATAAATACTTTCCTTATTTTTGAAATAATAGTACAGTAAATATTGTTTATTACCATCTTCCTTTGATGCCGTATATCCATATTATAGACAATAAAAGATAAACATGTTATATTTATTCAAATTGGATTAACAAAATTGACTAATTGGTGCCTTGTCCATTCTTATATTACTGTTTAAAGGAGATTCTCAGAGAAGGAATTGAAAAAGGTGTACATGAAAGCATACGCATTCCATAGCTTTTTATACCTATCACAGGAGGAATCAGTATGGCAAAAGAGAAAAAGACAACAATTATTTTCTTAGTGGCGACATTCCTTATAAGCGGCATCTGTTACTGGGTTTATTTTTCCGTGGGAGAGAAAGCTTCTCCAATAGCAGTTATACTGATGGGTTGTCCGAGTCTTGTTGCTATTATTCTTAAAATAATTTATTACAGAAAAGAAAGCATCCTGGGTTTTAAATTATGCAGTTTTAAATTCATTCTTATGGGAATATTCATACCGGCGGTATACTTGGGAGTATCTTACGGTATCTACTGGATCAGCAATCCGGCGTCTTTTACCGGACAGATGGATCTAAATTCCATCATACCTCTCATCCTTGACTTTCTCTTTGGGATCTTACTTGTAATGGGTGAAGAAGTCGGATGGAGGGGCTTTCTACTTACAAGAATGGACCTCTTTTGCGACCGCACGTGGGCAATCATTCTAAATGGCTTCATTTGGGCGTTATGGCATTATCCCGCTATCATAGCAGGACTTTACTACAACGGCACACCGCTATGGTATCACCTTCCAATATTTACTGCTGAGGCAGTATTGGTAACAGCCGTCATGTCATTCCTAAGATTTAAATCCAAAAGTCTGTGGCCTGTAATATTGCTACATGCAAGCCATAATTACATCAGTCAAATGCTAACCCCTCTGAGTAGCTCAGCTATCAGCGGGTATTTCGTGGGAGAGACCGGATTTATTACGATGTTATGTATCACGGGGATTGTCTTTATCCTGTTCAAGAAGACCCGAAAGGCCTAAATATTGACTCTTCGTGTCTTTTAATGTGATTAGGTACGATTTAGACAAAAATATGAACATTCAAAACATGAACGTTCCGGAAAGTGAATCAGAAGCTCACCATTTCAATCACGATGTAATTCACTTTCTAATGTCAAATAGCATTCAATTGATATGCAGAACAGAGATCGAAAAGGTGGTATAATAAAATAGGACTTGATAACAGTCTCAGGATATGTTAAAATATTTTTTGCCTTATTGCGTGAGCAAAATGGCACAATCTATTTTGCAAAAAGGCGAAGGAAGGTGAATTACGATGAAGGAAAAAATCCATCCAAAATACGAAGAAGCAGTAGTAAAGTGCGCTTGCGGTGAGACCTTCACAACAGGTTCCACCAAAAAGAACCTGCACGTTGAAATATGCTCCAAGTGTCATCCATTCTTTACAGGTAAGCAGAAGCTTGTCGATACCGGAGGACGCGTGGAAAAATTCAAGAAGAAATTCGGCATCGTGGATGACCGCGGTTAAATATTTACAGGCAACGAATACAATTTGAAAAAAGTGTATAAAGGTGTTACACTAAAGGCTGAAGATTCACTCAGCCTTTATTTTTTTATTGGTATAATCAGGATACAGGGGGAAATTATGAAAAAAACGTCGATAGGCGGACAGGCACTGCTGGAAGGTCTCCTGATGATGGGGCCTGAAAACATTGCAATAGCAGTTAGGAAACCTGATGGTGAAATCGTTCTGGACAAAAAGCCTTTGCCTGTTAAATCAAAATGGGCCAAGATACCTTTTATTCGTGGATGCGTGAACTTATTCAGGCAGATGATCGTCGGAGTGAAAGCACTTATGTATTCAGCTGATTTTGTTGAGCTTGAAGATGAGGCAGATCAGAAACCTTCCAAATTTGATGAGTTCATTGAAAAGCTTTTTAAAGACAAGGGCAAGGATGCAGTGATTTACGTATCCGTGATTTTATCGCTTGCACTGAGCGTAGGCCTTTTCATCCTGCTGCCGAACCTCCTTGCCGGCTTTTTGCATTTTAGCAAAAATGGCGCAGGTGTTGTTTACTATAACCTTTTTGAGGGTCTTATCAGGATAGCAATATTTGTAATATACATTTATCTTGCGACATTGCTGAATGATATAAAAAGGGTATGGCAGTATCACGGAGCAGAACATAAGTCTATTCACTGCTATGAACACGGGGAGGAACTGACGGTTGAAAATATTAGAAAATACTCCACAAAGCATCCTCGCTGCGGTACCTCGTTTCTTTTCCTGGTTATGATCATAAGTATTATCATGTTCTCATTCCTGGGATGGCATAACGCGATCATTAATGCTTTATTGAGATTGTTGCTGATACCGCTGGTTGCGGGTGTAGCGTATGAGATATTGAAGTTTGCGGGCAGACACACGGACTGGCCGGTGATGAAGGTCATCAATGCACCTGGTATGATGTTCCAGCTTTTGACCACCAGGGAACCTGACGATTCTCAGATAGAAGTGGCGATAGTAGCGTTGGAAAATGTAATTGTGAAAGATGAATCGGATAAGTGGTAGGATAGGAGCCACGCTGAGGTTTAGTGAAGATGACTGTAAACGAAGTGTATAAAAAGGGGACAGCAATATTGAAAAATGCAGGTAATGAGGCCCCGGCAAATGATGCCGGGGCACTGCTTTGCTTTATCGCAGATCGCGACCGTACATTCTTGTATGCTCACAATACCGATATCCTCGATGACACTCTCCTTATAAGCTATCTTGCATTACTGGAACGCCGTGCTTCGGGGGAACCCCTTCAGTATCTTACGGGCCTGCAGGAATTCATGTCGCTTCCTTTCAGGGTTGGGCCGGGTGTGCTGGTTCCCAGACAGGATACGGAAGTGCTGGTTGAAACCGTAATCAATTTTTGCAGGGACCGAACAGGAACGATTGATATACTTGACATCGGAACAGGTTCAGGCTGTATTGCCGTAAGCCTTGCTCATTATATACATGGCTGCAAAGTCGTAGCGATTGACAGAATGTCAGACGCACTGGCCATAGCGGAGAAGAATGCACTCGAAAACGGGGCCGCCGGCAGGATCGAGTTTATTAGAAGCGATTTGTTTGAGGCAATTGCAGGCAGGCAATTTGATGTGATTGTTTCGAACCCGCCATATATCAGGACGGGGGATATATGCAGCCTGCAGAAGGAAGTCCGGTGCCATGAGCCAGCAGCGGCTCTGGATGGAGGTGCCAATGGTCTGGAGTTTTACAGGGAAATCGTAAAATGTGCTCCGGGATTTCTGCGGGAGAGGGGCTCACTTGTATTCGAAACCGGTTATGACCAGGCCGCGGAGGTTACTGTACTGATGGCTGATAAGTTTGAACAAGTACGGATTTATAAGGATTTGGCAGGTGTTGAGAGAGTGGTTTCCGGCATTTGCAGGTAAAAATTCATTGTGTGTATACAAAATCCAACACAAATCCTTGAATACCGCAGGTTTAAAGAGTTTGACGAATATGATAATACATTTTTAGCGAAATTAAATAGTTGAATTTGTAGCTAAAATATTGTAATATTATAACGCATTAATAAACGTGAGGAATTATTATATACTTTATTTACGTTAAATTAATTGAAAGGGGCACAATTGTGGAAACATATCTGTTACTGGCCATAGCCATACTATTACCTGTGTTTTGCGCCGGACTCTGTTTTGTCTTCAAGGGTAAAACCAGCCGCAGCGTAATAGTAGTGACTGCCGCTCTGATTTTGGCTACTAATGCTGCGATGCTTGTCAGCAAGCTCTTGGCGGCCGGAGGGAAATTGACATTGGGGCTTGAGTCTCCAATTATTGACGTAAACCTGATTGTAGAACTACTGGATCTGGCACTGCTTATATATATCATTTATATAGGTTTTTCGCTTAGGAAGCCATTGATATCTACACTAGCGGTACTTCAGCTTATTCCTGTAGTACTGTTTGAAATGTTCGGCTCGGTAAAAGAACCTGCCAGTGCATTTGTAATTGACTACCTGTCACTGGTGATGATTTTGCTGATATCGATCATAGGTCCTATTATCATGGTATATGCAATAGGCTACATGCATGAGCATGAAGAGCACCTGCATCTTAAGAAATCGAAACAGCCCAGGTTTTTCATCATCATATTCATATTCCTGGGTGCCATGAACGGACTGGTTATTACAAACAACCTGATGTGGATGTACTTCTTTTGGGAGGTCACTACACTTTGTTCGTTCCTTCTCATATCGCATGACAAGACCGAGGAAGCAATCAAAAACGGTGTTAGAGCCTTATGGATCAACATGCTTGGCGGTGTTGCATTTGCCGTCGGAATCATTATGATATATAACGCGACAGGTACGATCGCGATTAACGAACTTGTCAGTATGAAACCCGCTGCCGCATTTGCAGGCTTACTGCCGATCGGACTCGGGTTACTGTGTTTTGCGGGATTTACGAAGTCGGCACAGTTCCCGTTCCAAAGCTGGCTGCTGGGTGCGATGGTCGCTCCGACACCAGTTTCAGGTCTTCTTCATTCAAGTACAATGGTTAAAGCCGGCGTTTATCTGGTCGTGCGTTTTGCACCGGCATTCGCAGGTACGATCCTTGGTACGATAGTGGCAGTAGTAGGCGGCTTTACTTTCCTGGCAGGATCGGCGCTTGCGGTCAGTCAGCGTAATGCCAAGCGTGTTCTGGCATATTCGACGATAGCAAACCTTGGACTTATCATATGCTGCGCAGGAATCGGCACGAATGTTGCACTGGGCGCTGCGATACTGCTCATTATATTCCACGCTGTTTCAAAAGGTTTGTTGTTCCTTTGTGTAGGTACGATAGAGCATGGGATTGGCAGCAGAGACATCGAAGATATGCAGGGCCTGATGAAAAAAATGCCTTTTACCACTGTTATTACAGTACTTGGCATGGTTTCGATGCTGCTCCCGCCCTTTGGTGTTCTGATAACCAAGTGGCTGGCTATTGAGGCTGCTGTCCATATGCCGCTGGTATTGCTCTTTATCATCATGGGCAGTGCATTTACAGTGTTCTTCTGGGCGAAATGGATCGGTATCATATTGACGATGTCGTATAAGACCAAATACCCACGTGAGAAGCTGAGAGCATCGATAAAGGTTTCATTGACAATTCTGATTGTCATTGTGATGGCGGCCAGTATACTGATCGTTCCTTTATTCAACACCTTCGTTGCGCCGCAGCTTGCAGCCAGCGGACTGGGAGATGCAAATACGCTGACCACCAGTACGAGCGGTCTTTGGTTGAGTAACGGCGGCAGTACATTCATGGGTGGTTTTGCGTCGATCGGATTCTTTATCATATTATTCGCTGTAGTTATGACAATACCGTTCTACTTAATCAGAACGAAGCCCGAAAGAATTAAACCGCCATACATGGGCGGGGAGCATGTACGTGACGACATCAGGGGCATAGAGTTTATCGGACCTGGTGACAAGAGAGAAAGCGTTGTAGTGCACAATTATTACTTTAAAAATATACTCGGGGAAGAGAACCTCACGCTGTGGGTTAATCTCGCAGCTGCGGCCATAATACTTGTAATGTTTGGGGTGGTGATATAATGAGCTTACTGAATAATATTTTGATTGTTATAGTAACATTGATTGCCGCTCCTATTGTTGGAGGTATTCTCAGCGGGCTGGACAGGAAGATTACCGCCCGTATGCAAAATAGAATGGGTCCTCCGGTTCTGCAGCCGTTTTATGATTTCTTTAAGCTCTTTGGTAAAGAGAGAATTACAGTTAATCAGACACAGATGGTGTATGTGCTGGGTTACCTGCTTTTTGCAGCAACCTCGCTCGTTATGCTGGTATTAAAGCAGGATCTGCTGATGCTGGTATTTGTTCTGACGTTTTCAAACCTGTCGCTGGTAATCGGAGCGATGAGCGTCAGGTCACCGTATAGTAAGATCGGTGCGCAGAGAGAAATCATTCAGATGCTGGCGTATGAACCTGTTCTGCTGCTGATGACTGTTGGTATATATCTTCTGACAAAGAGCTTCATGATCGAGAGCATTTTCGTATATGATCAGCCGCTGCTGTTCAAGCTGCCGCTGGTATTTCTCGCGTTCCTGTATGTGCTGACGATCAAGCTGAGAAAGTCACCGTTTGATTTTTCAACATCGCACCATGGGCATCAGGAGCTTGTCAAGGGTTTAACTACTGAATTTTCAGGACCTCAGCTGGCAATAATAGAAATGACTCACTGGATTGATCTTGTTCTTCTGCTCGGGATGGTTTCGCTGTTTTTCGCACAGCCTTTATGGGTAGGTATACTTATAGCATTGGCAGCGTATTTCTTGGAGCTTGTTATTGATAATATCAGTGCGAGGGTCACCTGGAGATGGATGATCAAAGTAACCTGGCTGATCGGTATAGGAGCAGCATTGACGAATATCGTATGGCTCTATGCCAGGATGAAATAACGAGGCAAAAAGCCTCGTTGAAACGCAGCAGCAGTAAGAAAATATTTTTTTACAACCGAAATATTTTCTTTGAACCGATGCGTTCAAATACTGATTAATTGAAAGAGTGTTAAAGACGTTTATGGAGGTAGGTGTAAGATAAATGGGAATAATGAGTAAATCAAGAAAAAAATCGCCATGGATAGTGCATTTCGACTGTAACAGCTGCAATGGATGCGATATAGAAACATTGGCATGCCTGACGCCCATGTATGATGTTGAGCGCTTCGGCATTGTCAATGTCGGTAACCCGAAACATGCCGACGTACTTGTGGTGACCGGTTCTGTCAACAACAGGAATGTACGTGTACTGCAGAATATATATGATCAGATCCCTGAACCGAAGGCAGTTGTAGCTGTTGGCGCATGTGCCTGCAGCGGTGGTATTTTCAAGGAATGCTACAACGTGTTGGGCGGTATTGACAAGGTCATTCCTGTAGATGTTTATGTGCCAGGCTGCTGCCCGCGTCCTGAGGCTATCATTGACGGTATTGTCATGGCAGTCGGCAAGATGGATGAAAAGGCAGATCAATTTAAAAAGAACAGCCGTAAGAAGACAGCAGTTGGAGTGAATTCTGGCGCCGGCGTGCCGGATGGAGGAAGCAAATGATAGAAAACGTAAAACAAATAAACGTGCAGGAATTGCTGCACGAAGTACAGTCCATGCAGTATGACGGCTGCAGGCTGATAACGGCAACATGTATTGACAATAATGATGATACGATCGATTTGTATTATCATTTTGACAAGGATTATGAAATAAGAAATTTAAAGCTCACAGTGCCAAAGGGCAGCGCGGTCCCAAGTATATCAAGAATCTATTTGTGCGCACTGCTTGTTGAGAATGAAATGAAAGAGCTTTTTGGACTTAACGTTGAAAATATTGCCATAGATTACGGCGGGCACATGCTGTTGTCTGACGGAGCACCGGAAAATCCGATGCTCAGACAGCAGATCACGATTGTGAAGAAGGGGGAAGAAAATAATGCCTAAAACAGTAATACCATTTGGCCCGCAGCATCCTGTGCTGCCTGAACCCCTTCATCTGAAGCTTGTCATGCAGGACGAGAAAATTATTGAGGCGATTCCTGCTATAGGTTATGTTCACAGAGGACTTGAGAAACTGACCGAATTGAAGGAATTCACACAGAATGTATATGTTGTGGAGCGTATCTGCGGCATCTGCAGCTGTATGCATGCCATGGCTTACTGTCAGGGCATTGAGACCCTGATGAACCTGCAGATACCTGACAGGGCGCGTTTCCTCAGGGTGATCTGGGCGGAATTGCACAGAATTCACAGCCATCTGTTGTGGATGGGACTTCTGGCGGATTCCTTCGGTTTTGAAAGCTTGTTTATGCAGATTTGGAGAAACAGGGAAAAGGTCATGGACATCATGGAAGAAACTGCAGGCAGCCGTGTCATTATTTCTGTAAACACAATCGGTGGGACAAGACGTGACATTTCCAAGGAATTGCTGTTAAAGACAAAGGTTATTTTGGAAGAGATCAGGGAAGACATGAAGAGGATCGAACCTGTTTTTCTGAATGATTATACGGTAAAGCACAGACTGGTCGGAATTGGAACACTGACGAAAGAGGATGCCCAAAGGCATTGCGCAGTTGGCCCGATGGCAAGAGCCAGTGGCATTGCAATGGACTTCAGAACTACCGGGTATTCTGCATACGGCGAGTTGGAATTTGAGCCGATAGTACGTACAGACGGTGATTGCTATGCCAGGACTGACGTCAGGATGCAGGAGATATACCAGTCCATTAATCTGATAGAAGAGGCTATTGGTAAACTTCCTGCGGGAGAGATTGCAGTTCCCTTTAAAGGAAACCCGACCGGTGAGGTAATATCAAGAGTTGAGCAGCCAAGGGGTGAAGTGCTTTACTACCTAAGGGCAAATGGAACGAAAAATCTGGAGAGGATGAGGGTCAGAACGCCTACCTTTGCCAACATTCCAACCTTGCTTCAGATGCTCCCCGGAAGCGAACTGGCTGACGTACCGGTGCTGATACTGACCATAGACCCATGCATCAGCTGCACGGAACGTTGATTATATATAGGAGGTTCAATAATGTTTGACATGATCGGCAACATCTTTAAGAATCTGGCTTCGAAGCCTGCGACAAGGCAGTATCCCACGGTAAGGCGTGCTTCTTTCAAGGATACGAGGGGCCATATTGGAATAGATATAGATAACTGCATATTTTGCGGCATCTGCAGCAAAAAATGCCCTTCAAATGCATTAACTGTAGACAGAAATGCAAAAAGCTGGGAGATCGACCCCTTCAAATGCATTATCTGTAACGTTTGTGAAGAGGCTTGCCCGAAGAAATGCATTATCAATTATGAGGACTATAACACTTCTGCGTTAATAAAGGAAAAAAGGAAATCCGTACAACAGCCCAAACCGCCGAAGGAAGAAGAACAAAGCGGCGCAGCGGTTGCTGGCAAAAAAGCGGAGTAAGGCTTCAGCAGTCATAGACAGCAATAACGATATTTATACCGTATTGAGGGGACTGCCTGCAAAGGCGGTCTTTTTGTTTAAAGGCATTCCATTAAAGTGTAATACGCCTGAAAGTGAGCAGGGCCCTATGCCTCCGAGCTTTTCATTAAAGGCATTCCGTTAAAGAGGAATCCGCCTGAAAGTAAGCGTGGTTCGATGACCCCGAGCTTTTCATAATGGAGCGTCCGTTTTATTGAGAAAGGAACAGATGCCATGCATGAATATGCTGTAACACAGAATATGGTGGAGATAGCTGTAAGAGAAGCTGTGGCGGCCGGGAGCAAAAAAATACTTGAGATCAGGCTTGTCATAGGTGATCTGTCTTCCATCATAGATGAATCCGTCAGTATGTATTTTGACTTTTTCAGCGAGGGAACGGCTGCTCAGGGCGCAAAACTGATTTTCAGGAGAATGCCGGCAAAATTGAGTTGCATAGCCTGTGGCCAGGAATATGAGAAACCACGAAGTGGTTTTGACTGCCCGTCTTGCGGCGGTGAAGGCAGGCTTACGGATGCGGGCAGGGAATTTTACATAGAGAGTATGGAGGTTGAATGACGATGGAAATCAAGGTAATGAAAAACATCATGGATGTCAATAACAAAGTCGCTGATTTGAACAGGGATTATTTCACCGAACATGGAATTACTGTTGCGAATGTGATGGCTTCGCCTGGAGCAGGAAAAACCAGTATTATCATGAAACTGATGGAGCTGTCGAAACGCCGGTTCAGCGTGATAGAAGGGGATATCGCTTCGAGCATTGACGCACAGAAGATAGACGGGATGGGTGTACATGTTGTACAAATCAATACCAACGGGGGCTGTCATCTGGACGCCAACATGATCCATACCGTGGTTGAAGGAGATGCGGGGTTTGATAACTCGATCCTATTCATTGAAAATGTCGGCAACCTGGTATGCCCATCGTCATTTGACCTCGGTGAAGGGCTGAAGCTGGTTATTGCAAGTGTTCCCGAAGGTCATGACAAGCCGTTCAAGTATACGTCGATGTTCGAGGCTGCAGATGTTATTATCCTGAATAAGACTGATCTGCTGCCGTATATCGATTTCGACAGGGATGCATTTTATAAGGGGATCCGTACTGTGAATCCGGAAGCGAAGGTGTTTGAAGTATCCTGCAGGAACGGAGAGGGACTGGATGAATTGGTGAAATGGATTGGTGGGGTGTAAGCGGCGACTGTGCTGTATCAGAGGAGAAAACTTTATAAAGCATAAATCACTAAGCGTTGTCGCAGATTAATCGATTAGCTGAAGATAGCAAAGTATATCTGGACATACTTAAAAAAGCGATATATAACGAATGAAGTACTTTATTTAATCACCAGCAATGCCATGGTAACGTCGTCCTGCAGTTGATTGGCCGAATGAACCCCGGCAAACTGGAATGCTGCTTTTTTTATATTCAAAAGCAGCTGCTTTGGCTTGAGGTTGTCATTGAGAATGATGTCAAGCAGCCTTTCCTCACCGTACTGTTCGTTATCCTTATTTCTCATTTCGAGTATTCCGTCCGAATAAAGGAAGAGCTTGTCGCCGGAGTTCAGCTTTAGCATGCCATTGACATATTCCGGATTTTCAGTCCAGTTGCTTATGGGGATGCCGGGCAGCCTCAACAGTTCAAAACGGCTCGTGCTGTATACCAGAGGGCTTACACTGAGGCCTGCATTCGAGTACAGCATTTCTTTGCTTTCCAAATCAATGATTGCATAAAAGATCGTGATGTATAATTCTTCATCCAGCTTGCTTTGATTGAACTCATAATAAAGGTCCTCAAGTGCTTTTGCCGGAGACAGCTGCTTTTTGTCCAGTGCAGAACGAAGAAAGACTGTCAGAAATGATGCCGGAACGCCATGACCTGAGACATCTGCGAGGTATAATCCGATATGGGAGTCATCTATCTTGAAAATATCCAGAAAGTCACCGCCCAATGATTCACATGGCATGTAAATAAAAGAGAAGTTCAACCGATGATCTGTGATCGGACCTGGCAAGAGGCTTGCCTGAAGCTTTCTGGCCATTTCCAGTTCAGCCTTGAATTTATTATTCTGTTCCTGGGTTTCATGATATAGCTGTTTCAACTGGGTTGTTTCCCGAAGGACTTCTACAGTTGCGATAATCTGGTTCTCTGCATTTTTTATAGGGGAGCTCATGACGGAGAATATCCTGCTGTTGATGATCTCCTCTTTCTCATGGCATGCGCCGTCAAAGGCCGATTTCCTGGAAATGCAGTTGGTGCATGGCTCGGATCGGCCAAGGACGGTATAGCACTTAGAGCCGATCAGGTTTTTGCCAAGACTGTCGGTCATTGCCTTGTTCATGTAAATAACATTATCATTCGTGTCAAGCACCCGTACCCAGTCATACATGCCATCGACGATATCTTCAATAAAGGGTCTGCTCTGTTTAAAAGATTCCGTAAACCTCACCTCTCCTATAAACATAATAGCAATGATTCATTATTAAGTAAATTCAATTCGCCCCAATGTAACTCATATAATAACGATAAACTTTTAGGGCAATAATTAAAATATGTAATAAATGAGGTACCAAAGGAAATAATATATTTTAAAACGTTACTTGGAGTAAATGATGTTTCCGAAAGCGGCAGAAAGTCAGCAATACATTAATGTTAACAGCATATCGGCGTTCAAATGCTTTACTGATGAGCTCTATAGCCATATTGTGAAAGCTTTGGGCAATGGATGCAGATCATTGGTCTTTGTATGCATTGGTACCGACAGGTCAACAGGGGATAGCCTCGGCCCCCTTATTGGTTATAAGATCGCAAATCTGAAGCATAAAGGTGTCCATGTCTATGGCAATCTCGAAAATCCCGTCCATGCAAAAAATCTTGAAGAAATAATGCACTGTGTATCAACAGACTGCCGTGAACCGTTTGTTATAGCAATAGATGCGTGCCTGGGCAGGATGGACCATGTGGGTTATATCAGTATTGGTAAAGGCTCTATCAAGCCAGGTTCAGGTGTAAACAAGGAACTCACGCCGGTGGGGGATATGTATGTGACTGGCATTGTCAACTTCGGCGGTTTTATGGACTTTCTTGTCCTTCAAAATACAAGGCTGCAAATCGTAATGAAGATAGCGGATCTGATTGCGGCTGGAATCCGTTATGTATTATGGAGACTGGAAAAAGAGGGCGAATACCCGGCATATGACAATTCCGCTGAATATGTAAAAGTGTAAACAAAAGGGACCTCTCAAATATATCAGACATTTTGGTCAATAAACGTTATAATATTATAGATGAACAAGTACGCTGTCATGACAGTGTACGAACGACGCTTAATGAATTATTTGGGAGGTTTCTAACATGAACAGGACAGGTAAAGTGCTTGGAAGCATTTTCATCATCCTTGGCGCTTTGTTTCTATTAAGGAATTTAAATATTATTGGGCCGATCTGGCAATATGTCAATATAGGTCGTATTATTGGGACATTCTGGCCATCTTTATTTCTGATATTGCCGGGACTGTTATTCCATCTGGGCTATCTCTCAGGCAGGAAAAAGGATCCGGGGGTACTGGTGCCTGGAGGAATATTGCTGGTGCTGGGTGCTGCATTCCAGGTAAACATGCTCTTTGGCGGATGGGAAATCACATGGCCTATATATATATTCTCGGTAGCTTTTGGACTTTTTGAATTATATGTTTTTGGCAACAGGGACAGAGGTCTGCTGATACCTATTGGCATTCTGACCGGGCTGTCGGCAATATTTTTCTTTGTATTTTCAGTCAAGACATTGCTGGGCATTAACACACAATCCTTTATCGTGCCAGCGGTGCTAATTGGTATAGGTCTGATCGTACTGTTCGGAGGCAAGGGAAACGGCGGAAGACAAAAATTTTAAATTTTTGTTTATGAATGTACCGTAGGGGGAATATAGATTAAAGTGATAAAAATGAACAGATTCAACACTGATTGAATGGAGATGAATGAATGGAGAAATATGTATGTACGGCATGCGGTTATGTTTATGATCCTGCAATTGGGGATCCGGAGGCTGGCATTGCACCCGGCACATCCTTCGACGATATTCCGGAGGATTGGGTTTGCCCGATATGCGGTGTTGGCAAGGATATGTTCGAGAAGGAATAACATCGGCGATTATAAAGAAAAAATGGTTGTTGCATAAATGTATAAATGTGTTATAATCAATACATTATTAAGTGCTTTTATTTAGATGTCAGGAACAACGACGTTCTCAGGCTGGTTAAACATACCTTGCCTGAGTCGTTTTTTTATGTCCGGGAGATATGTGTTGAAAAAAATTCGTAAAAGGAATGATTCTTTTTCAACAAACGATTATTGCTTCAGCAAATAATCTTCATTTATTTGCTGCGCAGCAATTAATTGGAACCAAATGTAATACAAGTGAAAAACTGATGATCCCAATTCTTTTTTTCATTATATCAACGGGAAAATTTATTTTAAGGAGTGTTGCATATGCCAAAGTATACCAAGGAAGATGTAATCAGGTTGGTGAAGGAGCAGGATGTAAAATTCATACGTCTGCAGTTCACTGATATATTCGGAACATTGAAGAATCTAGCTATTACTGCTGATCAACTCGAAAAAGCACTTGATAATAAATGCATGTTTGATGGTTCATCAATAGAAGGTTTTGTCAGAATTGAAGAATCCGACATGTATTTAAGGCCTGATACCAACACTTTCGTCGTATTCCCCTGGAGACCCCAGAACGGCAAAGTGGCACGCCTGATCTGCGACGTATACAATCCTGATGGCACTCCATTTGAAGGGGATCCCAGGTATGTACTCAGAAAGACAATCGAAAAAGCTTCGAAAATGGGATATGATACTTATAATGTCGGACCGGAGTGCGAATTCTTCCTATTCCTCACTGACAGTGAAGGAAACCCGACAACGATCACACATGATAATGCAGGATATTTCGACCTTGGGCCTGTCGATCTGGGCGAAAACGCAAGACGTGACATGTGCCTTGCACTCGAAGAGATGGGCTTTGAAATTGAAGCATCACATCATGAAGTAGCACCTGGTCAGCATGAAATCGATTTTAAATATAATGATGCATTGACGGCTGCGGATGCAATTCTTACATTCAAGCTGGTTGTCAAGACAATAGCACAAAGGCACGGACTGCATGCGACCTTCATGCCCAAACCCGTTTTCGGCATTTCAGGCTCTGGTATGCATGTCAATACTTCCTTATATAAAAACGGAAAGAACATATTCTTCGATGAAAAGGATTCCCTGCAGCTTAGTCAGGAAGCATACTGGTTCATAGGCGGATTGATGAAGAACATGCGCTCCATTGCAGCTCTGACCAACCCGCTGGTTAACTCTTACAAGAGGCTTGTACCTGGTTATGAAGCTCCAGTATATGTCGCCTGGTCGGCAAGGAACAGAAGTCCATTGATAAGAATACCTGCAGCTCGTGGAACAGCTACAAGGCTTGAATTAAGATGCCCCGATCCGAGCTGTAACCCATATCTTGCACTGGCAGCCATTCTCGCAGCAGGACTCGATGGTATCGAGAATAAAATTCAACCGCCTGCACCGTCCAACAAGAACCTCTTTGAGATGACTACGGAAGAAAGGCGTGCGGAGGGCATCGGAGAACTGCCGGGAAGCCTTGATGAAGCAATTGCCGAGATGAGCAAAAGCGACTTTGTCAAGGATATACTTGGTAACCATGTTTATTACAAATATATTGAAGCCAAGCAGGAAGAATGCAATGAGTACAGGACTAAAGTAAGCAAATGGGAGATCGACTCATACCTGATGAAGTATTGAGGAAAGGGGACACATCTCCAGCAGGAAGAATGCGTAAAGGGCCGGGAAATGTCCCCTTCTGACGCTAAAGCTAACAGAACACTCTCAATACATTTGATTACTGCAATGATGCAGTCGTACCTTTGGGTTCGGCTGCATTTTATATTAATAAAACCTTTTATATGGGGTGTTGGTATGGATTCGACTAGAATAATGATAGCAATGAGTAGTGATGCTCTGGTTTTAAAACTGAAAACCATATTGGTTGAGGCCGGATTCATGATTATAGAGCAGTCGAATGAAGGTCAGGACTGTCTGCGTAAAATGAGGGCGCTCAAGCCTGATATCATCATACTTGAGTATAACCTGCCGCATATGAATGGACTCGAGATCTCCAGAGTCGCGCTTGAAGACGGGATTTGCGATGCGATGCTTTTTGTATCTGCCGATCAGGATAGTATGGTCGACGACATCAGACAGGAATCCGGGTTTGTCAGTCTGGTAAAGCCTGTTAACAGGATGCTTCTGATCGGTTCCCTCGAACTTATGATCAAAGACAGAAGAAAGATAAAACAGCTGGAGAAGGAGATTGAAGGTCTAAAATTGAGTCTTGATACAAGGAAAGAGGTGGAAAAGGCGAAAGGGCTTCTGATGGCGAATCTCGGGCTTACGGAGAGTGCAGCATTCAAAAGGATCCAGAAGCAGAGCATGGATCGTGGAATCCCAATGAAGGAAATAGCTAAAGCCATTATACTGGCATATGATATATAAGGTAAGGGGACACATCTCCACAGGGAGAATGCGTAAAGGGCCGAGAAATGTCCCCTTTTGACGCTAAAGCAATATGGGACACATCTCCCAGGGAGAATGCGTAAAGGGCCGAGAAATGTCCCCTTTTGACGCTAAAGCAATATGGGACACATCTCCACAGGGAGAATGCGTAAAGGGCCGAGAAATGTCCCCTTTTGATTTAAGGGATGCTAAGGTAATGACGGAGGGTTTATATGAGGAAGAGGCCTGTTATTGGGTTAACCCCTGGATATATGCCGGATAACAATAAACTGTCATTGGGACAGGGGTATGTCAATGGTGTAATAAAGGCTGGCGGACTTGCCGTTATACTGCCTCTTTGCGCTGAGGACAGCATAATTGAAAGCATTCTGGAAACTGTCGACGGTATTTTGTTTTCTGGTGGTGCGGATATAGACGCGAGACACTTCGGAGAAGAAAACATGAAATACGGCGGAAAAATTTCTCCCGAAAGAGATCGCTTTGAATTATTGCTGGTGAAGAAGGCAATTGCACGAAAGATGCCCATTCTGGGGATATGCAGGGGATTACAACTTATTAATATAGCACTCGGCGGTACATTGCACCAGGATATTCATACTGGTCCTGCTCATGGGGATACTCTGAAACACTGGCAGGAGGCACCGGACTGGTACCCGGTCCACGATATCCGCATCAAGGCAGGTTCCAGGCTGTACGAAATTTACGCTACTGAGACTCTGGGTGTCAATTCGTTCCACCATCAGGCGGTAAAGGATGCCGGAAATGGACTTTCTATAGTTGCAGGTTCATCTGATGGCATTACGGAAGCAATCGAGGGCACAGGCAGTAATTTTATTGTCGCAGTCCAGTGGCATCCCGAGGATATGTGGCAGGAGAATCCGGCCCATCTGAGAATCTTCGAAGCATTCATAGAGGCTGCAGCTACTTTTTCTGTATAACCTGGTAAGTGTGCTATAATGGGTACAATAATAATTAATGGGGTATCACCATGGCCGATAAATATTGTCTCGGGGACATCGTCGAATTTAGAAAAGAACATCCTTGCGGAAGCAAACAATGGGAAGTCATGCGGACAGGCGCCGATTTCAGAGTGAAATGCCTTGGCTGTGCCCATCAGGTTATGCTTCCCAGACCCAAATTCGAAAAAAGTGTAAAAAAGATCATCAAATCCAATCTTCAATCAGACACCTCCAATACATAATGCTTCACCTCATCTGCATTCTTTCAGATTAAATTGCAATACTAAATATGTTGCAAAAAAGATTTGTATTAAGGAATAATTATTTTTTGCACAGAATGTTGTAGGTAGATAAGTGTAAAAAAGCGGATACCAAAAATCTTTTTACATTATCTTTAAAAGAACGCAATCTGAAAATGAGGATGATTTTAATGTTTGAAAAAAAGGAAAACCGAGGTTTTTTTATAAAAATGCTGTTTGGCTCTGTAATAACATCACTAACAGTAAGTTTGCTTGTGTTTGCGGTTTTTTCGGGATATTTTACAAGAAATGGGCAGAATGTCAACAAGAGCCCGATCAACAGTGCGCTCCAGATGTCACAGACGGGTAGTCAGGCAGCAGCGACAGGTAATCAGTTGGCAGCAACGGGGGATTTGCCGAGTGATTCGGTTCAACAGGGAAAAAATATTTCGGTGCAGACTGTGGAGCAGTCTTCAGTGGTGCCTGCTGCTCAAACCGTGGCAAAGAATGCTACACCGGGAGTTGTGGGGATTACTGTTGAGCGGGTGAAGCAAGCGGGCCTCTTTCAAAAGAATGGTGACACTGAGGTAGGTGTTGGATCTGGCGTCGTAGTCAGCTCTGACGGATATATTCTTACCAACAATCATGTTGCAGGCGGCAAGAGTAAAAGAATCGTTGTCTCTTTTGCAGATGGCAGAAATGTTGACGGTGTGGTTGTGTGGGCAGATCCGGTGCTTGATCTTGCTGCTGTGAAGGTTAATCTAACAGATCTGACCCCATTAATGCTTGGGGATGCTTCAAAACTGCAGGTAGGTGAGTTGGCAATTGCCATTGGCAATCCGCTTGGTCTTGAATTTCAAAGGACGGTAACCTCAGGTATTATAAGCGCACTTAACAGGACGATCAGAATTGAAACAGATACCGGACCCAACTATATGGAGGATTTGATACAGACGGATGCAAGCATTAACCCCGGCAACAGCGGAGGGCCTTTGCTCAATGCAAAGGGCGAGGTGGTGGGTATAAATACAATAAAGGTTGAAAGTGCGGAAGCAATGGGTTTTGCAATTCCTATCAATATTTCAAAACCGATTATGCAGAAGCTTGTAAGTACCGGTTCATTCAATGAGCCTTATTTGGGGCTGTTTGCATATGATAACAGTGTTTTGCCTTATATGGGAGATGGGGTCGCCAAGGAGAGCGGCATATATGTTGCACATGTGGATACGACCGGTCCGGCCTTTAAGTCAGGGATAAGGGAAGGCTGTATCATCAGACAGGTAGACGACCAGGATATCAGCACAATGCTCCAGTTGAGGACTTATATCTATACAAAGTCGCCCGGTGATACAATTATGGTAACCCACCTTATGCAGGGTAGTAATGAATGGGTTACGACAAACATAGTACTTGAACAAAAAACGAAAGATGGGATGATCACGAGGTAGAATTACAAATAAAAAAGACTTGATGTATAACAAACTATATTTTTTGGCAAGACTTCCAATGTATTATTGCAGATATAGGGAGGGTGCTGCCATGGCAAATGTTATTAGAAATAGTGCTGAGTTTGAAAAGACGATAAAATCATACCTGAAACAGGGCAGGGAAAAGTTGAATGGTGATCTTGCAGGTACCAGGGAAGCTATAAAGCTTATTGCGGCAGACAAGGCAAAGGACTTTATCGAAACGATGGACAGGGGACTTGACAAACAGGAGAGGGAATTCCTGAAGGCCTTGATTATTACCAGTATGCACCAATCCTTTTGCTATGGCTATGGTATTGGAAAAATCGAGGGAAATACGAAAGACAGAATCTTTCTATAAGCCTTTTCCATTGTATATGGCAAGAAAGAATAAAAAAGCAAATAAATAAAAGCAATATAAGTGTAATATTTTATTGACACCGCCAACTATTACTGGTAAACTATTATACAATTAATTTAAAACGGCTGTGCAATGAAGGAAAAAAGACAGGTCTGGGTGTTTAAGAGAGTCGGCGGGTGGTGTGAGCCGATATACAGGATTTGTGTATAACTCGCTCCGGAGCTTCATCATTGAGGTCAAGTGGAAAATATTCATTCATAATCTTTTCACTGGATTCAGATGATGGCGTTGACTACGTTATAGTCAAGTACATCAGTACTTGCCGAGGATAGGCGGAAACGCCCGTCAAATCAGGGTGGTACCACGTTGGATTATTCCCTTCGTCCCTGCATATATGCAGTTGACGAGGGGTTTTTTATATCTAAAAGGAGGGGTGATTATGAAAATGACAGGTGCTCAGGCTATCATCAAGGCACTCGAGCTGGAAAAAGTCGATACAATATTCGGTTACCCCGGAGCTGCAATCTCTCCGTTTTATGATGCTCTTCTGGATAGTTCCATCAGGCATGTTCTGACCAGACACGAACAGGGCGCTGCTCATGCTGCTAACGGCTATGCACGAGTAACCGGTAAAGCGGGTGTTTGTGTTGCGACTTCCGGACCGGGGGCAACGAATCTGATCACCGGGATAGCAAATGCCAATATGGACAGTATTCCAATCGTGGCAATCACAGGCCAGGTCGCATGTGCGATGATCGGCACGGATGCTTTTCAGGAAGCGGATATCACTGGTGCAACAGCACCTTTTTGTAAACATAATTATCTGGTTAAGAAAGCAGAAGAGCTTCCAAGGATTATTAAAGAAGCCTTCCATATTGCTGCAACAGGGCGCCCGGGGCCTGTCGTCATTGATATTCCGGTGGATGTGCAGAACAGCACGATTGATTTCATCTATCCTCAAGCAGTTGACATAAAGGGTTACAAACCCACCTATAAAGGGCACCCGATGCAGATAAAAAATGCAGTTGCGGCGCTTGAATCAGCAAAGGCTCCTGTCATTTGCGCAGGCGGCGGTGTCATTTTGGCAAATGCTTCGGAAGAAGTACGAGAACTTGCCGAGAGATTCAATATCCCCGTGACGACCACGCTAATGGGCATCGGAGCTATTGCATCCACTCATCCGCTGCATTACGGGATGGTTGGTACACATGGTACGCAGACTGCGAATTATGCGCTGCATCATGCTGATCTTGTACTCTTTCTCGGAGCAAGAGTGGGGGACAGGGCGATCGGCGCGGCAAGCATGCTTGCAAAGAAGGCAAAAATCATCCATATAGACATAGACCCGGCAGAGATAGGGAAAAACATAGATACGTCAATTCCCGTGGTTGGCGATGTCAAATTGATTCTGAAGGATATGCTGATGCTTGCGAAAACCGGCGGCAGCGACGATTGGGCGGAGACGGTTGCAATGCAAAAGCAGCAGCGGGCGGTTGAACTTGTCAAGGATGACAGAACCGGTTTCGTAAACCCCAAATACCTGCTTTCCCTCCTGTCGGAATACTTCCCGGCAGAGGCTGTTATCGCGACTGAAGTTGGACAGAACCAGATATGGACTGCCAACAATTATAATATGCGCCAGCCAAAAACATTCATCACCTCGGGAGGCCTTGGTACAATGGGTTATGGCCTTCCGGCCGGAATAGGTGCGAAGGTCGGAAAGCCCGAAACGCCTGTCGTAGTAATAAGTGGTGACGGCAGCTTCCAGATGTCCATGCAGGAACTTGGTACAATGAAGCAGTACGGGATAGAAGTTAAAATGATCCTCTTCAACAACTGCAGGCTCGGCATGGTTCGTGAACTGCAGCTTAACAAGCATGGAGGACGCTATTCGCAGGTCTGTCTGGATCAGAACCCGGACTTCATCATGTTGGCCGCTGCATATGGCTTCAAGGGCGAAAGGATCACAAGAAATTCCGAGATCAGAGCAGCGCTGGAACGGATGACTGCCGAAAATGGATCCTACCTGCTGGAGTGCTCGGTAGATCCGATGGAGTCTACATTGTAGTATTAACATTATTTACATATGGAGATTAAGCCAGGGATAAGAAAGGCTAGGAACAAAACGAATTTTCTTGAAAGGAGAATACCATTATGGCAAAGCATACGTTATCGGTTCTGGTGGAAAATCATGCAGGCGTACTTTCCAGGGTTGCCGGTCTTTTCAGCAGAAGGGGATTCAATATCGACAGCCTGGCAGTAGGGGTAACGGAGAATCCGGATGTATCGAGGATGACGATCGTAGTGGATGGGGATGAGTATACGGTCGAGCAGGTCAGCAAACAGCTCAACAAGCTGATTGACGTCATAAAGCTCAAAGAACTCGAAAAAACAGAGTCGATCAGCCGGGAACTTGCGCTGATCAAAGTAGCGGCAAGCACCACCACAAGATCGGAAATCATTCAGATTGTGGAAATTTTCAGAGCAAAAATTGTCGATGTTTCAAAAACTACCCTGACCATTGAAATATCCGGCGGCTCGGATAAGGTGGCGGCACTTGAGGATATGCTCAATCAGTTTGGAATCAAGGAAATAGTGAGAACGGGTACCATTGCTATCGAGAGAGGCAATCGAATTATAAAGGCTACCAATAATGAGGAGGAGTAAAATATATGACAAAAATGTATTATGACAGTGATTGCAGCCTGGGCCTGCTTAAAGGCAAAACCGTTGCGATAATAGGCTATGGGAGCCAGGGACATGCACATGCACAGAATTTGAGGGATAGTGGGATTAACGTGGTCGTAGGCCTTACACCAACTTCCGAGAGAAGGAAGCAGGTTGAGGCGGATGGCCTGAAGGTACTTGATACAGCAGAAGCAGCAAAGGCTGCAGATATGATCATGATGCTTACCCCGGACCAAACACAGGCAGATGTGTACTACGAAAGCATCGCACCGAATTTGAAGGAGGGCGATATTCTTGCATTCGCTCATGGCTTCAACATTCATTTCAATCAGATCAAGCCCCCGAAGTCGGTTGACGTGGTTATGATTGCACCAAAGGGCCCTGGACATACTGTCAGGAGTCAGTATAAGGAAGGCAGGGGCGTTCCGTCACTCATTGCCATTCACCAGGATGCATCAGGCAAGGCGAAGGAATTTGCACTTGCATATGCTTCCGGTATCGGTGCAGGCAGGGCAGGCATACTTGAAACAACGTTCAGGGAAGAAACTGAAACGGATCTTTTCGGCGAGCAGGC
>DBTX01000040.1:154363-167120 GCA_002307275.1 Hungateiclostridiaceae bacterium UBA1305
GGTTATCAGCCTGAAAGTGCGTACTTTGAATGTGTCCATGAGATGAAGCTCATTGTTGATCTGATCAATCAAGGCGGTTTTGCATACATGAGATATTCCATCAGTGACACAGCTGAGTATGGAGATTACATGGTTGGTAAGAGGATCATCACCGATGAGACCAGAAAAGAAATGAAGAAAGTGCTTACCGAGATACAAGACGGTACCTTTGCATCCAGATGGATCATGGAAAACAAAGCCGGCGGCAGGGCTGAATTCCTTGCAACAAGGCAGCGCCAGTCCGAACACCAACTGGAGAAGGTCGGAGCAGAGCTCAGGAAAATGATGAGCTGGCTTAAGAAGTAAAGAGGATACGGATGGATGGGGAAAGTATTGCATGAAGCAGATGGAAATTTGCCTTCCACATGACTTCCCCCATTCGAGTAAAGTAAAAATACAGATATAGAGAAAAGGCGGGCAGTGCCGGGCGAAAAACCTGAAAGGGAGCCTGGCACAAGATACTGCCGGATATTTATGAATATGAGATTATCATGGTATTGCAGGAGGTATTTGACATGGCAACAAGAATTAAGATTTTTGATACTACTTTAAGAGACGGAGAACAGACTCCGGGAGCAAGTCTTAATATACAGGAAAAGCTGGAGATAGCAAGACAGCTTGTAAAGCTTGGTGTGGATGTGATCGAGGCAGGGTTTGCCATATCTTCACCCGGAGATTTCATGGCTGTCAAGACAATAGCTGAGAACGTCAAAGGTACAATCATTGCGAGCCTCAGTCGTGCGCTTGAGAAAGACATTGACAGGGCATGGGAAGCGGTATGCAACGCTGAGAACCCACGAATTCACACATTTCTTGCCACCTCGGACATCCATATGAAATATAAGCTGAAAATGTCGGAGGAGGAAGTGCTTGCAAGAGCTATTGCAATGGTAAAGTATGCGAAAAAGTACTGTTCCGATGTCGAGTTTTCTGCGGAGGATGCCAGCAGGACAAGAGTCGATTTCCTGTATAAAGTTGTTGAAGAGGTCATTAAAGCCGGAGCAACGGTCGTAAACATTCCGGACACGGTCGGATATTCATCACCTGAAGAATTCGGACAGCTGATAAGAGGTATTAGGGATAATGTTTCCGGTATCGATAAAGTAGATATCAGTGTTCACTGCCACAATGACCTCGGACTTGCAGTTGCAAATTCACTTGCAGCGCTCAGGAATGGTGCGACACAGCTGGAATGCACTGTAAACGGCCTTGGGGAACGTGCTGGCAATGCTTCTATTGAAGAGATCATCATGGGTATTAATACGAGGAAAGATTATTACGGCGATATCATTCACAATATAGATACGAAACAGATTTACAGAACCAGCAAACTGGTCAGCAGTCTCACCGGTGTCAGTGTTCAGTTGAACAAGGCAATCGTCGGCGCTAATGCTTTTGCTCATGAAGCGGGTATTCACCAGCATGGCGTAATGGCGGAAAAGACCACATATGAGATCATGACGCCTGAATCCATAGGCCTTTCGCAGAACAGGATGGTACTTGGCAAGCTGTCCGGAAAACATGCTTTTGAAGAACGACTGAAGGAAATGGGCTATAACCTTGCAGCCGATGAAATTGCAAAGGCTTTTGAGCAGTTCAAGGAACTGGCGGATAAGAAAAAGGAGGTCCTGGACCGCGATATAGAAGCCCTTGTGGTTGAAAAAGTTTCCGAAGTGGAAGAAGTGTACAAGTTGGACAGCTTCCAGATCAACAGCGGAAACAAGGTTATTGCTACAGCTACGGTAAGTTTGATTAAGAATGGCCAGCCAATTTTAGAGGCAGCAACTGGTGACGGCCCTATCAATGCGGCCTTCAAGGCAATCGAGAGAACGGTCGGCTTTGAGCTTGAGCTGCAGGATTACAGTCTGAAAGGTGTGACAGAAGGTGCAGATGCACTTGGAGAAGCAACGGTGCGAGTTGCAAAGAACGACAGAATCTATATAGGCAGAGGAGTCAGCACCGATATTATAGAGGCCAGTGTAAAGGCATACATCAACGCGATCAACAGAGTTGTCAGCGAACAGGATAAAGGAGCCGCCAACGGGAAGGAGACCGTATGAAAAAGGTAATTGCACTGGATTCCACATTAAGGGATGGAGCTCAGGCACAGGGAATTTCATATACAGTCGAAGACAAGCTCAAAATCGTGAAAAAGCTTGATTCACTGGGAGTCGCCTATATTGAAGCAGGAAATCCGGGGTCCAATCCAAAGGATCTCGAGTTCTTCGAGAGAGCCGGGAGGATGAAGCTGGAGAATGCGAAGCTTATCGCTTTTGGAAGTACCAGAAGGGTTGGGATTCCCGTAGAAGAGGACGCGAATGTCAAGTCGCTGCTGTTGGCGGGAACGTCTGCGGTGGTCATCTTTGGCAAGTCGTGGGACTTTCAGGTGACCGACATTCTTAAGACGACAGTTGAAGAAAATATTAAGATGATTTATGATACAGTTAAATTTTTCAAAGACTACGGCAAGGAAGTCGTCTATGATGCGGAGCATTTCTTTGACGGCTGCAAGGCAAACTCCGAATATGCAATGAGCACGCTGCAGGCTGCAGCAGATGCAGGCGCGGACAGTCTGTGCCTCTGCGACACCAAGGGCAGCTTCCTTCCGATGGACATATTCGAAATTACGAAGCTGGTAATCAACCGTTTCAAGATTCCAATCGGAATCCACTGCCATAACGATAACGGCATGGCTGTCGCGGGCACAATTGTGGCTGTGCAGGCGGGCGCTACCCAGGTACAGGGCACGATTAACGGTCTCGGAGAGAGATGCGGCAATGCAAATCTGTGCACGATCATACCAAATCTGCAGCTCATGATGGGGTACAACTGTATCCCTGACGAGAACATGTCAGAAATGACAGCGGTCGCAAGAGCGATCAGCGAAATTGCCAATGTTATTCATGATGAGAGGTCGCCATATGTCGGCAGGACGGCTTTTGCCCATAAGGCGGGCATGCATGCCGATGCGGTGGTTAAAAACACCATGGCATATGAAATGATAGACCCTGAAACCGTTGGAAATGAGAGAATCTTTCTCATGTCGGAGGTAGCCGGTAGAAGCGCAGTGCTGAATCTGGTAAAAAAGGTGGATCCTTCGATCAGCAAGGACTCTCCTGAAACCCGAAAGGTGCTCGAAAAATTAAAGGAAATGGAGCATGAGGGATATCAGTATGAAGGCGCTGAAAGCTCCTTCGAACTGATTGTCAGAAAGGTGCTTGGAAAATATCATCCGTCCTTCGAACTGAAGGATTTCAAGGTGATCGTGAATGAGCCTGCTGCCGCTGATGATCGCAATTCTTCCGCGATGATCAAGGTCAAGGTCGGAGATCAGGAGGAAATCACAGCAGCGGAGGGAGACGGTCCGGTCAATGCGCTGGATAATGCAGTCAGGAAGGCTTTGATCCGATTTTACCCAAGCATTTCGGAAATAAAACTCACGGACTTCAAGGTAAGAGTATTAGACTCGACCTCTGCAACGGCCGCGAAAGTCAGAGTTCTGATCGAATCCACGGATGGAAATGAAATATGGACCACCATAGGTGTTTCCACCGACATCATTGATGCAAGCTGGAAGGCGCTTGTCGATTCCATAGAATATAAACTTGGGCGATAGAAGTACGTTACTCGGCAATTTATAGCTCTAAGGAAATATAAGTGCAATATAAGGACAAAAAGCTTGCTGCCATAAATACCTTTTGCATTGTAGATGGTTGATGATATAATAGTTGCAAAACTATCGCTGCAGATCTTTATATGATTTGCAGGTACTTGGTAGATCCAGGCACAGAGAAATTATTACCGATTATTTAGGGGAAGGTAACACTTTGAAGCTTATTGGTAAAATCATCATAGAAAACAGATTGGTAAGAGAAGCGGCTGTCGAAGATAATGATGAGAGGCACAACTTCAGGGATAAGCTTGAGATGTGCCTGATCGACCTTTGCAAGGAACTTGATATACCCGTTCCTCTCTGGCTTAAAAAAAATACCAGGGAGCTTGCCATATTCAGAAGGACCTTGTTTTCCCCAGAACAATTCATGGAGAAGGTATGGTTCGACAAGTTTGAAATCCGGCTTGGATAAATCCGCAAGGTTCGCAATTTATGAACCTTGCGGATTTTTTATTCATTGCATGCGGGACAGAAAATCAGGAGGCAGTTACTTGTATTGTAAATGTTGCAGTTTTAGTGACAGTGCCTTCCGTATAGCTTACCGTTACGGTTACAGCACCTTCTGTACTCAGTATACTGCCGCCTTCAGGTGAAGTTGTGTAGCTGGTTACGGCGGCATTCGTATTGTTGCTGTAGTTCGCAGTAATAACCAGGCCGATTAAATCAAGTGCCTCACCCACAATATACGTTTTCTTCGTTGGCTCGCTCGTGATGGCAATCGAATCAAGAATTACCGACACGTCCTCAAATTCAGCAGTAATGATGACATCCTTTTCAGGCATTGTAAAGGTGGTTCCCGTAATATCAGTTTCGTTGTATTTTAAGGTGCCGGCCTTTAACTGTTTACCGGTATCGGGTGTGACAGTCAATGTGATTGTGGTGCCGGCGCGGGCTGTGGCCGGTTCGGCTGTGATTGTACCGCCCACAAGTGCTCCTACTGTTACGGTATAAGCTGGTGATGATATATTATATATCAGTTTGCATACCTCGGCTCGTGTTACAAGATCACCAGGTTTGAAATCTGTTCCGTCGTATAGACCTTCAAATACTTTTCCGTTTATACAGGCGGATATACCGTCCTGAGCCCAATCGGAAACTGAAGCGAAGTCGGTATATTGCTTATAAGCATCTTTATCTGCTACACCCAGTTTATAAGCGCGCATTGTAAGTGATGCGAGTTGCTCACGTGTGAGAAATTCATTCGGTGAAAATTTCGTCGTACTTGTTCCGTTTAAAATGCCAAGACTTTGTAGTACGATAGCAGGACTGTCATAGTAATTCTTTAGTTTGGTGATATCCGTAAAGCCGGGGTTCTCTTCTTTTAAACTCAAAGAACGGCACCAGAGCGTAGCGAACTGTGCACGCGTTAACTTTGCATCTGGTAAAAAGGTATCGGCACCGATGCCTTTAACGATCCCCTTGGCTGCGCAAAAATCAATTGCAGTCTTGTACGGGTGGCTGTCAGGCACATCTGTAAAAGCCGCAGCAAATGCTGTTGTTGTAAATGACATAGTAATTGCAGCAGCTAGTATGGCAGAAAAAATTTTTTTTGTTTTCATAACTTCTCCTCTCTTTTGAACGCCGATTTTATGTTTGCACTTTAAAACTATGATAAAAGCATAGTTAAAGATTGCGACATTATTTTTTACAGAAGATATTAGCATATACCAAGCATATAATTGAACTGGTGTCAACATAATCAATATATGCAGGATATATTGAATAAATATCTTTCATTTCCAATGGGAAGGTTTTTTGGTGCGTTTAATGAGTATCGCTATATAGGCTGAGAATGTAAAAAATAAAGTATTGACCGTAATAAATGAAGCAATATCGGGTATATTATTGTTGCGACATGAATTAGATGAACTACATAAATCATAATGGTGAAGTGGGTGTTAGTTTTGGAGGATACGGATAAAAACGGGGAGTTTAAGAAAACACACATAGAAAAAAAGGTCGATTACACGGCTGTTGCTATCGCTTTTATCAGGTATGCAGCTTATATCATTATTTTCTTCGGGTTTTTGTGGTTCGTAGTAAAATATATTCTGCCATTTTTCAGATGAGATACTATTATTGAATAAGTACAATTACAGTATTGGACAGAATACCCCTGCATATAAATAAATCGAGCGGGGGTGTTTTTGTTGAACAGAGCTAAGCTTTCTGCTGCATTTTTTCTAATTATGCTTTTTGCGTTGTCCATTACGCAGATACTGGTTGATGCGCATTCCGACCATATATCCGCAAATAATGGAACCGCAAAAGATACAAGTCTAAAAAAAAATTATAGTATTTTTATTGAAATAGAAGACAAGACCTTATACCTGCTGGAGGATGGAAAATGTATTAAGGAATACACAATAGCCTCTGGCAAATCCGGTTCGCCTTCACCGATCGGATGCTGGAAAATCGTCGAAAAGGGTGACTGGGGCGAGGGCTTCGGCGGCCGCTGGATGGGGTTGGATGTCCCCTGGGGGACGTAATAGTTTGGAATACACTTTTATTCAGATCAATTAATTCGTACGGTTTAATAAATCAGGCAGGAAGTACAATTACTCCCTACCTGACAGTTACACTTAATCCATGATATATTTTGGTACTCCCATATCCAGTTCAGGCTTAATTCTCTCAAAAAAGCAATCAAGTGTCATAAAACCTAAATTACCTTCTTTTCTGGATCTTATCGATATGCCCTCCTTTTCAACTTCCTGATCTCCTATAACAAAAATTACAGGCGTTTTTTCCAGTTCCATCTTACGAACTTTTGTTCTCATTTTATCATTGCTTAAGTCAAGGTTCACTCTGAGGCCTATTGTTTTAAGCCTCTTTAGCAATGCTTTACAATACTCGAAATGATTGTCGCTAATAGGAACGATACCAATCTGTACTGGAGCATACCATAGCGGGAAATCTCCGTTATAGTGCTCAATGAGCATTGCAAAGAACCTCTCCAAACTCCCGAACAGTGCTCTGTGTACCATCATTGGAGTATGCTTTGTTCCATCTGCTCCAATATAATTCATCTTGAATCTTTCCGGAAGATTGAAGTCATACTGAATTGTACTGCATTGCCATTCCCTTCCCAGAGCATCCCGAAGCTTTAAATCAATTTTCGGCCCATAGAAAGCTCCAACGCCTATATCAATATCATATTCCAGTCCGGCTTCAATAACTGCGTTCTTTAGGGACTCAATTGCAGTATTCCAGTCATTATCATCTCCTATTGACTTTTTTTCCGGCTTTGTTGCAACGTACGCCTTAAAATCACTAAGACCAAATGATTTCAGAATATACAATGAGAACTTTAAAGCATTGACGATCTCATCATAAACCTGCTCTGATGTACAAATGATGTGTGCATCATCCTGTGTAAAGCCCCTGACCCTGGTAAGTCCCTGAAGTGCCCCTGAAAGCTCATATCTGTATACTGTTGCATATTCAGCATACCGAGCGGGTAAATCTCTGTAAGACCGCAATGAGCTATTGTATATCATAACATGAAAAGGACAACTCATTGGCTTCAGGTAGTATTCCTCATTGTCAATCTCAATGGCACTGTACATGGACTCTTTATAGAATTGAAGATGGCCTGATGTTTTCCATAATTCTGCACGCCCTATATGAGGCGTATACACCCAGTCATATCCGTTCAGAATATGTGCTGTTTGACTGAATTTCTCCAGAAGATACCTTATCATTGCACCTTTCGGATGCCACAGAACAAGTCCCTGCCCAATCTCCTGAGATGAACTGAAAAGGTCGAGTTGTGTTCCAAGTACTCTATGGTCGCGCTTGCCTGCTTCCTCAATCCTGCCAATATAGGCTTTCAACTCATCTTGATTTTCCCATGCTGTTCCATAAATTCGCTGAAGCATTGGATTATCAGCATCACCCTTCCAATATGCACCTGAAAAACGCATCAATTTGAAGGCTTTTGAATTCAATTCCTTCAGTGAAGTCACATGTGGTCCCTTACATAAATCAAAAAAGTCTCCGATTTTGTAAATGCTTACACTGGAATTTTCGGGGTTTTGAGCTAATTCATTGATTAATTGGAGTTTATATGGCTGATTGATGAACAAATGGCGGGCTTCGTCAAAACTCACAGATTCATTAAATACCTGATAACCATCGCTAATGATTGATTTCATTTTTTCTTCTATCCGACTCAGATCTTCCGGAACTAAGGGTTCTGGCAATTCGAAATCATAATAGAACCTGTCTTCAATAACAGTTCCAATTCCAAACCTGGCTTCGCTAAATATCTGTTTGACAGCATAAGCCAGCACATGTGCCATTGTATGCCTTGCTTTGCCTAACTTATCATATTCATTATTATTCATATGTCATCCCTACCTTATCATTATTTTTGTTTTATGATAGAGTAGCGACGGGTTATACTTCCAGAGCAATCTGAGATACAAATGATATTATCATCATACGTAAGACCTACAGAAACAAATAACATTTTTCTCATAGCCATTTTTCACCACCTTCCGAGCAAAAATAAAACTCCCATCCTCAAAAGGGATGAGAGTTAAGCTCGCACGGTTCCACCCAAATTACAGCAAGAATAAAAGACTCTGCTGTCACTCATGATGATTATAACGGAATCACCGGTTACACTTACTATGAATTCAGGTAACTGTTCAAAGGGGGTTTTCGATTTTCCATACAGAGAAGCGCTCTCAGCCGCTGACACTTCATCTCTTATAAGCTGGGCAAAACCTACTCGTCCTTTTCATTACATTTATCGTATTTTTCTTAGTATTATAGCAAACATATCTTGTATATGTAAAGAAGAATATTCCAATTATAATATTTTTTTAGCGCAACCATTATAGGGCTTTCAACTTGTTATACTGCGGCAAAAAGCAAATATTACACTTCCTGCCAACTTGCATCGGTTCAATCCTTCTTAGCATGTCAACCCCTTCGTTGCGCTTTGAATATGAATACACACGTTCTTGCTCATCTAATCCGACTAAAGAAAAAGTATCCTGTATTTCTGAACTGATTTTAGATTCACAGCCGCCATTGACAAAAGCTCCGCCGTATAATTCCAAATTGTTATCCCAGTATTCCTTAATTATATCTTTCTTCAGCCTTTCCTGTACCTTATATGCCACACTCTGGGGATACTGTTTCGCAAAGCTGTTATTCCAATCTGCCAATAACCATGATTCTACTTCCGGTGATGCGAATAATACATAAAAGGCAACTTGCTTTTCAAGAATTTTTTGAACATTATCAGAGTGAGTCTCGATAAACAGATCTATGCCTGCAGCTAGATTACTATGGTATCTGCAATCCAAGTCATCTATTAAGAGAAACCCATCAAAATCACTGTGCTTATAATATTTTGAAAGTCTATCATACATCATTTCTGTTAAGTCAGAACCTGTTATTCCGCTATAACTTGCAATGGGTGTAGAATTCATTCTGCCTATAGCCAGACGTGGTTTATCGGCTGTAGGAAAGCACCTTTCCCAATAAATATTTGGATTAATCTTTTCAAGGAAGGAATTAATTGCCCCAATCTCAGTGTAGCCCCCTGTACAAAAATAACCAATCTTTGTCACCACGGCCAACCTCCCAGTAGAGGTTCTCCAACTCTGTACAAATCACCAAGCTTCCAGCCTTCATGCAAAAACTCTACAAGTGTATTAGGAGTTACATGTTTTATTTTTTTTACATCCTTTAGGTTAAAGGCATACAAGTTAGCTTGCTTATTGCTGAACACTTCTGTAAACCCATCTAGTAAGTCCGGAGAATGCGTGCTGATAAAAATCTGACTGGTTGATTGTGTATTTAACAACCATTTGGAAATTATTTTTAGCCATGCAGGATGTAGGTTCAACTCAGGTTCATCAAATGCAATAGCGGTCATTTTCTCCGGTGTAGAAAGTAATAATGCTAGAATCATTATCTTTATTGTACCGTCTGACATTTCAGACATCTTATACCAGTCATCTTTTATCTGCAGTTTTAAATCAATCTTTGACTCAGTCGGGTGTGATATTTTAAGCTTTGCTAAATCGGGAATCGCTTCTTGTAATATATTGGTATATTTTTCAAGAAATTCATACTTCTCATCCAGATAGTATAATACATTAACATAATTATTTGCCGTTCGACTCAGATACTTTGAATCGAGATTAATCTTAACAGGTTCTTTGATTGCTTTGATGTCAAATGCAGTACTAGAGAAGCTATAAAAACCTTCAAAAAAAGATTTAACCGATTGTACGACTTCTTTGAAATTCGGATAAATATCGATCCTGAACCTTTCAGAATCCAGGAGGCTTTGAAGTTGGCGGAACACTGTATCATATACGTCAACTTCAAGTTTTGTATTTTTGTTCTTGCCACTATTATCCTTCACTGAGAAAAAACCATAACCGGGATTAGGACCATGGCATTCAAAGAACCGAAAAGGCTTTTCCTTCAATTGCGATGGTTCCTTATATCCAAGTTTTTCTTCAGTAATATAGAAACCTCTGGGTATTTGGTCAGCAGTGTCAACCTTGAAAGCCAACTCATAAGTAAGGTCAGGATATTTCTTATTAGTGTTTATTGCCCATTTCATGCTGATTGTATCCGGTTTCTCTTTTTTACGATTGAGAATATCATCCCATCCGTGCCTATCAATCTGCTCCACGAAGGCACTGTTCTTTCCCTCACTTAAAATAATGTCAGCAAGAAAACTGATAGCTGTAATGAGATTGGTCTTGCCTGAATTATTTGGCCCAACCAAAAGATTTATTTTTTGAAAGGTTAGGTTTTCGTTTTCGAAGTTCCTATAGTTCATTGTTGAAAAAGACTTAAGCATATCTTCACTTCCATTCTTATTTAATCAACCAGCTTATTTATAGCAATTCTTATGGCCTCTGCCTTATCTTTAATATTATTCCTATCGCAGTATTCCTCTAGCCTAGCTATTTGATCATCGTCCAAGCGTATAGTGATCCTATTTTTTTTACACTGAACCGACGATGGTCGGCCAACAGTTTTCTTCCTCGAAAAACTATTTGATTCAGCATTAAATATAACATCAAGATATCCATGTTTATTGTAAAACATGGATTCACTTCTTAATATGCGTTTCCATAATTCGTGTGCAAAATCATTCTTGGATTTGTACTTTAGAGGATTATAACCAGATTGGTTCTCTATTACAAACTCCACAAAATCCGACTCGCAAGTACACCTTCTTTCAATAGACATTGAATCACTCCCTTAATAATGTCTGCCATAAATATTATATCAGATTGCGATTGGTTGTAAACAATTTCCGGCAGACAAAAAATACAAAACAGATGCAATGGGTGAAAAGACTGATATTAATGGCAGACCAAAACTCATTATACCAATGTTTACGAAATCAGTGGCTTTAAGAATAAGATGATATCCTTGCTCTTATTTGGCTAGATATTGATTGTTTCAACGAGCTAGAGCTTCTATGATCAATGGCCTTACATTATCCAAACTGTCAATGTTCCAATCATCACGAATACTGACCGGATTTATTCCCATATTACGCAATCTGTTCAGGTTGTTTCTGAAGACCCGGTCACTTCCTCCGATTACTCTGTCATCGATAATAGCGCCTTCAGGACATGTGAACTGCAATCTGGCTGATTGAAGATCATCGGAGGCAGCAATAAGCCTGTAGATGTCATAAATATTGGGGTACCGTTCAATATCACTGTTTCTCCATATTATCTCAAGTCCATTTTCTAGTGTAAAGTAGTCACCGCGACCTACTGCTGCATCATAAAACCGGAGAAGTGTCCATTCAGCAACTATGGGGGACAGGTAATGATGTATCTGCGTGATGTTGAACTCAGGATGACTCGCTCGGTGATGGTCCCGGATCGTGTATAGTTCTCTTTGATAGCATTGTATTTCAACCCGAAGCATGTTTCTTGCCTCCTCGTATATATATCCCGGTAGATCATGCCCGTATCTGTTCTGAAGCTGGTTAAGCTTGTTGTAGAAGTTAATGGTGGCTGATTGAGTGCTGATATAATAACTTCCTTCACGGTTGTCGAAGTATCCCCTTGGAGTCCCTGTTCTGCGGAACAATTCGACATAATGGGCTACATGGGGGGTAAATACATCTGCGCAATAATCAATCCTGTGGCAGGACCAATCATTGAATGGTGGTAATCGCTCAGATACTTCTTCTTCAAATATGATGTCAATCGCATCGCTGAATGCTGTTTGTATACTGTCAATATCGTTCCTCGCTATGGAACGGATTGTGTTTCTTCCCGTAACGAGCACACAGGGATTCAGTACGATTTCCAGAAACCGACGCATACCGATACCTGTAGCTTCAGATATGATGTTTATTTCCCGGAAACCAAGTTGACTGTAGGCAGTTGTGGATGGATATCCCATGGAAGCATCAAACTCCATGGCTCTTATGATATTGCCATACAGTCTCCTATCAATCAGAGCTCTTATGCACATTGTATGTATCATTTGTGTAATCCTCCGCACCATTTCATGCTCTAATAATAAACCAGATCAATGTGCCAGTAAAGAGGAATGGAGAGAGCACTGGAATGGAAATAACATATACATTTGTCCAAAATGTATACCGGAATGTAGCGATATATTTAATTTAAATACCGCCTTCCCGTAGCATATACACTAATCTTAATAATTTTTTTTGCAGGGTCTTATTACCTTGGTGATACGATCCAATACACACCTGTTCTGGTGTCTTGCTCTCAACAATAATCGCAACACAGCCATACAAGGCTAAAGCACTTGAATATTGTTGCCTTCAGATTTGGGTTCTTATGAGAAATTCAACAAATGCCGGCGTTTTGTCCGTTTTCGTATTTTGGCAGTACTTCTTGCGGATCAACCTGCTTCAGAGAGGAATTTTCCCTATACAGGTTTGCAGTTATATAAAATTTTCCGGCCCCTTCATAGTCTTTGGAAAGGAGGTGGTGGGTCAGAATAGTCAGGTCCGGGCATGTCATCTTACCACATTATAAATTAGGTAATTGCATAACGATTTTA
>DBTX01000089.1 GCA_002307275.1 Hungateiclostridiaceae bacterium UBA1305
AAACGAAAGATAAAATCAAAAGAATGCCAAAGATAAAACAAATAGGTAATACCTTGTTTATCTGGCATTCTTTTGATTTAAAAAATAAATTGATGCGTTTGTCCTAGATACAAAAGGCGGGGCCATTGACTTTGTGATAAAGTATGACAAAAGAACCTTCACCGAAGCTGTGGAGCAACTGATCGGCAAAAACTATGAGCCCTATATCAAAGAACGTACCCCCATATAAAGGAAGAAAGAGGACCGCTGGCGCTGCCGGGAAAAGCACAGAATTTCAAACGTGCCTATTGGTATCTTGTCTCTGTGCGAGGCATCGAGCCGGAAGTTATTTCCCTTCTGATGAATGAAAAGAAAATCTACCAGGAAGCCAAACATGGCAATTGTGTCTTTGTGGGCTATGACACGGACAACAATCCGAAATATTGCGCCATGCGATCTTCCAGTGAAAAAAGCAGCTTCAAAATGGATGCCATCAACTCCGACAAAAGCTATCCCTTCTACTATGAAGGAAAAAGTGATTTGGCAATTGTCAGTGAAAGTCCCATTGATCTGATGAGCCACGCCACCATTTCCAAAATCCACGGGAAGGACTGGAAGAAAGATCACCGCATCTCCCTCGGCTGTACCTGGGACGGTGCACTGGAGCAATACCTGAAGGACCACCCAGAAATTAAAAAAATCGTCTTTGCCCTGGACAACGACTTTAATGCCAGGGACAAGGACGGCAAACGTGCCCCCAATTACGGCCGGATGGCAGCGGTAAAATACTGCGGAAAATACGGTGAAAAGGGCTATCACTGTGCCATCCATCGTCCACACCTGAAGGACTTCAACCAGGACCTGGTGGAAATGCGCAAGGGCAAAAAGCCGAAGGAACTGGACACCTTGCGGAAATCCATACTGGAGGCTGAATTTGAAAGGGATGCTGTGGAGGACTCTCCCGATGAACAGGAGGACGAATATGAGCGTTGAGTCGTTGAGGAAATCCCACCGCCATAGCTGTATCTTTCGTTGAAAGAACTGGAATAATACGGTATAATGAATTGAGCATTGTACTAACAAACACGTAAGGAGTTTTGACATATGGAAGCCAAATACCGCATGACAATTGAGCAAAACATTTTCGTTGCGAAACGGAATATCGTTGATTATATCTGGAAAAGCGCAAAATTAGAGGGCTTGGCGGTAACATACCCTGATACGGAGGCCATCTATAACGGAATGAGCGTCTCCGGCGTGAAGGTGTCCGAGATTATCGCCGTTAACAATCTAAAACATGCCTGGCAGTTTGTTTTGGACAACCTGAGCTACCCCATAGACTACCCGTATATCTGCAAGATAAACCAACTGGTGGGCGGCGACAACCTTATCATTAATGCCGGATTTTTGAGGAGTGTTCCTGTAACCATAGGCGGTACATCATGGCGGCCGGACATACCCATCGAGCCGCAAATTAAGGAAGACCTGTTGGAATTTCATCATATCGAAAATCCTACGGACAGGGCAATCACTTCAATGCTTTATCTCATGAGGAAGCAGATGTTTCTTGACGGGAATAAACGGACAGCCATGCTTGCGGGCAATCAGGTGATGATTTCGTCCGGCTGCGGGGTTATTTCCGTGCCTATCGAGCAGCAGAGGGATTTTACAACCATGCTGGTGCAATTCTATGAGTCCAATGATATGGAGCCACTGAAAGCCTTTGTATATGGCTGCTGTATCGACGGGATTGCGTTTGAGCCTGTGCCGGAATTAGAAACGCATTTGGAGAACGATAATGAAAACGAGGATGATGAAGATTTAGAACAATAATCAAAGCATGACGAAGGCGCTGTGTGAAAGCAGTGCCTATTCTTTTGCTCTGCCGTATAGGCGGAGCTTTTATATTTTTACAGCTAAAAACACTTTTTCTTTCCAGTACAAATCTTCAAAAACAGGAGGACGTTTATGAAAAACAAGAGTGAACAATATGTTGAATATATCAATGAAAATATTCTATCCCGCATTGACTATGACTTGCTGCAGCAATCATATAGGACGGAGGACAAAGCCTATGCAAAGGGTGTGCTGAATCTGCTCCATAAGGCCATGGTCGATATTTACGGAACCCAAACACTCTGCCCGGATTACAGGCACAATATGGACGATAACTTTGTCCTTATTCCGGGAGTGGCACAGGCAAAAAACACCAATGCCCTATGCCTTGCCCTGCTGGAAATTGACCTGAGTTCTTCGGGAGAGCATTGGGGCACAACTTTCCTTACGGAATATGGCGTAATTCCACAGTCTGCTGACAATGAGGTTGATCCGAAGCTGACAGAATTGGTGGCAAAACGGTATATCCCCTACAATTATTGCTATACGGCTAAAATTCCTGGTGATATTCATACCAGGCTTTCTAAAATGCCTAAAGCTGTGCAGGATGTCCTGCGGACATTTCATGGACATACGGCTGAGCTCCTGCCACCGGAAATAGAAGAATATCCTGCTGAGGAAGATTTGGAGCGTTGAGGTCCATATACTTTTTTCTTCATCAGAACAGCAACCCTTTGGGTACCCGTACCCAAAGGGTAGAGCGAAGCCTAACCTTTGAGGTTAAGGCAGGAATAGATTTGTTGCACAAATCGCTCAAACGGCTTGTCGGCAGTGCCGACAACGTTGTTAAAACCTTATTTTCATTGTTGAATTTTAGTTAAAGGAAGGAGCGTCGATGGAACGCTGGCAATTGATACAACGCCAGTGTCTTCCCCTTGAAGCAAACGTAATATTACCCTATTATCGGTGTGATGGCGGCAGAGGGTAAACGCAGGGAGCAGAATTATCTAGAGGACGGCTGCAACGCCTTTAAACTGCAACGGCCCCAATCCAGCCCTTTATCCATATGGACTGAGCAAGATATTTTACAATATATCGTTATCGAAAAGCTGCTAATTGCCGGATGCTACGGAGAGATCGTACCGGCAGCCGGGCAGCTTTCCTTGTTTGATACGCCCTTACTGGAGGCCACTCTATGCAAGCACACGGGTTATGTCTACTGCGGCTTTGGTTGCCATCTTGAAAAAGAACCCAACCGTTTCCAGAGATTAAAAGTGACCCACCCCAGGTTATGGGAATATTGCATGAAACCGATGGAAACGGGTGGCCTGGGCATGAAACCGGTCTTGCTTGCTTATGGTGTTAAAATTGAATGATTAAAAGGAGTTTATACAATCATGAAACAAATCGCTACTATAAAGCAAAAAAATTATGAAAAGGCTTCCCAGCTTTTAGGAGAGCTCTTTGATGCTGCTTCGAACATTACGGAGCAGATTAATTGCTGCATCCAGAGTAACGGCATCAGTATGTTTTTTGAGAACCTTGAAGCCTTCGATTTTTCAGAGGATGTGATTGAAAAATTGAAGGCTGTAAAAACGGTGCTGTTTGAAATTGACGAAGAAGCAGCTATACAAAAGTCTAAAGAGATAAAGGAGGTATGAAACAATGACGAAAAGCTACGATGAAGCAGCACATGCCTCCAACTTTATAAAACATATCACCTGCCTGACGGGAATTTCGGAAAGCAAGCTAAAAAAATATGCCTCCGAAAACAATCTCTTTAATGTTCTGGAGCATCCCAACACCATTGATCCCAGCAAGAAACGTGGTCACGCCTTGTTCGTCATTGGCTCCAAGCGCCTTCACGTTAATTTTGAAATACCTCTATATAAATTCGAGTACATGGGACAAGCAGGAGGACGATTGTATTGCAGCCGAAACCTGAAGGGCGCTCCCGCCAAAAGGAACGCCTTTTAAAATGGAGGTGATTTAATCATGGCAATTGACCCAGCAACAGCGAAGCTGCTTGCACAGGCGGCTTTGAAGCCTGTCAGCGACGAACAGGCAAGAAAAAGGCTGCTGATGATTATTCTTGCGCCCGTACTTTCGGTAATCCTTATCCTTACAGCCTTTGTTTATATCCTTACACATCCGTTGGAGTTTTTGAGCCAGCAATTTGATGAAAAAACCATTACCCAGGTGGAGCAGCTGCAAAAAGATTACGGCATGTACCAGTACCTTTCTGCATCGGACTACGAAAGCGGTATCACCTACGAGGGCGTAAGCTTCACCGATGGCACAACAGCGGTAGTTTACTATAATCAGGGGGATGAGCGGTACAGAGACAAGCCCTATGGGGCGGACAACATCGGCGGCTATGGCTGCGGTCCTACCGCAATGGCTATAGTAGTATCCAGCCTGACAAGTGAAACGGTTGACCCTGAGAAAATGGCAAAATGGTCCTATGGTAACGGGTATTGGGTTCCCGGAGGCGGCTCCTACCATACACTAATTCCCGGTGCAGCCAAAGCCTTTGGTCTGAAATCGGAGGTATGCACCGTAAAGAAGTTGCAGAGAATCGTTGACGCTCTGTCATCCGGCAAGTTGGTGGTTGCATTAATGGGCAAAGGACACTTTACATCCGGTGGACATTTTATCGTCCTGCGGGGCGTGACTTCCGGGGAGAAAATCCTGGTTGCGGACCCGGCCAGTAAAAAACGCAGCGAGCAGGAATGGAACTTATCCCTCATACTGGAAGAAGCACATAAATGCTCTGAGGCGGACGGCCCTTTCTGGATAATAACAAAATAACAGCTCTCAATAGGGATAAACATGAACAGGAGATATATCATGTAGAACCGGGGAAAATTGATTGAACTTTTTATATATGTGCTGGTAGTGGTGATCGGGATTATCCTGCTTTTAACTTCCAATTCCAAAGTGCAGGAAATCAAACCCCAGGACGGAGGTGTCGGCATTGCTGCTATATTTATCAAGTAATGGGAAAAGCGGATTGGCCGATTTTTTAGAGGGACAAAGTCTTGTAGTAAAGAAGCTTGTCGGCAGGTTTTACTTGAAGCAATTTGTTACAAAAGACTTGCGCAATTACACCGGCTGTGAGTTTTTTCTACTGGATGTTTCCTGCATAGAGGAACAGTTTGAGGATTTTATCGTTGCCCTTCAATCCATGCAAATAATGATGGATGTAAGAATCATTCTTGTCATGTCGGGTATAAAAAATGTACATGCCTATGTCGATAGGCTGGTGGATATAGGTGTGACTGACATCATTACTGCCGATAGCCTGGAGGACATCCGGATCGAGCTTGCAGAGTGTCTTTAGGAAGATGGAATGCAAAGGTATAAGAAACCCCAAGAAAGTTTTATACGGGACAGTGTATTTTCTGAAGTCTTGATAACGAAGGAGATTATCAAATACAGGTGGGACGCCCGAAATGTGAAGATCGCCATTGCTGGTACACAGCGGCGCAGCGGTGTTACCGTCACAGCCTTTAACCTGGCAGCCTGGCTTATTGTACGGGGAGCTTCCGTCTGCTACGTGGAGGCTAATTCCAATCAGCACCTAAATTGGATTGTAAATATCTATGATGTGGAGAAGGAAGGGGAAGCCTATCCGATCGGTGGTATTGACTGTTATTTTACTAATGAACTGGATATGGACTACAATTTTATCATATATGACTGCGGAGAAATCAAAGAACCGACTACAATATTCAAGGAGGCGGATATCCGACTGCTCTGCGGAAGTATCCTGCCCCATGAGGTAAAGGATTACCTGCAAGTATTGATCGCCTGCAAGGATATGAACATTTTTAAATTGGGACTGTGCGTGCCGGAGCCCTTGCAGGAATTTTGCATGGAATCGTTAAGCAGTGATATCCTGATAGCGGAAGCCTCCCATGATCTGTTTGAAAATAATATTAATGAACATATTTACATGCCGATGGTGAATAAATATACTATAAAGGAATAAGCTCATTTAAGATGGTAAGTATAAGCTCACGTTGTTACATTGACTGAACATGCTGTTTTGAACAAATGTAAGTAATAGGCTCATTTTGTATATTTGTAAAGTATAGTAAAAAAAGAATGGGAAAGCGAATGATAAAATAGAAATCTTAAAGCTGGATTTTGCTTTAAGATTTCTATTCAGATATTTTTCTGTATCTAAAGTTTGTCCTGCGATTAATTTTTTTGCCCGATTACTACAAACATTCTTTGACAAGGCAATTGTATTCAATGTGGCAGAGAATCTGATTGCGAATGCAGCCAGATATGCAAAGGCAAAAATTCAGATCGACTTAACGCTGGATGCAGAAATGCTTGTATTGTCTGTAAAGGATGATGGATCGGGCTTTCCGCAAGCAATCCTTCGAAAGGGAGCAGAGCCATTTCTTCGTGGAAATGAAAGCAATGAACAAAACTCCCATTTTGGCATGGGGCTATATGTTTGTCGCCTATTATGTGAAAAGCACAACGGTTCATTAACCCCGTAAAACACTCAAAATGGAGCTTTGGCAATAGCAAGATTTGAAATTACTAAAACTTGAGCGATTTTTGAGAATTGCTCTGTAATTTCGTTTATACCGTCAAATTCATATTCAATACTTTGTATAGCTGTTTTTGTCTTTAACATGAGGTGAGGTCAAAAATATCTTCACTAGAAGTATTAAATGGGATGGGAGGAAACGGTACATTCATTATATGGTGATATGATGTGTCTTTTAATGTCGGGACCTCAATTAAATATGAAAAGCAACCATAAGTCAGATTAAAGAGCATATATGGGCCCTGCCAGATATTCGGTTTTCGTTTGTATAAAATGCAACAGGGATATTTTGTAACATTAAAACCAGGGAATCATCTTATACCTTACCAAGAGTTTTTTTTCATTAGAATAGAAATTGGCATGCCTTTTCTCCATTATCCAGTTAATAGTTCTAACAAAATTATTGACCTCTGCTTCAGGCATTACGCTAATAGCCATCTTAACAAAACACTTAAAAACCGCTATCGGGATATATGAAGGAATTGTTCCGGTCTGAATTAATTTTTTCGTCTCAGCATTAAAAATAGTAGTGATGTCATCAGTTGTGTCATTCATAACGAATATTTTGTCTGAACCATCAACACTTTATCCTAAGTTTCTAGTGCAAGTTCATAGGATTGATTACGATGCAAGGATTATAAGTACATAATCATAATATAATTTTAATGCTTATAGTAAATTTCATGACAGGTTTGTTACATTTCTCGAAAAGCGAGACTTGTGTTATGCAATTTATATTTTCTGCGAGAACTATTGTAGACAAATAAAATACTCCATATAAAACTATTTACAGTCTCTTATATTCCTTTGGGGAAAAGCCTGTAAGCTTTTTAAAAACCTTGTAAAAATGCTTTACATCGTTAAATCCGGATAATTTGCATATTGCACTGGCCTTATACGTTCCTTCACTTAACAGTTCCCTGGCCTTGTTAATCCTGCAGCCAACGACATAATCAACAAAATTCTCGCCTGTTTCCTGCTTGAACAGCTTGCTGAAATAGGTGGGACTTAAATGTATATGGTCTGCAACAGCTCCCAGGGTAATTCCACTGGTAAGATTCTGATGAATATATTCCTTCGCCTTTTCCAGTACTTTCCTAGCGTTTTTTTCTCTTGCAGAAAGGATGCTGTTGAAGCATAAGCAGATCTTTTCCTCGAGGAAATCTATCATAGCCTGAATATTTTTACAGGAATTGACCTGGTTGTAAAGCATGAACTCATCTCCCAGAGTTTTTTCTGCATTGACGTCCATCTGGTCAAGTAATTTGTATATAAGTAAAATCAATTGCAGGTTGAGCTTCATGAGGTTCTTTGTATCTATAATGCCAGAAGCCGTGAAAGTGGAATAAAACCTTTCCAGCAAATTCATTGCGGATTTTATGTCACATCTTTCAAAGTATGACAGCATCTCTTGCTCTGCTTTATGCCCGATGAACTGGATATTTTCTTTTGTATTAGAGTCTTCTTCTATATAAATCTGATTGCTTCCTTTTACGAGTCTCTGCATAACTGATTTTTGTGCATACTCATAGGACTCCCCCAGGTTATTTATGCCATTTACGGTTTTTCCAATACCTATTGTCACATTTATGTTCAATATTCTATTTATGTTTTTTATTATTGTATGGCACATATCATACAAATAAATGTAATCAGAGGCAAAGCCATCAGAAAAATTCAATAGATAGCCATGATCATCATTTGTGTAAAATTGATATAAGCGGATATTATTATCTGTTATAACTTCACCTGATATATTATCTATACTGAAGTCAAGAAGTTCCATATCCTTTGGAGACATAGCCGAATCTACCGTTTCACGGTCATCGATACTGACGATCATAACACAAAACGAATCGGACATAAAATGGATATCCAGATCTCCCAGTTTATATTTAAGATAGGCATCGCTATAAGTATTTTTGCTTATCAGTTCATGGATAAAGTGCTGTCTCATAAACTCAAGCCCTTGATTCATCCTGATTTTCGTCATGGTATGAAGCTCCTGCTGTCTGTTTTGGCGGGTCAGCTTTTCAATGGACTTTTCTATTACCAGCCAGAGGTCATTGTCATTTATCGGCTTTAGAAGATATGAAAAGGCGCCGAGAGCAATTGCTTTCTGTGCATATTCGAACAGGTCAAAACCGCTGATGAATATAAAGAGCGTACCCTCAAGGGTTTCCTTTACTCTGGAAAGTAGCTCGATGCCATCCATACCAGGCATTCTTATATCGGCAAGAACAATATCAGGTTTTGAGCTTAAAATAATGTTGTAAGCCTCCGAGCCATTTTCTGCAGAAATGATATCCGTATATCCCATATTATTTATGCTGTCAAAAAGAGATTTTCTTGCCGGTGCCTCATCGTCAACAATCAGAATCTTCAAGCCTGTTCTCTCCTTTGCATCAAGTATTTGCTCAGCCTTTATCATACTGTCATTCCAATCGGCAGAGTTATTTTGACAGTTGTGGATTCAGCTGAACTGAAGATTCTCAAGCCATATCCGTTTCCAAAATGCAATTTTATCCTGGAGTTGACATTATATATTCCTACCTTTTCTTTCAATGGTGCTTCCTGGATTTCATAACCGCTTTCGAGTAATGAGTTTATTTGCTCCAGTTCATGTTCCGGTATACTGACCCCATTGTTGGATATATAAATGTAATATTTGTCCTTCACTGCTTTTGCAGCAATTATCAGTTCGCCCTTGCCGGTTTTGGGTTCCAGTCCGTGGTAAATGGCATTTTCCACAACCGGCTGGAGTGTAAGCCGGAGGATGTCATAATCAAGCACTTCACTGTCAATATCAAGGCGTATGGCGTATTTATCTTCAAATCTGCATTCCTGAATGTATAAATACTTCCGTATATGAGCCAGCTCTTCGGAAAACCTGACTACATACCTGCCGCGGTTGAGGCTGTACCGGAAGATATCGGAAAGGCTTTGCACCATCACTGGTATTTTGCTGTATTCCCTGTTCACAGCGACTATTTTTATAGAATTAAGCGTATTGAACAGGAAATGTGGATTTATCTGGCTTTGTAAAGATTCAAGTTCGGCTTGCTTGCGCAAAATGCCTATTTCGTATTTTTCCTGTATCAACTTTTTTATATTGCCGACCATATTGTTAAAGGTATTGCCTATTTGGGCAAGCTCGTCGGTGCCGTCCAGCTGCACCCTGATATCGAAATCACCCTTTTGAAGCCTTTTGAAGGATGACATCAACCTTTGTAAAGGGATGTTTATAAGATATGAAACAAATAAGGATATGGCGAAGGTACAGATAATAAGTACTATAAGCAGGAATATATTTATATTTCTGACGAAGCCGCTTTTTTCACGCAGTTGGGATAATGGAATCAGCGATACCACTTTCCAGCCGTATTCAGACGATTCTTTCATATTGACCATCATAGTTTCATTATTCAGGGAATACTTGAACAGTTCGGTATTCAGGGAAGCATTAACCTTTGAAAAAATGTTGCCATAGGTAGTTGCATTAAATTCATGATTAGTGTAGATAACATCCCCGGATTTGCCGAAAACAATAATGATTTCGCCTTGCTCGGTCTCAACGTTGGAGAAGATACCGGAAAACTGATCTATATTCTGGTCAATGACAAGCACTCCGACGGTTTTCATCACTTCCAGGTCTACTACCGCCCGGCATATTGAAATAACAGGTTTAACTTTTGGTGAAGTTTTATATATAAAATCATTTGTATGAGGTTCTCTTAAAATTGGGAAGCCTTCTGATTTAATAGTCGCATCAAACCAGTACTGATTTTTTATGATATTCATATTCAGAGATCCAAGATCCCTGTCGACATGAAGCTTTAATTGACCATCTGGAGAAATCAGAGTGATTCCGTAAAGCTTGTCGTTGCCTTGAAGAATACTTCTGAAAAAGCTGATTGTCCTGTTGTAGGAGCCGATATAATTGGCGTCTTGCCGGCTCGAAGTGTATTTTAGCACATCCAGAGTGTCGTCAAGGTTTGCGTAAATTGCCATTGACTGTCTTGAAAGGTTTTTTAAATTTTCATCGATATTTTTTACTATTTGATTGTTTATCCTGCTCTTGTATTTTACATAATCATTTTCCAGCATTGCTGAAGAAAGCTTATAGGACAGCATACTGAAAAAAACAATCGGTACCAGCATGGTAATAAAATAAAAGAAAAAAAGCTTGTACTTTATATTGCTTTTAACTATCTTGCATATATTTGATACAAATCCTGATATCAAAGTAACAATTAACATGGGACATTTCAACTCCATTTTGATAATCGTACTTCATTTATAAAAATAAGATATTAACATAATAGCACATTAGTCCGAACTGCTCAAATGGTAAACATAGCTACTAGCGAAAGTAGATAAAAAATCACACTTTTTGATAAATACAGACTACTTTTGTATATGCCGGAGCGAGTTTATAATAATAAGTGTAATGATCATTACGACTCTTAATCTTGTAAAAACATTTTATGTTTGAATGGAGGAAAAATTACATGGCAAAAAAAATAATCTGTATACTGATTTCGTTGGCTGTACTTGGAGCATTGTTTGTTGGCTGCGGTGCGGCTAAAAACTCTTCAAACGGCGGTTCTACAAAGGATGAGAGCTCTGCAGGTACTTCTGCGGTAAAAGAGACTACTCAGGTGCAAAAAGAGGTCACACTAAACTATGTGACATGGATGGCAAAAGGCGAGGACAAACCTTCACTGGAAAGGTTCATGAGCTTAAATCCCAATATAAAAGTAAATGATGAAGTAATTGATGGTACACAATATGATAAATTGTTGAAAACAAGGATCTTGTCTGGAGATATCCCGGATGTAATCCTTTTACAGTTCCCGCAATACAGCCAGTATGTAAAAGAAGGTTATCTTATGGACGTGACTGCCGAACCCGGTATGTCTCTGCTTGCAAAAACAAAGCCTCTTGAGAATTTGTTCACAGTTGACGGAAAAAGATACGGATGTCCTTTGAACGGAGGCGTCGGTATATTTCCTGCTTATTACAATAAAAAGTATTTCAGCAAACTCGGCGTTGTTCCTCCTAAAACAATGGATGAACTCTATGCTTTGTGTGAAAAAATTAAGGCAGATAACGTTGAACCTATTGTATTCGGCGGAAAAGACATCTGGACCATGAATGGTCCTATGAAAGCCGTAGCTGTTGCTGAAAATGCACCAAAATATCCTGGAATTCAGTTTGATACCAAACTGAACAAAGGAGAGATAAAGCCCTCGGATGTTTACAAAGGTGAATTCACTTTCTTTAGTAATTTGCTTCAAAAAGGGTATGTTTCTAAATCGTCGTTATCTCTTTCGTATGATCAATCGGTTCAGTATTTTGCTGATGGAAAAGCTGCTTTGCTATTTCAAGGAACGTACATTCCGGGCCTTGATACTATAAAGAATGCTAAAGACTTGGAACTCGGAGCTTTTGTAATGCCGGTTCAGGACGTTAATGGAAAGAGATTCACACAGGCCACCGTTGACAGGAGTATTGCAATATCTGCGTCTACAAAAAATCCTGACGCTGCAAAAAAACTGTTCAATTACTTTATATCCATGGAAAATCTGGCACCTTATCTGGAAAGCCAGTCACTTATGACTTTATATCCGATAGAGTATAAAGTTGACCCGGTTCTGCAGGATTTTGCAAAGCAGGTTTCATCTTCCGAATACGAATATGATTTTTTGATAACGACTAAACTTACTCCTGCATTTGGCAAGGAAATAGGGGTTTCTCTCCAAAACATTCTTGCAGGTTCGACTGTGGACACGGAACTGAAAAGACTGGATGAAGAGTTTGAAAAAACTAAAGAACAAATGGTTTTAAACTAATTAAATATAATATGCATTAGTTGTCAAATAATTGTATAAGGCGGGTTGTGTGGCATGTGCGTATACCTGCCTTATACAGTATAAATTGTCGGGGATTGGTGAATTATTATGCTTACACTTAAGAATTCAAAGAAGGAGCATGTGTTTTCAGTGATATCTGTTCTACCGGCGCTGCTGCTTTTTATTACGGTCGTCTATTACCCTTTGGTCAAAACCCTGTTTTTTTCCTTTACCGACTGGAATGGGTACAGCAAAAGCTTTAACATTGTCGGTATGAAAAATTTTACACAGATTTTCAAGGATTATCCTGTTTATATATCCTTTTGGAACACCATATACATTGCATTTGTTTGCCTTGTTGTGGGCACGGTTGTACAATTCAGTCTGGCACTTATACTGGATATGGAGCTGAAAGGGAGTAAGATATTCAAAGCAGTATTCTATCTGCCGTGTGTGATCAGTCCTTTGATTATTGCTATAACTTGGTCCCAATTTTTTCAGTACATAGGCATAATTAATACATTATTAAATACATTGCATCTGGAAATGTTTACCCGTGACTGGCTCTGGAATAAAGATACGGTAAAGAATATCATTTGTTTTATCAATGTGTGGCAGTGGGCAGGTTATGGCAGTATAATCTACTTAACGGGACTCAACAGCATACCAGCGGAAATCTATGAAGCCTGCCAATTGGATGGGGCTACAGGGCTTAAAAAATTAAGATATATTATTTTACCGTTGATAATGCCTGCAATAACCATTAATGGATTTATCGGCATAACGGGCTCGCTTAGAATATTCGATATACCCTTTGCACTTACACAGGGCGGACCGATGAACGCATCCTCAACTATTACGATGGCTATCGTCAACAACGCCTTTGATGGTCAGAGATTCGGTTATGCAAGCAGTATAGGATTTTTGTTTTTCATGTTTATCGCTGTTCTTACTGTAACCCAGCTTCGCTTGACCAGAAGATTGGAGGTGGAATACTAGGATGAAAAGATTGAGATCTTTTGATATAATCGTGTACATCATCCTTTTGGCAGGAACGGCTTTGATTCTGATTCCTATCTCCAATATGATCATGTCCTGTTTTAAGACAAATGCCGATATAAACCGTGTTGTTTGGTTTCCGACAGGGTTTTACATTCAAAACTTTGTAAATGTTTTTAAGGGGAAGTATGTTCTTTCTAGCTTTGTCAACTCCATGATCATTACACTTAGCACACTGGGTGTCGCAATTGCTGTGTGTTCGGTTGCAGCGTATCCGTTGGCCAGAAGAAAAGAAAGACCCTATGGATTGATCTACTATTTGTTTTTAAGCTCAATGATGATTCCGACGGCAGGCAACCTTGTCCATATTTATACTTTGATAAGGAATCTTCATCTAATTGACACTAGGACGGCAATCATATTCATCATGTCCGCAGGCAGCATACCTATGGGCATTCTGTTATATACCGGATTTATCAAGACCATACCGGCAGAGCTTGATGAATCTGCGACAATGGACGGATGCGGCTACTTCAGACGCTTTATAAAGATTATTTTCCCGCTGCTTAAACCGGTTACAGTTTCTTATGCTATACTTGCAGGTATAGGTGTCTGGAATGAATTTCTTATGTCCATGCTGTTTTTAAGAAGTCCTATGAAGAAAACTATCATTCTGACTGTTTATTCATTCAGGAGCGAGCATGAGTCAGACTGGGGAGCTATTTATGTCATGCTCACAATTGCTGTCATTCCTCCTGTTATCTTCTTTTTGTTGATGCAGAAGCATTTTTATAAGGGTATAACCATAGGTGCCGTGAAAGGATAGCTGTTTGGCCTGGTTCATTACCGAATCAACTGAAGCCATTTTATTCATGTAATGAAAAGAAAGGAATTTTTAAGATGCTAAAGAAGTTTGTCGGGTTTTTACTGGTTCTTTGCATGTTGATTTTTATGTTTACTTTCGTAGAAGCGGCGGATTATACCATTGAGCAGTGGAGGGTGGTAGAAATCACCTTTACAAGCACAAATACCTATGAAGAACCATATTATGACGTGAGCCTCGACGTCACATTTACATTAAGCGGCGGACCTACCATAAAACGGCCTGCCTTCTGGGATGGGGGAAATACTTGGAGAGTAAGGTTTGCGCCTACGCAAACGGGGATATGGAATTACAGCACCGTATGCAGCGATACGAGCAATACGGGCCTTCACAACAAAACAGGGACAGTGGAATGTGTCCAGTATACAGGCCAGATGCCCATTTATCAGAAAGGCTTTATAAAACAAAGCAGCAATAGCAGATATTTTACATATAACGACGGAACACCGTTTTTCTGGCTTGCCGATGACCATACGGCAATTGCAAAGGAGAGATGGAATGAAAGCAATAAGCCTGGAGGGACGTCCCAATTCCGCGATACTGTGGATAAAAGAATACAGCAAGGCTTTACCGTTTATTCCCCTTACATATTTTTGGGACATGTTTCAGGGGTTAAAGACGGAAACTATATAGACCAAAATGGTTTTACACAGAGTGCGACAATTAATGGTTATAAGGATATGGATCAAAGAATTCAATATCTTGCGGATAAAGGGCTTGTAATATCCATTTGTTCAGGAGGCAACTTTACCTGTGATTACTTCAGGTTCAATACCTTGCTTGACTTTACAGAGTACACTGCTGCAAACACTCCGATTGGACTATACAAGGAGGTAAGCTTTGACAACGAGTGGAAGTCGTCAGGGCATACATCATGCATTAATTCCAACGGGGCATACATAGACAACAGTGCCACTCAGACGGTCAAGACGCTGAATCTGCCTACTGGCAAAGGATTGGACCAGATTTCAGTCGGTTCTGTTCAAGGCACAGCAACTGTGTCAATTGCAGCACCAGGCACGTCCAATGCTGTTGTTCAAGCCGCTATCAATGAAGGAACTTCACGTATCATCAGTACAGGATGGTTATATGATTCACCAAGTGTTGAAATAACAATCACCAATAGTATGGGTGTCAACAATATCATATTTGATGATATGTTATACAACTACCGCACAACATATCCGGTCAGGGAAGGCATTACGGATTATGAAGCCTTCAAGCAAGAAATGACATATGATACCAGGTATATTCTCGCAAGGTATGGGGCATATCCTGTTGTTTGGCCTTTCGTAGGTGAAGCAGGGTCATACGTCAGTCCTACGGTTTCAGCACAGCGCTATGATGAAAGGATAAATGCATGGAAATATGTTTATCAGTGCCTATATAGTATTAATTCGCAAGGATACAATCAGCCGGTATCTGTATGGTATGGGTCCAAGGAATATAGCCGTGATGCTGATCAAGTATATGAGGGTGAATTGATATGGCCCGACTACTATGCAAAAGATGGACTCATTACATACATGTCGCCACAGGCAGTTCATGAACCTGATGAGATTAATAGCGACGGACCTTCGAGAAAATACTGGTTTTATTACACTCAGAACAGTAATTTTTCACTTCCGGTTCTGCCTATTATTGAAGAGGCTGCAATGTGGGAGAAGATGCATAATAAGTTCAGGCCGGAGCAGATAAGCTATGATTCGAATGGCAAGCCCTCATATGATGGGTATAAATCGACAGAAGATAGCGGATATGGTAAACATCTTGAAGTTACAGCAGAGGATACAAGGCTTCAAGCCTATAGGTCCATGCAGTGTGGAGCGGTAGGGTTTCATTACGGGGCACAGGGCGTTTGGGATAGCACATATAGTATTGATTATGATAATAGTGGAGAGGCATTTTACGGGCATCTGGCATGGTATGACGGAGTAGATTTACCTGGTGCTGATGAAATGGCTTATATGAAAAAATTCTATACTGACAATAATTTCCCGTGGTGGACGCTGGAACCAAGATATAATTTTAATGACAGTAATTATGGTCCAATTGTAGATTGGTACTGGATGGATGACGATGAGAGAATGCCTAACGTAAAGGCCGACAGTGCCAGGGATAATGTTACTATTTATTATCCGGCCGCAGCAGGCAATATTACAGGCACAATCCATCTGAAGGCAAGCACTGCCTACAATCTGAGATGGTTCAATACGAGGGAAGGCAGGTGGATGAATGAAAGCTCCCGTACCACCGACGCCAACGGAGTGTTTCTACTCCCTGTAAAACCCGACGGCATGGACTGGGCATTGAGAATACAGACTTCTTCTGTACCTTCAGTCGACCCTGCTCCAACACCTGATGCAAGTATGAAGCTTAATTTGGAGCTTGATGAGGCGACAGGAACTACTGCAGCAGATACGTCCGGTAATAACAACAATGGTACGTTGCTAAATGGAGCAGTCCCGGGTAAAGAAGGAATAAGCGGGAATGCAGTATATTTTGACGGTGTTGACGATTATATTCAGGTGCCGGATTCATCTACACTTGACGGCATGGCGGCTCTGACGGTATCCATGTGGGTGCATATGCCGCAACTTCCGACCAAGAACATAGCCAACAATCAATATGATTATTTCTTTCCGCTTGCAAAGGACTCAAACGGAGCTGCATATAGGATGGTAATAAGCTATGACGGAGTGCCGCATTTTGCAGTCCAGACTACAAACAATGCCTGGTACACAACCGGCACTATGGTGGAGTCGGACATAAAGCTGATGCCGAATACCTGGCATCATATTGCGGGGACATATGACGGCAATAACGTCAGGATTTATATAGATGGAACATTGAGGGCTACCAATGCCAGCACAATATCCGGCAACATAGCTGATGTTTCATCTCCCCTTAACATAGGTTCAGACTTTGGAGGCTACATTGATCGAGTTCAGATATTTAACAGGGCGTTAACTCCACTTGAGTTACAAAACAATTATTACGCAGTCAAAGCACAATTAGATAAAAAAGTATTGGACATGGAGATTGACGAAACAGGCGGAACTACGGCATATGACATTTCTGGTAAAAATAATAACGGTACACTTATGAATGGGACGGTAAACGGTGTAGAAGGTATATCCGGAAGGGCTGCATATTTTGACGGTGTTAATGACTATATTGAATTACCTGATTCACCCAATATTGACGGCATGGCTGCGCTAACGGTATCGACATGGGTAAACATGAGTCAGTTACCCGCACAAGGTACGTACTATCAGCCGGTATCAAAAGATGCCGGATCCCAAGCATACCGATTTGATATTGACTCAAGTGGAAAGCCCCAATTTGTAGTCCATACAGAGAACAATGCCTGGTACTCAAATGGTACGATAGCGCAGTCCGATGAGGCGATTTCAACAAATGCATGGCATCATATTGTAGGTACTTATAATGGTAGTAATGTAAGCATTTATGTTGACGGAGTTTTGAAGAAAACCAATTCAACGGCAATTTCCGGGAATATCTTTGATGCTACAAGTGTGCTTAGGATAGGAAGAGGATCTTCCGGAGGCTATTTCAAAGGGAATATTGATAAAACCCAGATATTTAAAAAGGCATTGTCTCCTTTGGAAATTTACAGATTGTATTACGCGGTATCGCCGGATATGCCTGTTGGAATGGAATTGCTTCTGAACGACAGCAGCGGGAGTATCGCATCAGATACATCAGGGAACAATAACAATGGTACCCTGGTTGACAATGCAACTCTTGTGACAGGTATTAGCGGCAAGGCTGTGGCGTTTGACGGCGCTGGGGACTATATTGAAGTGTCGGATTCATCCGCGCTTGCCGGAATGTCAGAGCTTTCGGTGGCAGCATGGATCAATATTGACCAGATACCTTCAGCCGGAACATATTACTTACCTATAGCAAAATATGCCGGATCAGGAAGATCATACCTTTTCAATATAGACTCCATTGGTCAACCAAGCTTTGTTGTACAGACAACGAATAACATATGGTATACTCTTGGAACGCAAGCCACAGACAAAGGTGTGAAAATGAAGCCCGGAAAATGGTACTACATCGTAGGCACATATGATGGCACAAATTTAAGGCTTTATGTAAATGGTTGGATGACAGAATATGTACCGAATAAAATATCCGGCAATATTTTCAATAGTGCAGCTTCCTTGATTATTGGCGCCAACAATTTCAAAGGAAAGATGGATGATATCAAGATTTACAGTAAAGCACTTACGCAGCAAGAAATAAGCAAGAATTACTTTTCTTCTGTAGCTGATTGGAAAATGAATGAGACAAGTGGAAATGTGGCACAGGATTCATCAGGAAGTGGACTCACAGGGTCTTTGACAGGCGGAACAACATTCACCAGTGGAGGTATATTCGGCAATGCGGTGAGCTTTGACGGTATTGACGATTATATTGAAATACCTGACTCTTATCAACTTGATGGTATGCCAGAATTAACTGTATCCGCTTGGGTAGACATGAACCGGCTTCCGGCACAAGGTACATATTATCATCCTGTATCAAAGGATGCCGGATCCCAGGCTTATCGAATTGATATTGATTCAAGCGGAAGAGCTCAATTTGTAGTTCATACCGAAAACAATGCATGGTATTCAAATGGTACGATGGTGCAATCGGATATACTGTTGTCTACTAATACATGGCACCATATAGTAGGTACGTATGACGGCAGTAATGTAAGCATTTATATCGATGGTGTATTAAGACAAACCAATTCAACAACGATTTCAGAAAATGTCTTTGATGCTACAAGTGTGTTAAGAATTGGAAGAGGTTCTTCTGGAGGATACTTCAACGGAAAAATTGATGAAGTCAGGATTTACAACAGATGTCTGCTTCCTAACGACGTATGTAATCTTTTTAACTTAAATCAGTTAGAGTAAACATATATTCAGGAAGCATTAAATTAACAAAGTAGATTAATGTGTTGTGCCGGTCTATAATGTACTGGCACAATACATCAATTTATAATATTGCACTATAAAAATTCAAACTTAATTAAAATAGAGGTGAGATATATGAAGAAAAGGCCAAATATATTATTAATAATTACCGACCAGCAGCGTTACGACTGTATAGGTTACAGCAATGATTATCCTGTAAAGACACCTAACCTTGACAGACTGGCATCGCAGGGCATATGGTTTTCAAATGCGTATACACCTATTCCACTGTGCTGCCCTGCCAGACAGTCTCTTTTAAATGGTAGGAGGCCTGAGGCTTTTGGAGGGCTCTGGAATTATCAGTCAGGCTTTAAAATCGGCGCACTGGAACCTGAGGAGTACTCTTGGCCGAGAGAGCTTGGAGAAATGGGGTATCAGAGCACATATATAGGGAAATGGCATGTCCATCCAGACCATGACCCGACAGAATATGGCTATGACCGATATATACCGGAAGGTAAATACTTTGAGTACAAAAAGGAAAAATACCCTGATGAATGGTTTAATGGCCCATGGTGGTTTAAAAACGGATGGTTCGGAGAGGTGGATCCGGTGAATCTGGAGGATTCCCCTACACACTGGACGGCGAAGCAAGCTGTTAAGGCTATGGAGGAATATTCAGAAACTGATATGCCTTGGCATATACGGATGGACTTTTATGGACCGCATCTACCGTGTACGCCGGTAAAGGAATTTGCGGATACATACAGGCAGGAGGAAGTGCCGGTATGGAGAAGCTTTGGAGATGAGTTCAAAAATAAACCGTATATTCAGAAACAACAGCTGTATAATTGGAATATTCAAGATTTCACATGGGAAGATTGGTCAAAAACAGTAGCGATGTATTATGCCATGATAACCCAGATTGATGATGCCATCGGTATGGTGCTGAAAAGGCTGGACGAATTGGGCATGGCGGACGATACTCTTGTAATTTACACTACAGATCACGGCGATATGTGCGGGGGACACCGGATGATGGACAAACATTATGTAATGTATGATGATATAGTGCATGTTCCATTGATTGTGCGCTGGCCCGGACAAATTAAACAAAAGTCTTTATGCGAAGATTTTGTAAGCAATATTCTGGATCTTCCGCCTACTATTCTTGAAATTATCGGCAAGGAACCTAAAGATTTCTTCCACGGCAAATCCCTTCTGCCGCTTTTAAGAGGAGAAAAGCCGGATGATTGGCGGCAAGAGGCTGTTTCTACCTATAATGGACAGCAGTTCGGCTTGTTTACCCAGAGGATGATAAGGACCAGACGGTGGAAGTACGTATGGAATACGACAGATGTGGATGAACTTTATGATATGGAAAATGACCCTGATGAAATAAAAAATCTTATTGGACACAAGGAACATGTCGAGGTTGTTGCTGATTTACGGAAGCGTCTATACCATACTTTGATGGAAGAGGGAGACGAGTTTGTAAAAAATCCCTGGATGAGTGCACAGCTTCTGGAAAACAGAAAGCTTTAATTAATAAAATATAGGATGGAGCTGTATCAGCATGCACAACAAATATGAAATAGCAGTCTATTATTTTCCGAATTATCACAGGGATGAGAGAAATGAAAAGTGTCATGGCAGAGGTTGGACGGAATGGGAGCTTGTAAAAAAGGCTACCCCAAGGTTTGAAGGACATAGGCAACCTAAAGTCCCATTATGGGGCTATGAGGATGAAGCAGATCCGAGGGTTATGGAGAAAAAAATCAATGTGGCTGCAGATCATGGCATTAATGTATTTATATTCGACTGGTATTGGTACGATGATGGGCCTTTTCTTCAAAGATGCCTTGAGGAAGGCTATTTAATGGCTAAAAACAACGACAGGCTTAAGTTTTCGCTCATGTGGGCGAATCATGACTGGGGCGACATCCATCCAGCAAAAAGGATGAATTCCTGGCCTCGGGTTGCAACCGGCTCCAATACAAAAGAAGTTTTTTTGTCAGCAACCGGGCAGATGATTAATCATTATTTCAACCATCCCTCCTACTGGAGAGTTGATGGGGGGCTGTATCTGTCATTTTATGATGTTGCTGCTTTAATTAAAGGTCTTGAAGGTGTGGAAAACACGAAGAGAGTATTGGATGATTTTCGGGAAAGAGTGAGAAAAGCAGGATTGGGAGAGGTTCATCTCAATGGTGTGGTTTTGTACAATCAGATACTTGCGGGTGAACAGCAAATGAATGATTTTAAAAATACGCTTACCAAATGCGGCTTTAATAGTATTACTCCATATGTCTGGGTGCATCTGAAGGAAATGCTCGAGTTTCCTTTAGTATCATATACCGGGTATAAGGAAAAATGTTTCCAAAAAATGCATGAAATATCTATCGAAAACAAGCTGCCGTTCCTTCCAAATGTAACCATGGGATGGGATTCAAGTCCGCGTACTGTTCAATCGGAGGTATACGATAACCTGGGCTATCCTTTTACCCCAATTCTTGACGGGAATACACCTGATGAGTTCAAAAAAGCATTGATTCAGGCAAAGGAGTTTTTGGACATGGATCATGTTAAGCTGAAAATTCTTACCATAAATGCGTGGAATGAATGGACGGAAGGCAGTTATCTGGAGCCTGATACAAAAAATGGTATGGGCTATCTGGAGGCAATCCGCGATGTTTTCTCCAATGATATTTAGCAGGTTGAACAGATAAAACTATTTGAAGTACATAATGCCAGGAGAAGTCTATGAAAATAGTAAAAAAATACGATGTTGCAGCTTATATATGGCCTGCATACACGGGTGATGAAGTGAGAACAAGGATGTTCTGGACGGAGGGAATTGGTGAGTGGCAGTCAGTGAAAAATGCAGTGAGAAAGTTTCCCGAGCATAATTGGCCAAGAAAGCCAATTTGGGGCTATGTTAACGAGGCTGACCCATATGTAATGGAAATGCAGATTAATGCTGCAGCCGATCATGGTATAAATGTATTTATTTATGACTGGTACTGGTATGATAGACGTCCTTTCCTTGAGAATTGCCTGAATGATGGTTATTTAAATGCTAAAAACAATGATAGAGTGAAGTTTTATCTGATGTGGGCAAACCACAACGTGAACTATACTTGGGATATTCGAATTTCCCATTTGCAGGACAGCTTGATCTGGGACGGTGCTGTCGATCGAAAAGAATTTGAAATCATAGCAAATAGATTGATTGAAAAATACTTTAACCATCCTTCATACTACAAAATAAACGGAAAACCGGTTTTTATGATTTACGACCTGACAAATCTGATGAAGGGTCTGGGTGGAGCTGATGCTACAAGGGATGCATTCGAATGGTTCAGGGAACAGGCTGTAAAGGCCGGACTGCCTGGTCTTCATCTACAAATGACAATGTGGGGAAAAATGAATTTCAATTTGAGCGGTGTCGATGGCGGAATTACCGCTAACTATAGTGAGATCGTGAATCGGGTAGGCTTTGACAGTATGACCCACTACCAGTTTGTCCACTTTACAGATATCGACAGAGACTACAACGAAATTATGAGTGATGTAATAAAGGAATGGGCATGCATTGAAAAGACCTACGACATTCCCTATTTCCCCCACATATCTATCGGTTGGGACAACAATCCCAGGTTTATAGAGTTCCGTCCGGGAATTGTCAAGAACAATTTACCTGTGAATGTACAGAAAGCTTTTGAAAAAGCCAGGGAATATGTTGATGGCCATTCTAGACAGCCTCCTCTTGTTACAATAAACAGTTGGAATGAATGGACTGAAACAAGCTATCTTGAGCCGGATGACCTGTATGGTTACGGCTATCTTGAAGCTGTAAAAAGGGTGTTTCTTAGCTAGAAGTTCACTTCACTGTATGGGCTTATGGAAAGCAGTTGGGAACAAAAAGGTGATGATATTGATGTTTCATTGTCATTACCTGATGGGGTATCCGCCAATATTGGAATACCCGGATAAATGCAGTTTTTTATGGAAGCATATTGGAATTTGTTGAAACAACATCATGGGCTGAAGATGCTTAGGATAGTAGTTAACAACATTATTTTAATAAAAAAATCTGGTAACTTTAGCAGTGCTTTTGCTGCTGTTTGATTACAACTATATCGTACGGAGGTATGTTATGAATTCGAGGGAGCGTTTACTTACTGCAATGTCGAGAGGTATACCTGATAGAGTGCCGAGAGATTTAAGCTGGGGATTTTCTCCACTGTTTTATGAAAAGTTCAGGGAAAAAACAGGGAGAACAGATTACTTGAGTTATTTCGAGGTTGATAGCAGGTTTTTGAATTTCAGGCAGACAGAAAAAAAGATTGATTTTTCAGGTTATTTTTATGAACGGGCAGAAGTGGTAGATTTCTATACAGATGAATGGGGTGTAGGTCATACTAAAAGTAAGAATACTGAACTCCACTTTGAGCATATGATAGCTCCTCTGAAATATGCCAAGAGTGTTAAAGATATCATGGACTTTCCTCTGCCTGATTTTATAGAGGATTATCGTCATGCCCATTTCGAGGAGGAGGTCAGGAAACTTCACGCTCAAGGACTTGCAGTGGCCGGGCCACTTGCACAGACACTTTTTGAACAGGCATGGCTTATAAGAGGGTTTGAAGATTTTATGACGGACATGCTTGAAAATGAGGATATGGCGGAATGCCTGCTGGATAGGCTTTTGGATCTCCGGATCAAGATGGCTGAAAGATATGCTGTTGTTGGAATCGATGTTCTGATGCTGGGTGACGATATAGCAATGCAGTCCGGTATGCTGATAAGCCCGGTGCAGTGGAGAAAGTGGTTAAAGCCCAGACTTGCAGCCATTATATCCAGGGCAAAGGCAATCAACCCCGACCTGCATATATTCTATCATTCGGATGGTAATCCGCAAATGATTATCGATGATCTGATAGAAATAGGCGTCAATGTCCTCAATCCAATCCAGCCCGAGTGCTTTGAACCGGCCGAGGTTAAGAAGAAATATGGAGATCGTTTAGCCTTCTGGGGTGCAATAGGGGTTCAGACTAACTTGCCCTTTGGTACATCTGAGGATGTCAGGAGCGAAGTAAAGCTGCGTATGGAGACAATAGGAAGGAACGGAGGCTTTATTATCGGGCCTACACATTTTATTGAGCCCGAGGTTCCTTGGGAAAACCTGGTTACAATGTTTGATGCGATAGAGGAATTTGGGTATTACAGATAATTTCTACATGTAAAAAACACTCATTGTTGAAATATCAGCCATTGAATAGAATATATTTAATGACATTGTTTGTCTACAGAAGAATAAGTTTACGAGAATGATGGCATCCGCTGCAGTATATTGTGCTTCTCGGTAATCACTGGGTATTTCGTCTGCATCAGGAGCTGCCTCAAGTCATGGATCATTCTTGTAGCCGAGGAGGAATGGGAGGTGAACAGACTGCCCTGTGCCTACCGAAGCATGGCTTTAATCATCTTGAAGGCTTCAAAGGGGTTGAGTACTTCGCCATTGATGACGATATCCCGGTTGAAACGAAAAAATATCCTCCCCGGGTGCAGGAGACTTTCAACATGGGAGCCATTGCGCCAGCGGTTTTGTATATAATGAGCATTGAATCTATCACAGACATACCTGTGGATTGCGAATATAAATTTAGTTTTTGATAATAGGTGAGAAATCCTTTAAAAAAGATTAGTAAGATTTTATGAAACTGTGGCTTCAAAATGTTTTCCGATGTTTGACCGCTAAGCTATCGGACGTTTTCCTATTATATTATTAAAAAACACGTGTACTTTTAACAAGCAGTGCTGGCTATAATCCAGAAGAATTCCTTGATAGTTTCCTGCATGGGCCAATATAACGGATTTCGCTTAAGGCCATATTTCATATGCCCATACTTTTATTTAATAATTGCAAAATGTTTTGGCCATTTTGGTTAAAAGTATTATACTGGATTTATCCAGTCACATTGTCACAAATTGAGTGGATATCAGATTGAAAAATATCAGAGTATGCCATAGCAGCAATATAAGCTAGGGTATATTCTATAAAGAAGGATGTGGCAGCATTGTTGGTTCAGTTATACTGGCTTATACCTCTGGGGGTGGCAGTCGGCGCATTCGGTACTCTTATCGGCGCAGGGGGGATTCATCCTCGTGCCGGTGCTTCTTATGATCTACCCGGACAAGAGTCCGGAAACAATAACAAGTATTTCTCTAAATAATTGATCCGGCAAATCCTTTTAAAAAGCTTGGCGCAGACAGTATAAGGATATTTGGGACACTGAGACGCTGCGGCCCTGTGTACTCCGCAAACAATCGCAGCCCTGATTCGTGATAAGATTGACGGGTTTATGAAAAGCATGGTATCGGACACAGGAAGAGTCCTTGGAGCGGGCATAGGTACCATAGGACCGATGGACAGGGCAAAAGGCATCATTGGAGACGTTTCCGGCTTTGCTGCACCCGGCTGGAGTGGGACCAACCTGAAAAAGCTGTTCGAAGATGAATGGAAGTGTCCTGTATTTATAGATAACGGTGCTAAAACAGGGCTTTTGTGCGAGTACCTGTTCGGCGCGGGTAAAGGCCGGGATAGCACAGTATATATCAACTGTGGCATAGGCATAAGAATGGCTTCGATAACTGCCGGATCACTTGTACGCACAGTCAACGATAATGAAGATGCTTTTGCCCACATGGTCGCTAATATGGATGGCAGGGAGAGTACCTGTGGGAAACGGGGATGCATAGAGAGCTATTCCTCCATGGATTCGATTGTCTCTGCGTTCCGTGCAAAAATCATGGCTGGAGCCGGGTCAGCACTGGTGGCATGTCAGGGTAACGGAGCTTCGGACATATTTGATATCGGTTTTGAGGATATAAGTAAAGCCGCTAAGGAAGGTGACGAGACATCCCGAAGCGTCATTGCCGCCGCGGCCGAGGTATTCGGAACAGGACTTGCAAACTACATCAGCCTGCAAAATCCTGGCATTGTGATTTTAAGCGGGCCATTGATAAAAATATCCGATTTGTTCCTGAACGATTGTAAGGAAACGGCTGAAAAGAGATGCTTGCCCAAGGGAAGGATAAGCGTTCCTATCTCAAGGGGCGGCAGTTTCGGCGATATCGCAATCGCGTCGGGTGCAGCGGCAATGGTAGTAGAACACTATCTGAACAGCAAGGTATTGAGTGAAAAGGAGGGATCTGAAGGATATGCCCCCGATTAGCATTTTGATAAAACCAGCCTCAAGCAATTGCAACATGAGATGCGGCTACTGTTTCTACCATGACCTGGCCCAGACACGCGAAGTCGGCTCATACGGGATCATGAACCGCGATACTTTGGAAACGGTGGTGAAAAAGGCGTTTGATTATGCCGATACGGCGTGCACTTTTGCATTCCAGGGCGGTGAACCTACGCTGGCCGGGCTGGATTTCTACAAAACGCTGCTTGAGCTTGAGAAAAAATATAATTACAAGAAAATACAAATAAATAATGCCATCCAGACGAACGGCATAAGCATCAATGAGGAATGGGTTGCTTTCCTTGCACATAACCAGTTCCTTACAGGGGTATCGCTGGACGGCACCAGGGATATCCATGACGCACTGAGGCCGGATACAGCAAGCAAGGGGACCTTTAACAGGGTGCTTAGGGCTGTGAACCTTTTCAAAAGGTTTGGCGCTGAATATAATATCCTGACTGTCGTAAGCTCTTATGTGGCCCGAAATACCAAAAAGGTATATGACTTCTTCAGAAACAACGATTTTGATTATCTTCAGTTCATACCCTGTCTTGACCCGCTTGGAGATAAACCTGGCGGCAATGAATATTCCCTGACGCCTGAAGATTACCTCAGCTTTTTGAAAACGCTGTTCGATCTCTGGTATGAGGATTTTATCGGAGGCAGAGCCATCAGCATTAGATATTTTGACAACCTGGTCGGCATGCTTATGGGCTATCCGCCGGAATCATGCGGCATGTCCGGGCGGTGTACGTGCTACTTTGTGGCGGAAGCCGACGGAGGGATTTACCCGTGCGATTTTTATGTAACTGACGAATGGAGGCTGGGTAGTATACTGGAATCGGATTTAGAGATGCTTAGCAATACAGATATCGCAAAGAGGTTCGTCGAAGCTTCAAAACCGGTCGACCAGGACTGCAAAAGCTGCAGATGGTATTCCCTGTGCAGAGGCGGCTGCCGAAGGAACAGGGAACCTTTTGAAAACGGTATGCCCATGCTGAATTATTACTGTCCGGCATTCAAAGGCTTTTTTGAATATGCGGGTGAGCGGCTTCGCAATATCGCAGGCATGCTTGTTCATAAAAATAGTTGACAAAGCGGATTTACGGAGTGAACCTGATGATAATAGGAATCGTCAAACTAGGCTTGATAAACTATGCTGAAGCCTTTAGCTTACAGAAAAAGTTCCTGGTTACGACAAAATATAGATATCAGCGACTAACAGCTAGAAATTCATAACATTCCATCAATTGAACGACCTTGGCAAAAAACATGCGGCAGGTTATCTGCTTAGGTTTCCGTTTCGCACTTTTGGTTGTGCACCAGAGGAATGAGTCCTTTTCGTCCTCGCTGCTAGAGCGGACAGCCAGTTTTTTCTCCTCTGGATTTATAAGAATCTGAACATAATCTACGTTTGGCAGTCGGTTCAGGCATGCCGTATTCAAAGAAACCTTGCAATTTCATTATTCCGGTCACACGGAGATCTACGCGGATCTGACCGGCACAAAGGATTATTCCATGATGCAGGCTTGTGATAATCTGAGGGTGGTACATGTTTCATTGAGGGTAGCTTGTGACCGCGTCAAAAAGGAAAGAGACCTCAAGGTGATCAAGCTTGCTGACGAGGCTTGCAGGAAGATAGGGATCAGGGAGCCGAGGATCGGTGTTGCGAGTTTGAATCCGCATTCCGGTGAGAACGGTTTGTTCGGAAGGAAAGAAATCGATGAAATAATACCTGCAGTGGAAGAAGCAAGGACGGCAGGTTTTCATGCCGAAGGGCCGATCCCTCCGGATACCTTGTCCTCCAGGGCAAAGGGCTGGCAATATGATATCGTTGTTGCGATGTACCATGATCAGGGGCATATTCCGCTGAAGGTGGTCGGGTTCAACTGGGATGAGAGCGGCAAGCGGTGGAATTCCGTGAGCGGAGTCAATATAACATTAGGGCTTCCCATTATAAGATCATCTGTGGACCACGGCACCGCGTTTGACCAGGCCGGGAAAGGGACAGCAACCGCAGAGAGCCTGCTTGATGCGATAGAATATGGTGTGAAGCTTGCTGAAAACAACAGCGGAAGCTACATGGAGGGAAAATTGTAATGCACAAACCGGTTATTCTTGCAGATGATCTCACAGGTGCAATGGACACTGGCGTTCAGCTATTGAAAAAATGGGCTGATCTCAGTGTGGTGTTTGATGGAGCCTGTATAAATGAAATCACACAGACATGTGATGCCCTCGTCATTGACACGGAGAGCAGGAATACAAGCCCGGAGGAAGCTGGTTCCAGGATTTATGGGCTTATTGAACACTTTCGGGGATCAGGACTTGAGCTTGCTTATAAAAAAATAGATTCAACGTTACGCGGGAATGTTAGGAAAGAACTGGACGTCCTCCTTCAAACAGGATCATATGATTTGACCGCATTCGTTCCTGCTCTCTGCCCTGAAATGACAGAATGACAATAAAGGGGTATCAGTACCTGAATGGCAGGCTTCTCACAGAATCAGACCTAGCCAGTGACCCTTTCTCGAGTGTAAATTCTTCATATATTCCTGATATTATCGGGCGTCAAACTTCAATAAAGACCGCAGTTATCGGTCTGGATGAGATCAGATCCGGAAGTGACAGTATCATGGAGGCTTTGACGATATTAAGAAAAGACGGTTGTAGGATTGTGGTAATGGATGTTGAAAATGAGCAGGATCTGCTAAATATAGCTGATGCGATTAATAAATGCTTTCAGAAAGTTCTACCATGCGGTTCTGCCGGACTATTCTCAAGGATGTTTGCCAGAGAGCGATCTGAAACGAGATCATTGAAATCTGTCGTACATAAAAATGAAAAACCATTTGTTGTAATCTCGGGCAGTCCGGCTGAAGTGAGCAAACAACCGATCATATTTTCCAAAGCGTATGGTGTGGAGGTAATAAAGCTGGAACTGATGGAGACCCTCGGCGGGCTGCCAGCATTACTGCAAGAGGCTGGAAGAGTCGGGAGCCTTGCAGTCAAGTATCTGAGTGAAGGGAAGAACGTAGTCGTCGATGGAGCAGGAGAGGGAAAAAAAGAACTGAAGAATAGCTATAACGATGACCCCGGGAGACTTCAGCGTGATAGTGGCTTGATCAGGGAAGTGCTCTCATCAATTGCTCTTCAGATTGCCGGGAATGATGATATTCGGCGGTGATACAGCTCTTAGCATCTGTAAAAGCCTTGGAGCCGGAGCGGTAAAAATCCTTGGAGAGATAGTGCCATTAGTGCCCTTTGGTGTTTTTGAAGGAGGCAGGCTTGATGGCGTTCCGTTAGTCACAAAAGCAGGTGGCTTTGGGAAAGAGGATATTATTCCTAATACGATAGAATACTTCAGAAAGTGATCAGGGTAGTACAGTTTAACGCAGGCAAATAGTACACTGGTGTTCAGAATGGCAGGTTCACCAGGATATCTTGGGAATGTAGGGAATGTAATGAAAAAATTATCTGATAAGATAGCCTAAGTACTTGCTGCGAGCGTTAGCAGAAACAAAAAGGGAGCAAAGTATGGATGCCTTGAAAAAAGAGAGATTCCTTGCTGATATGCAACTGCTGTTACAAAATCTGA
>DBTX01000076.1 GCA_002307275.1 Hungateiclostridiaceae bacterium UBA1305
GCCGGGGGTTTATTGTTGTTACAAAAAAAAACAAGGGCTGTGGATCAGCCCTTGTTTAATGAATTCCAAACTATTTCTTCAATTCTTTCATGCAATTCGGACAAATATTCTTGCCTTTGTAAACAGCTACATCTTTTGCATCTCCGCAGAAGATACATGCTGGTTCGTATTTCTTTAAAATTATAGTAGCTCCATCAACATAGATCTCAAGAGCATCCTTTTCGGCGATATCCAGTGTCCTTCTCAGTTCTATTGGAAGTACTACTCTTCCAAGTTCGTCAACCTTTCTTACTATACCGGTAGATTTCATAATTTTTCCTCCTAATTTAACATAATTCGACATTGTTTTATATTTTTATACTACCATAAATTCCAGTAAGCGTCAACAATAAACTTTAAAAAATTCAAAAATATGTTATGGCATTTATAGAAATTAATAACAATTAGGTTTTAAAATATTTCTCAAGCCCGCCATGTATAGGAGGTGCATTATACCGGCCATACAAGGTTTAAGACAATACGAATTCAAGTATTTCGTGAATTATGTCAATATCCAGTAATTAACTGGGAAAAATAAATTACCTAAATACGACATAATACGACATAGCTTTATACAATTCAATTTGTGGCAGTTTTAATTTCAGTTTGCATCTATTGTATATAAAGCCCATCACTTTACAGACAAAGTATGTTTTCAGAAATATTTGCTGCTTCGTATCATATAAATTAACTGGAGGGGTGTTATGCTAAACTATATCTGGGCGGGTATGCTGGCAGCAGGTTTTTTAATCGGTATGATCAATGGGAGACTTGAGGAAGTCACTCAGGCAGCTTTTAGCTCAGCAGGCAGGGCCGTAGAGCTTAGTATAGGGCTTCTTGGTATTTTGTGCCTCTGGTCGGGCTTGATGAAAATAGCTGAAAAAGGCGGGCTTATAAGGCTTGTGGCGCGTCTCGCCAAGCCTCTGCTGAAACTGCTGTTTCCTCAGGCTGCTCATGATGCCGGAGCGCTTGGTTCAATCGTGATGAACCTTTCAGCGAACTTCCTGGGTCTTGGGAATGCGGCAACACCACTTGGCATCAAGGCAATGAACGAATTACAGAGACTGAACAGGGGAGATGACAGCGCTTCCGATTCCATGTGCATGTTTCTTGTTCTGAATACATCCGCGATCCAACTTATTCCGGCAACTGTTATAGCAATCAGAGCTGACGCAGGATCAGCAGCACCGGCGGAAATCACCGTTTGCGTCTGGATCGCCTCTATCTGTGCCAGCTTGAGTGGGATTATACTGGTAAAGCTGCTGTCAGGGACTATTCCTTTAAAGAAAAGGTTGCCGGGTAGAACTCGGAAGCTGGTGCGCAAATGAATTTTGCCGCTTTCTCTGTAATTTCGCTGTATGCTGTGCCGGTGATCTTTCTTATTATACTGGGAGTCGGTTTTTTCAGAGAGATAAATGTATATGATGCGTTCGTAGAAGGTGCAAAGGATGGAATCAGCACTATTATAAGGATACTGCCCCCTCTTGTGGGGTTAATGACTGCGGTAGGCGTTCTGAGGGCTTCCGGGGCCCTGGATTTCATTATATATATTATGAAGCCTCTGGTTTCATTTCTTGGCATTCCGCCGGAGGCTATGCTTCTGGCACTTTTAAGGCCAGTTTCCGGCAGTGCGTCGCTTGCTCTTGTCGCTGAAATGGTGAAGACTTACGGTCCGGATTCCTATGTCGGCAGGGTTGTCTCAACGATGATGGGCTCCACGGAAACCATATTTTACACGCTGGCTGTTTATTATGGCTCTGTAGGGATCAGAAACATACGGTACACTCTCTTGGCCGCATTGCTTGCAGATGGGGTCAGCGTAATGGCTTCAGCCTGGATATGTGCGATCATTTTTGGCAGGTAGGATAACCGTCAGGATATTACCCTGAAAAAACGCAGCAGTTTGTATCCGTTGTAATAGAGTATCGACTGTCGGGGGGCTTTTTTAAGCAGGTTAAGACTTGTAAGTCTGGACATGCCGAAGTTGGCTTCAGGATCCGACAGATACAATCCGAGGATTATCCGGATCAATGATATATAGAAGCTATGGTCTTTAAGCTTCAAGCATGCTTCCTCTGCCTTTGTTATAAAGTAGGATAACCTTTGTTCGCATTCCTTGAGATTCTTGTAGGGGGAACAGAAATTGAACAGATTTGAATTCCCGGCTAACCTCGCAGAGGTATATGCATTTAGAAGCGACTCAAGACCGCAAAGCCATGGAAAACAAGCTTCATCGAGTAGTTTAAGCTCCATGACCGACATTCCGGGATTGGCGGCAGCTGCATACATGACAATTACTCCGAGCATGGAATCAGAGGCTGCGCAAAACTCCATAAAGGATATTTCCCGATACCGTTTGAGATAGTACCCGCTCCATGTCTGAAGGCTCTCCATGCGGGTCTCTTCCGAGTAATAACTGTAAGTATGGAGATCTATATAGAATTGAATATACTTTTTCAATTTGGGTGCCACAAGTGAAAATGAGGGCAGGACTGCCAGCTGTAACCGACACTGATCCGACATACACAGAAGGTGATCCTGGTCTTTTTTCCTAACAGCCGGTGTTTTTGTTGAGTTGACAAATGCGCAGCTTATGTTTCGCGAAGGATCCACCGCGCTTGAAAGACAGCCGTATACCCTGCGTACTTCAGGTTCTTCGGGAATTCCTGTGCCAGCCATGTATGCTGTGAGTGTATCGGTTAGTTTGTATAATGATAAAATAAATGAGAGAGTGCCTTTCATGTCAACTCCGGAACGCAAAGCAAAAAAACTGCTGCAAAGCAGTTTCTCATTAATTTTTTCTGCTAAGGAAGGCGGTGCTTCGATGTTTGCTGAAGCATTTCCCTGAATTTGTGCCATACATGTTTTTTGTGCACGGATGATCAAATTCTGCTGACGCAGTTCAGGAAGTACCTTTAGGGCATATTGAAGGAATTGCACGACGGAGTCGGCGTATTGTCCCATTAAGACTATCCTCCTTGCGGGTTACTATGAAGGGGCACACCTGAGTAATGAATGGGGACATATTTCTCTGAATAGGATGTGTTCACTAAAAGTGGTGAATGTCCCCGATGTCCGGGGCAAAGGAATGTCCCTGATTATGTTTATTCCAGCAGAAGATACTTTATGAATGCAGGGTGGCATGATAATCTCAGGGCTTGCCAAATTCTGCTTGATAAAATTGGACCTAAACTGTATATTAGTAGGGGGTTCTATAATTTCCCACGGATATTCCCTGCTGATATTGGTAATTTCCTTTGGATATTCCCTGAAGTTGGGGGGAAGCTTAAAGCATACGACGGAGGCTTATTATGGAGAAGAAGACTTTTTATATTACGACGCCTATTTATTATCCCAGCGGCAAGCTACATATAGGACATTCTTATACAACAGTGGCGGCTGACGCCATTTCCAGGTACAAGAGATTAAAGGGCTATGATGTGATGTTCCTTACAGGTACGGACGAGCATGGGCAGAAGATACAGAGAAAGGCCGAAGCAATAGGTGTGACACCCAAACAGTATGTTGACGAAATCGTTTCCGGCATAAAAGAGCTCTGGAAGCTCATGAAGATAACAAACGACAGGTTCATCAGGACTACTGACAAAGAACATGAGGAAACTGTTCAAAAGATATTTAAAAAGCTATATGATCAGGGTGATATATATAAAAGCGAATATGAGGGCTGGTACTGTACTCCCTGCGAATCCTTCTGGACGAAGACACAGCTGGTGGATGGGAAATGCCCGGACTGCGGCAGGGAAGTGGAGTTAACAAAGGAAGAAAGTTATTTTTTCAGGATTTCCAAATACCAGGACAGGCTTATCAAGTACATAGAAGAGAATCCTGAATTCATCCAACCCGTTTCACGGCAGAACGAAATGCTCAATAACTTCCTGAGGCCCGGACTTGATGATCTTTGTGTCTCCAGAACTACTTTCAACTGGGGTATTCCGGTCACATTTGATGAGAAGCATGTCGTATATGTCTGGATAGATGCGCTATCCAACTATATAACAGCTCTGGGTTATTTGTCGTCGGATGATTCGGCGTACAGGAACTACTGGCCTGCGGATGTCCATCTTGTCGGTAAGGAAATCGTCAGGTTCCATACGATCATATGGCCTGCAATGCTGATGGCATTAGGCGAACCGCTGCCGAAGCAGGTGTATGGCCACGGTTGGCTGCTGCTCGAAGGCGGCAAGATGTCCAAATCAAAGGGCAATGTAGTCGATCCGGTCATATTGATCAACAAATACGGTCTCGATGCAATTCGATATTTTCTGCTCAGAGAAGTGCCGTTTGGCTCGGATGGCGTTTTCTCCAACGAAGCGTTGATACAAAGGATCAATTCGGATCTTGCCAATGACCTTGGCAATCTGGTCAGCAGGACGGTTGCCATGATAGATAAATATTTCGGCGGGGTCATACCTGCACAGCGTATGGCGGGTGAATTCGACAGCGAACTTCAGGCCATGCTTGCCGAGCTTCCACACAAGGTGGAGGAACTCATGGACAAGCTGCAATTCAGTTCGGCACTTTCTGAAATATGGAGGACAATTTCGAGAACCAATAAATATGTGGATGAAACGATGCCCTGGGTATTGGCGAAAACCGAGGAGAACAGACCTCGTCTGGCTGCCGTTATGTATAACCTGGCAGAGAGCCTCAGGATCGTATCCATCCTGCTTCAGCCGTTCATGCCGGAGACACCGGAGAAGATCTGGCAGCAGCTTGGAATAGCGGGCAGCAGTGCACTCGAATGGGAAAACGCCGGTAAATGGGGTGTCTATCCTGAAGGCGTTTCAGTGAATAAGGGAGATGTCATTTTCCCGCGTATAGATATGAAGAAGGAGATTGAAGAACTCGAAGGCCTGACAACAAGTGCGGCGGAAGCAGTAACGGCGGTTCAGGCTGCAGAAGCGCCATCAAAGGAAGTCCATTCAGAGAAAGCTGCGCTGCCGGTAACTACATCACCGGAAGCAAAAGTCACGTTGAACCCATCCGTCGAGCCAGATGGACTTATCACTATAGACGATTTTGCAAAACTTGACCTTAGAGTAGTGAAAGTACTTGAGGCAGAAAGGGTCGAGGGTTCGGACAAGCTGCTCAAGCTGCGTGTAGAGATGGGAAGCGAAACCAGGCAGGTAGTGTCAGGCATTGCAAAGTATTATACCCCCGACAGTCTGGTCGGCAAGTCGGTTATACTGGTAGCCAACCTGAAACCTGCAAAGCTCAGGGGAATTGAGTCGCAGGGCATGATACTCGCGGCTTCCAACGACAATTCTCTTGTTGTTGCTACTTTGGATGGCCTGATAGACAGCGGGTCGAAAGTCAGATAGAACCAGCTGGCTTGTTGCAGTTGTGTTGATATTGATATATAATATTTTCATAATTGTGGGTTTAGCTGGTGATTAATCTTTTTTCATTGTATATAGACTTGTGAGGTGAAATATGCTTTTTGACACACATGCTCATTATTACGATACCCAGTTCGATGGAGACCGGAATGAGGTAATTGAAAGGGCCAGAGCAAATGGAGTAGGGTTTATTCTGACCGTTTCTTCTGATATTGCCTCATCAATCGAGAACATTTCACTAGCACAGAATTATGATTTCATTTATTCTGCTATAGGTGTGCACCCGCACAATGTTTTAGACTTGAATAACAATATTATTTCCGCACTTACCGATTTTGCTTCTTACAAAAAAGTTGTTGCCATAGGAGAAATAGGTCTTGATTATTTTTACGACAACTCCCCGCGCGAAGCACAAAAAATATGGTTTGCAAAGCAGATATCACTTGCCAGAAGTCTTAAACTGCCTGTAATCATCCATGACAGGGATGCTCACGAGGATACATTGTCCATTATCAAGTCGGAGAATGCAAGTGAAGTTGGCGGCGTTCTGCACTGCTTCACAGGAAGTGTCGAAATGGCCAGGGAGGTTATGAACAATAACTTTATGATATCCATAGCAGGCCCTGTAACATTTAAAAATGCCAACAAGCTTCTTGAAGTAGTCAAATATGTGCCGGAGGATATGCTGCTGATTGAGACGGACTGCCCGTATCTGGCGCCGGAGCCGCATAGGGGACAGAGAAATGAATCTGCTTATGTAAAACATATTGCTGAAAAGATTGCGAAAATTAAAGGAAAACCATATACAGAAATCGAACAGATCACGACTTCCAATGCAAAAAGGCTCTTTGGAATCCAATAAAATTTTTGGGTCATAATGTCAAGCTGCCGGTGATTCAGCCGGCTGTTAAGGTGGTGTGTTATGAAAAAGCTCGTACTTGTGATGGTTTTTGTGGTCTTGGCGGCAGTATTTATTGCCTTCAATTATTTGTTATTGGACAGGGAGAGCAGAGAAAATGAACTGAAAGACCTTCAAAATCTAAATGCAAACGATAAAGCGGATATAAACGCTAAAGCCAGAGAGATAGACAGTCTTGGAAAAGAAATCAACAGTCTGGGAGACAAGATCACACAACTCGAAAATGAAAATGATCAATTAGTGCTGGATAAGAACGGTATTGTTCAACAAAAAAACAGTTCTGATGCTGCTTTGCGGGATAAAATCATTTTTTTTAACAACGTCAAACAATATGCGGATATCAAGGTGCTGTCGGAACCCCTAACGCTATGGGTGGATGCGCTGAATCAGGGTAAGTATGAAGAGGCTTATGAACTTGAATATGCAACAGTGCCTACCGGCGACCGTTCTGTCAGCTTAAGTGCATATAGTGATGAAATGCAGAAAAATGTGAAAAAGATAGAAATCAATGAAGTCAAGATAGATAAGCTAAGAGGTTCAGGTGAAGGGGAAATATTCCTTGCAGTCAGACTGACCGTCAAGCTGGCTGAGAATGCCAATAAGAATAATTTGCGTTTTTCGGAAGGGTTGAACGAGAAATTCATCAAGATCGACTATTCGACTGAGAATAATACATTTGTGATATCATCAATAAACAACTATTAGCACACTGACAACCGTCAGTCGTTATTCATTTACATAAAAATGTTTTCACCAATTATGGCATCATTCATATAATGGTACTAAAGCTACCTGAACCTTAGCCGGAGGAATCTTTGTATGAAAGAGGATGTCAAAATGAAAGAAAATATGAATATTGAGCCCGCTGGTACAATGCCGCAAGTCGGCGCAATGCCGCAGATGCAGGCAAATCCTAATACTTCACCAGTCCAGACCAATCCCATGGGAGTTTCACCTGCAATGATGAATAAAATGCCTACGCAGCAGAACCCGATGGGTGCCATGCCGTCAATGATGAATCCGATGCCGGCACAGCCCAATCCGATGGGTGTCATGCCGTCGATGATGAATCCGATGCCGGCACAGCCCAATCCGATGGGTGTCATGCCATCAATGATGAATCCGATGCCTATGATGTGCTGCCCATATCTGATGAATATGCAGTGCCCGATGACCTATGGACAGAATGTAATGGGTATGAATATGAGTAATCCAATGCTTACAGGTGTAAACCCTGCAATGGGAGCTGCCAACCCGGGAATGAATTCAATGCCTGCAATGAACCAGTATTATCCGATGGGCGGCATGTATTAGCATGTAATAGAAGGATATGAACTATTTTCAGGGAGTTGCTTTAGCTGGCAACTCCTTTCTATTTTGGGCAATTTCCTCCCGTAATGTATAGACGCTCATTCTTAGGTATATAATTACAATTGCGGGGGAATAATGGAAATGAATTTGACAAAAATGGCATCTTGGCATAAAATAACTTCACAGTCCCTTATTAGTATTTTAACAGGAGGGTTTTTTTTGTTACCACTTGCTAAAAATATTAAAAGGTGGTTTTTTTCATACAGAAAGGAACTGCTTATAGTGATGATTGCTGTAGCAGTTTCAGCAGGCGCGGGTTTAGGCGTATTTGCGTACCTGGAGAAAGATGTAATCATTCATGACAACGGCAAGGTCATAGCCTGCAAGACTATGAAAGACACCGTCAGGAAAACACTGGACCAGAATAATATTACTGTAAATACCTGCGATTACATTAATATGGCGCTGGATACCAGATTACAAAGGAAGAATACAAACGAAATATATATCAAGAGAGCTGTACCTGTGTACATAACTGCTGACGGGATCGAGACAAAGATCATGTCCTACCGGGATACTGTGGAAGAAATGCTCAAAGACAGCCCGGTAAAACCGGAGGGCCTTGACAGGCTGATGGGGGCTGCTTTGCAGGATAAGGTGAGCAGTGATATGTCACTGCGGATAGTCAGGGTCAGCGAAAATGTTATAAGCGAAAAAGAAGCAATACCTTTTACAGTACAAAAGCGAGCAAACTCACGGCTGGATTCCGGTACTGAAAAAGTTGTAGAAGCAGGACAGGAAGGAATACGTGAGAAGCAGTACAAGGTCGTCACTGAAGATGGAAATGAAGTATCGAAGCTGTTTTTAGCCGAATCGGTGCTTCGTGACCCGATCAATATGATCATGGAATTCGGTACGGTTTTACACTACAAGACATCAAGGGGAGATACTGTCCGGTACAAAAAGGTAATGGATATGAGGGCTACAGCCTATACAGCTTCCTTTGAAGACACCGGAAAGAAACCCGGAGATCGGAATTTCGGTGTTACCGCGACCGGTATCAAAGCTAAAAAGGGTGTCATAGCGGTTGACCCAAGAGTTATACCTCTGCATACCAGGGTTTACGTGGAAATAGCCGGCAGCACGCCTGATTACGGTTATGCCGTGGCAGAAGATGTCGGCGGAGCGATCAAGGGAAGCAAGATCGATCTATACTACGATAGCCTGAATTATGCAAAAAGCTTCGGTGTCAAGCGCGTCAAGGTTTACATTCTGCAAGAGAACTAGAATGTCGGGATCTTGAAACAAATACATATTATATAGGGGACTAAAACTATGCCGGGGTTGCAAGACCCCGGTACATTTTTCTAATTTGGAGATATGAATGCAAATTGATACGAGAATTACCTTGAAAAAATTCAACCTGCGCCCTGCCAAATCACTTGGACAGAACTTTCTGACGGACGAAAACATCCTGAAGGGAATTGCAGAAGCGGCAGAGCTTACAAAAGACGAAATCGTTCTTGAAGTTGGACCGGGACTGGGCGGTCTTACAGCAGAGCTGGCTGAGGCTGCGGGCATGGTGGTGGCCGTAGAGATAGACAAACGCCTTATACCGGCGCTTAAAGAGAATCTGAAGGGATTTTCCAATGTAAGTATCATAAATGGCGACATATTGCGGCTTGATGCGGAAAATATTTTAACAACGGCGATCGCTGAGCGTGGAGACGGCTTTACACCGACTGCGCTGAAGATCGTGGCGAACCTTCCGTACTATATCACCACACCTGTAGTGATGAAATTTCTTGAGAGCGGAATCAAGGCAAAGGCCATGGTATTCATGGTGCAGAAGGAAGTTGCCGACAGGATGAAGGCGAAACCTGGCGGGAAGGAATTTGGAGCGCTGTCGGTGGCGGTTCAGTACTATTCCAAACCTTCCGTCGTGATGGAAGTACCGCCTCAAAGCTTCATACCGCAGCCTGAAGTGGATTCTACCGTAATCAGGCTTGACTTGTACACCTCCCCGCCTGTTGATCTGAGAGACCAGGATTTGTTCTTCCGTGTCGTGAAGGCAGCCTTCGGGCAGAGAAGAAAGACACTTGTCAATGCGCTTCATAATGCAGGATGCTTTAATATGAACAAGGAAGAAATCAAAAATAGTTTGACGAGTATCGGTGTTCATGAGAATCAGAGGGGTGAGACTCTTTCAATAGAGCAGTTTGCTCAGCTCTCGAACTATATATTTGATAAGCAAAACGAAATGTTTCCGGAGCAAAAATAGCAATGGAAATAAACCGGTTCAACGATTCGAACGTCACAATAAAAGCCCGGAAATTCGATCACTCGAATTCCGGGCTTCAATTTTGTTATCTTATTCCTTCAGTCTCTTCTCCAAAGCTGCAAGTTGCGCATTCAATTCCTTCGGCAGACTTTCGCCGTATTTTGTATAATGCTCCTTGATTGATGCGACTTCCCTCAGCCATTCATCCTTGTTAACCTTGAGAAGTTCAACCATATCGGCTTCACTTACATCAAGACCTTTGGTGTCGATTGCATCAGCGGTTGGCATATAACCGATCGGTGTTTTTACTGCTTTGCCTTCACCGGATACTCTTTCGCAGATCCATTTGAGAACACGGCTGTTCTCACCGAATCCCGGCCACAGCCACTTGCCGTTGGCATCCTTGCGGAACCAGTTGACATAGTATATCTTCGGCAGTTTATCTGCAGTTGTATTTTCACCAATATCGAGCCAGTGCTGTAAATAATCACAGACATGATAGCCAATGAACGGGAGCATTGCGAACGGGTCGCGGCGAACCTGGCCTATGTTTGCGGAGATAGCAGCCGCAGTGATTTCTGAACCCATAATAGAACCCAGGAACACACCGTGCTTCCAGTCAAAGCTTTCATGGACCAGCGGGATAGTACTCGGGCGGCGTCCGCCTATCAGGAACGCGGAGATCGGAACGCCTGCCGGATCTTCCCACTCGGGAGCGATAACAGGGCACTGGCTTGCCGGAGCTGTGAAACGGGCGTTTGGATGAGCAGCAAGTTCCTTGGAATCCGGAGTCCAATCCCTGCCTTTCCAGTCAATCAAATGTGCAGGTGCTTTAGTACCGATACCTTCCCACCATACATCACCATCATCCGTCAATGCTACATTTGTAAAAATGGTGTTCTTGGCACAGCTAAGCATTGCATTGGGATTTGAATCCATTGAAGTACCTGGAGCAACTCCAAAGAAGCCTGCTTCCGGGTTGATTGCATATAAACGTCCGTCTTTCCCGAATTTCATCCAGGCGATATCGTCGCCGATTGTCTCGACCTTCCAGTCCGGAATTGTTGGAATGAGCATTGCCAGATTGGTCTTTCCGCATGCGCTTGGGAATGCACCTGTGACATATTTGGTATTTCCCTTGGGATCAGTGATACGGAGAATGAGCATATGTTCTGCCATCCAGCCTTCATCACGCGCCTGAACGGAGGCGATACGCAGTGCGAAGCACTTTTTGCCCAGAAGTGCGTTTCCGCCGTAACCTGAACCGTAGGACCAGATCATTCTTTCTTCAGGGAAGTGGCTGATGAATTTCTTTTCGATTGGAGCACAAGGCCAGGAGGAATCCTTTTGTCCTTTTTCAAGCGGAGCGCCTACCGAATGCAGACATGGAACAAAGTCACCATCACCAAGTGATTCAAGTACTGCTGAACCCATTCGGGTCATTATACGCATGTTCGTGACAACATAAAGGCTATCTGTTAGTTCTATACCGATCTTCGAGATAGGTGAACCTATAGGTCCCATGGAGAACGGGATGACATACATTGTCCTGCCCTTCATGCTGCCTTTGTATAAAGCTCTCATGGTTGTCTTGAGTTCTTCGGGATCCACCCAGTTATTTGTAGGACCTGCATCTTCCTTTCTTTTGGAAGCGATAAATGTTCTGTCCTCAACACGTGCAACGTCGGAGGGATCGCTTCTGAAAAGATAGCAACCAGGGCGCTTCTTTGGGTTCAGAGGGGTTGCCATGCCGCTTCTGACCATTTCCTGCAAAAAACGGTCGTTTTCCTCCTGTGAACCATCGCACCAGTGAATCTGGTCCGGCTGACACATATCGGCCATTTCTTTTACCCAGGCCTGTAATTTTTTATTTGCTGTCATCTTATTCTCCTTTCAAGTTAAACATAGAACCATTGCCTTACCCTGTTTATTGTTTGTAACTGATTTTCAGGTATTCAGGCAATCATTATGTACTTGGTTAATTTTTTCACTAAGAATTATTTTAACATATCATAATGAAATATTCAACACGTGATTATGCAGAAACGTTATCTAAAGTGTACATATTTTATAATAATAATAAGGATACTATTGTTTAAATTGATGAAAATTATACTCGGAGAGAACAAGGAAGGAGTTGCACTGTGTATTATTGACGTGAAATACCTTTATAGTATGTTTGTATTCAAATGGACTCTTGAAGATTCATTTTTTTGTCAAAGGATCAGATAATGATATTTGCAATTTGAAATAACCAATCCTTCATTTTATATGAATCTGCACGAAAGCCTTTAACGGATGTTTTATATCCGGTACATCAATATCCATGCAGATTTATACCCAAATTGGTGATTCATCACAATAACAGATTTTATCAATGCATCATAAAATGTAAACCAACATATTATTATATGATGGTTTGTTTGTATGATCAGAAAATTTTATTTATTGAATAGTGATATTGGGGGGATGGGATTTTGGTGAGTAAGGGTAGTACATTAAGTTCAAGCACTGGTTTTCAACGAAGTTTCTTCATATTTTCCAACGAAGACGGAGGCTATGAAGCAGGACAAAAGCCATCCGGTCATATCAAACTGGAAGTGCGTGAAGGCAGGGGCAAGCTGCATGCGGCTGTACAAAACCTGCGGCAGGGGAAAGGCAGGTTTATTTACAGGCTTTATCTGCTTGGGACCGGCAGCGGTGAAGTGAGAGCTGCACAGGTAGGACAATTGACACCTGAGCCGAACAAAGCGGAACTGGAATGGAACTTTGATCCGCAAAATGTCGGGGCAACCGGTATTGCCATCGATAATTTTGATGTGGCAGCAGTTCTCGTGGAACATGAACACGCTGAGTATGCGGTCATTTGCCCGCTTGCTGCCTACAGGGGAAGGAAGACGGAATGGAGAAGCGGCTTGCGGGCCGCACTTTCAAAAAAAAGCACGAGAACAGAAAATATCACTAACTCTGTTGAAGTGCCGGTATACGAAAAGAAACCCAACAAAACCGAAGAGATGAAGATACCTGCGAATGAAGAATGGAAGGCTGCTGTGCCTGCCATACAGCAGGACTACATATTACAGGACTATGTGCCGCTGGAACAAACTGTGCAGGATTATTCCGCATACGGGCAGATTATGCAGGATAACCTGCAGCAGGAGAACAAACTACAGGAACAGCTGTCAAAGAATCAGAATGTGCCATATGACTGGCCGAAGGAGAAGACACCTCAGGAACAACTGCCGCAGGATAACACGCAGCAACAGTCTCCTTATGAGCAGGATAACCCGCAACAGCAGCCCCCCTTTGATCAGGATTATTCGAAGCAGGAGCAGGTACCCCAGCAGCAGGATACGCAATATCAGGGAATGGTCGGTCAGATCGATACAGGTTGTGTCTATCTGAACGGCAATATATGCGGAGCATTCGTCAATACCGAGGTCGGAGCTGACAACCCTTGTACAGCCTGCCATCTGCACAATGGACGTCCGAATTATACGGAACCTCCTGCAGGTGATGTTTCTCAATTAAGAGAGGAACTCGACAGGTATTTTGAGCAATGTGACCCGTTTCATAGCAACAGAAGTGATTATATGTGGTGGAGAGTCAGTAACCCGGTGAATCTGAACAATATGCTTTATCAGTGTAACATACGCTCACCATTGCTCTTTAATCCGGCTGTCATGATGGCACATTACAAATACAGGCATCTTATAGTTGGTATCTTCCTGCATAGGGCCAAAGAGAAGCAATATATCGTTTGCGGTGTGCCGGGGATGAGTATGGTCGACAAAAAGCCTTTCGGCGATATGAGCAGATGGGTGCAGGCGGAAGGCAACAGACCCAGGTATGGTGCATTCGGATACTGGCTGGTATATATCGATCCGGACGGTGGGAAAATATTAAATATAAGTCAGGAATAATAGATTTGTTTAATTGATTTTTAAAGGTCATTCACTTATAATAAAATTGGTAAAAGGCATTGTTGCTTTTTATGTGCATTGCAGCACTTACGAGGATGTAATCCTATACATAGTTGTATGAATATGAACGGGTAATGTTGCCCTGTGAACGTGATTCTATTACGTATACAGGGCTTTTTCGAGTTTTTTAAGAGATTTCTGCGGCGATGCTGCCGGGAACCAACGTAGGAGAAAGGTAAATATGTATGGATATGAATAACATTGCATCAGGCTTAAATACTGTATGGGTACTTTTAGCGTCTGCGCTCGTATTTTTTATGGAAGCAGGCTTTGCTATGCTCGAAGCAGGCTTCGTCAGAGCGAAAAATTCATTGAACATCATTATGAAGGTTTTTATTGATTGCTGTACTGGTCTGCTGGGCTATTTTCTGATTGGTTTTGGAATCATGTACGGGCTTAGTAAATTCGGCGTTTTCGGAACTACCGGTTTTTTGCTGCAGGATTCCATGAAAAACCTGCCGCTGCTGGCTCAGTTCGGTCTTCCGGTTGAGGTTTACTGGATGTTTCAGGCAGCCTTTGCCGTTGCCGTCGCAACCATCGTATCCGGTGCGGTTGCAGAGAGAATGAAGTTTCTTCCATATATGGTTTTCAGCTTTTTGGCAACAGCGGTTATTTACCCTGTAGCCGGCCATATGGTATGGAATCCCGACGGATTATTCGCTAAAATGGGCATGCTGGATTTCGCAGGCTCTGCAGCCGTACATTCCGTTGGCGGTTGGGCGGCTCTTGCGGCAGTACTTGTGCTTGGATCAAGGACAGGTAAATATAAGAAGGATGGCAGTGCGAATGTCATGCCGGGACACAGCATGCCGCTTGCCGCACTTGGTGCATTCATCCTGTGGTTCGGCTGGTTTGGCTTCAATCCGGGTAGCGCGTTGAATGGACTGGACGGAAGCATCGCGCATATTGTAGTCACAACGAATCTGGCAGCCGCTGCAGGCGGTTTGCTCAGTGCTTTATTTACACATAAGCGATATGGCAAGGTGGATCCCAGTATGACGCTGAACGGTGCTCTGGCGGGACTTGTATCGATTACTGCCGGCTGCGCATATGTCAATACCATCAGTGCGATCATTATTGGAGCGATAGCAGGTGTATTGGTGGTGTTCGGAGTTGAATTCATGGACAAGATCCGCGCGGATGATCCGGTAGGTGCAATAGCAGTTCATGGCGTTTGCGGCTCGTTCGGAACAATAGCTGTTGGACTCTTCGCTTCCGTTGGCACTGCAAAAGGTTTATTCTTCGGAGGCGGCTTCAAGCTTCTCGGTGTACAGCTGCTTGGCCTTCTGGTGGTATCCGCCTGGGCATTTCTGTCGACCTTTGGCATATTCAAGCTGCTTAAGGCTGTGGTAGGTATCAAGGTGACCGTGGACGACGAATTGGAAGGACTTGATATGAGTGAACATGGGATGAGGTCCTATGCACAGTCGGCAATAGATGACAGCCTGATCCTGGAGGAAATGGAGACGGGATCTGATTTCGGCGGCAGTGTAACTGCAAACATGAAGCTGAAAACGGAAGACGCCCATTAGTACAAGACTTACTACACCTAAGAGTTTAGTGCAGGGATAAGATAGGAGTCTCTTAGGTAACTAATATATGCAGGAGTTTCCGAGCGGACTCCCAGGACATACTATTGGAAAGAAGTCTCTCAGTAAAAGGAGGCTTCTTTTTTTGTACTTTATCTGGATATTTGAAGATCATCATAGGTTTGAAGTTACAATATTTTATTTCAGGGATAAGACTTAATAAAAATTCAAACCGTATACTGAGTAGAAAAACAAAAAGTGCTGAGAGTACATTCGTTACAATATGTTCCATTTTATCATTTAACAAATGTCACGGATATGATAGTATGGTAGGGGACGGGTCGCTGGTAAGAAAAGGGGTGGTTGTCTGCTTTACGTATTTATAGGGTGTCTGGCATTCGGTGCTTTTTATTCTGTAATATCGCTGGTACTGGGAGGACATGGCTTTGATCATGGTGCTGATCACAGTGTCGGACACGTTGGCGGTACAGACGGTGCAGATGGAGCACATCATGCGAGCGAAGGGCCTTCACCGTTCAACCCTCTCGTTATCGCAAGCGCGATAACAGCCTTCGGGGCTGTCGGATTGATAGCGAATGTGGGCTTTGGGTTGAACGACCTCTGGAGTACGATTGTGGCACTTGGATTTGCCGGTGCAATAGGGGCGGGGATATTCTTCGGAATCGTTAAGTTCATGTTTAATTCCCAATCCAACTCCGTTTTTTCAATGGAGGACCTGGTAGATACCGAAGCGGAGGTTCTTACACCCATACCGGTCGATGGACTTGGCGAAATAGCTTATGTCATTAATGGGGCCAGGTGCACGCTTTCAGCCAAGACCGTGGATGGCAGCAGTATCGAGAGGGGCTCAACGGTTATAATCCGGGAGATTGTGAGTAATGCGGCAGTAGTTCAGCAGAAGTTGACGCTTGATGAGATTGAGCTTAAAGATATGGAAAGTGAAAATGGAGAAGATAAAAAACAACGCAGCAATGCGGAAAATAATTAATTTATAAGGAGGGCTTTGAAATGCCATATGCAGTACCCATTTTAGTTGGTCTCGGTGCAGTCATTATATTTTTTATACTTATTTCGGTGTTCGTAGGAAGATATGTGAAGGTTGGGCCGGATGAAGCTTTGATCGTATCAGGAAGAAAGAAAAAGCTGGCGAATGGTCAGGTGATTGGATTCAGAATCGTAAAAGGCGGAGCAACCTTTGTCTGGCCGGTTCTGGAAATTTCCAAAATTATTTCTTTGAGGATCATGCCGCTTGATGTGAATTCCAGTGCATATACCTCTCAAGGCGTACAGGTTATGGTTGACGGTATTGCCCAAATCAAGATTGAGTCAAGTCAAGAGGCAATTGCAACCGCAGCAGAGCAATTTTTAAGTCTTAAAGAGGAAGAAGTAAGGCGTATTGCCACACAGACACTGGAAGGGCATCTGCGTTCCATCGTCGGCAGCCTGACAGTAGAGGAAATCAACCAGAACAGGGACGCATTTGCACAAAAGGTGCAGGAGCTTGCAGCCGGCGACCTTGCGAATATGGGACTTAAAATCATCTCCTTTACCATAAGAGAAATCTCCGACAAGAACGGATACCTTGAAAGTCTTGGTAAGGCTCAGATTGCAAGGGTACAGAGAGATGCCGTCATTGGTCAGGCTGAAGCAAAGAGGGACGCAGATATTAAGAGCGCCGAAGCGATGCAGGCAGGGCAAACAGCTAAATACCTCGCAGAAACCAAGGTGGCGGAGTCCAACAGGGATAAGGAAATGCTCGTGGCTGATTACCAGGCTTCTATAAATGGGAGAAAGGCTGAAGCAGACCTTTCCTATGACAAGAAGAAATTTGTCATCCAACAGGAAGTTCAGAAGGAAGCCATGCAGGTTGAAATCGTCAAGAAGCAGAAGGAAATTGAACTGCAGGAGCAGGAGTCGCTGAGGAAAGAGAAAGAACTCGATACCTTGATCAGAAGGCCCGCAGAAGCTGACAAGTACAGAACGGAAGTTGCTGCTGAAGCTGAGAAGGTGAAGAGATCCAAGGAAGCGGAAGGTCTGTCCTTTTCCATTAAGGCAGAGGGCTTGGCAAAAGCAGAAGCCATTAAAGCAGCAGGTCTGGCGGAAGCTGAAATCATGCAGGCAAAGGGTGAAGCGGAAGCAATTGCTCTCACCAAGAAAGCGGAAGCCTATAAGCTGTTCAATGATGCAGCTATGGCGCAAATGGTCATAGAAAAACTGCCTGAGATCGCATCCGCAATCGCACAGCCTCTTTCGAAGACCGAGAAGATCATTATGATCGGCGATTCCGGTGCATCAAAAATCACGAAGGATATTACGAATATCCTCGCGCAGCTGCCTGAGACAGTCAAGGGATTGACCGGCGTTGACATTACGAATATCCTCAGGAAATATGCCGGCGAAGGCGAAGCAGCAAAGCAGGAAGCAAAGGAATAACAGCATATATAATACGAACCCTTCATGATTTTTGTGAAGGGCTCTTTTTTCGTCCGGAATGCATGCCAAGCCATGGGACATAGGTCACTACATCCATATACCCATCGCCGATTTCCTCATACAATCTAAATCTTCATTCCTATTCCATATTTTCCATATTCGCTGACGATCATTTTTATTTCATCTGCAATGGTTTTCGCCTTTCTTTCCTTCATCCCGATATTTTTTGCAACTTCAAGTATATCTGTCATACCAGGATTGCTCCCATTTCCATTTATACAGGTTGCATGCTCTCCGCCAATTGAAGAACTGTATGTTAAATCATATGCAGGCGATAAGGTCCACGCCCCTTCATCGTCATCATACAGATAAGTAAAGTTCTTTGAATGATCGTCCCTGTTATGGGCGAATACGTTGAAACACATCATGCGAAATAATTTTTCTATCTCAGTAAAATTTTTGGTTAGTTCTAAAGTCAGTTTCATAAGAACAGTATAGTCCAGATTCGGAATCCGATGGGACGTTTCCAGAATACCAGCGGCGGATATCATATGAATGTGCTTCATTATCCCGTTTTTTACTGCAATACGGTCAAATCTTCGTGTACCAAAATAACCTGAACATGTTTTGGATGGAAACAATCTGGTATCTTCCATAACAATTCCACATTCTTTTGCACACATCGAATAGTTATACTCTTGCTCACCGAAATTCTTTGCATCCTCTGATGAAGGGAATTTAATAATCCATTCCTCCCCATCAATTTCTGTTAAAATTTTAGGCCTTGCGCCGCCTGAAGAACCTCCCAATTTAAAAAGTTTGTCCATGTCATCCGAATAACCTGTTTCTAATATATTGGCACATTCTGCAGCAATCCTGTCAAGATCCAGCGTTGGTTCTGACAGCTCAAAATGATAATCAGGTTCGTAGCTTAAGGCCCCCATGCCGGAAGCTCCAACTATGGCCAGTCTGTCCATGCTGCTTATTTGCAGCGGATTCATTTTATTCTTTAGCAACAAACGGTCAACCAATAATCTGCCCCAGCCGTCTGGAAGACTATCGGCAAATACTCCATATAATCCTTCAAACGGATCCGGTTTCGGTATAAATACCCGTTGTTCCAACGGCAACGAAAATGGACTGATAGAGAACCCGCCATTTAACCATTCTTTATCATATTCAAAAGCCGCCAGACTATTTTTGTATAGTGCCATTGTGCCAACTAATCTTCCATTGTATCGAATCAATAGCTTATTTATCCTGTCCATCAATTATCTCCTGAATAGACTCAAATGGAATATCTTCAAATAATCGTTCAAGTTCATTCTCACAACTCAATGCAATCGCAAGTTTTGCCAGTGAATTTAGTGAAATCTCCCCGCTATTCTCAAATCGCTTTAGAGAACCCAGGCTTACTCCTGATTTTTTACTCAGTTTTTCCTGAGATAATTTTTTCCTTTTGCGGATATCCCGGATTCTCGCAGCAATCAGTTTATCTATTTCTTTAGGTGTTCTTTGACGAAAGCTAAATGTATTCATAGATAATATATTATTTCATTTAATGAGATTAGTCAACTTACAGCTAATATTTTATCCATGAAATTTTGATTCTATACTACTATTCTTTCATCTCTTCTTTTATTTCTCTTATCCATCCCTTTAAATCTATCATTACTCCATTACACATCTTTAAAATACAAAGTATCATGCTAAAATATATTTTAATATTTATGTTAGCACAGACCATCATTAGTTTCCTATCCGACTTATTCTGCATGTTAGTCAGATGTATAAAAAATATATGCTTTTTTGGCGAAATATAGTATAATAATTGCAGAACAAAAAGCCTCGACATGGGTAAACGTGTAAACTGCTATTGCCTGCCGAAAGGATGCTGATCGTTTTGAGTGCCAGGAATAAAGTGGAATTGAGAATCGCCGGCAAGGACTATACGATTGTTGGTACTGAACCTGAAGAATATATTCAAAGGATCGGGCATTACATTGATAGGAAAATGGTTGAAATCATGCGTAACAGCAACAAGCTGAGCACTTCGCTGGCGGCAGTATTGACTGCGATCAATGTGGCGGATGATTTATTTAAAAGTCATGAAAATGAACTTAATTTAAAGAAGGAACTCAAAAAGGCTCAGGAACAGGTGGAAAGCATGAGAGAGGAAAAACACCGGCTAAGTCAGGAAAATAGTTTGTTTGGGAGCCAGAACGAGGCACTGAAGCTTGAATTGGCCAAAAGAGAGGCAGAGCTGGGGGAAGTCAGAAATTCAATCACCAGGGCGGCAAGAACACAGGAACAATAAAACCGGTAATGGAATATAATGAGTATTATAGTCGCTTCGCAAAGCAATTCCCTATGCGGAGCGATTTTTTATAGGTATAATAATGTCAGGCAGATATGTCAACAGGAGGGAGTAATACACTGTCAACCATGATTTTTTAAAGTTCAGTGTATTTGTCGTGATCCATGAAGAGAATGCTTTTCATATTTATAGATGGCTTTGGGATAGGTGAAAAGGACTTGGCGAAAAATCCGGTGCTGGCGGCTAAAACACCGGCGCTTGACAGGCTTTTTACGGAAGGACTGCTGATGTCTGTAGATGCCTGCCTTGGCGTACCGGGACTGCCACAGAGCGCTACAGGGCAGACTGCCATATTCACGGGAGTAAATGCGCCGGAGATTGTCGGGAGACATGTGAATGCTCAGCCGACAAAGCCGCTCAGGGACATCATCGAGCAGGACAACCTGTTTAAGATGCTGCTGCGTAAGGGCTTGAGGGTTGCAAACTCCAATGTTTACAGGCAGGAGTATCTGGACAGGATGAATGATCCTACAGACAAGCGGTACAAGCCTTCTGTCACCTCCGTCATGACGATGTCGGCAGGGCTCCAGTTCAGAAAGATCGGGGAATTCAACAGCGGCAGGGGAATATATCATGATATTACAGGACAGATTATTGTTGACAGCGGATACGATTCCCATACAATAACGCCTGGTGAAGCCGCAGCAAGATATTATGCGATTGCCCTGGAGAATGATTTCACGCTGTTCGAGCATTTTGTGACAGATCTTGCAGGCCACAAGATGGACATGCAGCTGGCAATCAATACGATTGAGCTGCTGGATGCATTTTTATCCGAATTGCTCCTGCTGCTGGATCCGGAAGAGGATATCCTTTTCATTACAAGTGATCATGGGAACATTGAAGATATTTCTGTAAAGACTCATACGAGGAATCCCGTGCCGACTGTAATTTACGGTAAATTGCCGGAGAGCTTCGACGTGGAAATCCGGTCGCTGCTTGATATCGTACCGGCTGTACTGGCAATTTTAAAGGCTGAATAATTTGATGCTGGATTCTTCGGATAATATAAATGGAGTTGCTATGAAAACACGAATTGAACTGCTGGCGCCGGCAGGAAGTCTGGATGCCCTTCATGCTGCGGTTGAAAATGGCGCAGATGCGGTTTATCTGGGCGGCAAGCTTTTTAACGCCAGGCAGCAGGCTGACAATTTTGATAGCTCTGTGCTGAAGGAAGCATTGGCGTATGCACATGTAAGAGGGGTAAGCATCTATCTTGCGATGAATACGCTTGTGTCCGACGAGGAGATGGAACAGGCGCTGCAGTTCGCCGCGGAAGCCGGAGCAGCAGGAATTGACGGGATAATCGTACAGGATATGGGACTGGCTTCTGCGCTTCGGAAAATGATTCCCGAGGTTCCGCTGCATGGCAGTACACAGATGACAATCTATGACCTCGACGGCGTAAAAGTGCTGGAGGGGATGGGTTTCAAAAGAGTCGTACTGGCGAGGGAGGTTTCGCTGGAGGAAGCAGCGTATATAGCCCGCAATACATCACTGGAAATCGAAGCATTTGTGCATGGAGCGCTTTGTATAAGCTATTCGGGACAGTGCCTCATGAGCAGTATCATAGGAGGCCGCAGCGGAAACAGGGGCAAATGTGCACAGCCGTGCAGACTGCCATATGAATTGCTAAAGGATACACATGACGGACAGAAACTGCAGTTTCGAAGCGGTGCTGTAGTTTCCGGGCATAAAGCCCGGTATCTTTTGAGTCCCAAGGACATGTGCTCACTCGAACACCTCGTCGATATCGCTGCATCGGGTATCACTTCACTCAAGATTGAGGGCAGGATGAAAAGCCCGGAATACGTGGCTGTCGTGGTTCGTACCTATCGTAAATACCTGGATATGGCTATAGAGCGGTTAAAAAACGGAGACAGTACAAAGCTGAAAATTGATGAAGCCGACATACATGACGTTCTGCAAATTTTTAATAGGGGAGGATTTTCCTCCGGCTATTTGAAGGGGAAAACCGGTGCCGGCATGATGTCATTTGAGAAGCCGAACAATAGCGGGATCTACCTTGGAAGCATCATTTCCTATGATCAGAGGACCCTGTCAGCTGGTATCAGGCTTGAGGACAGGCTGAGCATCGGGGACGGCGTTGAAATCTGGACCGGTGATTCAGATAGCCCGGGAGGTATTGTTTCTTTCATCAGAAAGGGAGGTGCCAGTCTCAAAACCGCAGGGAAAGGTGAATTGGTCACCATTGGGAATTTCGGCGGTAAAATTGTTCCCGGACAGCGTGTATACAGGACTATGGATGCCGAGCTTGTCAGAACAGCCCGGGAATCCTTCACAGGCAGAAATCTGAGGCGTGTCGGAATTAATGGACGAATCATTCTTAAAAATGGCCAGCCGTTGTCTCTCAGCGTTGAGGATTATGATGGACATACCCTTTTTTCAAAGGGGACGGTTCTTCCGGAAGCGGCCCTGAACAAGCCAATGACGGAAGAACGGCTGAGGGAGCAGATGGGGAAAACCGGCTCAACTCCGTTTGTTTTTGATCATTTGCAGATAGAGATGGAAGGTGGACTTTCCCTGCCAGTCAGTGAAATAAACGAGGTCAGAAGAAATGTACTTGACACTCTTTTAAAGTCAAGGGCAGAGAGATATCCTGAACGGTTCAACCGGAACGAAAGCTTGAATAAAGGCTCGAATGAAGGCTCGAATGAAGGCTCGAATGAAGGCTCGAATGAAGGCTCGAATGAAGGCTCGAATGAAGGTTCAAATGAAGGCTCAAATGAAGGCTCGAATGAAGGTTCGAATGAAGGTTCAAATGAAGGTTCGAATAAAGGCTCGAATAAAGGCTCGAATGAAGGTTCGAATGATGGTTCGAATAAAGGCTCGAATAAAGGCTCGAATGAAGGTTCAAATGAGGGCTTGAATGAAGGTCTGAATGAAGGTTCATCTAAAGGTTTAAATGAAGGCTTCGGCGGGATCCGCAAGCAGATGGACAGCATACTTTATGGGAAATCCTGCACGAAGGAATCTGAAGCAGCGATAAAAGCAGCGAGTAAAGTCAGCGTTCCGCAAATATCGCTTTATTTTTATAAATGGGACGCCGACATGGATTATTCAAGCCTTGGCGCTGACAGGATCTACATTCCTTTGACTGCGCTGGATAAGGATGGTTTTAGCAGTACGGTCCCGGTATTAAGGGATTCCGGTGTAGAGGTTTTTGCATGGCTGCCTTCTGTGACGAAAGGAAATTATGGTAAAATCATTGAACGTTTGTCAGGCAAATTACCGGAGGCATTTGACGGAATTCTCATTGGAAATATCGGATCGATCCATCGAATCAGGGAAATGGAGGAACACATCCGGCTGCAATCGCAGGACTTGCTCCCGTCAGTATCGATTAATGGAACGAGACTGGCCGGCGATATTACGATGAATGTGTTCAATTCGCAATCAGTCCTGGAATCGGCAAATCTGGGATTGGAAAGTATCGTACTTTCAGCAGAGCTTAATCTCAAGCAGATACATGCGTTGTCAAAACCGGCTGCACCTGCGCTGGAAGCCGTCGTTTACGGCAGGCTGCCTCTGATGACAAGCGAGTATTGTCCTGTTGGCTGTGTTGAGGGTGGATTCAATGTTCCTGACAAATGCAGCGGCTGCTGCAGCAATAACGGATACAGGTTGAAGGACAGGATTGGGGCTGAGTTCCCTGTGCTGTGTGACAGAGTGGATTGCAGAAGCACGATTTTGAATTCAAACGTCCTTTTCGTTCCTGACAGCCTTCGAAGCCTTAAGGCAGCGGGAGTTGATATTTTCAGACTGTACATCTGGGATGAGGAGCCCTCTGTTGTGAAAGAACTTGTTCAGCTGTACAGGGCGGCAATGGCAGGAAATGATAAAGAATTGGCAGAACATGGCCAGCTGGCGGAGAGAATCAAGACGTCAGGTTTCACTAAGGGCCATTATTACAAAGGTGTATAGGAGTTGTATTCAGGTATAAAAATGTATTTCAGGAGGTCTTCATGAAAAATACGATTGATGTTTACATAAAAGTGGAGGGCCACGGCAAAATTCCGCAATATGCCTCGAAGCATGCGGCAGGATGTGATCTTTATGCTACAGAGGATATGGTAATCAGGCCGGGTGAAACAAAAATCATGCCGCTGAATTTCAATATGGCGATAGATGCCGATATGGAAGCGCAAATCCGGCCTAGAAGCGGACTTTCTCTGAAAACCCAGCTTCGTTTGCCGAATGGGCCCGGAACAATAGACAGCGACTACAGGGATATGGTTGGGGTTATTTTGCAAAATACCTACAATATAGCCAATCTTCCCTATCAGATCGCACAGATGCCAGAGCTGCTCGACGCTTTACGCGAGAATTGCAGGGAAATTGAACTGACTGAATACCTGTCTGATCATAAAGGGGCGGAGCCGACATTTGCAGAGACTCAGACTCAAGCAGCAACTCAAACTTCTGCAGCAGTTCAATCCCCAGCAGCAGACTTTGCCGTTCTCAGGCAGAAGATAATTATTGATAAGCTTGGCAATCCATATGGAACGATTTACATAAACAAAGGTGAACGAATTGCCCAAATGATTTTTTGTGAGTTCAAAAAAGCCAGGTTCATCCTGCATGATGATCCCCGGGAAATAGGCGAGGACCGGGGTGGTGGTTTTGGACATACGGGAAAGGGCTGAGTTGGATATACAGGAAAGGGCTGAGCTGCTGCCTGCTGGGAGGAAAAGCCGAAAACGGGTTTATATGGAGAAATTGCTCGGTGAACTGCTTATAAAGCCATTTGAACTGAATAGCTTTAAAGCGTTCGCCGCTCTTTTCTCATGTGATGCAGGGTATTTGCCTTCGAAGGACCATATTGACGCTATCTGCGAAATATATTCGGACTGCATCAATTCCTGCGAGGTTATTGCCGGCTTTACAGGAAGTGACGGAGCCAGGGTGGCATTGATTGCAGTGAAGCTGAATATAGCTCAATATACTGGGCGTTCAGGCAGTATGCAAAGGTGTTTTGTCTCCAGATTGCTGACCGGCGCAAAGATCAATGCGGCAGTAGCAGCTTTTTATTGTGGAGGAGAACAATTATGGAGACTGTCTTTTGTCAGACAGTTGGAAGATTTTGATGAAAATGGAGTAATGCTTGAGTATATTCCTGTCAAAAGGTGTTCTTTCCTTGCCGGTGAAGGCTTTCCGCACCATTTGGTGCAAAAGCGGCTGCATAAGCTATTCCTCCATGGCTGTACCGCTCCCTCGCTTGATGAAATCGAGCAGGTTTTCAGTCAACAGGATATCACCGGTGAATTCATCAAGGAATGCTGCAGTAAACTCCCGAATGAACTCTTAAATGGACTCTTAAGTGGACTCTTAAATGAACTCTCAGATAAACTCTCAAATGAACTCTCAAATGAACTCTCAAATAAACTCTCAGATAAACTCTCAAATGAACTTTCAAATAAACTCTCAAATGAACTTCAAAATGAACTTCCCAATATACTCTTGGATAAACTTCCAAATGAACCTATAATCGCGGAGATACTGAATAATTATGGTTTTTCGATTAAAGAAAGTGAATCTTATGACGAAATAGCCGCAATTGATGGCGAAACGCTTGGAAAGCTATTTGAAAGTCTTCTCAGCGGAAAAGCAAGGAAGCGAAGCGGTACTTTCTATACACCTTCTGAAATTGTCCGGTATATGTGCATAGAAAGCATATCAAACTATCTGTCTAATAAAACAGAGGCATCTTGTGAAGAACTGCGGATATTCCTGCAATATGGTGAAGTGCTGGCCGATGAGGATTGCCGCACGCCGGTGGGCATATCAGCGGGGGAAGCGGCAGAGGAGTCCGCAATAAACCCTGGAGCAAAGTGTAAGCTGCCTGCAGGCGTTTTTTGCAGACTCAATGAAATAGATGAGGCACTGGCGGATATGAAGGTTCTGGACCCTGCTGCAGGCGCAGGTGCCTTTCCTCTTTGTATGCTCAATGAAATCGTAAACGCGAGGCTGAATATCACGGAATACCTTGCCTGTCAGATCCCTTCCGGCAACAGAATGGAAAGGGCGAATCTCAGGAAAAACAGAAACCAGTATATCTTGAAACAGAACGCAATAAAAAATAGCATATATGCTGCAGACATAGATGTTACCGCGGCCAGCCTTACAAAACTGAGATTGTGGCTTTCACTTGCATCCGCTTATGGAATTGCTGCGGGCTTTACAAATACCGATGATTATGCCGGTGCTGCCAATAAAAATAACATTGCCGATAACAATAACACTGCTGGAATGCCGGAACTGCTTTCATTTTTCAGATTGGAATGTAATGTCGTATGCGCTGACAGCCTCCTGGATGAGATCAAATGGCCAAATTGGCCGTGTGATGAGAAACATCATTTTGACATTGTCATCGGAAATCCGCCGTACATATCCGCAATTGAAGGTTCCAGAAAAGACAGTGGTATGCGCGAAGCGCTGCGTGGCAAATACCCGCTGCTAAAAGGTGCGTTTGATATATATACGGCATTCCTGCTGGAGGGTGTCGAAAGAACGACAAAAGATGGAGTATACTGCTGGATCATCCCGAATAAATTTCTGGTCTCCGGCTATGCGGCGGCTGTGCTGAATTTCATGAAGCATAACGGGATGCGGCGTATTGTGAGCATTTCCGACATTGATGCATTCTCGGGAACCGGTGTATATCCCATAATTGTCTCCGGGAACAGAAGAAGCAGCGGGTATGGGGAGTATATCGCCGATTCGCTTCATAATCTTGTCTATCATAATATCAAGCCCAAAATCAAGCTCAGGAGTTACAAAACCTTCGCTGATTTCGGTATCAGGTTTGCGTCCGGTGCAACGGGCTTTCAGGCAAGGCTTCTTTCCGATTACATCACTGAACATGCGGAAAAAGACACGATTCCATTTATCGTGAGTGGTTCGGCAGATAAATTCCATATAAATTACAGCAATGTGCGGTACATGGGCAGGACTTACAGGAAAGCATTTATTTCGAAGGGGAAAGGTATTACGGAAAACAAGTGGAACTTCTGGTGCAGTGAAAAAATAGTCATAGCCGGCTTGACGAGGGTGATTGAGGCTGTTTACTGTGCCGGGCCTCTGGCACTTGGAGTTGGTGTTTATGCAATAAACGGCTTTGCTGGCTTTGATCCATTTTTTTTGTTGGGGCTGCTGAACAGCAAGTTTATATCCTGGTACTTAAATATGAAATTCAGTGAAAAACATCTGGCTGCTGGATATCTGGCAATCAACAAATCGACACTCGAACAGCTGCCGCTGGTATATGCCGACGAGAATTTACAGTTGGGAATCGCCGAGACTGCACGCCGCATCCAGGAATCAGCCGCCATTAAAGGAAGCGGTGCGGGAATTGCTGAACCATACATGGCTCAATTGGATGAGATGGCATATGGATTGTACGGGTTGGAACCGTCAGAAATTAAAGTGGTTGAAGATTTTTTCAAATCCCGCAAGGGATGATAAAAACCATGCGGCCCAAGAGGCAGACAGCCTGAGGACCATGAGAGCCTGAAGCGATTTTAATCTAGAACCACTTGGTGTATTTGCTATAATTCTTATCTGCAAATCTTCTCGCACCTGTCGGAATGGACACTATTTTCTCGAGCATTTCCTTATCGGAAACCTTCTTAAAGGCAGTTTCCATAAGTATTTGAAAGCTATCGCCATCCTTCGGGAAGGTTACATAGACCGGGTAAATATATTCGTTTTTATTGGCGTTTATCCTCTCGAATTCGGGCTCCATTTGCGTTCTTATCTTTTCGCAGACCAGTTGCGCTCCAGTTTCGTTCGTGCAAGGGAGAACGATGATAATATCCCGGTCATTGCTCATCACGATCGTATCCGTAGCGCGCAGAGACTCACGGGCTTTCTGCAATGCAATGGTGTAAATAGCCGCTGCATTTTCATGCCTGTTTTGCGTTCCGCCTTCCTGGACTGTCTGTAAATGAAGTATTGTAATGAGTACGAAGGACAACGAGTTTTTGGTACGCCTGGAGTATTTTATTTCACGGTTAATATAGTCATCAAAGCTCATTCGAATTTCTTCTATTCTGGCCGTATCATAATGAAAGCTGCTGGAGATCCGTACAGAGCTTCTTATTGAGCTTTCAAGTCTTTTTACCTGATAGGGCTTTATGATAAAATCGTTGACCGAATATTTAAGTGCCTCTGTTTTGAGTTCATGTTTGTCGGATCGTGTGATAACAATAACAGGGATATCGTTGTTTTTAGCGGACCTTATTTTTTTAAGTGCGTCAAAACCATCGTTTTCTGTTGGGAAAGACAGATCGAGAAGTATGAGTTTCGGAGCGATCTCTTCAAGATCTATTAAATTAAACTGATTAATACCTCCTACTTCGACAATGTTGAAACTGCCGATTTTATCCAAAATGTGCCCGACTTTCTGACGTTCATAGGAGGAATAATCCATTATCAAAACATTGCCGTCCATGGCAGTTCTCCTTAAAAGAATATAATGTTACAGTATTATATCGGCTTTGTGGCATTTTTATTAATAGTCATTTATTTTCCGACATTATAATCTGATACAATCTTTATGATGTGGTATAATTTTTGTTATGATATTGTTAACTTTCACATCAAGCGGAGGATCAATAATGAAGAAAAACGCACTTGTAGCGCAGTCCGGCGGACCATCTCCCGTAATAAACGCATCCCTGCAGGGGGTTATTGAAGCCTGCTTTTCATATCCGGACCATATCGGTACTGTTTATGCAGGGTGGCATGGAATAGAGGGCGTGCTGCTTGAGGAACTGATCGATATGAACAGACAGCCGCAGGAGGAACTGAAAAGGCTTCGCAGGACACCGGCAGCAGGCGCCGTCGGTACGTGCAGATATAAGCTGAAGGCGCAGCAGACAAGGGATTTTGACAGGATCATCGATATAATGATTGCGCATGATATAGGATATTTCTTTTATATAGGCGGGAATGACTCTATGGATACGGCGGACAAGGTGTCGAAGCTTGCGCGTGAAAAGGGTCTTGACCTTGTTGTTGCCGGCGTACCAAAGACAATAGACAATGATATCGGAGACGAAAAATTCACTATTATAGATCACACTCCCGGCTATGGCAGTGCGGCGAGGTACTGGGCGCACCTGATACAGAATTCAAATGAAGAGAACAGGGGAATGAGCGGCTCCGAAGCCGTTTCGGTATTTCAGGCGATGGGCAGGAAATCCGGTTATATAACGGCTGCAGCAAGACTTGCCGACCCGCAGCGTGAAATGCCCCTGCAGTTATACATGGCGGAATCCGGTCACAATCTGGAAACGCTTTCTGAAAATGTGAACAGGGAGTTACTACGCTCCGGCCGATGTATGGTCGTCGTGAATGAAGGCTTTGATGTAGGCAGCCTGGGAGAAATCAAAGACGCTTTTGGACATGTCGAATATGGCGCCAGCAGGACAAGTGCGGCACAGGTGGTGGTGAACTACCTGAACGAAAAGGGTATCCATGCGAGGGGTCAGGTTACAGGACAGCTGCCGGGCGTTCTGCAGAGGTCGACATCAATACATGCTTCGCCGGTTGACCTGGATGAAGCTTATGAGGTAGGGAAAAAGGCAGTTCAAATAGCTCTGGAGGACGGTACGGGTTGGATGGCGACAATATTGCGGGCAACGGGCAGGGAATACAGGGCTTTATACGATAAAGTGAGTCTTAAAGCGGTCGCGAATTCGGAGCGCTTTATCCCGAAGGAATGGCTGGCACCCGGCGGCATTGACGTGACGGATGCATTTATTGAATACGCGCGTCCGCTGATACAGGGCGGTTGGCCGCAAATAGAGCTGGAAGGCGGACTTCAGAGATTTGCAAGGCTCGATGTCAAATTTATTGACAAAAAACTGCCGGAATATGTCCCGCAGAACTTTTAACACAGGATTGGTGATTTACATTATATGATTTGCAATTTACCACAATTCAGATTGGAGATTAATCATGCCCGGAACAATTATAACAAAAACAAAGAACTGGATCGGATCAGTTTTTGAAACGAAAATAGATATACTTACGGCTGCCGTGCTGGTACTTTTTCTATTGGCAAATATTTTGAAGATAGCGCTTTTCAACCAGATCCTTGTGCCGAATGCCGACAAGTGGATGCTGCGATACAAGCTTATCACGACATTTCTGGTTGTTATAATAACATACCCGGTTCTGTTCAGATTCAAATCAAAGGCGTTGTTCGTAACCTTTTATCTGCTTCAACTGGTTTATATCCTGGTGAATCTGGCCTATTACCTGTATTTCCACAATTACCTGCACATCGAGCAGTTCATATCGAACTTCTATGAAGGTTTTACCGCGGTTCAAAATTCTTCAGGTCCCAATAGTCCGCTTCTACTGGTTACTATTATTGATTTGCCGTTCTTCATTTACCTGACATTGTGTTATTTCAAGGCGAACAGGTTGAGGAAGAAGCTGAGATATTTGATTTATGCCGCTGTAATTTTGTCATTGTGCACCGCTACTTATATGGAATACGGGCATTATAAGGAGAAGAACTTCCTGACGGATATTTCAAAGAACATGTTTCTTGGTGAATCCCGAATTGTGCAAAGATATGGGACGCTGATCAACAATGGCGTCAGTATTTATAACAAAAAAAGCACCGAGGACTATATCAAGAACTTCAAATACGGCAAGGAACAGACAAACAAGGCCGAAAAGGAAAACAAACCGAATATTTTCATCATCCAGGTGGAATCGATGGATGCATCTATTGTGCGTGAAAAGCATAATGGCAGCTACATCATGCCGTATATGAACTCGCTGACGCAAAACAGCGTTTATTATCCGTATGTGCTCAGCTACCATCTTGGCGGCGGAACCTCCGACAGCGAATTTTCCATCATAAACAGCGTAGAGCCGATCGTTGGTTACCCGTCTATTAAGCTGACTACCTATAAAGCCCCGAATTCATTTGTAACCAGGCTGGATGCCGCAGGTTACGAGGCCAATGCATTCCATGGAAATGTAGGCAGGTTTTATAACAGGGATGTGGCGTTTCACAAGTTTGGTTTCAAGGACTTTTACGATATCGCAAAAATGGGCATGAAGGATGTCGGTTGGGGTGCTCCGGATGCGGACGTGTTCAATTATGCACTGCAGAAATCCAGGGAGACGGCGAAGCCGTTTTTGACTTACACGATTACGATGACCAGCCACGGACCGTTCACCAATGCGCAGAATTACTACAATAATCCTGCTTACAACGATATTCAGGAGAAATTGGTCAAGGATTATTTCAATTCCATGTCATATGTTGATAATTCCATCAAAGCATATATAGAATCAATACAAAAGGAGTATGATAATGCATATATATTTATTTGGGGGGATCATACGCCGAAAATAGAGAGCAAGGTTTTCAAACAGTCGTCCGTTATGATCGATGGCAAATTGTATGAGTTTGTTCCGTTTCTTGCGATCACTCCGGACAAGCAGGTATATTCCGAACAGAAAAATGCGGCAACCTTCCTCGATGTCGCACCAACAATATTGAATGCATCAGGTGCTAAGTTCAGCATATTATCGGATGGAACGAATCTCCTGGAGCCGGGCGGAACACTTGAAAAAATCCCATACAGGGGAATGCAGTGGGACAGGGCGGCGCTGTTTGAAAAAATCTCGGAAGCAATGAAGAAATAATTAGCAGTATGAGGAAGGGAATTAATCAATAAATGATCGACAAAGAAATAAGTGGGAACACACAATCTTTAAAAGCATCAATTCTTGCGGAATTAACAATGTTATACGACATTGAGCCTGACAGCGGCTGTTTTCTGCCGGAACAGCTCTTGTCCGGACTGGCAGCTGTCTCAAGCAGCATCAACCGCGAAATAGCCGCATATATCAACCGTAAGGGAACCGTGCTGGATATCAGCATAGGGGACAGCAGCACTGTAACGCTCTCGGACATTGAGGGGCACAGGAGCAGTGCGAGGCTTTCCGGCGTACGCTGCATACACACGCACCCGAATGGGGATTCCATGCTTTCTGCTGTTGATATCAATTCACTGCTTGTTTTGAATTTGGATGCAATGGTGGCAGTTGGTATCAGGAATGGAGCCGTATACGGGATCACCGCCGCACTGCCGATAGTAGGTTCGCAGGACAGCGGCGGCAACGCAGGCGACGGTAATACGCCGGGTAATGTCAGACCAGGCGGCGGTAATTTTCCGGATGGCACTGCAGATGTTACGGGCAGAAGTGCGGATTTTTTCGGACCTTTCAAAAACTGTACGGAAATGGATTTCCTACTTGAACTTATATATGAAAGAGACAAGGCTTTTTCAAAGCAGACCGGAGATAGCGGAACTGATGGTGAAAGAGCCATTTTAGTCGGCCTGGAACTGATCAAGGAGAGGCAAGGAGCTCTGAAAGACGAAGCTGAACGTTCTCTTGACGAACTCGGAGAACTTGCTGCTACAGCGGGTCTTACCGTACTTGATGCGGTACTTCAAAGAAAATCCAGGAGAGATGCGGCTTTCTTTGCCGGGCGCGGGAAAATAGAAGAACTGGGTTTGAGACTTCAGGCACTTGGCGCTGATACACTCGTATTTGATGATGAGCTTTCAGGAGCTCAAATCAGAAACATAGAGGAACTCACAGGCGCCAAGGTACTGGACAGGACAATGCTGATTCTCGATATCTTCGCACAGAGAGCCAGGTCAAAAGAGGGCAAGCTTCAGGTGGAGCTGGCACAGCTGAAGTACAGGCTGCCGCGTCTGACAGGCATGGGCGGGCAGCTTTCGAGGCTGGGTGGTGGTATCGGAACCAGGGGGCCGGGAGAGAAAAAGCTGGAAACGGACCGAAGGCACATAAGAAGGCGTGTCAGCGTACTCGAAGATGAACTCGACAACATTACCCGCCGCAGAGAGCTTACCCGTGAAAGCAGGCGGCGCAATTCCACTCCCGTAGCCGCACTTGTGGGCTACACCAATTCAGGCAAGTCCACACTGATGAACAGGCTCTGCAACTCTGACGTACTGGTGGAGGACAAGCTTTTCGCCACACTTGACCCTACTGCCAGAAAGCTTGTATTACCTGGCGGAATGGAAATAATTCTTGTTGACACTGTCGGTTTTATAAGAAAATTGCCGCATGAACTGGTCGAAGCTTTCAAATCAACGCTTGAAGAGGCGGTGTCCGCAGACTTGCTGCTGCATGTGGTGGATGTGTCTGATGAAGAGGCCGATGTCCATGTCAAGGTAGCTGAAAGCATACTGATGAGCCTTGGCGCAGCCGGAAAACCTGTCCTTTTACTGCTGAACAAGCTTGACAAAGTGGCTGGCAGTGAACGGGCAACTGCGCTGCATTACGGCGGGAATACACTGGAAATATCAGCGCTGAACGGTACCGGTATGGACGCACTTTTAACTGTTATGGCAGAAATGCTTGTGCCGGAAGAGGAAGAACTCCTGATGCAGATTCCGTTTAGCGCGGGTTGGGTGATGCCCTATCTTCATGAAAACGGCAGCATATTGTCTCAGGAATATTCCTCCGAGGGGGTATCAGTCGAAGTAAGATTAAAAAGGTCGAAGGTAGATAAGATACGAGAATATGTAATAACATGACGAGGATTGTTAATAAACTGTTAAGAAATAAAATGCAGAACATTTATTAAAGTTGAATAAAATTTACATATAAGGTATCATAATAATAAAATAACGGAAATGTCACTCATGCTAACAAGCAGGCATTCCGTCTGAAAGGAAGGGACCTTAATATGTTAGTTAGAAACTGCGCGGGGGGCATAATCTTCTGCGGAAACAAGGTGTTTCTCCTTAAGAATGAAAAAGGTGAGTGGGTCTTCCCCAAAGGTGTCATCCGACACGGAGAGTTATCTAATGAAGTAGCACTCAAGAGGGTGCAAGAGGAAGCCGATATCGCATCGGAAATCGTTTCAACAGCTGGGCACACCAATTATGAATTCTTTTCAGTAACTCGTCAGAAACCGGTCTGCAACAAAATTATCTGGTATATCATGAAATCAAACAACAACTACTACAAAGTCAATGAGCAGGAAAAATTTATGGATGCGGGGTATTTTGAGGTCGAGGAAGCCATGAAATTGGTTACCTATAGTCAGGATAAGGCATTATTGAACCTTTCCTTCAGAATGTTCAAGGAAATTACCGCTGTAGCCGTTTAGGATATTTAGATTGATGGAATTTACAGTTTGTTTGCGGAATTATTATTTTAATTAAAAAGAAATAGCAAAAACGTTTATAATAGATGATAGCGGGAGTTCCTGCTATCATTTGTTTTTACGAGGAGTTCAATCATGCGCAAGGAATATCTCACTGTATCCGGTGAAGCGACTGCTGAGCTGGAGGAAAAAAAGTCCCGTTTTATTGCAACGGTAAAGCCTGTGATAACCGAGGATGAGGCACATGCCTTTATCAACAGTCAGAGGGCCAGGTATTGGAATGCTTCTCACAATGTTTACGCATACTATATATGCAGTGACACTAACATGCAAAAGTTCAGCGATGACGGGGAGCCCTCGGGAACGGCAGGCCTGCCTGTACTTGAGGCAATTAAAAAGCTCGGTGTGCAAGATGCTGCAGTAGTTATAACGAGATATTTTGGCGGTACCCTGCTCGGTGCCTCAGGGCTAGTCAGAGCGTATGGCAAATGTGCAACTATGGGGATTGAGGCTGCCGGTATCGTCAAAAGATTGCTTTGTATAGAAGCAGGTATTGCACTGGATTATTCTCTGCTTGGGAAGGTGCAGGCTATTATTGCCTCACAGGGATACAAAATAAAGGATACCGTCTATGCGCAGGATGTTGATATCTATGTGTATATTCCTGCCGATGAATTCGATGTATTTTCTGCTTTGTTGACCGAAACGACTAGTGCCCGCGCTTTTGCCTATGCAGGAGAAAAAACATATATAACCGTAGAAGCATAACTGTAGTAATATAACCATAACGTAAGGAGTGTGCTGAAATGCTGGAAGAAATGATGCTGGAAAAGAAGGTGTGGGCCGTTGTCGGCGCAAACGAAGATCCGGGTAAATACGGGAACATGATATACAGAAAGCTTCTGTTGAGAGGCTATGAAGTCTACCCGGTCAATCCCAGCTATGAGAACCTGGAAGGCCACAAATGTTACTGTGATTTGTCCTCCCTTCCTGTCAAACCCGATGTAATCGATATGGTAGTATCGCCCAAGAGAGGGAAACCCGTCATTGAGGAAGCGGCGAAGCTCGGAATTAAGAATATCTGGCTCCAGCCGGGAACGCATGACGAGGAACTGCTGAAACTAATTGAGGACAAGGGCATGACAGCCGTACAAGCCTGTGTTTTGGTAGCGCTGCGATAGAACTGCTGCCATGCTGCGTTCCGCCCGTATAAATATTGCACAGCGTTTGAATAGAACAAATATAAAGTATGCGCAGCGGGGTGAATAG
>DBTX01000042.1 GCA_002307275.1 Hungateiclostridiaceae bacterium UBA1305
CAACATAACAGTATTACCCACTTTTCGAATAAATACTTCGTTACCAGAAAAACGGTATTCTTTCGGTAGCCGGACAGCTTGACTCTGGCCATTGACAAATAATTTTGCAGTTTCCATTTATAGTCACCTCGTTTATAGTATATACTTTAGTATATACTATTGTCAAGATTTTATTAACATAGGTTTTCACATAGTTCTTTTATACTGATAGGTTACAACCGTACCCATGGTTCAATTAAAAAACGAAAGAAAGCCGTCTAAAGGCACGGTCTTTTTATTTTGGAGAAAATCAAGGGCCGGTACACCTGACTATTGAAATACAGATAACGTTAAAACTGGTGATTAAGGGATATGCATACTATTAAGCTATGTATCCGTGATGAAGCGGTTTTAAAATTCCAGCTCAATAGGTGCATTTTTATCTGTTGAATTTCTTATAATTAATTCACTTTTCAGGATAACCAGTTTATTCTTCGAATTTGGCTTGTCAATCACTGCAGTGAGAAGCCTGACGGATTCTTCCCCCATTTTATTGATGGGCAGCGAAACTGTAGATAATGCCGGATCATATATGGCAGAAAGCATAATGTTATCAAATCCAATTACGGCGATATCTTCCGGAACCCGGATTTTCCTTTGTGCAAAGTATTTCATGCTGCCAATCCCAATAATATCGTTATCCGCAACTAATGCATCAGGCAGAGTCGGAAGCATGGAAAACTTTCTTGCGGCATAATAACCGGTTTTTAAATTGAGGTCTCCATGATAAATAAATTCGGAGTTGATTTCTAACCTGGCATCCTTCATTGCTTTAGAATACCCGTTAAATTTTTGACTTGAAATTCTGTTTTTTTCATAACCGCCCGCATAAGCTATGTTTTTATAACCAAGTGATATTAAGTAATTGGTCGATTTGTAAGTGCCTTCAAAAACATCAATGCATACGCAATTGAACCTTTCGTTATGAATATCCCAGCTTAACAGGACAATAGGCAAGGCTGCCCGGAGTTGTTCAATAAATGTTTCGATTAATTCATCCTCATCTACAAAGCAAAGAATGAGTCCATCGACTTGATGCCTGGAAATACTGCTAAAATAGCTTTCCAGTGTTTTCAAATCATCTTCTATCGTAAACAGGATAGGAGTATATCCTTTGTTTACCGCATTTAGCCGGATTGAATTGTAAACCTCTGCAAAGAACGGGTTGGTGATATTTGGAGCAATTATTGCGATGGTATGGGTTTTTCCGGTGCGCATACTCCTGGCAAGTGCACTGGGTGTATATTGAAGCTCATTTACCGCCGCTTCCACTTTTTGCCTTGTAGCGTCTTTTAATCTATCCGGATTATTCAAATATTTTGAGACGGTTCCTACTGAAACATCCGCGAGTCTTGCCACATCTTTAATGACTGACATGATTTATCACCACGTATTCTTTATATTTATCAATCAGTATATCACCAATTTTGTTAATTTAAATTCTTTATCATATCAAAAGGGGACATTCCTCAGGCCCAGACATCCTGCTTCCTGCAGAGGTGTGTCCTCTTACATATCAAAAGGGGACATTCCTCAGGCCCTAACATCCTGCATCCTGCAGAGGTGTGTCCCCTTACATATCAAAAGGGGACATTCCTCAGGCCCTGACATCCTGCTTCCTGCAGAGGTGTGTCCTCTTACATATCAAAAGGGGACATTCCTCAGGCCCTGACATCCTGCTTCCTGCAGAGGTGTGTCCCCTTACATTATAATATGGATTCAGAAAAAAATAAATAGATTAATCATATAATATGAATTGATTCATATTTATATTGTAAGCTATATTAATCAATTACATTGCTATATATGACAGTTGCAGAACAATGTTGACAATGAATCGATATAGTAATAGAATTATATTAAATTTAAAAATAATTAAAGAAAACCGCATAGATACAAAATAAAACGGCAGCAAATGGCTAAAGCTTCACATAATTTTATAAAAATGAATCGATACATTTTTGAAAGGGGGATTTCACAAAATGAATAAGATGAGAGCAGCACTGTATTTTGGTAACAGAGGGTTTTTCCCGGCATCATTAATTGCCGGAGCAAGGGAAGAGATAACCAGGGCGGTAGCTGATGCAGGATATGATTACATCATACCTGATGTGGATATGACAAGATACGGTGCAGTTGAAACGCGGGAAGAAGGCTGGAAATATGCAAAATGGCTGAAGGAGCATGAAGGAGAATACAATGGCGTTATCATATGTCTCCCGAATTTTGGTGATGAAAATGGTGCCATGGCAGCATTGCAGGATTGTGGTGTCCCAATTTTGATTCAGGCCTATCCCGATGAAATAGGCAAGATGGATTTTGAGCACAGAAGAGACGCATATTGTGGCAAATTCAGCATTGCGGATGTATTCCACCAATATGGCATCCCATTTACGATGCTGGAGCCACATGTGGTTCATCCGTCATCAAAGGCTTTTACACAAAATCTACAGGACTTTGCCGCGATCTGCCGGGTGGTAAATGGTATGAAGCGCTTCTCAATTGGAGCGATTGGAGCAAGAACAACCAAATTCAAAACAGTCCGTTATGATGAAATAACCCTGCAGAAATACGGAATTACTGTAGAGACCTTTGATTTATCGGAATTGATCCACAAAGTACAAAAGATGGAGGATCATTCTCCAAAGGTAGTCGCCAAAAAGGAGGTACTGATCAATTATACGGACTTCAGCAAGGTACCTGAGAATAAAATAAACACGCTGGCAAAAATCAGCGTCGTTGTGGATGAATATATTGAAAATTATCATTTGGATTGCGTAACGCTCCGCTGCTGGGATGAAATGCATGAGATTCTAGGCGTTGCTCCCTGTGTACTGCTTAGCGAATTAAATGACAGAGGAATTGTAACCTCCTGTGAAATTGATCTGTGTTCTGCAATTAATATGTATTCCATGCATTTGGCATCAGAACAGCCGACGATAAACCTGGACTGGAACAACAATTACACGGATGACCCGGATAAAGTAATTCTGTTCCATTGCGGGCCTGTTGCGCAATCACTGATGATGGAAAAAGGAACCGTAACGGATCATAAGATGTTTGCCAAGGGAAATCCCGGATGTGGTTGGGGAAGTAATGAGGGAAGAATCAAGGCTTTCCCGATGACCTACTCAAACTGCAAGACTGAAAACGGCAAGTTGACATTCTATGTGGGAGAAGGAAAATTTACGGAAGAACCCATTGAAGACGGTTATTTTGGATGTGGCGGAGTTGCTGTCATTAAAAATTTGCAGCCCAAATTAGTCAAATTGGGGCAAAATGGTTTTCGACATCACACAGCTGTAGGCGTTGGGCATATGAGCAAGGTTTTAAACGAAGCATTTACATACTATCTGGGCTATGATGTGATGTCTATTGAGTAATTACTGTAAGACTGCTTTGAAATCAGTAACCTGTTTGATGATTTCAAAGTAGTCTTATTTATCCTTCAGGCGTTATGACGAGGCGAAGGATATCCCCCACCTCAATGTCCCTTTTGCTTCGTAAAAAGCATTGTTGGCGGGTACGGATTTGGGCTTTGGGCGGCGAGCATATCTCCCGCCCCGGATGCATTGGCGAGCAGCATGCTTAGCTTGCGACCAGCCTCGTTGAAACGCAGCAGTGCTAATAAAATTCTTCTACAATCTAAAAAAATTATTTTGAACCGATGCGTTATAACACCGTATAATTCCGAAGCAATTGACAAATGGAGGTAGAATATGGCAAAAGGTGATTTTTCGAAAAGAGAGATTCTCAAATATGTAGGAGATATGTCCCAGGTATTCGGAACAAAGGATTATGTGATGAATGAAGGCAAGGCTCATGGAGTAAGAGCGGTTGATGTTAAGAACGGCTCCGGCCTGGAGTTCACAGTTCTGCCCGACAGGTGTATGGATATTGCCTGCATTTCCTACAAGGGGACCAACCTCAGCTACCTGAGCAAGACAGGTATTGTTTCACCGCAATACTACAACGAAACAGGGATCAACTTTTTAAGAAGTTTTTATGCAGGGTTTCTTACAACTTCAGGATTAAGGAATGTCGGCGCTCCCTGCATTGACAATGGGGAATCCTTTGGCCTGCATGGCCGCATCTCCAATACGCCCGGTGAGAATGTGAGTTCCGGTGTGGAATGGATCGATGAGAAACCGGTCCTGAAAGTGAGAGGGAAAATGAGAGAAGCCCGGCTTTTCGGAGAGAACATGGTTCTTGATAGGAAAATCACCTGCAAGTGCGGAGAGAACAAGATTACGATCGAAGATACAGTCGAGAATTACGGTTTCAGAAAAGAACCCCTCCTGCTTTTATACCATTTTAATTTGGGATATCCTCTTCTGGATGAAGATGCATTGTTTGTCGCTCCTTCAAAAGCAGTAAGACCACGGGATGAAGATGCGCAAAACGGAACGGGGACCTGGCAGGCATTTCAAAAGCCCACACCAGAGTATAAGGAACAGGTATTTTATCATGACCTTAAAACTGACCGGAACGGAAACACCTGTGCAGCTTTAATCAATGAGAAGCTAGAATTGGGGATCGCGATCCGTTACAGCAAGCATCAGCTTTTCAACCTGACACAGTGGAAACAGATGGGCGAAGGGGAATATGTCCTGGGCATAGAGCCCTGTAATTGCTATGGGGGCGGTAGGGCGGACTCGATAGAGAAGGGGAATGTTGACTATCTGGAACCCGGAGAAGTAAGAAGTTTTAAAATTGAAGCGGAAATTTTAGATGGAAAAACAGACATCCATAAAGTGAAAAATGAAATCTCCGGGCTCTGAACAAGCTGATTCATGGAAGGAAAGGGGAAACGAAAATGGCGATCATGACGGATAGAAAGCAAGTTCTGGATATTTACGGGGAGGCGGAACGCAACAAATGGGTGCTTCCCTGCTTCTGCAGCGAAAACCTTACAACAACGGAGGCGATCCTGGCAGCGACAAAGGAATATGGCGATGAGAAGGGTAACGGGAATCTTCCTGTTATTATTGCAATTACCTGTCAATATGACCATAGGACGCAGGCCGCCTATTATACACATACCCGTCGCTGGGACATCGGGCTCAAACTATTCATGCAGGATCTCAGGATCCTGACAGACAAAGGATCACCTTACGAAAACCTAAGGGTTATGGTACATCTGGATCATACCCAGTTTGATGACGACAAGGAATTGCTGACCTGGGATATGGGAGCATTCTCATCCATTATGTTTGACGCATCCAAGGCCCCTTTTGAGGAAAATATCAAACTCACCCGGCAATTTGTCAGGGAACAGGGAGCCAAAATCGTAGTAGAGGGAGCCTGTGATGAAATCGTAGATGCCTCCGGAAATGCAAAAAGTGATCTTACTACCGCTGAAAAGGCGGAGCAATATTTCAGGGAAACCGGCGTTGACCTGATTGTTGCCAACCTGGGAACAGAGCACAGAGCAAGTGCAAAGGACTTAAAGTACTATGGAGAGTATGCCCGAAAGATCAAAGAAAAAATTGGAGCCCGGATCGTTCTGCATGGAGCTTCGTCCGTACCCGGCGACCAGATTGCACACCTGATGGATGACGGAGTGTGCAAGGTCAATCTTTGGACTGCACTGGAACGCGACTCTTCCCCTGCTTTGCTCAAAGCCATGGTGGAGAATGCGTCCAAAGTGGCTGGGAAGGCAATGGTGGAAAATCTGAAGAAAGCAGAATTGTTGGGTTTCAAATGCTCATCGGAGGAAAAGGCTTCTTTGGGATATTTCACAACAGAGTACCGGCAGAATATCATTTTCAGTGAAATGAAAAAAATTGTGGACGGGTATTTAAGGCTCTGGTATCGGTAGTTGCAGAACAGATGGCAGGGAAAAATGTTTTCTTTGAGGAGTTGACTTTATGTCTCTATTAGGAATAGATATCGGTACATCCGGCTGTAAAGCAACCATTATAGACTTTGAAGGGAATATCAGGGGCCAGTCCTACCGGGAATATTCCCTGATTTCTCCAAACCCGGGCTGGGAGGAAATTGATCCCGAACTGGTCTGGAGTTTGGTAAAAAGAGTAATAGCAAACTCAATCGACGAGTATAAGGGTACTCCTGTCAAGGCGATAAGCGTATCCTCTTTTGGAGAAGCGGCTGTTCCCATTGACCGTAATGGGAATGTATTGTATAACAGCATGATCTATATAGATGAAAGAGGTCGTGAAGAGGCCGGATATCTGGAGTACAGGCTTGGCCGTGAAAAAATACTGGGTATCACCGGTATTTCTGTTCACCCCATGTATACCATCAATAAAATCATGTGGCTAAAGAAAAACAAGCCTGATGTTTATAAAAACACATGGAAGTTCCTGCTCTTTGCAGACTTTATCCTGTTCAAGCTGGGCGCAAAGCCTCACACGGATTATTCTCTCGCTGCAAGGACAATGGCATTTGATATCATCAACAAAAAATGGTCTGCAGAAATCCTGGAGTGTGCGGGCCTGGACGAGGATAAATTTGGCGAACCCGTGCAGGCAGGTACGCTGGTTGGAGAAATAACCGGGAGCATCGCGGAGGAGCTTGGCCTCCCTCGGGGGGTAATTCTTGTTGCGGGAGGACATGACCAGCCATGCGCCGCATTGGGAGCAGGCGCTATAAAATGTGATCTTGCGGTGGATGGGCTGGGCACGACGGAATGCATCACACCGACCTTTGACCGGCCTGTCATTTCTGATGTCATGGCAATGAATCATTTTGCCTGTGTACCTCATGTAATGAAAGATATGTATGTAACCTACGCCTTTACGTTTACCAGTGGAAGCGTATTGAAATGGTACAGGAACAATTTTGGAGCCGCTTATATTGCAGAGGCTGTGAAGTCCAATATCAACTTGTATGACATGCTGATAGAAAAAGCTTCCAAAGGACCGTCGGATATTTTCGTACTGCCCCATTTTGCCGGCGCGGCGACTCCGTATATGGATGTTGAAGCGAAGGGGGCAATTATAGGACTCAACATAGGTACGAAGGCGGAGGACATTATGAAAGCGATCCTGGAGGGAATCACATTTGAAATCATGGTGAATGTAGAGAAACTGGCGGAAGCGGGAATAAAGGTTGAAGAAATGAGAGCGGTTGGAGGATTGGCCAAATCCGATCCCTTTTTGCAGATGAAAGCTGACATGATGGGCAAAAAGGTAACAACACTGCAGGTTTCCGAAGCGGGAACACTGGGAGTTGCCATCCTTGCCGGGACGGCCTGCGGCGTGTATAAGAACGTGGAGGATGCCGTGCAAAAGCTGGTGAAGAAAAAGAAGGAATTTTATCCGGATGAGAAGCTGCATGAGATTTATGCGGAGAAATTCCAGACTTATAAAAGAATCTATCCTGCCGTAAAACAAATTTACCGGTAACAGTAAATAAAGTGAAACTATATAAATTTAGTTGGGAGTCGGGTGTGTCATGAAAAAAGCTGTACAATATGGAGCGGGTAATATCGGAAGAGGCTTTATCGGTCAGCTTCTGTCGCAATCGGGGTATGAAGTGGTTTTTGTGGATGTGAATACGCAGGTAGTTGATAAGATGAACGAAGATAAAAGCTATCCGATCAGGGTTGTATCGGGGAATGAAAGTTACGAAATAAGGATAGAAAATGTCAGGGCTGTCAACGGAATGGATTTGCCATCCGTGGCAGAGGAAATAAGTGAAGCGGATATTATGGCAACGGCAGTGGGTGTAAATATTCTGCCAGGGATAGCTGTCCCGATAGCTGAAGGGCTAAAGGAACGTTGGAGAAAAAAGAACGGGAAGCCGCTCAATATCATAATTTGTGAAAATCTGCTGGATGCAAACCATTACCTGAAGGAACTGATAAAAAAGGAACTGAATGAAGAAGAGCTCCTGTACCTGGATCAACTGGTCGGCTTTGTTGAGGCGTCTATTGGAAGAATGGTGCCTGTGATGACGCCGGAACTGCAGGAAGGCAACATTCTGAGAGTCTGTGTGGAAGAGTATGCGGAGCTCCCGGTAGACAAGGATGGTTTCAAGGGTGAGATACCGGATATCAGGAACATGATCCCCTTCAGTCCGTTTGATTATTATATCCAGAGAAAGCTGTTCATCCACAATATGGGGCATGCGATTACGGCATATCTTGGATATCTGAAAGGCTGCCGGTACATTTGGGAAGCGATTTCCGACAGGAATATCAGGGAAATAAGCAGGAGTGCCATGCTGGAATCCGCCTGTGCACTTTCAATGGAACACGGTATTGCACTTGAAACAGTCCAGGAACATGTTGAGGACCTGATACGCAGATTTGGGAACAGGCAGCTCAACGACACGGTCGAGAGAGTCGGTCGCGATTTAAAAAGGAAGCTTTCACCGAATGACAGAATCGTAGGTGCATTGAATTTATGTATGAAGGAGCACATAGAACCAAGGTACATCTGTAAAGGGCTGGCAGCGGCTCTTCATTTCAAGGATCCTTTGTCGGGAGCGGGCTCCGTGCTGTTGGACCTGTCAGATCCGGAAGAGGTTCTGGAAAAGGTATGTGGAATGAAAAATGGTTCATGGGAATGGAACCACATTTTGAAGGAATACAAGAACCAAGGGGACGGTTCCTCTGGTTTGCGACCATGAACCAAGGGGACGGTTCCTCTGGTTTGAAACCATGACAGGGGACTGTCGGAAAACCACTGAAAAAGTACTGCTTCTGAAAAAATACCAACGAAGTTATGCGGGTTTCAAACATTAAATTTCAGAAAAAGTAACTTTTTCAGCAATCTCGGACTGTCCCTTGTCACGCACAATGGCCGCTCCTACATTACATCACGTTCATTGCGACTACTTCATAATATATGAAACCTATGAATAGTAATATATCATCATTATGCTGCTGGAAACTAGCAGAAGTCTGCTTCAAAGATATTATGCAATCTGATATAATGATGAAAAAGTACTTTTATTAAGGAAGGGCTTCCTTGTGATAAAAAATCCTTTCAGGAATCCGGGATTTGAAAAGCTACCGGTCTGGCAACCCTTCAATCACCTGTCTATCAGCAGAAAAATGGTGATCTACTTTTTTATACTCATCATACCGACTCTGACCATTCTTGGTCTGTTTTCCTACCTGCGTGCAGAAAAGGCAATCAGAGAGAATGTCAGCAAGTATGTGGAGGACATGCTGAAACAATCCAGCAGCAATATTGATTTGTATTTTCAGGAAGCTGACAGTATTATGGCTTCCATTATTTATGACGAAACGATCCGGGATGATCTGTATCGGTCACAAACAGGAGAATATGAGAAGGCCAGGGCAAACACCGAAGTGAATCATCTTCTTTCAGGAGCAATCTATCCCAGAGAATATGCACGGCAGCTGTTTATTGTAGATAATGACGGCACGCTCTTCACTACGAACTCAAATGTCGATGTCAGGCTTGTAAAACAACAGCAGTGGTACAGGGATATTGCTTCCGGAAAGGTGAAAAAGCTTATCGTCCCATCACATGATTCGAGTGCGTATACCGGCGGGCAGTATGTGAAACCGATCGGTGAGGTGTTCACTTTACTGCGTGAATACAGGGATATTGAGAGAAACAAATTGCTGGGCATTATTGCGATTGACATCGATTATAAAGTGATAGAGGAGAACTTCCGGAAGCTGAATGCAGAGAAGGATAATGGAGAAATCGAGATTATCACAAAAAGCGGAGCTATCGTTTACAGCAAAGACAGGAAAAATATCGGGGAGCAGCTTCAGCCGGAAGCTTTCGAAGGGATAACCGCCGGGAATGGAAGTTATATTTCTACCCAAAAGGGTAAGAAAATGCTTATTGTGTATACCACCTCGGATGTGACAGGATGGAAAACGATTGAAAGAATACCGATGCAAAGCCTGATGAAGGATGCTTCGGAGGTGAAGTACGTTACCGTGGTGGTCATGGCGCTCTGCATGCTGTTTTCCATGACGCTGTCCCTGCTGCTGTCACACAGTATCACAAATCCGATCCTGAAGCTGATTAAAAAGATGAAGAATATTGAAAAAGGGGATTTTGATACCAGTATGGAAGTGACCTCAAAGGATGAGGTGGGGCAACTTGCACGGAGCTTCAACCATATGGCGGATGAAATCAAGGCTTTGATTGCAAGGATATATGAACAGGAAAGGGAAAAAAGGCGTATAGAATTGCATATGCTGCAGCAGCAGATCAATCCGCACTTTCTGTACAATACGCTGGACTCCATCAACTGGATGGCAAGAATGCAGAATTCACCGAACATATCTGCCGCGGTTACGTCACTGACCCAGCTTTTAAGAATAAGCGTACATAACAGCAAAGAATTCAATACGATAAAAGATGAACTGGAATACTTGAAAAGTTATGTAAATATTCAGAAGCTCCGATATGGTAATATGTTTGATATTGTTTTCAATGTTGATGAAGAGATTATGGATTGCAGCATACTGAAGCTGCTTTTGCAGCCGCTGGTTGAAAATGCCCTGCTGCATGGCTTGAATTCGATTCGGGACGGGGGGATCATCAAGGTAGAGGGGCGGCTTGAGGAGGACAGCATCATTTTATGTATTGAAGATAACGGTAAAGGCATGACAAGGGAGGAGATTGAAGGCGCTTTGTCGGAAATGCCGAAAAAAGCAGATTCTTTCAGCGGAATAGGGATATTTAACATTGTGCAGAGAATCAAGCTTTATTATGGAGACAAATACGGATTGACTTACAAAAGTGAACCTGGGAGGGGAACAACAGCCATAGTTGTGATTCCTGCCTCTATTGCAGGAGCGAATACGTGACAAAAAGGCATAGCATGTCAAAAGGAGATGCGGCATTTGTTCAAAGTAATGATTGTAGATGACGAATTGCTTGTACGTGTAGGGATACGAACGACTATTCCCTGGGAAGAAAATGGATTCCAGGTCATAGGGGATGCAGCCAGCGGTGAAGAAGCGCTTCGAATTTTTACTGATAAAAAACCACAAATTGTCATTACAGATATTAAAATGACCGGCATGGATGGAATGGAACTGGCCAGGAAAATCAGGGAGCTTGATCCGATGGTTGGAATAATTCTGTTGACCTGCTATGAGGAAGTTGGTTATTTGAAAAATGCGATCAGACTTGGTGCCAGCGATTACATCATCAAAACCTCGATGGAACCGCAGGACCTGCTGAATGCGGCGATAAAGACAAGGGATGGAATCAGAAGGGAATTGGAAGGACGCCATAATCTTGAATCCATAAGACTTGAACTGGAAAACCAGAAACCTATTATACAAAACAGGACGATGTCGGATTTTCTCAAGGGAACGCTGAGCATTGGCAGGGATCCGAAGGAAGCTTTAAAGGAATGTGGTATTGTCTTTTATCATTCCCATTTCATTCTTATATATTTCAAAATTGATGATTACAGATTGAAATACGGCAGCAGCAATCAGGCCGAGAGACAGACGATCAGAAAGTCGGTACTGAATACCGCCCTGCAGGTTGTAGGCGAAGGGGAGGACAGCTTTGTTTTTGAACTGGAGGAGAACGATTTTATTTATCTGGCTTCCTATGACATTTCGCAGGTGAAAGCAATGGAAAACGGAAAAAAACTGGCCATGAAAATGAAAGAAGCCGTAGTCGCATACACTGCGGTATCCATAACTGCGGCGATCAGCAGATATGGAAACTCCCTGGAAGATGTCCCCTCCATATTTTCCGAGACGAAGGATTTTATGAGGTACAAGGTATTTCTCGGGAAGAACTGCATTATTACTTATTCTGATGTTCAACAATTTGAATATAAGAAATACGAGGACGATTTCAAAACAGATATGGAAGAATTGCGAAAAACACTGCGAGCCGGTGATTCAGTTTTAGCAAAGAAATCGCTGGAAGAGATCTTCGACAGGATACGATTTTCCGGCAATTCCACCGCCTTCCTGGATTATACCTGCATACAGCTCATATCCTTGCTGAATACCGCTTGCGACGATTATGAATACAAACAATCCGACCGACACAGCAAAGCGCACTATTCGATTGATGAGGTATTTGTATTTGAGACACTGGAAGATATTCTTCATTGGATGATTAACCAGTTTACCCGGCTTATCGGGCATATTGCCGATAGAAAGTATTCCAGCAGCAATTCGACGATACGAAAAGCCATCGATTTCATTAATAAGAATAGTGCAAAACCGATCACACTAAGCGAGGTTGCCGATTATGTAAACATGAGCCGGACTTATTTCTGCCAGGTATTCAAACAGGAGAGCGGAGAGAATTTTATCGATTACCTGAACAGAACAAGGATTGAAAAAGCAAAAAAGCTGCTGCTGTCTACAGAGTTGAAAAACTATGAGATCGCGGAAAAAGTGGGCTATAACGATAATACCTACTTCTGCCGGATATTCAAGCAGCTTGAAGGACTTACCCCGGCTGAATTCAAGAGGAAGTGAAGCCGGTTTGATAAAAACCCCGGCTTTGTTCATAATATTCTACGATAAATCGTAATATGGTTTTATATCCTGCAGCGTTATTGCCTGCAAATCCCATTCCAATTTATATTTCAATAATATTGTACGATATTTCATAACAACCATTAATTTTTATTTAGTTGAAACCTGATATGATTTTAATATATTCAAGGCAATAGGACTATTTATGTAAAGGGAGGAAATTACAGTGAGCAAAAAGATGGTCAGAACACTTGTGCTAGTGTTGGTTGTGGTTTTGTCATTCTCAATGATGTTCACAGGCTGTGGCGCTAAGAACGCAGACAGTACGCAGTCTACATCCGCAGCACCGGCTGCATCCGCGGAACCGGCACCGGCGGTTTCTGCCTCAACTGCGGCAGTTGAAGCAAGCACGGCAGCGGAACCCACCCCCAAAAAAATTGAGGGTACAGTTACAGTTTGGATATGGGATGCGGGGAACAAAGCGATAGATCCGCTGATGCCGGCCTTTAAAGCTAAATATCCGGATGTCGATGTAAAGGTGGAACTTCTGACGAACGTTGATGTTTACAAAAAAATGCTGCTGGCCCTTTCAGCCGGGGAAGGCGCCCCGGACGTAGCAACCTATGAGACCAGCAACCTGGCTCAGGTGGTTGATACCGGCGCGCTGACCGACCTTACGGACAAAGTTGCGCCTTATGTAGACAAGATTAATAAATTTAAATGGGCGGATGCGACCAAAGACGGGAAAATATATGCAATGCCATGGGACAGCGGCCCGGTAGGATTATATTACAACAGGAAGGTATTTGAAAAAGCCGGATATGCTTCCGATCCGGATAGCGTATCTGCACTTTTGAGCACTTGGGATAAGTATTACGAGGCGGCAAAAGTCATCAAGCAAAAGACGGGTTCCTTTATACTTTCCGAATCAAAAGAAAAGAGTTCGGGACGCCTCTTCCAGATGATGCTCTGGCAGCAGGGGGCATGGTATGTTAAAAATGACGGCAGCCTTAACTTTACCGGTTCGGAAGCTGTAAATTCATTATCCTATCTTGATAAAATGGTAAAAGAAGGCTATGCGGATAATGCCGAAGAATGGACGCAGGCCTGGTACGACGGTTTCAAAAACGGGAGAGTCGCCACTATTCCTGCCGCATCCTGGATGGGTGGTTTCCTGAGCGGCTGGATAGCGCCCGACGCCAAGGGTGAATGGGGAGTGGCACCGCTTCCTGCATGGACGGAAGGCGGAATAAGAACGGCTAATGACGGAGGTTCAAACTTCGTGATTCCTGCACAAACGAAGAATTTGGATGCCGCGTGGGCATTTGTGGAATATTTCCTTGGAAACGATGAAAACCAATTGGCTATTTACAAGGCTGCTGATATTTTTCCATCGCTCCAGTCCACTTATACTACAGACTTCTTCAATGAGAAAATCGACTATTTCGGCGGACAGCCTGTAAGGAAAACTTTTGCAGACCTTGTAAAACAAGTACCCGATATAGCCTATACCAAAAATTACTCCATCTTTAATGCTGCACTTATGACAGCGACTCAGAAGGTGTACCTCAAGAATATGAAGCCGGAGGATGCCCTGAAAGAAGCTCAGGATGAAGTACAGTCCAAGATTGATAACTAAAGCGGTTGCAGCATGCGGTATGGCTTAATTCACATACCGCATGCTTAATCCCGGCATCAGATACCGATTATTATAATTATTATATAAGGATGTTGTTTACTTTTATCCGGAGAGGTAAAAAAATGACTAGAAGATTTAACTTGTGGAGAACGAGACAGAATGCCGCTCCTTATCTTTTCATTGCACCATTTTTCATTCTTTTTTCAATTTTTATGCTTTACCCTTTCGTATTTTCTTTAATAATCAGTTTCGCCAAATGGAATGGTATCGGGAAAATGGAATGGGTAGGTCTTTTAAATTACACCAGGCTTTTAAAGGATAAAATATTCATTCAAACACTTGTCAACGGTGTGGTTGAGTTTTTCATGTCCGTACCGGTCATGCTGCTACTCGCTTTAATACTCGCTTTTATACTGCATCAGCATTGGGTGAAATACAAAGGCTTTTTCAGGACTGCTATTTTTATTCCGAACGTAACATCTGTTGTTGCTGTTTCATACGTATTCCTGCTGGCGTTTGACACACAATACGGGCTGGTGAATATGCTGCTGGGGCTTGTCGGAATTCCGCAAATACAATGGTTCGGCTCAGCATTTGCTGCACGGTCCGTTGTTGTTTTACTGGTTATATGGAGATGGCTGGGCTATAATATGATCCTGATGATGTCAGGCCTTTCTTCCATTCCCAGGGATTTGTACGAAGCCGCCTACATAGACGGAGCCAGTTCGGCAAAAACATTTACGAGGATAACACTTCCGCTTATGAAGCCTATCATACTATTTTGCAGTGTCATGTCCACAATGGGGACATTTTCGCTCTTTACGGAACCGCTGGTACTTACAAACGGTACAGGCGGACCGCTTAACTCGACCATGTCGACAGTTTTATACATCTATACGCAGAGCTTTGGTTATCTCAAAATGGGATATGCTTCAAGCATAGCATTTGTTTATTTTATCATTATGTTCATATTTACGATGCTGCAGATGAAAGTCACAAAGGCATCTGATAAATAGAGATTCAGGGGGGATTGTGTTGAAAGTTGCGAATACGATAAGAAAAAGTGCGGGCAGAAATATAATATACATCATGCTGTTTGTTCTGAGTGTATTTATGCTGATTCCACTTTTATGGATGTTAAGTTCTTCATTTAAATCACTGGACAGGATATTCACTTTTCCTCCCACTTTAATAGATAGTCAGTCCAATTTTCAAAATTATATTGAGCTTTTTGCCAAGTACAAGTTTTATCTACCGTTCATAAATAGTTTTTACATATCAGCCGCTTTTACAGCCGGGTCCGTTTTCTTTTGTGCTCTGGCCGGCTATGGGTTTTCAAAATATGAATTCAAGGGCAAAATGCTTCTTTTTACAATCGTGCTGGGTTCCATGATGATCCCGTTCGAAACTACAATGGTACCTTTATATTCCGTATTTAAACAAATGGGCTGGATAGATAAGCATATAGGTCTGATTATTCCCGGTCTTGCCAACGCCTTCGGCATATTCTTCATGAAACAGTATACGGACAGCGTCAGCTATGAAATTATAGAATCGGGAAGGATAGACGGATGCAAGGAATTCAGGATATTCCTGAAACTGATCCTCCCTATCATCAAACCGGCACTGGCAAGCCTTGCCATCATCTTTTTCATGAATTCCTGGAACAATTTCCTCTGGCCGATGATTATCTTGAAAAGTCCTGAAAAACTTACCCTGGCTGTAGCGCTCAGAAGTTTCGAGCAGGGAATAAGAACGCCGTTCAACCTCATTATGGCAGGCTCGGTCATTAGTATATTGCCGCTGATGTTGGTTTTCACAGTTTTTCAAAAACAGTTTATCAGCGGCATCATGGCTGGCGCGGTAAAAGGGTAGACCTGAAAAAAATGTGTCGGAGGGGTAAGTCGGAGGGGTAAAATGATACAGCCTTATGATCTCAATCCTGAAGAGTTAAAGCATTACAAGCCGGAACAAACGGCAGAGAAGGATTTCGGTGAGTTCTGGGAAGGCACGCTGAAACAACTGGCGGCTGTGCCTTTGAACTATAGTCTGAACCGGTACGATTACCCTGTAAAGGGAGTAAAGCTTTTTAAAATATCCTTTCCCGGCTATCAGAATGCGAATATTGACGGTTGGTTCGCCATCCCGGCAGCACCTGGGCAATACCCCGGGATCGCACTGTTTACCGGCTATGACTGGGTTCATAATGGAAATGTGCATGAGGTTGTAAATTATGCACTGTATGGTTATGCCACCCTGCAAATCTTTATAAGAGGCCAGTATGGCGGAAGTGTTGACAATGTTATTACATCACACGGCAACAATTCGGGCTGGATGACCAAGGGGATCCTGTCCCGGGAGGAGTACTACTACAGGGCGGTTTATATGGATTGCGTCCGTACTGTTGAAATTCTTGCATCAATGGACTATGTGGATGCAACGCGGATAGGCGTGGTTGGGGGAAGCCAGGGAGGGGGGCTTGCGCTTGCCACCGCGGCGCTTTCCGACACACCTGTTGTAGCCGTCGCGGAATATCCGTACCTGTCGAACTTCAGCAGGGCGATAGACATAGCGCCAAGGGGACCTTATGGGGAGCTTAATGATTACTTTAAAAAGAATGCCAGTCCTGAAATAGAAAAGCAGGCAATGATAACTCTTTCCTATTTCGACATCATGAACCACGCTTCCGCCGTACACTGCCATACGCTTATAGCTGCAGGCCTGGTTGATGACATAACGCCTCCATCCACTATTTATTCGGTTTACAATCATTTAAACTGTCCGAAGGAAATTGAAGTATTCCGTTATTATGGACATGAATTCCTTCCCGGCTTCGTAGAAAAGAAGCTTCGTACATTGATGAAATTCCTTGCAGATAGCAATGGTGAAAAGGCAGACTGACCATATTGAATGATTAAAGGAGGTTTTTGATTATGAAAAAAGTATTCAGTATTAAAAAGTTCATATTTTTCGTTGTAACGGTTTTTCTATTTAATGTTTTTGCAATAGCTGCTCCGTTATCTGTGTATGCGACAAATGTAACCTATTATGTTGACTCGGTAAACGGAAGCGACAGTAATAACGGAACAAGTACAAGCACCGCATGGAGGACATTGTCGAAGGTGAACAGCACGACATTTTCAGCAGGCGACCAGATCCTTTTCAACAGGGGACAGACCTTCGAAGGAATGCTCTCACCGCTTGGTTCGGGGTCCGGCAGCGGATATATCACAATCGACGCATATGGAACGGGAAACAGGCCGATCATAAACGGAGGTACAAACATAGCATGTATCAAACTCGTTGACCAATCCTACTGGAGGATACAGAACATCGAAGCCACAGGAGGAAGTGTTTTTGGAATCTATGCGGGCGTAAGCGGCAACAGCCAAACAATCAACTGCATTTTTATAACAGGCTGCAATGTACATGATGTCGGCGGTTCAGTGACTTCGTCATATGATGTGCAAAAGGGCTGTATTGTAGTATGTGCCATGTGGCCCTATGACAGCACAACAGGTTTGGGTACAACGGCAACAACAGGCAGTACTGCAAATTACATCTACATAGATAGCTGTACCGCCGCCGATACAACAGGCTTCGGCGGAATTGTCGTTTCAGGCGCATCCTGGGGGGGATCGGCCCGCGGAACTTCGATTGGAATTACCAATTCCACAGTCAGCAATACTATGGGCAATGGCATACTGGTCATGTATGCGACAGGCAGCTACATTCAAAACTGTGTTGCCCATGACTGCGGCAACGATACGACAGGAAATGCGGGAACTCCGGCAGCGGTCTGGTTCTACACCTCGACCAGCTCAACCATCTCAGGTTGTGAAGCATATAATCAGAAATCGCCCGGTATAGACGGGGGCGGGTTTGACCTTGATACGGCGAGCAACGGCTGTGTGGTGCAGTACAGCTATGCGCATGACAACCAGACATACGGACAGCTGATATACTCCGGTTTGGAGACTACCTACCTGGCTTCTTCGTTTTATACAAATATCAATTCCGTTATCCGTTACAACATCTTCTCCTATAACGGAAAAGGCGGAACCACAAGTGACTTTGTAGGGGCCGGAGACATTGCACTGTTCTGCTATAACGGAGGTACAATCAACGGCGTGAAAATTTACAACAACACAGAGTACTGGCATCCGGTTGTTGAGGCGCCAGCGTTATGTGACAACTATGGAATCATAAACGGGTACAATGTTTCCGCATCCTATACGGGAAGCAATACAAAGCTGTTCAAGAACAACATCATCTATTCGGATACAACAAACGGTAAGATGATGAATATTCAAAAGGGAAAATTGACGCTTGATTACAACATCTACTACAACAGCGCAACAACAAATCCAGTATTCATATACGACGGTACTTCCTATTCCGGCTTTACTGCGTACAAGAGTGCTTCGAAACAGGATTCGCACAGTAAAAACGCAGATCCTCTTTTGACAAGCGGCACATACCATAGCGCCGGAATGCCTTCCACGCAGTTCTCGCTGCAATCGGGTTCGCCCGCGGTCAATGCAGGTACGACAATCAGCAGCAATGGTTCGAGAGACTTTGTCGGGACGGTTGTACCTCAAAACTCTTCCTATGACATAGGTGCAATGGAATCCCCGTATTAACATTATCGAAACGGTTCAGATAATGGGGGCTGCCCTGATTTTACGGACAGCTTCCATTATTTGTTTTAATGCAGGTGGAGCGCAAATATGAAGAGAAACAGAATCATTTTCCTGTCGTCTATTGTTATCGCATTAAGCCTTTTTACCGCGATTGCAGGCAAATCGGAAATTCCCGCCGGTATTGGAATGAAAGCACCGGACTTCAAATTGGAGGACGTAAGGGGAAACACGTACAGCCTGGATCAATTGAAGGGAAAAACAGTATTACTCTCGTTTGTCAATACGCAGGCTGATATTCTGGAGGAGCAGGCAAAAAGCAGCAGGGGAGAGGTCAACTTCATCAAGAGCATATACAGGCAATACAGCTCCAAAGGATTCACTGCTGTTATCATTGACTCAAGCTATCTGGACACGAAAAAAAGTGCAGAGCGGAATAAGCTGATCAACTTTGCATACGACTGGGAGCTTGATTCGATCCCGCTATTGATAGATAAAAAGTCATACGGGCTTGCTCACAGATATGAAGTGAAAGAGCTGCCCGCAACAATATTGATCAATAGGGAAGGGATAATCGATCAGAAGTGGAACGGACTGGCACTGTCCTCACAACTGGCCCTGGCGGTTGAAAATCTCGTTGGCCCTCCGGAATACAGAATAGTTGACGATGACCGGAAGCAGATCATTGCAAAATCGGATGATACACCGTCCATGACGAAATTTCCGGGATTGTTGCCTGCAAGGATGCTATCGGAAGAGATATGGCTGATAGATGGAGGAAAACTCTGGGAGAGCGGCGTCGAATACCCTGTAAAATGGTTGGTGTTGAATGGGAATACGGACTGTATCCTTGTTGTTACAGTTGAAAACGCAGAAACCGGTGAAGCGGCAGTTCTTGTTGGAATGAAAAGGATGGAGGCTGTATCTGAAGAGGAAGAGAAGGCCCTGCTGGCCGGCTTTGAAAATACAACCGCCCATGTTTACCTGCTGGATACTCCGATAAAGGTGGATAAACCCGGTAAATATATTGTAAAAGCCTCTGTTTATAAGAATGCAAACGGTACAAACCCGGTATATTCCGGGCAAGCAACGATAACGGCCAATTAGAGTGGAGAGGTTTCCTATGGATCCAAGATGCAATGTTAATTCATTTTATCCCGGACTGAACTGGAGTGATACGGAAGGAAGATCAATACAGGCGCATGGCGGAGGAATTCTGTACAACTGCGGGATATATTACTGGTATGGAGAAAATAAAGACTCCGAAACTTACAGGGTCGGTGAGATTACAGATTGGGAATGCTGGAGGAGTGATGTAACGGGTGTTTCCTGTTATTCCTCCTCTGATCTTATCCATTGGAAAAATGAAGGTATTGTACTGGAAGCGGTCAGGGATGATCCATCCCACGATCTGCACACGTCGAAGGTCGTAGAGAGGCCCAAAGTTATTTACAATGAAAAGACGAATAAGTATGTAATGTGGATGCACATCGATACGATGCATTATGACTATGCCGCGGTCGGCGTTGCCATAAGTGATAATCCCACAGGCCCGTTCAAGTATTTAAGAAGCTTTCGGCCCAATAACTGTGACAGCCGTGATATGACCGTATTCAAGGATGATGACGGCGAAGCGTATTTATTCTATTCTTCTGAAATGAACAAGACGATGCATATAACTCCTCTTTCAGAAGATTATCTGGGGGTGGGGGATCACTTCTCGCAGGTGTTTGTCGGGCAATCCAGGGAAGCACCGGCAGTGTTCAAGCATAAAATGAAATACTGCATGATTACATCGGGTTGTACAGGATGGGAAGCCAATGAAGCACAATACGCAGTTGCAGAGAGCATATACGGTCCATGGACGGTAAAAGGAAGCCTCTGTACAGGGGAAAATTCCGCCAGGACGTTTGGAACGCAGGGCACCTATGTATTTCCCATCATCGGAAAGCAGGATGCATGCATATTCATGGCAGATTTATGGAAAAAGCAGGATTTGCGCGAATCCAGGTACATTTGGCTCCCTGTCCGGTTTAAAGGGGACTCCATATCTGTCGGGTGGATGGGAAAATGGAATCTGTCAGTATTTGATTGATCCGTATCATAGAAATAAGTGGATATTTCATATTTCCTGTTATTCAGGACGGGATGGTATTTTCTTTGTTATTCAAATAGTGCAACAGTGTGCTGGTATCAGCGTTAAAATTGAAAAACCAGGGTCTGTCCTTTTCGTCCAATATCAGCAGATAGGGTTGGCCGAAGTTCGGGAACAGTATATAAAGCTCATCGACACTTGTTATGCCGCAGTCAGTGACCCATTTGCTATTAATATTTATCGCAGAATCAAATGGAATACGTATAATATGGCCGTTGTCCGGAAGTGCTTTAACTTTGACGTACATGCCGGTTATCTTTCCAATGAAACTGACGGCTTCCTCTCTTATTATGCTGGTTGGATGATATTTCGCAATAACTTTACCTGCGGATATATCAAAAATTTCAATTTCCCTGCCTTCTTCTATTAACCTGGATGAAGACAAAAAGGTTTTAACACTGATTTTATTTTGGCTTTCGAGTATACTGCCAAGCAGTACGATACCTATAATGAATAATATTGAACAAACCGCAAGCCGGATTGCATTTTTCTCTATTTTGAAAACGATCATAACTTCACCCATTACTATATATGAAATATATAAGGCTATATGCATTGGAATAATATCTTTTATATTTTCGGACCTGATATGAAAAAACCGGGGGCAAAAAAATATGGACATCCGGGTTATAATACACTTGACAAAGTTATGTTCCGTACTGTAATATATAACATGCGCCGGTTCGAAAGAGCCGGAATACCTAAATTATATGGAGGGGTTCCCGAGCGGCCAAAGGGGGCAGACTGTAAATCTGTTGTCAGTGACTTCGATGGTTCGAATCCATCCCCCTCCACCAGATTTTGTTCGAAGGCCCTTGTAAATCAAGGGCTTTCGGCATTTTAGAAAGAAAAGCAGCACCGATATTTTTACGAAAATCGGTGCTGTTTTTCTTTTTTCCAATAATAGGCGGCACATCGGCGGCGAACGGTAGTGGCAAGTCTACACTCGATCCTATAACTAGCAAACAGATTGAATCGCTCGCTGGGAGACTGCATTGAATCATAAATGGAAGTATTTTGCGTTTGCAGGGATAGCGGGAAATGGTTAAATTGTTAAATGGCTAAAATGGCTAAAAGTATTATCAAAAGCTGTGCATAAATTGACAAAAGTATGTACAATGCAGTATAATGCAAGTGAAAAGAGGTGCACGTTGGTGGCAACTACAAATTTAACAATCCGTATGGATGAAGAATTAAAAAAACAATTTGATCATTTTTGCGAAGAAATTGGTATGTCAATGGGAACCGCAATGACTATATTTGCCAAAACCGTCGTAAAAGAGGGACGTATTCCTTTTGAACTTTCAGTAAAGACACCTAATCGTGAAACTATTGAGGCCATGCTGGAAGCTGAAAGGCTTAGCCGAGACCCTAAAACCAAACGATATTCGAATTTTATGGAGGCATTTGATGAGGTAATGTCTGATGGACAAATATAACCTCGTTTTATCAAACAGATTCAAAAAAGATTTAAAACAATGTGTGAAACACAATCTGGACATTTCCAAGATGAATGTTGTTGTTGAAATGCTGCTTGCTGGAAAACAACTACCGGAAAAATATCAGGATTACAGCTTGACAGGAAACTGGATTAGTCATCGTGAGTGCCATATACAACCGGATTGGTTGCTTGTGTATCATATAGAAGATGACATATTGGTGCTTACACTTACTCGGACAGGCACACATTCCGATTTGTTTTAACAGCTTGTGCTTGAGCTGTCAGCGCTTGTATAAATAACACAAACCTTGTACACAGCATTGTTGAAGCTGTGTACAGGGTTTGTGTTATTTTGGCTCAGATGGATAAGGCAGACTTTACTTATAAATCACTTTCCTGTAAAGGAAGAAGTTCCAGGACATCACAGCGGCTATGGCGAACACCTTTGCCAGCAGGTAATACAGGGAGAGCCTGGATGTCAGCAGGTACATGATGACATCCGATGCGCCAAGGTTGAATATAAAAAGCACCAGATACATGGGCAGCTGCTTTTTAAGGCTTGTTGTCGATTTGAAGGACCATTTCCTGTTCATAAAGTAATTGAACCAGAACACGATGGTAAGAGCTATTGTATTGGATACGACTACTGAAAGGCTAAAAATATCCTTGCAGAGAAAAAGCAGTGAGAATTCTATGGCGGCACTGCTGAAGCCTGTAATCAGGTACCGTATTGCTTGTCCGATCAATTCAGGCGTAAGGAAACGAGCAAGGAATTTATTTTTGTTAAGTACTGTATAAATGTTGTTTATCATATGCCCCCAAAATAACAAGGGGTTATCAGCCCCCGCATTCCGACCTGATTATTTTAAATTTTTACTTCCCAATCAGTGGTACAATGCTGCTGTTTATGTCTTTTTCGTTTTTTGGCTTTTCTACATTATCATAAAGAAACCAGGTTTCGATGTGCTCGGCTGTCTCACCGCTGCCAAGCAGTACCATCGGGCTTAGCGTCTCCATTTCCAGGAACCTTTCATTCGTATAGGTCTCGTAGGAGCAATTATTGTCGGGATATTCCATGTCACATTCCTCTTCATACTGTTTTACGAAAAGGTGGCCGTGATTGGCGTAGGCGGCCCAGCCGGCTTCATTGGAAACGCCTATCTTGAATGCGCCGGTTGCCTTCTTATCCTGTGAAAGCATGATATAGCTCTCTCCCCAGTTAACTCTCTTGTCATTGAGCCTTGTGTAGGGCCAGAGCGAAATGCTGCCATTCGCCAGAAGTTCGGTGTCAGTGGTGTTCAGGGGGATGATCTCGGTTCCGCCGGGCGCCATCATGGTAATACTCCAGAGAGCAAGTTCGACGTCCCAGGGGCCTTCGTTCGTGAGTCTGTGCAGTACGGATACCCTGGCGGAATCCGGTGTCAACGATATCTCTATTTCTTTTCGCATCTGTGTTGCCGGCTCGACATCCTGTGTCAGAACGACGCCGTATTTCTTCTTTTTCCATGCGACCTTGCTGTTGTCGGGGCTATAGGTGCGGATCGGATGTTCGGGGCTGTGCCAGAGTCTGTGCCCGCCGAAAATCATATATTCTTCTCCGCCGGTCTTTCCGATAAATTCAGGAAATTCTACAAATTCGTTTTCCTTGTCTGCGAAGCCGAAACTGATGATGCGCGGACCGACATCGGTGGTTGCTATAAGGCTGACAATGCCGTTGGAGATTTCAAGGCAGTTTTTCCAGCCCTTATATTCCAACTTCTTAATTGTTACTTCACTCATATATGATCCTCCACTTTTTTTATGTAGTATTTTCTTTTTATTATATTAAATGCACAACGTAATCACAATACATACTATAATATCAGAGTAAATTTTTTCCTGCGGCTTATATAATTACCTTTACCGGGGACATTCCTCAGACCCCAGCGCATTTCTTCCTGCTGAGGTGTGTCCCCATACCTTTAATTTTAGTATTGCCTGAATTATTTATTATGTTATAATATTTATAAGTTTGCAGGAATCGATGTGGCAGGTTGCAAAAATGAGGTTCACAAAGATGCAGGGGCTTGGCAATGATTACATCTATATCAATTGTCTGAAGGACTACCCGGATGATCCTCCGAATCTTGCAAAACGGCTCAGTGACAGACATTTCGGTATCGGCTCGGATGGCATGGTGCTGATTATGAGATCAGATATTGCAGATTTCAGAATGAGAATGTTCAATCCGGATGGTTCGGAAGCTGAAATGTGCGGCAATGCAATCAGATGTGTCGGAAAATACCTTTATGACAACGGGATTGCTGACAGAAAGAGGATCTCGGTGGAGACACTCGCAGGGATCAGGATGCTGGATCTTTCAGTTGAAAACAGTAAGGTTCTGTTTGTAAAGGTGGACATGGGCGAACCTGTGACAAAACCGGATAATATTCCGGTAATCAGTGTAAAGGACGCATTCGTATCTGAACCTGTAACTGTGAAAGGAAGAACGTTCCGTGTCACCTGCGTTTCCATGGGAAACCCTCACGCAGTCTCGTATGTAGACGATGTTGCCGCATTTCCGCTTGAGGTATTCGGGTCTGCGATGGAGACAAACGATCTCTACCCGAGGAGAATCAACTGTGAGTTTGTCGAGATAATAGACAGAAAAACACTGAAGATGAGGGTATGGGAAAGAGGAGCGGGAGAGACACTGGCGTGCGGGACCGGAGCTTGTGCGGTGGCAGTGGCTTCTGTTTTGAACGGGTTTTGTGACCGGAAGGTTACAGTAAAGCTGCTCGGCGGCGATCTGACAGTAGAATGGGACGAGAACGACAGGCATGTTTATATGACCGGGCCCGCTGTAAAAGTGTTTGATGGAGAAACTGAAGATTGATGGCCGAAACACTTTAAAACTTGAAGGATTTCCTGCAAAAATTGATAAGTGCAAAAACTTTTTGCACTTATCACATAAAGATAATACAAAAAATAACCGGGATAACAAGTTTTTGTTCTTATCTTACAGGAATGAAAATATAAAGGAGAACGAATATGGCTTTCATAAACGAGAATTACATGAGGCTGCCTGGCAATTATCTTTTTGCCGAGGTTGCAAAGAGAAGAGACAGTTATATAAAAGCTCATCCAAATGCAGATGTGATCCGATTGGGTATAGGAGACGTGACACGACCGCTTCAGCCTGAAATTATTAAAAGCCTGCACAGCGCAGTGGATGAGATGGGTGATGAAAAGACCTTCAAGGGATATGGACCGGATGGATATGGGTACGATTTCCTGATCAATGCCATCATTGAAAATGATTACAAATCCAGAGGTGTTTCCATCGCGGAGGATGAGATATTCATCAGTGATGGAGCAAAGAGCGATACCGCGAATATTCAGGAGATATTCGGGATGGATAATATCATTGCACTTACCGATCCTGTTTATCCCGTTTATATGGACAGCAACGTAATGGCAGGCAGAACGGGTACATATGATGTTGAAAGCGGAAAATTCAGCAAGGTTGTTTATATGCCCTGCACTGCGGAAAACAATTTCTCCCCTGAGCTTCCAAAAGTGAAGGTGGATATGATCTATCTTTGCTTTCCAAACAACCCGACAGGGATGACACTATCAAAGGCTCAGCTTAAAAAATGGGTCGACTATGCGAAAGCAAATAAATGCATCATTCTTTTTGATTCCGCTTACGAAGCATATATCAGGGAAGCGGATGTGCCTCACAGTATTTATGAGATCGAGGGTGCACAGGATGTAGCGATCGAATTCAGAAGCTTTTCGAAGACTGCAGGCTTTACCGGAACCAGATGTGCATATACCGTTATTCCTAAAAATCTCATGGCGGAGGATTCAAAAGGAGAACAGATATCACTGAACCGGCTCTGGTACAGAAGGCAGACCACCAAGTTTAACGGAGTAGCCTATATTATTCAAAAAGCTGCCGAGGCGGTGTATAGTGAAGAAGGCAAAAAGCAGGTCAGGGCAGTCATTGATTATTATATGACCAATGCGTCAATCATACGAAAGGGACTTAAAGACCTTGGTATTGACGTGTTTGGAGGAGTCAATGCTCCGTATATATGGCTGAAGACACCAAATAACATGGATTCATGGACATTTTTTGACAAGCTGCTTGAGGAAGCAAACATTATCGGTACTCCTGGTTCGGGTTTCGGACCAAGCGGTCAGGGTTACTTCAGGCTTACTGCTTTTGGAAGCAGAGAAAATGCAGAAAGAGCGCTGGAAAGATTCAAAACAAGATTGAAAATTTAATGTCATTCCTCGTATTAATAGCAAAAACCCAGGTGATTCGCATCCCTGGGTTTTTTGCATTTAAGGAATTTACATGTAAATGTCCTAAAATCTCAGGGGCTCGATGCCCTTGAGATTTTGTATTAAAAGATTCCGGGGACATATAATAAGAGGCAGTCGAGGTACCAATATGAGAACAATGAAATACATGTTCACATTGTGCGTTTTTCTGCTGCTTGCCATGTTTGCAAATGGCGCATATTTTCTGCTGCAGCCTGAAGATGCGAAGCCAAGAAACGAACCTGCCCCCATTTCATATTACCAAAGTGAAAGTACAAAAGGGATTATTTCGGAGCATTCGGAAAGCAGCATCAGTGAGGAACTGCCGGTAAATACGCTTGTACTTGGCCTGGATGCGGAAGGGACTCGAAGTGATGTCATTCTCTTGCTCAATTTTGATCCAGGGTTGTCCAGACTGAATATTCTTTCCATTGCAAGGGATACGCTTGTCAGAATAGATGGAAGACGTTATAAAATAAACGCGCTGTATTCCAAAGGGGGAGAATTGCTGCTTGCAGACAAGATTTCGGAAATAACAGGACTGCCGGTCCACTATTATGTCACAATGAATTTCAAGGGCTTTAGAAAAATAGTTGATACGCTTGGCGGTGTCCGGTTTGATGTGCCCTTTCGGATGAACTATGATGACCCGACTCAAAATCTGCATATCCACCTTAAAAAAGGCATGCAATTGCTGGACGGGAAGAAGGCGGAACAGCTTGTCAGGTACAGAAAGGGCAACTATAAGGGACAGGGCTATACGGAAGGGGATATTGGAAGGATCGGGATGCAGCAGGATTTTATAAAAGCGATGATCGTGCAAAAGCTTAGCTTGAAATATTTGTCCAGGGTTGATGAACTTTTCGATATTATGCAAGAGTATGTTAAAACGAACGTTGCGGTTTCCGACATTGCACAATATATAGGCAGTATGAAGAAAATAAAAAACGATGAGATTAAAGCAGTGACGCTTCCCGGAACCAGCAAGTTCACAAATGGTGTATGGTATTTCATCCTTAATGACGATGAAACAGCAAAGATAATTGAAAGTAGTTTTTACAAATGAGACATAGTGATGCAGGTGTGGCCAGGTTCAGTCTTTTTGCAGCACCTTCGGCAGCAGGACCTTGAAAGTACTGCCCTTTCCCGGAACACTTGACACTGAAATAGTGCCCTTGTGCTCTTTTACAATCCAATTTGCTATGGATAGTCCAAGCCCTGTTCCTCCGCTGTCCCTTGAACGTGCCTTATCTACCCTGTAGAACCTGTCGAATATTTTGTCCAGATGTTCGTTCGTGATACCTTCTCCGGTGTCCATAACGTTCAATTCGATATGGTTGTCGATCTGCCTCAGGGTTACCTTGGTTCTTCCCCCGACGGGCGTATATTTTATGGCATTGTCCAGTAAAATTACCGCAAGCTGCTTCAGACGGTTTTCATCGCCAAAGTATTCCACTTCATCTTTAATTTCAACTCCAAGTTGAATACTTTTTTTGGTTGCCAATGGCCCGAAGGTATCCACGACCTCCTGTATCACTTTATTCATCGGGAACACAGCCCTTTCAATTGTCTGCTGGTTGGAATCCGCTCTGGCAAGGAACAGCAGGTCATTGACCAGTTTTGTCATACGCTTGTTTTCAGCCTGTATGTTTTCGAGCCATTTTGATTGACTTTCTACGGTTTCCTCCTTGTTTCCAAGAACGAGTTCTAGACTGGTCTGCATGACAGCCAATGGAGATCTTAGCTCATGTGAGGCATCGGCAACGAAACTTTGCTGCTTTTCCCAGGACTTTTTTATAGGGATAAGAGCTCTGCCGGCAAGGAAGAGACTCGATATGAACACAATAATAAGTCCACCCAGACCAATAATGATCAGTATTGTACTAAGCCTGATCAGTGTTTCACGCTCCTGCTGAATATTCTCAAAAACGATTGTCACACTGCGAAGATCGGGGGAGAAGTTTCTGTAATAACGGTACGATACAGTTCCGAGCTTTATAATGTCAAGCTCATGATTGTTCTTCATAGCAGCTTCGATAAGCGATTCCAGTTCAGACTGTATTATGGGCATAACTTCGGATTCATCGATTACATTGCCATCCGCATCGTATCTTATGTAGAAGCTGCTATTCGATTTCATGACAGGCGATCCCTGATTTTTTGAACGCTGTGGTCTGCGCAAATCGGATGCTATTGCATGCAGGAGCTGCTCTGACTGCCTTTCAGTGTTCTGTTGCATCAGGATATAGATTCCTGAAAGAAAGATCAGAAGAATAACACCAACAACTGCGATATTTATTAGTGTCAGCTGCAGCCTTACTTTCTTAAACATCGGTAACCTCCCTCAGACAATAGCCGATCCCGCGAATTGTTTCGATCCGTATTCCAGCGGGCAGTGGTTCCAGTTTCTTGCGTAAATAATAAATATATATTTCAACATTATTCAGATCAACTTCACTGTCGATGCCCCATACCCTGTCAAGAATCTGGTCTTTTGTAATAACCTGGCCTTTATTGCGCAGAAAAAGCTCCAGAAGCTGGGCTTCCTTCATTGTGAGCTTAATCAGTGAATCGCCGCATTCAACTTCACCGCGCATCGGATGCAATATTAATGCAGCTGCCTGCAGACTATCGCCCTGGGTAACTTCAGATTGACGGCGACCGAGAGCTCTGATTCTGGCCAGCAGTTCATCCGTGGAAAATGGCTTTATCAGATAATCATCCGCACCGGCGTCCAGTCCCTCTACTCTGTCGGCAATCGTATCCTTTGCTGTAAGCATCAGAACAGGAGTTTTTATGCCCTGTGAACGCAAGTTCCGTAAAATGCTGATACCATCACGACCGGGCAGCATTCTGTCCAGAATGATAACGTCATAAATGCTGGTTTCAGCATGTTCTTGTCCGGAAATACCGTCCAGAGCGGTATCTACAGCATATCGGTTTTTTTTAAGTATATAGGATAATGCTTCTGAAAGTCTTTGTTCATCTTCTACCAGCAATACTCTCAACTGATCACCTCCCTTACTATCTTCTCATATTCTATAATACTTTTCTTTAAAGTTCATTAAAAAAAAAGCCGGACGCAAGTATATTATTCACAAAATGTTAACAATTGTGGCAATTGTGGTAATATATTTTTAAGGGAATTCCAAGATAACTATGTGAAAATTTAGAAGAAGACAAAAAGCGAACGAATATATGTCCAAAATGAGGGGGTAGATTAATGAACACAGTAATACCTGGTGTAAGCCGGAAACCATTTATAAAGAAAAAGGGCTTTAAAATTATTGCGATAATTTTAGTCGTTGCGTTATTAGCCGGCGGAGCATATTACTTCGTCAAAATAAAAAACGGAAAAGCAAATACTGCGGTAGCTCAAAGAACTACAACAGTTACAAAAGGTCAAATAACGGACAGCATAGCGGGCTCGGCGCCTATTGAGGCTTCAGACCGCAGTGAGATTTCATCCAAAGTGACGGCGACACTTGAGAAGATCAATGTAAAGGAAGGAGATCAGGTTAAAGCTGGAGATGAATTATTCGTACTTGATAATACAGATGCCCTGCTGGATATCGAAAATGCGCAGAATAGCATTAATCAGATGCAGTTGACGCTTGACGATACGGCAAAAAGTATAAGCGGTCTTACGGTAAAAGCACCTTTCAGCGGACAGGTCACAAATGTCAGCATCAAGGAAGGCGATACAGTCAACAAGGATGGAACCTTAATGACGATTACGGATGTATCAAAATTGGATGTCACACTTTCATTCAGCGGATCGGAAGCTAAAAATATCAAAGTAGGACAGAATGCAACCGTATATTTACAGGATCTTATGCTTTCTGTCGATGGCAGTGTTACATATGTAAGTGCCAAACCATACGCTGCAGCTTCCGGCGGAGAAATATACAATGTGGAGATACAGGTTGAAAATCCGGGATCATTGAAAAGTGACATGAAGGCAACAGCTGAGATCACTGTTGACGGAATCGTGCTCGACAGTGTTGAAAGCGGTACTCTTTCGTATAAAAGCGATAAAGTGCTGAAGAGTGATGCCGGCGGAACGGTTTCCAAACTTAATGTAAGAGAAAATGAATTTGTCAATGCAGGTGATTTACTGGTGAAACTTGACAATAACGATTTGATTCTGACCTCATCAACCAATAATATGAAGATGGATAATCTGAAAGCACAATTGGAAATACTGCAGAAGCAGCTTACATATTATAAGATCACAGCGACCTTTGACGGTACGATTACCAAAATGGGTTCTGTCATAGAAGGAGATACGGCATCACAGGGTACGACACTGGCAGTCCTGTCGAATGTGAATCATCTTGAATTCGCCGTAGATATTGATGAACTTGATATTTCCAGTCTTGCTGTCGGGCAGGAAGTGAAGATTACCTCCGACGCGATCGAGGAAACGGCAACGACTCCATTGACAGGTAAAGTGACAAATGTTGCAATGGAGGGTACGAGTTCCAACGGCGTTACCACATATCCCGTAACGGTTACTGTAGACGATGAATCCGCAGCGAAGCTTAAAACCGGGATGAATATTGATGCGGAAATCATCATTGCAGATAAGTCGGATATTCTTAGGGTTCCGCTTGAAGCAGTTACAGAACAGGGCGGGAAGAGTTATGTATATGTAAAGGGTGCCAGTTCGGGCAGCTCCGGAAATCAAACGGGTGGAAGCAATAATGGTACATTTGGCGGACCCCCGGATGGCAGCACTTCCGGTTCAGGCTTCAAGGGAGGGGCGCCGGCTGATGGAACTTCCGGTTCAGCGATGCGTACGCCTCGGACTGACAATACCTCCGGAGCAGGTATGAGAGGAACGCCTCCGACAGGTAATACCTCCGGTGGGGCGATGAACAGACAAAACAATCGGTCCGGAAGCACTTCACAGGGAGCTGTGAAGGGCAGCTTTGCAAGAGCCAGAAATGAAAAGGCTGATACATATTATGACGGCTCATACATGGTGGAAGTCGAGACAGGTATCAGCAATGATACATACATAGAGATTACCAGCGGTCTTACCGAAGGCCAGACGATTGTTCTCCCGAAGACAAGTACAGTCAAGACGACAACTACCACAGAGAATAACAGCAGGAACGGCGGCGGAATGATGACCGGCGGCGGTGGAATGCCAAGCGGCGGAGGAGGAGGAGGACCGGGAGGTTTCTAATCTAAAGTTAGCTGCTGCAGCGAAAACTTTAAAGTTATACTTACCGGCATGAGAGCATTAAGCCGCTGAATGAAGTTTTCGCTGTAGTTCAAACTGATCAAATAGGAAACCCGGAGGTATTAGAATGATAATATTAAAGAACATATGTAAAACATACAGTATGGGAGAAAACAGTGTAATAGCGCTGAACGACGTATCCCTTCACATCAGACAGCATGAATTTGTCGCCATCATAGGACCCTCCGGTTCAGGCAAATCGACATTGATGAACATGCTTGGCTGTTTGGATGTGCCTACTTCGGGAAGTTATGTGCTGGACGGGAATGAAATCAGTGTAATGAGTGACAATGAGCTGGCTGATATCAGAAATACAAGAATCGGCTTCATATTCCAAGGCTTCAATCTCCTGAAGAAGCTAACGGCAATAGAAAATGTCGAACTTCCGCTGGTATATCAGGGGATAAATCAAAAGGAACGGTACCGTAGATCCGTTGAAGCACTTGAAGCAGTGGGACTCGGAGAAAGGGTGCATCATACGCCCAATGAACTTTCAGGCGGTCAGCAGCAGAGGGTCGCAATTGCCCGCGCACTGGTCAGCAAGCCCCCGATATTGCTGGCAGATGAACCTACAGGTAACCTTGATTCAAAATCGGGTGTTGAAATTATGAAAATCATGCATGACTTGCATGAGAGCGGCAATACAGTTATCCTGATAACACATGACAATAATATTGCGATGCAGGCAAACAGGGTTGTAAGAATCATAGATGGAAAAATCTCCGAAGACAGGGAGGTGAGCTGATTGGGATTTGGTGAAGCATTTAAAATGGCGATTAAAAGCATACTCAGCAAAAAAGGCCGGTCCATATTGACGATGCTGGGAGTCATAATAGGTGTGGGCGCTGTAATAGCGGCTGTTGCATATGCACAGGGCACTACCAAGAACATCACGGACTCCATTTCAAGTATGGGTTCTAATCTGATTTCGGTCAATGTCATGGGCAGAGGCAGCAACAGGAAGGTTACCTATGACCAGATGAAGCAATTCGCCGAGGATAACAGCGACACCATAAGCGGGATAGCGCCATCGCTTTCTACCAGTGGTGTTACGGTCAAATACGGTTCTCTCAGTATGACAACAACAACCATGCTTGGAACCTCTCCGGAGTATGAAGAAATCAACAGCAGACCGGTTTCATCAGGCAGATTCCTGATTGACAGTGATATTGAAAACAGGCAAAAGGTCGCACTGATCGGTACTGCAGTAGTAAATACGCTATTTATTGATCAGGATCCGGTAGGTGAAAAAATTAAAATAAACGGAACGATATTTACTGTAGTTGGCGTTCTTTCTGAATTAGAGTCAGGAGAAACCAGTACGGAAGACGATTATATTATCGTTCCGATTACAGTAGCACAAAGAATTGGCCGAAATACAACCATAAGGAACTTTTCAGTACAGGCAGTAAATGCGGAGGATGTAGATCCGATTATAGAGAAGCTTGAAGCTTTCCTGCTTACCATCTTCAAGAGTGATAGTGCATACAGGGTGACTAATTCCGAGCAGATGCTCGAAGCACTGGATGAAGTTACGGGAACGATGATGGCAATGTTGGGTGGAATAGCAGCTATCTCACTTGCCGTAGGCGGTATAGGAATCATGAATATCATGCTTGTATCGGTAACGGAAAGAACGCGTGAAATCGGAATCAGAAAGGCAATAGGAGCAAAAAAACGCAATATACTGATACAATTCCTTATTGAGGCTATCATGGTAACCGGCCTGGGTGGCTTGATCGGTGTGCTGCTGGGGGTATGTGTCATCAAATTCATATTCGGCGGCTTTGGCCTGGTACCTGAGGCTTATTCAACCTTCTGGATGGTTACATCCTTCGGCATATCCCTTATAGTAGGCATTGTATTTGGAATGTTCCCTGCAGTCAAGGCTGCAAACCTGAATCCGATTGAAGCATTGAGATTCGAATAAAATTAAGCGAATGGAGGCTTATCAATGAAAAAAATACTGGCTCTAGTACTTACATTATCAATATTGTTAATTTCCGGCTCATCATTTGCCGCATCCGGGGATGTCCCGACAACCGCTGCCTATTATAGTGCAGTGGAGCGTGTGACATCGCTTGGAATCATGGACTACATAAGCGGCAGCACATTCAAGCCGAATGATGCAACAACAAGAGAACAGTTTGCTAAAATTATTATCATGACTGCCGGTCTCAGCGACTCGGCAGAAACCATGACGGGTTCAACAGTGTTTTCTGATGTAGCTGCAGATGGCAGCTACAACGGATACATTAACCTATGCGTCAGCAAGGGCTATATGTCCGGACTGACAGACGGCAAATTCCATCCCACGGATGCGGTTACATATTCACAGGCTATAACGGCATTAATAATGGTTCTTGGATACTCAGCTTCCGATCTGACCGGAACATGGCCCAAAAACTATATAGAGAAAGCGAAGACACTCGGTTTATCCGATGGAATGACACTTACCGGAACCTCAAAGGTTCCCAGATGGGCAATGGCACAGATATTGGACAGATTGCTGGATACAGCAACAAAAGCGGATTCCACCAAGACATTGGCGGAAGCATCAAATATGACGCTAAATACCATGTACACGGAATACAGCAAACCTGAAGTCTATTATAAGGCGAATGTTGTCAATTCCAAGCTCGGATCCATAGATTTGAGCGGAAGCCTGAGTATTGTGAAAAATTCTGTGGATCGCAGTACCGACCCTGTTACATCGACGAGCGGGCTTTCTATCAAATCAAGTGCTATTGAGGACTTTAACGTAGTCTACCAGATTTCCGACAAGTCGGGAAAGAACAAATATGTTCTGGTAATTGACAATAAGCTGTCAGGTACGATTGATGGAATTTTACCTAACAAATACACGCCGAAACAGATTATTGTAGATGACATAACATATGACCTCAACAAATATTTTGACACCTCCAAGCTCAGCGCTGCAAATTCTTACAGCGTGGATGACAGCGTAACACTGCTGTTAGGCTATGACGGTACGGTTGTCGACATCCAGGAGGCATTGTATTCCGACAATTCCAGTTTTGCTTTCGTTAAGAACTATACATCTATTGATTCAAATGAAGCAGCAACCGTAGGCTTGAAGAAGTATACAGTGAAGCTGCTGATGATGAATGGTTCCGTAAATACCTTTGACTGCAATAATGACCCAACGGATCTTAAGGGCAAGCTGGTAATATACAAAAAACTTGCGAATGATTCAGTTACTCTGACACCATTGAATTATTCAACCCCCGGAGAGGTAAATATCCGGAAAGATGACAAGCAGATATTATCTAATGAAGAGCTTTATATTAATAATTTTGCCGGTAATGTCAAGATAATCAACTATATCTCAAACATCAATGATGTTGATGCAGAAGCTGAAATACTGGCATGGAGCGATCTGCCTTCCGGTGAATTGCAGTCGGGCGAGGTCATGTTCATGAATAAAACCGGCGAATTCGAAGATGTGAATCTGATCCTGCTGAACAATGTATCGGAAAGGAATTACATGCTTGGTGTAGTCAAGTCGGTAAAGACCGTAAAATCGGGTGATAGTACTTCCAGTGTCTATACAATGATCGTTGAAGGAAAGGAATATTCCTACACAGTGTCCTCAACATCAAAAGAAATCAGTATCGGAGCAGTACTCAAGCTGACAATGAGCGGTAATGCGATTAACAGCATTACAGAAATAAAGTATCCCGATACTCAATCTACAATGATTCAGGCTGTGGACGCGGACAGAATCAGAGCAAACAGCAGAACCTACAGCTTCTCGGATGATTGCCTTATCTATCTGATCGACAGCACCGGAAGCATACAAACCATTGATGAATCGCTGCTCAGTACGGATAAGAGATATAATAACGTTTCGATATATACCGATATCGACGGCGCATCCGGCGGGGAAACTGAACTGGTTATAGTAAGATAGCTATTGATGTGTCTTCGACAACCCCTAAATTATATATAGTATGTTTGAACAGAAAAGGCGTCGGTTTTACCGGTGCCTTTTCTGCTTGGGTGAGTATATACCCGCGAAGGATTAATTGGGTAATATAGCCTCAGTTTTGCCACATATTTCTAAACAAATTCTAAACTTTCATTGATACAATAATGTCAAGCTCATTCAATACCTAAATATTTTTTCGGTGCCGTCAAAATTGAATGAGGAATTTTTACTATATGGAGGAGAAAATATGATTAAATTACAAAGGTTCAAACAGGTTTTATCAGCTGTTGTTGTGTTTGCTTTTATCCTATCGTCGGTTTCAATTTCAGCTTTTGCAGCTTCGGGTCAAAAGAAAATAACTGCAACGTACAAAGACTCGAAAATCAGCCTCAATGGGCGCCTGATTACGATGAAAGATGCAAAGGGAATTGCAATAAAGTCATTTAGTTATAACAGTCAGGAATATGTACCGATACAGGCAATTGCCAAATCTTTGAACATGACAGTGAGTTATAATACGACAAAGAGTTCTATTGTTCTGAAAACTACTACTCCAAGTGCCATTGGCACGGGGTCCAAGGCTGGCACACCCGGTGCGATCGGGATGAGGCCTGGGAATAGTACACCCGGTGCGATCGGGATGAGGCCTGGAAATAGTACATCCGGTGCAATCAGGACGGGATCTGGAAATGGCACTCCGGGCGCGATCGGTATGGGACACGGGAATGGCACACCAGGGGCAATCGGGATGGGACCTCAAGGTAAGCCGCCGGAGAATACAAATACAACAACAGCCAGCGTGAAAATTACTTCAACCCAGAAGCAATTGACGGTTACATACAAAAACATTAAAACAACGCTCAACGCAAAGGCGATCACATTCAAAGATGCCAAGGGGAATATAATTGAACCTTTCATTTACGGAGGGTATGAATATGTTCCGCTGACTGCACTTGCAAAAGCCACGGGGTTGACAGCCGTATATGATACCAAAACGAATACTTACAAACTGACAAGTGTGAAAAAGTAATGATTTGCAGCAGAATATCATGAACCGGTGCGGAATCCGACAGAACGGTGATGTGTCAAAAAACGGCACTCCCGGTGGAATTGGCATGTCTCCTGAGAACATAACCCCCAAACGATTAACGCTGTGAAAACAGGCCAATTTGCTGCAAAAGCGGTGAGTAACGGAAATCACTTGGGATTGCTCCAAGCCCTGAATTTTTTAGAACTGTAAAAAGTTCGTGTAAGTAAGATTGAAAATACTCTTTTCTGGTAGTACTACAGCGCAATTAAATAAT
>DBTX01000043.1 GCA_002307275.1 Hungateiclostridiaceae bacterium UBA1305
ACATCAAGGGATATATTCCCCCTGCAGCTGAAACTTTATTATCTCGTAAGTGCGGCACAGTCCACCGAGACCTTTTCCAACGAGGCCAACGCCAATGCATTTTCACCCGAGGTCATCAGGGCTGCATCCATATTGTTCGCTACGATCCCGATTATTATTGTGTATCCCTGGCTGCAAAAGTATTTTGTAAAAGGTGTACTGATCGGTGCTGTAAAAGGGTAATTGCAATTGCTTTAACACAAGCTTTTTTTTAACATATATATCACTTTAATCCATGGAGGTAAAAACAAATGAATTGGAAAAGATCTTTGTCTGTTGCGCTGGTAATTGTTATGGTATTCAGCCTTGGCGCTTGCGGCGGAAGTAAGGAAGGCGGTTCGGAAGAGTCTGCGTCGATTTCCTCGGCTGAACAGCAGGAAGTGATCAACCAACTGGCCGAAGAGGCTGCAGCCGTGCCCGAGCCGGATACACAGGCTGCTGTGGAGGCTGCGGCAGCGCAGGATTCTTCAACTGTACAGGATTCTGCAGAAGCAGCCGCAGATAAATTGACAGGAGAATGGGCAGACATCAATGATGCTGCACGGGTGGTGAAAATTAGCTCAAACGGCAGTGAATATCAATATGCCGATCCGGATGGCACTTACGCCGGAACGGTAAAGGACGGCGTTCTGACGATTCAGATTTCAGATGCTGAAAATGATACTGCAGAGGTATTTATTGATGCAAAAACGGGGAATCTCGTGACAAATTACCAGGGCGATATTTATGAGTTCACTAAAAAGCTGCAGCAATAGTGTTAAGACTCAAGCTGTTTTTATCATCGGTATTTATATCATAGCTATTTATATCATCGGTAATAATGAACAGTTGTTTCTGCTTAAGGTAAAACAATCCTATTGTTTTTACCAAGGGTAACAACAACCTGTTGTTGTTAAATAAAAATTTAGGGGGGTATTTTAATGAACCGTAGGATTTCAGTAGTCGTTAGTCTTGTCCTTGCAATGTTCATGCTGCTTTCAACGTTTGCCTTCGGCTTGACGAAGACAAGCATCACCAAGGTTGCATTCGACAAGACAAGCATCTCTCTGGAAGTCGGGTCGACATTCACACCGTCTGTCACGCTGACTCCGGGCACGGCACTCAAAAACCAGCTAAAGTGGACTTCCAGTAATGCAAGCGTTGCGGTTGTCAACTACTCCGGAACCATTTCAACTTTGAGAGCGGGCACTGCCGTCATTACCGCAAAAGCTTCCACCGGCAATGCTTCTGCAGCGATTACCGTTACAGTGACGGCGAAACAGGAAGCCAAGGAAATCAAAATACCGATTTTTGAAAGAGGCAGACCTGGTGAATCACCTGCAGACAACAACTATTGGTCAAAATTTATTGCAGACAAGGTACTCAAGGACATCAATGTAAAAATAAAGTGGGTCTCCATTGCAAGACCGAATCCGCAGGGAACAAAAGATGCATTCAACCTGCTTATTGCTGCAGGAACAGCTCCCGACCTGATCGGTGAATATGACCAGTCGCCTGGTTATATGGCATGGTACGGACAGGGCGTTTATCAGCAAATAGACGTTAAAATGCTGAACCAGTATGCACCGAATTATGTAAAGTATGAAGGCGCAAGCGTAATCAATACGGGTAAGATCCAGGGCAAGCAGATATTCCTGCCCGCTAAAAGACCAATACCTCTCGATTCAACTTATGTCAAAATGTACAGACAGGACTGGATGGACAAACTTGGAATCGCAATGCCAAGGACACTTGACGAGTTCTATAACATGCTGCTGGCCTTCAAGACTAAAGATCCCGGCAACGTCGGCAGCAAGATCATTCCTGAAACATATGACCTGCCGGGAGCCACGGTTAACGGTTCCGCTACCGGTAACTACCCGTTCAGACCGGCCAACCTGTCGGATCTGGAAAAGTACATGTATTCCGATATAGCAACTCCTGCATTATCCTGGGAACCTGAGAAGAAACGCCTGCAGTTCCTGAACCGAGAGTATAATGCCGGTCTGATCAGTCCCGAATTCATGCTCGATACCGATAACTCCAAGGCAAGATCCGCTTTCATGAACGGAAATGCCGGAGTCTGGTCTGAATATATCCCGCAGGATAACGGATACATAGCTGCTCTGGTGAAGAATGTGCCGACTGCCAAGATTTCTACTGCTATGCCGCTTACGCAGAGAGCAGGAACGATTGCTACAAGCTACTATTACACTCCTGCTGTTGGTCTGATGAATGGAATTAACAAAAACACCAAGAACGTTGCTGAAGTATTGAAATATATTGACTGGCTGAGCAAGCCGGAAAACCTCAATTCCGTTATGTGGGGAGTTGAAGGAAAGACTTATCAGAACAAGGACGGAAAGAAACAGCTGATACCTGATTACAAGGGCTCCGAAAGGCTTATAAACGGCAGTAACAAGGACTACTTTGCACTGGTTGTCGAAGGCACCGATGCCGGCAGCGACCTGGATAACATGCTGATTGCCGCCTGCCCTCCGGGGGAGGACTACAGGTACCTGATGAAGGATCAGTTCAAGTATTTGAGGTCGCCATACAATATTGGCGTTCCGAATATATTCATCCCGAAGGTAATTGCCGCCCAGACTACTTATGGCGCACCGCTGGTAACCAAGTACAAACAGTATGCCACGCAGTTGATTGTTTGCAAGCCGAGTGAATTTGAAACAAAATATGCCCAGTTCAGCAAGGACTATCTGGAAAGCGGCTACCAGAAGATACTGGACGAAAAGAAAGCTACTTATGAGGAATGGTTTAAAAAATAACGAGACGAAATCGAAAAATTTTATTTTGAGCAATGCGTTATAACAAGCCATGTCCATGTTGCCATAAACCGGAGAATAGCCTATAATAAGCTTATTATAGGCTATTCTCCTTAATAAAAAGAATTCACCTTCAAGGCAAATTGAGTGATAAAGCACTGTTTTCCTTAATAGGCAATTGAGTGGAAGGTAATTCGGAAAATGAACTGAATGGGGGGCGTGAAAAATGCAGAAACTGCAGTTTGACGAGCAGCAGATACGGGATGTTATCGACCGTGTTGTTAAAAGGACAATGAATATCGACTTTACCTGGGATTGGCCGTGCGGAGTGGCGTTTTACGGCATCAGCAAAGCGTGGGAAGTTACAGGGAAGCAGGAATATATAGATTTCATGATCAAATTTGTGGACGAATATATTGAAATCGGCCTTCCGGATTTCATGGTAAACGCATGTGCGATGGGTCACGCGATGATCACTCTGCACGAAGCTACCGGGGATCAGAAGTATCTGGACATCGCATTGAAAAAGGCGGAGTATCTCCGCAAGGACGCGGTCCGATTCGGACAAAACGTTTTTCAGCATACGGTTTCAAGCAAAAATGATTTCCCTGAGCAGGCCTGGGCTGACACTCTTTTCATGGCAGCCTACTTTCTCCTCAGGATGGGCTTCAAGCTGAATAACAAGGACTACATCGAGGATGCGCTGAACCAGTTCTACTGGCATGAGGAGTACCTGCAGGACGAAAGGACGGAGCTGTTTTTTCATGCATGGGACAATGTCCGGAAGAATAACCTGTCGGGAATCCATTGGGCAAGGGCAAACGCATGGGCTGCATACACAATGGCAAGAGCTTACAGGATGCTGAACTACCTTAATCCAATGTGGATGCAGCTCGGAGGCGCACTTGGAGATCAATTGAGCGCTTTAGTCAGACTGCAGGCCGAAGACGGCATGTGGCATACCATACTGGATGATCCCGCCTCTTATCCGGAGACGTCGGCATCGGCCGGAATCGGTGCAGCACTGATACTCTGGGGGCACCCATTGCATGCCAAATATGTGCAGAATGCTTTAGCGGGTATTCTTGACAACATTTCCGAGGACGGAAGCGTGAGAAATGTTTCAGCAGGTACCGCGGTCATGCTGAATGCGGATGACTACAAGAAGGTACCGTTCAAACGCGTTCAGGGATGGGGACAGGGGTTGGCACTGGTTTTCCTGTGTTCTCTGCTGGAGTCGAAGCAACCGGAATCAAAGTAATAAGCGATGTAGGATTAACGGAACAGAATGTTGATTGGAATAAAAAACAAGAAGTAAAAACTAATAGGAGGTATTGATATGGCAGGCAGCAACAAATTCGCATGGTCATGGTATATCAAGGAGGAATGTCTTGAGGAATATGTGAAAATGCATCTTGACCCATGGCCCATTATCATGGAGGAGCACAGCAAAGCAGGAATAAGCAACTACTCCATATTCCAAAACGGAAACCAGTTCTTCTACTGCTTTGAATGCGATGATGCGGAAGCGGCATTTGCGTATATTGCAAAAAGTGAAGCCTGCAACCGCTGGAATGCGATCACATCGAAAATGGTAAAGGGCTCTTTCGATTTCAACGAAGCTGAACCGATCAAGCCCATGAGGGAAGTGTTCTATTTGAAATAAAAACTAACAATCATCAAAACCGGAGTACCTTTACCATAACGCACCATAATCTGTTCGTCTGTTTCTGTTAAGCTGTTTTGCTGTTCACCCTGAACTTGGTATTCTCAGTCTATAATTTTCTCGCAAGGTACATAAGCACATCTTAAAAGTAAACTTCATATCATATAAATACAGATAAATGAATGAATGAATGAAGGGTTTTGGACAATGGATAAAAAATTCAGGGTGAATAATAATGTTTTTAATTATGAGGGAAGTCCTTTGTTTACAAGGGAAAATGCCTCAAACAGAATTTTATATAATACCTTTACCACAGCTCAGACCAATACGACAATTTGGACACCGGCAGCGGGCAAGTCGATATACCTGACTGCGGTGCAGGCTTCTTCCCTTTCCGCATTGACCATTACCCTGAACAGGGCGGGCAATGCTCCTTTCCTTTCAATTGTTCTGACCTCTTCCTTTGCCGCCTTTGGTGAAAGCTTTTCTTCTCCTGTAAAATTTTTAGCGAATGAAGTGATTACTCTCACTACCAGCGCTGCAGGAACAATATATATCACCCTCTTGGGCTATGAAATCTAGATGTGGGCAGGAAATTGCAAGGAGCGTATATGGTGATGCATAATGCCAGGATTAACGATAATATTTTTACCTATGGAGATCAGCCCATATTTACCAGGGAAGGCGATGCTGCTGTCATCAAACACTCCTCTTTTGATATTTTGTCCACGGAAACATCGGTCTGGACCCCTTCGGCGGCAAAAAGCATCTACCTTACAGCAGTGCAGACATCGGCTCCCCTGGGAGTAACGGTAATGTTAAGCAGCAATAGCAATAGTTTTTTGTCCTTAAGGGTAACCACATCTTCTTCGGCCATAAGTCAGCAGTTTCCTTCCGGATATTTACTGAGTCCCGGTAATTCCATTGATTTACGCACCTCGGATGAGGAAAGTGCAAGTGAGACTTCCGGCGCTTCAAATGCTGCACAGGTCGCCTTTAACGGTAATAGCAATTTTACGAATGTATCCAATGCCACAGGCCTTCCTGACTCGCTGTATGCTACCTTGAATTCGGCATTATTAGCTACAACCGGCGGCAGAATCGTACTGGATTACAGTAACATGGTACCGGCGGCAAGCAGCCAGCTTCAGATCCAAAGCGTTGTTATCAATTTTTATTGCAGTCTTTCCCTGACACTTGCAGTAGGCACCAGTTCGATGATTTATTACTGGCGGGCGGACCCTGGTGATGCCTGGATTCAACTTGCACAGGAGAGCCTTTCCCTGGTAGGGACAATTAATCATTTAATAGTCCCCCTCTCGCAGGATATCACTGCAGCAGTGCTGGCAGCGGCAGATCCGTGGACCGTAATAGAAAACATGCAGACATCCTTTGTAGGCAGCAATACAGGCCTGGGACTAGGCAATACAATACAACTGGATGCTGTGACAATTGATATCAGCATGGTCGGTATAAACGAAATTACTCTCTTTGGTTCGGAAATGTGAACGGCTCACCGCCTATAAACACAGTATCCCTTTATTCTCCTACTCTTGTAAGGATTCCTCTATTACCTTTACACTTTTTGCGTTAGCTTGAACAGGATACGATTCCAAAATAGGTCCGTCAAAAACAACCTCAACTTTTATGCCTTCCTTAAGATCGTTTGCCGACAGTTTTTCGCCTGTATCCCTTGCAGTTATTTTTGTACCTTTGTTCATACGTACCATTGCCTTGTCATGGACAGTATCGCTTTCTACCTTTCCTTCTACCATAATACCTGTTACAGCTTTATTTTCATCGGTTAGCACCTTTGTAATCTGCCCCCGGATATCTGTCTTTTCTTCTGTTGATGATTTCGTGCACCCCGCCGTATTAAGCAGCAATGTGATTGTTAGTACAGCAAATATCATTTTCTTCATATATATGTTCCTCTCCTCATTTACAGTCATTTGACTTGCAGAAGCCCCGAAAAGTTCCCTCGCAACAGGATAGGAGAAAAGCGCCGTGCCTTCAAGGAATGAAAAACATGGAGCAGGATTCGAGGACATCCAGCCTCTCTCACCTCTTTATGATTGCCTTTGGTCAGTAACAATTATTAAAAACGTGCGATTTTGAATTTCGCACGTTTATATGCTACACTATAAATGACGGTTACGGACAATGTATCAATGTTACAGCCTTTTTGTGAAATTTTTCAGAAATGAAATCGTAATAAAAATGCAATAGAATATACATAAGTTAAGGATAAAATAGGAATATACAATGATAATTTTAACAGGTCAGGAATGCATTACGGAATTGCGTAATAATTTTTATATTGCAGAGGTGTTTTATGTTTGATTTTGTGAAAAAGTTACTTGCTTGCGCACTAACTTTAATATGCCTGCTATGTTGGAGCGAGGTATCATATCCGATTACGGCAAACGCCGCTAACGTACAGGAAAAAAATCAAAATACGGCGGTTTTCCAGGCAGGAGAAGGCGGACAGTGGATGCTGAATCTGTGGTTTCAGTTGGACCAGCAGAATAATGGAGCGCATTTTGAACAATGGAAGGGAAATAACGGACTGCATCTTGGGCAGCGGATTGGATCCGCAAATGATCAATTGGCATTAACTTACTTCATCTTTCAAATAGCAGATATTTTGGATGCAGATGAGAATACCATTATTGATAAATTACGTAATGGCAGTACCCCTGCTGAAATCGCCAAAAGTTATAATGTTGATGAATCCACTCTTTTGAAAAAATTAACAGATCTCATTCACGATGAAATCGATGATGCGGCAGTAAACGGTACTATCACTGCAACGCAGGTTACAGTAATAGAAAGTAAAATAGCTGAATGCCTGAAGCAGGTTGTAGCAGGTAAACTTAACGGGAGTATCAAGTCAGATGTTTTGGACGCACCGGACGATCTTGAAGCCACCGCCGAAAGTAACAGTGAAATAGTACTGGAGTGGAATTATGTAAACGGTGCGACATCCTACTATATTTTCAGGTCAAAGTCCAAATCCGGAACTTACGCAAAAATCAATACTGTCAGTGCAACAAGCTATACCGATAATAATTTAACTGGTAATACATCCTACTACTATAAAGTTCAGGCTTATTCAAGCAAAGGTACAGGCACATATTCTTCCGTGGCTTACGCTACTACATTTGGCAATTCAGTAAGCAATACCGACACACCGGCCAAACTTACCGCTACGGCTGGAAGCGGAGGCAAAATAATACTTGACTGGAATGCCGCAAGTGATGCAACCTCCTATTATGTTTACAGATCAACGTCGTATTCCGGAATTTATGTGAAAATAGATACCGTTTTAACTACAGGCTATATAGACAATGATTTGACAAATAATACTATCTACTATTATAAGGTTAAAATTCATAACAGCACAGGTACCCATGGCTTTTCTTCCGCAGTCAGCGCTATGGCCGGTGCACTGGTGCCGCCGGGTGGCCTTGAAGCTACCGCCGTAAGCAGAAGTGAAATAGCACTGGAGTGGAATTATGTAAGCGGTGCGACATCTTACTACATTTACAGAACAACATCCAATTCCGGCGCTTATACAAAAATCGGTACCGTTACAGCCACGAACTATACTGATAAAGGTTTGACGAATAATGCTACCTGTTATTATAAAGTTCAGGCTCATAACAGCACCTATACAAGCAAATCTTCTTCGGTGGCTTATGCTGCTGTAAATAACAATACTTTTAATGATTTGGCTGCACCGGGTAATCTCAGCGCTGCAGCCGAAAATGATAGTGAAATTTCACTTAAATGGAATTCTGTAAGTGGTGCGACATCTTATTATATCTACAGATCAACCTCATCTTCCGGAATTTATGTAAAAATTGATGCTGTAAAGACTACAAGCTATAAAGACAAATATTTGTCAGATAATTCTACTTACTATTACAGGGTAAAAGCCCGAAGCAATTCTGCTGTCGGTAAATATTCATCAATAGTAAAAGCTGCCACTGAAGACGGTGATCTGGCTGTGCCGGATGGTCTTACCGCAGCAGTATCAGGTTCTTCCATAATACTGGACTGGAATCCGGTAGTTGGTGCAACATCCTATTACGTTTACAGAGCAACCTCTTATTCCGGGACTTATTCAAAAATAGTTGCCGCTACGGCAACAAGCCATATCGACTCCGGTCTGCCGGCAAATACAACCTATTACTATAAAGTAAAGGCTTATGGCAGCTCGGATACCAGTGAGTATTCATCAATAGTCAATGCTGCTACTAAAGCGAATACTTTGACTGCACCGATCAACTTTTCCGCATCAGCGATAAGTTCCTCCATAATCTCACTTTACTGGGATTCTGTAAAGGATGCAACGTTATATTATGTTTACAGGTCGGTATCCTATTCCGGAACTTACACGTTAACAGGCACTACTTCAGTTGTAAACTATGTGGACTCCGGCTTAACGGCAAATGTGACCTACTACTATGTGGTAAAGGCTTATAACGGCTCGTATACCAGTGACAGTTCACTCATTGTGAATGCTACGACGACAAGCAGCTCCAGCGGCGATCTGGATGAACCGGATGACCTTACCGCAACAGCTAAGAGTTCCTCTAAAATATCATTGGATTGGGATTCGGTAAGTAACGCAACGTCCTATTATGTTTACAGATCGACCTCCAAATCCGGGTCTTACTCCAAAATAGATACCGTTACAGCTTCAAGTTTTACAGATACAGGCCTGTCGGATGATGAAACCTACTATTACAAGGTAAAGGCTCATAACAGCTCGGATACCAGCGATTATTCCTCTATAGCCCATGCCACCACAGGTGACGACTCTGACGACTCTGACGATTCCGACAGCGATCTGGATGCACCGGATGACCTTACCGCAACAGCTGAGAGTTCCTCCGAAATATCATTGGATTGGGATTCCGTAAGTGATGCGACCTCCTATTATGTGTACAGATCGACATCCTCATCCGGGTCTTACTCCAAAATAGACACCGTTACATCTTCGAGTTATACAGATACCGGCCTGTCGGAGGATACGACCTACTACTATAAGGTAAAGGCTCATAATAGCTCGGATACCAGCGAGTATTCATCTATTGACTCCGCTACCACGGATGATGACTCTGACAGTGATCTGGATTCGCCGGATGACCTTACCGCCACAGCCAAAAGCTCCTCCAAAATATCATTGGATTGGGATTCGGTAAGCGGCGCTACATCTTATTATGTTTACAGAGCGACCTCCAAAGCCGGGACTTATTCCAAGATTGATACCGTTACATCTTCGAGTTATTCGGATACCGGTCTTTCGGATGATACGACCTACTACTATAAGGTAAAAGCGCATAACAGCTCGGATACCAGTGAGTATTCATCTGTTGCGCATGCCACAACAGATTAAGATAATGTAAAAAGACCCATTCTTAAGCTTTTCTATATGCCTTAAGGAAGCCTACTTTCCTCTTGACGAAGCCAGGCCAAGCATACTGCCTGCGGCGCCAAGCACCAAGCCTGCGGACAAAATAACCGCAGCCATTCCTGAAGCGACCGATTGCGCGGGCGGCAGAGGGATGAAGGGCAGAGGACCGGCAATTTGCGAATATACCTGCTTCAGTACAAATACGGACAGTACTGTTGCCAGGATCGCGCCTCCCAGTGTGAGTAACAGGCCTTGAAGAATAAACGGGAATGCAATAAAAGGCCATGGTGCGCCCAGCAATCCGAGAGTGTTAATCTGCTCCCTGTTGTCGCGAACTGCCAGCCGGACAATATGGGATATGATGACCAGTGTCGAGATACCCGCGGCTGCCAGAACCAGATAGCCGATCAGCAGAAACAGGCGGGTCAGACTGTTGATTCGGTCAAGAACATCCCTGTTATCGCGGACGTAGCTGATCCCTGGCATGTTATCCAATTCTTTCAGGATGCGATCAACAGAATCCAGATCAATATTGATTTCTATATATGCTGTGAACGGATTTTCATCGAATACGTTCAGAATTTGCGCGTCCTTACCTAGTATTTTTTCCATATTACCGTAGGCTTCTTTTTCATCTACCAGCCTGGAGTCCTTAACTCCACTGATCCTGCCGACGCTTCCGACCAGACTTGTTTCTTCTTCCGGACTGACATCCCTGTCAAAATAGGCACTGATTTCAGCCTCTCCCCTGATTGCCTCCGATATTTCCGTCATAATCCACCAGCCAGAAATCACCATAGCCAGAATAAAAAAAATCAGACCCGTGCTCAAAAGAGACAGAATATTGGATATCAGGCTCAGTCGGACCATTGTGAACGTTTCTTTGAAAAAGTATCCCGCATTTGTAAAAATTTTAGTCATTTTACCCCTCAAGCTTCCTCCTGCTTCATAATTCCACCGTCCATTGTGATGTGCCTGACATCCCCGACAGCACCTATCAAATGAGTTGCATGGGTTGTAATGATAACGGTTGTGTCCTGATTTCTGAAAGAATCCAGCAATTTGAGAATATTTACTGCATTTTCCCTGTCCAGATTGCCGGTAGGCTCATCCGCCAGAATCAATAAGGGCTTTCTGACGACCGCTCTGGCAATGGCTACTCTCTGACGTTCACCCCAGGATAGATTGTCCACGTTGGAAGAAACCTTGTGTTCAAGCCCCACTCTGCTCAAAGCATGATAGGCGTCTTCTTTCATCTGCTTTTGGGGAATGTCCAGAAAGCGCATGCCGAGGATAACATTTTCCAAAGCCGTTCTCCCATCCATCAGCCTGAATTCCTGGAAAACCGGCCCGATTTTTGCCCTGAGCCGCCGGATCCCCTCGTTTCGCCCTTTTACTATTTGCTGGCCAAGAACGGTCAGATTGCCCTGCGATGGAAATTCAATTCCCATAAGCAACTTCAGCAGGCTCGTTTTCCCTGAGCCGCTCCGCCCCGTCACATATACGAGAGTACCGTCTTCTATTTTCAGATTGATTTCCTTCAAAGCTTCCGTACCGTCGGGGTATCGAAAGCCAACCTCTTCCGCCTGAATCATTTTAACCGTCCCTCCGCCGACCGGTGTCCGGCATACCGGCCCAATGCATTCTTCGCACTGTGGTCGTAACCGTTCCGGCTGCTTATAATGAAACCTTTAAAAATCCGTCCCCCGTATCGGCGGATTTCAACTTGGCGCCCTGTAACTGCGACTTCAAGTCCAGCTTTATGCTGTAGTTCTCCGACAACTCCGCAGCAGTACCTTTTTCCAGAGGCATTCCGAAAAAGGTTCCGCCCTCCGGTTTAAAAGCAAGGCAATAGTCATCCGCTATTACAAATTTGCCTGTCAGTGTGAGGCTGCTTTCCGGGAACTCCAAGGTTACCTTCTCCTTTGAAAACATAAATCTTATGCCATTCAGCTTGGGATCGCCGGTTAGCAGGCTGTTTATGGCCGTATCGCTTATCGAAACCTCCATGCCGGAGAAGCTGAATGAAATTTTAAGCATATCCGGAGGCAGGTTCACTTTCCCGGTGAACTCCGCAAACTCTTTTGCCGTTTCTTCATAGACAGGCTTTATTCCATTCCAGGCTTGCTGAATCCCGTTCAGCTCCCCTTGATAACGGACTCTTTCATTTTGCAGCGAAGCAAGATAATTTTCCATATCCTCTTTCAACTTCTTCTCGTCGGCAAGGTCCTGTTCCAACTGCTTCCTGTTATTCTGCAGCAATGCCAGTTCTTCGGTTAGCTTCTCCTGCTCTTTTCCCTGCTTCTCCCTGTCTTCGTTGATACGATCCATGAGATCTCCCGTATTATGGGCAAGATCCCTCAACAGGTTGATCCGTGACAGGAGATCCGGCAGGCTGTCCGACTGGAACAAGATCTCCAGATAAGATCCCGGTCCCATCCTCTGATAGCTTTGCAGTACCAGTTTCAGGCTTTCCTGTTCCTTTTCGAATTCGGCTTTGTCCTGTTCGATCAACTTTTTCAAACTGTCAATCCGCACTTGCGCTTTCCCGATATCACCGGAAGCGGCCTGTACCTTTTTTCCCGTTTCCTCAATCTTCTGAGCCTGCGTAAAAAGCTTTTGAAGGGTCTCCGTTTCTTTCTCCGAGACACCCGCTGCCTTGTCCTTCAGATTGGAAAGCATTGTTTCCGGCCCGGCAGGCGTATTGGCAGTGGCTTCCATGACAGTCGCGGCCAACGTGCCTGTTTTCGATGATACTTTGACTGCGGCACTCGCGCCAGAGGCGCCGAACGAATAGAACTGCAATAGGACGATGACAGCCAGAATAGCGGGAAGTATGCACTTATATGATTTTTTTATGTATTTTTTGCTCTTTATATTTTTACACTCCCTGTACATGCTACTTTTCTACCGCTTTTACCTCTGCCGTTTTTACTTCTGCTTCAGTTTCTTCCGCTTCAATTACTACCTTTATCTTATGAACGGCAGCCAGATTTTCGCTGCTATTATGTATTTCAATCTCTTTATCAAGCTTCAGATCACCACACGTAATCTGTGTACCTGCTTTCAGGTCTGCCACACTCAGCTTAACGAATTCGGGAATATTCTCGATGTTCCCTGATAACTCAACTTCCTGCCTGTATATCTCCAGAATCAGTTTATTCTGCTCCAATTCGGATATGCCTTCAAAGATAACCGGCACCTTCATTTTGACAATATCCTTGCTGGATACATACTGAATATCCATATGAATGATCTTGCTCGAAAGAGGATCTTTTTGTAACTCCTTAATAAACGCAAGATGTTTTTTACCGTCAAGAACAGTCTGCAGCTTTGCCCTGTCTCCATGGTTTCTGATGATACTTAAAATGTCGGAATATTTGATCTTAACCTTTAGGTTTTCCTTCATTTCTCTTCCGTAGATAACACCCGGGAGATAGCCGTCTTTCCTGACTTTTTGAGGCTTTTCTTCACTTTTTTCCACAACCAGCTGAGCAATACTCATATAAAAGACTCCTTTATAGTTTTTTGTCTTAAGCATACTCCTTGTCAATCAAAAACTAAAATCTCATTTCTGTTGCGTGTGCTGCAAATGTCCATATATCCCGGGTCTACCGGACAGTAAATGGCGCTTGGTAAAATATGCTTCCGATTGCTTCCATATTCACGGAAATACACGTGGCTCCCAGACAATTAACTATATTGCAGCACTTGAAAGTTCAAATATAACCAATAATAATTAATCCAATAGCTTTCTTGTTGGTCAGGAACAGGGCCGGAATGAGTAATACCAAGCTAAGAACTAAGGCCAACATGAAACCATCGTGATAATCAGTGGTCATGAGTGGAATCGTTGGTACTTAACCCTGCATTGAAAGACTGACAACCGTTGCAAGCACTGCTGAGCCAAACGCACCCTCAATATTTTGCATGAGCCGGGTTCCGACACTGGCTTGCGCAATTTCCTGCTTGACCATGCCAGTGTATGCATCAGTCATCATTTGAATTCAAGCGCCTTCCAAGGCTTATAATATGTGAAGGGATCATCCGCATTTGCTGAAGCCACAGTGTCTGCAAATGACGCAGCCGCCTTCATGCTCTACCGGCTTGCCGCATTCGGGGCACTTGGACAACGTCGGAGCACCATCTTCGTCGACATCCACATCCTTCTCAGGGTTCATGCAAATATCCCTTATCGTACAGGATTTGCAATCCATGGAGCACATGGCTGTCGGTTTGGGTGCATTCGAGGAATGTACATCGGCTTCTTCAACTACTGAGTCTTCCGGTTTTGTAGCATGCTCGTTACCGTTGCCATTTCCGTTGCCATTTGTGTTGATATTTCCGTCGCCGTTCCCATTCCTGTTACCATTACCATTGCCATTCTGCAGTTTCAGGACCTTTTCTATCAATCGTCCGATAGCATCCGGACAGGAAAGGACCTTCAGATCTTTCTGTTTTATTGTCGACGGGCATCTGATTCCTTTAAGCTGTTCAACAATGGATTTGGCATCAAGTCCGGATCTCAATGCAATCGATACAAGCCGGCTGGTAGCTTCCGACTGCGATGGGCAGCCGCCTGCGCGGCCTGTATTTGTAAACACCTCGCAAATGCCATGTTCATCATAATTGACAGTGATGTAAAGATTTCCGCAGCCAATCTTTACTTTTTCCGTGAAGCCGGTGGTTATATCAGGCCTTGGTCTTGGCGATATCCTTGACCCACTGGCGTCTGTTTTTGCTGCCCCAGCTCCCACCTCAGCCGCACCTTCTGCTTTGCCTTCTTCCTTGCCCTTGACGCCGCCTATATTCAGCACTTGCATGTCACGACTTCCATCCCTGTAAATAGTGACACCTTTGCAATAAGTCTTGAAAGCCAGTTCAAATACAGCCTTTACGTCATCTCGTGTAGCGTCGTGGCTGAGGTTTACAGTCTTGGAAACCGCATTATCGGTATATTTCTGGAATGATGCCTGCATCTTGACATGCCATTCGGGTGAAATATCATGCGCAGTAACAAATACATCCTGCACCTGTTTTGGTATTTCCGGGATACCGGATAATGAGCCCTTTTTGGCAATATGTCTCATCAGATCATCGGAGTAGAACCCTTCCTCTGTTGATACTTCTTTGAAAATCGGGTTAACTTCTATCAGTTCATCATTATCCATTACATTTCTGACATAGGATATGGCGAATATCGGCTCGATTCCACTGGAACATCCCGCTATGATGCTTAATGTTCCTGTAGGCGCAATGGTAGTAGTCGTTGCATTGCGTACCTTTACGCCCAGATCCTTGTAGATACTCTTGTCAAAATACGGGAATACGCCCTTTTTCCCTGCCAGTTCAATTGACATACTCCTGGCTTCATCCTGTATGAAATGCATGACCTTTTCCGCAAGATTTATGGCTTTCTGGGAATTGTAAGGTATGTCCAGCTTGCATAGCAGATCTGCCCACCCCATGACACCAAGGCCTATTTTCCTGGTCCCTCTGGTCATATCACTTATTTGCTGAAGCGGATACTGATTCACTTCGATTACATTGTCAAGGAAATGCACAGCCTTTCTGACCACCGCTGCGAGCCTGTCATAATCAACTTCCACCTTGCTGCCGCTGTTTTTCAGCATGATGCTGAGGTTTATGGAGCCAAGGTTGCAAGCCTCATACGGGAGCAGGGGTTGCTCACCACAGTTGTGAACATATATGCCATTGGCATCGAAAGCATTGATTCCTGGAACCTGTACATCATATACGTCCCGCTCGCCAAGTTCGATGCTTTCTGTAACTTCCGAGATAAAGCGTTCTCTGTTCAGGGCGCGTTTATAGGTTGCAAGTCCTTCATTCAGGCGCTTTTGTTTCTTTATGCTGCTGAAACCAACCACTTCAGAAAAAACAAACAAGTTATCCTTCGTGATTACAAGCTCATGCCCGGGTTTGGTCCTATATTCCTTTTGACTACCCTTCCCGTCAGGCATTTCCTTCATCATACACTGTTTCCGGTTCATATATATGGTTGACGCGATTCCCAGTCTGTGAAGCATCCTTTGAACAGCCTTCAAGCATTCAGCATCACTTTGCCACAGGCGAACGGATAATCCTTTTTCATGTGTACCTGTGACCGTGCCATCCGTATCAAACATTCCTCTGATAAAGCCTCTATGAAAATCGTATCCGGATTTTTCTACTTCTGATGATATTTTCTTGTTTCCGGGATAAATTCCGTATTCACCGGCCAAATCTCTCAAAGCAGCGATGCGAAGCCTGTTTTCGTTCCTGTTCCCGACAGTTGATTGGAAACCGGCGAAATCACTTCTATGAGGCAATGTAAATGCTGCGTCACCAGCCGCCTGCATAAGAGCCATCGCATCCTCATCACTACCCCATACACTGATAATGCCGCCTTCCTGCTTCAGAGTACCCTCTCCCATAAGCAATCCGAGCAAAAATCCTTTATCATATCCGTCTTTGCCTTTCCAAACAATTCCTCTGTTATCCGAGAGAATAATATGATCGCCGGGCCTCAAATCCCCGGCAGCTTTCCACTCTTCACACGTACTGAATCTGGAAACCTCCGAAGCGACCCTCACAAGATGATCTTTTGTCAGCGCCAACTCATATCCACGATCTGTAGATATCCTTATGACCTGCTTTGTACCTGTTTTGAAAAAGCCTTCCTTTTCTGTCCTGTTGAACTTGCCGTTAAGCGCAAGCTCACTATCAGCAGCCAGTATATCCAACACCTGTTTGGGACCTTCAGAGGTCAATACCCAGGTGTCACCTGTGACGCAGGGGTTGGTGCTCTCGATCTGGCCGAGTTCCGGTGTTACATTATCCTTATTAAGTCTGTCAATAAAAATGATACCAGGTTCGCCGTTGTTCCATGCATTATCTATAATGAGGTCGAATATCTCTTTTGCATTCTCCTGCCTTACAACAATACCTGTTTTGGGATCGATAAGGTCATATTGCTGACCTTTACCGGCTGCAATCATGAAATCTTCCGTAATCGCAACGCTTATATTGAAATTCGTAATATCCCTATTATCCTGTTTACAAGTGATAAATCCGCGGATGTCCGGATGGTCGACCCTCAAAATACCCATATTGGCGCCTCTTCTGGTCCCGCCTTGCTTAACCGCCTCTGTTGCAGCATTAAAAACCTTCATAAAGCTAATCGGACCGCTGGCTATTCCGCCGGTAGAATTGACGCTTGCACCATTGGCTCTGAGCCTTGAGAAGCTGAAACCCGTACCCCCGCCGCTTTTATGAATCAATGCCGCATTTTTAACGGAGTCAAAAATACCCTCCATCGTATCCTCAATAGGCAAAACGAAGCAGGCGCTCAATTGCCCGAGGGGCCTTCCTGCATTCATCAATGTGGGTGAATTGGGCAAAAACTCAAGCTCTGCCATCAATTCAAAAAATTCCTTTTCAATTTTCTTCAATTCGGAAGGTGTGGCATAGGGTGCGTCTGCCTTGGCGATTGCCTTGGATACGCGTTTGAACATACTTTCGGGGTCTTCAAGCAGTTTACCAGTTTCGTCTTTTGCAAGGTACCTTTTTTCAAGGACCTTTACTGCGTTTTCGGAGAGTTTCATGCGACTTCCTCCTTGAATTAAATCACTATATTTAGTATAGAATATTTTTCCTGGCACTGTATATTGTATCACTTATAAAGGACAAGTCAATATGAAAGGTCTAAAATTAAATAGTAATTAGGACCTATTGAAAAACTATCGGAGATATGCTAAAGATAATTTTTTATTATTTACTTACAGAAATAGTCTCCTTTCAGGAGACTATTTAATCATAATTTTTTAGTTACTTTGAGACTGTTATCATTCGCCGTCTTTCAGCAACGCATCTTCATGGTAACTATTAGATGCATCCCATAAGATCCACTCTTCATACCCGGAATCGTATACTGCCTTTATCTGATCCCTCACCTGTTGTACGCCATATTCCTGATACTTACTTTTAGGCCTGATCCAGGATGCTGTGAAATCCTGCAAATATGGTCTGACACTTGCCTTGTAACCAGTTACCTTTGATATCCGCTCTTTTGCTTTGACCAATGAATTATACACTACCTTATAAGGCTCCAGGTCTGGCGCGGGGAATTCAACCTTGTTCACAATTTGTCCCTGGGCATAATGTGAAGGATAGACCATTGGAGAGATGTAATCAATATCCTTTCCAACACTTTCAAGATATTGTCCTATCTGTTCAGTATCCGCCGGACTTTCCAGGATGATTCCGAATACATCAGCCGAAACCTTCACTCCAGACAATTCTGATTTCATATATGCCAAGAATTCATTTATTGCCTGATATTTTTCCTTATCCGCGCCAGAGAAATCCATTTTCTTCTTGTCTCCATCACTGGGAAAGCGAACATAATCAAACTGTATCTCGTCGAAACCTTTCTCAACTGCTTCTTTGGCTATACTTGCCAGGTAAGCCCAGTTATCCTTGTTATACGGGTCCAGCCAGGTTTTTTTCTTATTATCTTTCCATAAACCTCCGTTGACACTCTTGACGGCAAGATCCGGTCTTTTGAGTGAATAGGCAGGATCCTTGAAGCATACGATCCTACCGATAATATGGACTTTACCTTCATGAAATGCTTTTATAACTTTGTCTACATTATATTTCATCAACCATGTGCCGTTCTCTTTCACTGCAGGGACCTGCGATTCATACCCCACCAGGCCGTCGTCATCCTTGATATCAATAACATAGGAATTTATCTCGGTATTTTTTACTAAATCAATGTAATGCTGCACTTTTGTCGTACTTCCCACTGTCCAGCCTGTCAAATAGAGCGCTTTGACTTTTAAAGCCGGGGTCGCAATATTCGTTGTATCAGTTGAGGTTTCATTGCTTGTATTGACAGTTGCTTCAGGTGAAGCACTATTACTTTGCTCTCCTGACGCCTGCGCCTGTGTGCTTTGTGGCGTACTGGCCTGCTCATCTGTCGTACCGGTATTGATTCCTCCCAGTTTGCCTGCTGCGCAACCTGACAACAAGAACATACAGGATAAAGCTACTAAAAAAATCCTTCTTGCGCTAAAAAGTGTCATTATTGTTATTGCCCCCTCAACTTCTTCTTTTGTTAAAGCGTTCATCACATGTTTATTTTATGTTTACCCGTCTATTTTATTATAGGTATTTATTAGTTCTGAGATTTTTCAGCATGGCTTTACATAACAACTCAAATAATAGCATAAAAAGCTGCACAAACAAGTTAAAGAAAATTTAATTCGACAGAATATTTATTTTCACCTTTAATAACTATACAACAAAAGCCTGAAACAATACTGTTTCAGGCTTTTTGGCTCCTCAAGTAGGACTCGAACCTACGACCCTGCGGTTAACAGCCGCATGCTCTACCAACTGAGCTATTGAGGAATATAAATCTGGCGGAGACCTACTTTCCCGGGTCGTTACCAACCAAGTATCATCGGCACTGAGAAGCTTAACTTCCGTGTTCGGGATGGGAACGGGTGTGACCTTCTCGTAATAACCACCAGAAAATTATGATGCTCTGGATTTGTTTTCAAATCCATTACACCTTCAAAACTATATAATGTAAGCTTGAGAAAACTTGTTAAACTTATAAACGTTAAAGACCTAATCTTTAATATTACCTGTGTGGATATCGTTCTGCTTGCGCAGAGCCGAATCCTGTGTGAGTATGTCCTGCTTTCACATTCCATACCCATATATTGTCCTTTGCTTCTACCGATTTGCCAGGCAAATCAGTTTCACAAAGCCAATATTTTTG
>DBTX01000006.1:0-630 GCA_002307275.1 Hungateiclostridiaceae bacterium UBA1305
TTTTGCTTCATGATTTAGCCCTGCCCGCATTCCATTATTTAGCCCATTTGCAGCATCCGAAGGAATTCCGGGCAGCAGTTCGACAGGTCACAGATATGCAAGACGGCATTGACAAGAAGTTGTCCAAACAATTATAATTAAATCGTCGAATCAGCAGCAATATGCATCAGGAGGTTAGCGTTGTGAAAGATATGTTAATTGACGAATTCCAATATACTGTTCAGGAACTGCTTTTCAGAAACAAAAGCATTATTGATTCCATTACAAAATTTCAGGATTCCAATGCAAGGGTGAATCGCTCAATAGTAAAGGCAGTGACCCAGTGCGGTTGCATCAAAATAGATGCTCAAAAGCAGGATATGCCTGAGGACGGTGATTTTGAGCAAGTACGTGACGCGATGAAGACACATGTTACAGGGGTTCTGTGCGAAAACTGCAGGGATCAGATCGAAAAAGAACTCGGAAAGAATCTGTATTACATGGCTTCCTTATGCAATACCCTTGACCTCAACCTCTATGACGTGATAATCAAAGAGCAGGACCGGGTCAAAATGCTTGGGCAATACAATCTGGGTTAAAATTCAAAACAAGAATTCAAAGCAAGAACCGTCCCCACTTTGAATTTCACTG
>DBTX01000006.1:896-12953 GCA_002307275.1 Hungateiclostridiaceae bacterium UBA1305
CACTTTGAATTTCACTGAATTATTTTGAACAGCTGGAGGCTGACTTGGTCAGTCTCTTTTATTTTACCGGTTCCATCCGGATATGATATTTCTCAAACTCTGCGATTCTCCAGAAGCACCTGTTCCCTTACACGGCGCAGGCCCTCCTTGATCGCTCTTGCTCTAAGTTCTCCGATACCTTCCACCTCATCCATCTGCACAATCGTCGCCTTACAGATACCCTGCAAATTTCCGAACGCATCAATCAGCTTTCTGGCAATTGTCATCGGTACCCTCGGGACCTTGCTCATGATTCTGAAGCCCTTTGGCATGACATATACATCAGGTGAACCCGGCACTTTATAATAGCCCAGGGCATGGCAGATACACGTCAGATCCATCAGTTCATCATATGCGAATGTACTGATTCTCTTTAAAATGTCATCTACTGTAATATTGTCGTTATGCAGCATGTAATCTTCCACCACAAGCCTGCCGTCTTCCTCAACGTAGGCCATAAGCTCCTCAAGCTGCATGCTCAGAAGCCTTCCCTCATTTCCGAGCTCCACGATATATTTCTCTATTTCCGCAACCACTCGCATTACCATTTCTGTTCTTTGCATGACTTTCGCCACATCGTTCAGCGTAGCAATATCCTCAAACTCAAGTATACTGAGATCATTGGCAGCAGAACCAAGGACGGCCACATATTTTTCAAGCGTCTGAAGCGCCTGATTGGCTCTTGTAAGTATTGCGGAGGTGTCACGCAGTATATACTTGCGCGAACCCTTGTAAAGCGTTATGATATTGCGTCGCTGGGAGATGCAAACGACGATCTCACCGGTTTGTTTCGAAAACCTTTCAGCGCTTTTATGCCTTGTACCGGTCTCCTCGGTATAAATCGACGGATCGGGTATCAAGAGCGTATTGGCAAAAAGTATCGTACTCAAATCCTCACTTACTACAATCGCGCCATCCATTTTAGCAAGCTCGTACAGTCTTGCAGGTGAAAACTCCTTATTGATAAAGAAGCCACCCTCTACTGCATTCAATACCCTCTCCGAGTCGCCGATCACAATAATCGCACCGGTCCTTGCCTTCAGGATGTTTTCCAGGCCCTCGCGCAGCGGTGTTCCCGGAGCCATAATCTTCAACAGTTCCAGTATCTGATCATCCTTGTAGCGTTCAATATGCATGTCGGCCTCATCAACCTCCTGCCTCAAAAATAAGATCCAGTGCCCCTTGTATATTTGCAACCGGGCAAATATCAAAGCCTTTGGTGTTTTTAATCTGTCTGGCCATCTTCAGGTTGCCCTCGGGTATTATAACACTTTTGAAACCGAGTCGCATTGCCTCGGAAATTCTTTTGTCGATCTGGCCTACCGCCCTGACCTCGCCTGTCAATCCTATCTCACCAATCAATACGCAGCCTTCCTTTACCGGCACATTCCTGAAGCTGGAAGCTACTGCGGCAGCGATGCCAAGATCGCAAGCCGGCTCATCAAGCCTGATGCCCCCGACAACATTCACATATGCGTCAAAATTGTACAGTTGCAGGCCCACGCGCTTTTCCAGCACAGCCATCAGCATGGTAAGTCTGTTATAATCGATTCCTGTCGCCATTCTTCTGGGAACACCGAAGTTTGTAGCGCAAACCAGTGACTGTATTTCAATCAGCATCGGCCTGGTGCCCTCAAGACTTGAAACGACGACTGAGCCCGGAACATTGCCGGGCCTGCCTGACAGCATCATCTCGGATGGGTTGGAAACCTCGACTAACCCTGAATCACGCATTTCAAATATTCCTATTTCATTTGTAGAACCGAATCTGTTCTTTACTGCCCTCAGAATTCTGAAGCTCAGATGCCTGTCCCCTTCAAAATAGAGTACCGTGTCAACCATGTGTTCGAGTACCCTTGGACCGGCAATGGCACCTTCCTTGGTCACATGGCCAACAATCATGACCGTAATCCCTGTTCCTTTTGCCAGCTTCATCAGCGACGCAGTAACTTCCCTGACCTGGCTGACGCTGCCGGGCGCCGAAGTGATAGCGTCGGTGTACATGGTCTGTATGGAGTCTATGATGACAAGTCCGGGTTTTTCTGCTGCAATCAGCGTCAGGATCGTCTCATAATTGGAAGCGGAAACGATATACAGATCAGCGCGTTTTACGCCAAGCCTGTCTGCACGCATTTTAATTTGTCCGATTGACTCTTCCCCTGAAACATATAGTATTTTGGAACCGGAATTGATCGTATTGCATATTTGCAGCAGTAAGGTGGATTTGCCGATTCCAGGATCCCCTCCTACCAGAATAAGCGATCCCCGTACAACACCTCCGCCCAGGACGCGGTCCAATTCCTTCATTCCCGTCAGACCGCGGTCTTCATTGCCGGAATTTATTTCTCCGAGACAGACAGGTTTGGTGAAGCCCTCCTGTACATGCGTTCCCTTGACCGGGGCTGCCTGGCGTTCCTCAACAAATGTGTTCCACTGCATGCACGCAGGACATTTCCCAAGCCATCCCGACGATTCGTAACCGCATTCCTGACAGACAAACACCGACTTGCTTTTCGGCATAACCCCTCCTGATGGCGAATATCTATAGATAATAAACATATGGCAACTTATTTACAAAAGGTATTATACCATATGATGGCAGAAAGATAGATTAAATTCTTATAACACATTTATCCGGGAACTAACTTTTATTACTTGTATTAAGGGCGAAGGGGGCACAAAAGAATGATGACCTTTTTCAATAAAATCCTGCAATTTATGGATATGGTCATCAACTATGGGATAAGCCCTGTCACTATCATCCGCAACAGGCGCCGTTTAAAGCTCCCCGGCCCCAATGAGGGCGTCGAGAACAAGGATGAACATGGCATGTGACCAGGTAAGCGGTATAACCCATGCGGGCCTGCCGTTATTTCTGTCTACCTGTTCCGGCAGGAGTCCCTGGTCAGTCGTTCCTTTTATGGTCCAATAAAAGTATTCCCTTGCTTTGGCATAAGACTTCTTTTCTATATGGAAAAGTGCAGCCCATAGCGTTGCAATAATCCACGGATTCCCTCCTATATAGCTGTCGTGCTCATACCTCAACAGGCCCCCGGCGGGACTCCCTGCCAACACTTGCTCGACCGTCTGTGCGGTGGCTTCTATCCTCGGGTCGTCAGCGGAGTATATTCCAAAAGGCACGCATAGACCCAGCAGGCTGATGTCGACAGTTCCGTCCAGCAGCGAATAATCTTTGGCGATGCTGTTGTCGTTTAATTTAAGCCATACCTTTGCATCCGTTGACTCCTCACCCCATGCATTCAGCTTCACACGAACACTCCTGACAAAACGGTTCCATTCCGGCTTCCAAAAGTTACGTTCCAGAGCTTCGCGCATTTTCACAGCCGCCTCATGCCAGTTGAGCGAAACCTGCCATTCCTGCAAGGGCTCCCCCGAACCCGGGTTCCGTGCTGTCTTTAATTCAATCTCCAGACCCAGGATCCGTGCTATCTTCACTCCGGCTTCTACCCCAGCGCATACCGCAGCAGTAGAATAAGCGTGCTCGCCCGGCCTTTCCTCCCAGAGGTCGAAGCTTAGCCAGGGAAGTCCTGTTTCAGCATCCACATAACGGATCAGGAACTCCACTCCCTTTTTAACACACGGCCAAAGCTCCGTCAAAAAGCCCTTATCTCCGCATGTTTCATAATGCTTCAGAATGCCCAGTATGATTGAACCGCCTTCATCGATCTGCAATCCCCAGGATGGCGCCAGATTTCCATCCATGTGGTACCTTTGCTGCCAGCTGCCATCCTCCTCCTGTACTCTTGCAGCCCAACGGTAAAAATCCTCCGCTGCGGAATGCAGCCCGGCTTTATCCAACGCAGCGGTAATGAAAGCTGCATCCCTGCCCCAGCAATACGCATATCTCCCGCATCGGGTAAATTCCTCATCTATTTCCGGCGCTGCGAGAAGCGCTCCGGTTTTTTTATTCGTCATTAGCGCAAAAACCAGCAGAGAACGTCTATATAGAACATCTATCGCCGGATTGCCCGTATTGACCTGCTTCAGTCCCTTCAAATAATTCCGCCACCAGGCTTCAGTTCTTCCCATGGCTTCAAAAGGATCTGTCCATATCATCTCCCAGGTCAGGGTTTTCAGCGTATTCAAATCCCGCGCCATACATATGTAAAGGACAAACTTTATTTTTTCACCTGCCGCCAGTTGTTTTCTCTCCCACTGCAGCGCACCATCCTGCATCATACCGATGACATCATGGCCCTGCAGCCTGCCCTGTCCGGCATTGTGCTCCGCATTCCCGCCAAGCTGATACCCGGCGGCTTTGATGCCGGATGAAATGCTGTAATAATAATCGTGTTTATAATGGACCAACGCCGACAGACTCTGTTCATACAATATGCCGCCAAACTGGGGATTTGTCGAGATAGCCGAGGAATAAACCATGAAGCCCGCTTCCAGACTCAAAGCACCCATGTTTTCAACTTCGTAGCACCTCACCAGCACAGGTTGATCCGGCAACGCGAAGTCAGACTGAGTGATCTTCAACCCGAACTGATCACTATTATATACAGTTACCGCAATATTAGTATCCTCTAAATAATGCTGCTCCGCCTTCCATTCATCGGAATGAAGCCAGATCGTCTCCTCCCGGATCTGTAGACAGTTAAGTCCGACTGTCAGCCTCCCGATGTGCTGAGGGTAATCAATATCAGGCCAGAACAGCCGGATCAGTTCCCCCCTGTCGTCGATACAGCCGAGCATGGCGGAGTTGCCTGTAATCATGCTGTTAAAATACGATTTTGTCATATATTCCTCCAAGGCAGTCCTAATGTTGGATTTATTATAACATTTTTGTTTATTCAATTTACGTAAATTTTATCATAAATATTTTCCCCGTAAAAAGTGCAGAATAATATAAACCGCAGTTTTGGAGGTTGCTTATGACTTTGCTTCAAAGCCTGATTCTGCATGCCACCCAAATCATACAGGTGTTGGTGTTTGTTGCCGGCTGCTATTTTTTCGGCATCTCTGTTTTCGGCTGGAGAAAAAGGAACGAAAAAAATCTGACAGCCTGTGCTCCTGAGAAAAGGTTTGCTCTTGTGATCGCCGCACATAATGAGGAATTGGTCATCGGACATGTCATCGACAGCCTTTCCGCGCAGAATTATCCTAAAAACCTGTATGATATTTTTGTCGTGGCTGACAACTGCACCGACCGGACAGCGACAATTGCGCGCAGACACGGTGCGCTGGTCTACAAGCGTTTTGACACGGATAAAAGAGGAAAGGGACATGCACTCGAATGGATCTTTGAACGAATCTATGAGATGAGCGACAAATATGACGTGGTCAGTGTATTCGATGCAGACAATCTGGTGTCCTCGAACTTTCTGGATGAGATGAACAGGCAGTTATGCAAGGGACACAAAGTGGTCCAGGGCTATATTGACAGCAAAAACCCTTTCGATTCCTGGATTACCTGCTCCTATTCCATTGCCTTCTGGCTGTCAAACCGAATATTCCAGCTGCCGCGTTATTATCTCGGATTATGCTGCGGACTTTGCGGAACAGGATTTTGTATAGAATTGTCCGTTTTAAAACAGATCGGCTGGGGCGCCACCTGTCTTACTGAAGATCTTGAATTTACAATGAAGCTGGCGCTAAACGGCATGAAGGTTGCCTGGGCACACGAAGCCATCGTCTATGATGAAAAGCCACTGACCCTGAAGCAATCCTGGCGTCAACGGAAAAGATGGATGCAGGGGCATGCCGATTGTGCGAGTAGGTTTCTTGGACCTCTCTTTAACAGAGCTTTCAAACAAAACGACCTGGCTGCATTTGATTGCGCTGTTTATCTGTTCCAACCAATACGCTTCATTTTCATTGGCCTGATCAGTGTGATGCTGTGGGTCCAAACCTTTTACCCCGAGGCACCGTTTTATTCGATGCAGTACGTTTTTCCAACCGCCGTCTGGTATGTATTTATTGTCCTGCAATTTTTGTACGGCCCACTTGTTATACTCGCAGAAAACAGGTTTGATATCAGAGTGCTGCTGGCCTTTGTCGTGTACCCATTCTACTGCCTTACCTGGGTTCCCATCACAATTCAGGGCTATCTGAGTAAGGATAACAAGGAATGGAACCACACTGAACACACCCGCGAGATAACGATAGAAGAGCTTGAGAAGGCACAAAGCCCGCTCAAGCCCACAGAAGCGTCACGGTATCAGTAAATTCCCGTTTGAATCAGAATTGGCTGTTTATCAGGCTAGTCACAAATAAAGCAAGGAAAAAAGACGAAGGAGTATCACCATACAGATATAATATTGGCACATAGTTTCCTATATTGCTTCACTCATTTCCTCATAAAAATATAATTAAAGCCAAACTTAATTATATTACAGCTAAATACAAATCATAGGAATTACAGTTTTTCTTCAGCCGTAACATAAAGTCCAAAGCCCAATATAGCTCGGAGAATTTTTATACAAGTTACATTTGGCTGCCTCAATACCATGACTCTCTTTCTCCTAAGCCTTTAATATCAACATATTCTATATCCTTAATAGATTATAATACTCCAAGTATTTACATATGTATCCTTACTTTTTAGCCTTATAAAATCCTCTTTCCTGGTTAATTCAATCACTTCATTGTCCTTTGCAGGCAAACTGAGCCAGGGTTCAATGCAAATATAAGGCGCATCTGTTTTAGGGCGATGCCACAAGCCCAAATAAGGCATCTGTGGATACTCGACCCGCACGGCACGGTCAGTTTTGTCACTTTTTAAAGTAACAGCCCTGCCCGTCCCGCTCAACACTACCGCATCTTTATCAAATAAGCCATGATTTAGCGGAAGTATTCTTCCTTTTTTTAAGGAAAATGGTTCCTTATTTCCTGTAACAAAACAAGTGTCGGAAAAAATTTCTTTCATGGGCAACTTTGCGTCATCAAATTCAAGATAGAAATCCGTAAAGTCCAGACCGGCTTCCAGAGGTACCCGGAAGCCCGGATGTCCGCCGAGGCCAAAGTACATATCTTTATTATCATCATTAACGACCTGATATTCTATAACCAGCGTATTCGCTTGTAATCCGTATGTCAGATTAAACGAAAAGTCAAACGGATATATCTTTTTCGTATCTGCACCAGCAGTTAAGGTAAAAATAATCTTATCACCGGAAACATATTTGCAGGAAAGCTGTGCGTTTGACAAAAAGCCATGGATCGTCATATCATAGCTTTTCCCGTCATATATGTATCTTTCCTCCGTAAGCCTGCCAACAAAAGGGAATAAATTCGGTGCGCAACGATTCCAATACCGTTCATCACCCTGCCAGAGATATTCCGTTCCGTCATTTTTTTTAATGCTGATGACCTGCCCGCCCAGCGAATCTATTTTGATCGTTAAAGCATCGTTTTTAATTTCATATATCATATCTCAACTCTCCTTATTGTTCTATATGCTATATATTATCATTTTTGAAGCAGTTCAGGTTTTAAGAATTCGGGGGGCAGCAAATTAAAAGTCTGAGGCGCGAATCGGATTCCCATGAAATATTTCTCACTCCTGCAGGCACGAAATAAGTCTCTCCTTTATTAAGCACTGTTTCTCCCATTCTGCAGCAAAGTTTCCCGTGCCCGTCATCCACAAGCACTGTGAAAAAACCCTTGGGAGTATAAGAAACAGTAGTTGCATCAAGATCAATTCTATACAAACTGAAACAAGGTGTTACCTTTTTTCCTATCAATAATTCGACCGTATGCTTCTCATTTTTCTCAATGAGCTCCGGTATTCGTTTATAATTTTTGAGATTCTCTTCATAGCTATATGCGTTATAATCAAATTGCTCCATCATTTTTTCGGTTCCGATACCCAATGTGCATACCTCATCCGTCAAAGCACCGCCCGTAGGAGTAGTCTTTTCCATACGGAATACCAGATCCGAAGGTTCCTGAATTTCGGCCAGAAAACATCCTTCACCAATCGCATGCGGAACACCGCTCTTTACAAAAAAAAGATCCCCTCTTTCTACATTTATTCTATGCAGCATGCTCAGCATTTGAGGAATATCCTGGTTCTTGTAAACATTAAACCAGTCTTCTTTTGTTATGCCTTCTTTGAAGCCCAATAGCACATACGGAGCGACACCATTCAGTTTTCTGGTACCCAGCACATACCATGCTTCTGTTTTCCCATACTCGGAATGAAATAATCGTCTTGCCGCATCCTTGGCAGGATGCGCCTGTATAGGAAGCCTTAAAGACGAATCCAGCAATTTTGTCAGCAATCCGGTTTGATCTCCATACTTTTTATAATGGGATTCGCCGAGAAATGCAGCCGGATTTCCTGACACAATCTCTTTCAAGGATGCCCTGTATTCAGTTCCGCAGAAGGATGCGGCAACCATTGTATACCCCTCGGCGATATTTTCCCTTCCGATATTATGAGCTCTTACCGTCGAGCCTATCCAATCCTCCGGAAAATGTCCGTCTTCTCCATGTCCGCATCTCCAATCTTCAAGCAGTCTGCCTCCCGTATAAGTTCTCCACACCCTGCATGATTCCATTTTTAAAGGCATCTCTGCAGAAAACACCAATTCGTTTTTTTGCATTGTCTTGTTCAAAATATATCTTCTCCTTTAATAAAAGCTGACAACCCCTTTTGCAAGTGAAATTCCCAATTTAAAATTCATGTAAAGCCCTTTTCTGGGCGCCCTCAGCCTTTTACCGAACCTGCAACCATACCGCTGACCAATTGCTTTTGTGCAAACAAAAATAGAATAACTATGGGAACAAGTGACATTATAGCCCCGGCAGATATTATATCCCAACGGATGTCATACTCGCCGATTAATGCGGTGAGAGATACGGGCAGCGTCCGGGTTTTTGAAGATGTAAACATCACGGCAAACAGGTATTCATTCCAGGAACTTATGAACATGTAGCTTCCCGTTGCTACCAGGCCCGGTTTCAGCATAGGGACAATAATCTTAACAAATAGTTGGAAGACGGATGCTCCATCAATTTCGGCCGCTTCATCCAGCTCTATAGGTATTTCATTCATATATGACGTCAAAAGCCATATGCTGAAAGGTATGGTGAATGTACAATAGGATACTACCAGCGCCGACAATGAACCAAGCATATTCAAGCTTTTGAATATTTTAAACAGCGGCGTCAGGTAAAGCACTGACGGAAACATGTATAAAAGCAGGATACCGCTAAGGGCTATATTTTTCCATTTGAAATGATATCTTGAAAAGGTATAACCTGCCATTGATGAAACCAGCATAGCTATCAAGCATGTCAGCGATGCTGTGTAAATACTGCGAGCCATACTTTGCAGAAAATCCGTTTCAAGAAAAAGTGTTTTGAAGTTTCCCAGTGTAGGTTTATTGGGCAAAAAGGTTAAATTCAAGGTATACAATTCATCCGTCGTTTTTAATGATGTCAGCAAGGTCCAGGCATATGGGAAAACTACAAAACTCACTAATAAAACAAGAGGAAGATAAAACAAAACTACGTTTTTTTTTCTTTTCTTCATTTTAATTACTCCCCCTATACTTTTTAGTAAATTTCATATATATAATCATAAAAGCAATCATGCATAGTGTGCCAAAAACCGCAATTGTAGAACCATATCCGAAGTTCAGGGATTTCTGCGCTTTGAGATAGGCATTTAAGGATACCGTCATCGAGCTGTATCCAGGACCGCCCTGAGACATGACATAAAGAACTTCTACATTGTTAAATACCCATATAACCCTTAACAATAGTGTTGTAATAACGGTTTGCAATATATGCGGCCATGTTATATAAACAAACTTCTGAAAGGAATTTGCCCCGCTTATATCTGCAGCTTCATACAAATCAAGCGGAACTGTCTGGAAAGACGCCAGTATCATGATTGTAAAAAATGGCAGTCCTTGCCAGACCATTGTAGCAATTTGGGAATAAAGCGCCGTTTTGGCATTCGCCAGCCAGGCAATCTTATCCTGTATAATGCCGAATTTCAATAATATACTATTCAGTATGCCAAAATTCCCGTTATATATCCAGGACCACATGAGTGCTATAACAACTCCTGGTGTTACCCATGGGATCAATATGATAGAACGTATTACACTTCTGCCGCGGAATGGCTGATTAAGCAGTATAGCCAATGCCAGTCCAAATAAAAACTGAGTTGTAACCGTAATACCAACCCATTTGAACGTATTTGCAAGCGATGCTATAAATGCATCGTCATGCCAAATGTCAATGTAGTTTTTAAAACCAACAAATGAACTATTTTGCAAATCTGTTAGCTTGTAGTACTGAAAGCTTGTAATCACAGCATTAAATATAGGATAAATAATAACGCAAACGACAAGTATAAAGGCCGGGGCCAACATAATGACAGGTACGAGATCTTTCTTTCTGCTTGAATTTACTGCTTTTATCATAATATAAATCACCTTTTCAAGTATAAGGCATCCATAATGTCAGAATTCCTTATTCGCTTAATTATTTAAAATAATGGCAATAAGTTTGAAAAGGCCGGATAAGTCTTTCTTGCTTATTGCCGCAATATCAATTGAAAAAATCTGTCACACAGCGATTTTATTTAGCAGAATAGAGTTTAATTTTCTATTGTTTACCATCCAAGCTGTCATTAAGTATTTCCATCATTTTTTCACTTGTTATTTCCCCTAACAAGGCTCTCTGGAATGTCTGCGGCCAAACCTCCTCAGTAAAGGAAGACATGGTGGATTTAATTGGTAGTGCCTTGGAAAATGTCAGAGAATCAGCTGATGTTTTGAAGAAAACATCCTTCTGGTATTTATCCATCGCTGCAACGGACTTTACCCACGGAACCTGCTTCAGTTCTGTGCAGATAGTATCCTGCATCTCGGGTGTTGAAATCCACTTGATGAATTCCGTAGCTGCATCAATATTCTTCGAACCGGAATAAACGCCTAAATTGGTTACTTCCAATACTCCGAATTGTCCACCCACGCCTGCAGGCATAGGAACAGCCACCACTTTATCCGCTCCAAGCGTATCTACAATTGCTTTTGATGACCCTACATGATGATACATCATTGCCGTTACGCCAGCCTTAAAGTTCTGAAGAATTTCATTAAATCCGTCCGTCGGTGCAGTAGGCGGCGCCCAACCGTTTTTAAAAATATCTATATATTTTTGATTTGCTTTGATTAGCTCATCCTTCACCAACTGCGCTTTACCATTCGCGTCAAAATAATTCCAATCCGGCAATGCATTCAAAACCATACTTGACCACATGGATTGACCGCCTTTGGCGCCCCGCATGCCAAACCCGTAGACATCCGTTTTACCATCGCCGTTTGTATCCTTCGTTAATTTTTCACACGCCTTATAAAAATCATCCATGGTTTTAGGGTAATCCAGACCTGCTTCCTTAAAATAATCTGTTCTGCAATACAAATACATGGTCAATGCTGAACGCGGAAACGTGTAGAGTTTGTCATACCCGGCATATGCCAGCTTAAGCATGTTATCTGGCACTTCATCAATATATTCCCAACTGTCGAATTTACCCGTGAGATCCGCAAGTCCTTGCAACCCCACAAGCTCCGGAATCCAAGAAGGGTATGTAATGAATACATCCGGCGCCGTTCCCGAACTGACGGCAGTGAGCAACTTATCGTGGAAACTGCTGGAGGGGATCGGTTCCAAGTCTAAAGTAATTTTATCCGTATATTTTGCCCATTTGTCAGCCAGCATTTCCTGATGCTTACCTTCAGTATCTTCCCAATACCAATAAGTAATTTTGACTGGTTCAGATTTTGTACTGGAACTTACTGATACCTTTGTAGTCGCTTGTGCATCAGTTTCTGAATTTCTTGAACACCCGGAGTTAATAGTCAGTAATAAGCACATTATTACACCTAACACAAATACTTTTTTCATTGTTTTCCTCCTTGTAGACGAAATTTGCTTTATTCCCTGCAACATAAAACGGTTTTTCCGTATTTCCAACAAACCTCCTTTCATATATCAAAGCTGTGTTAGTTAATTGCGAAACTCAAAACC
>DBTX01000028.1:0-5957 GCA_002307275.1 Hungateiclostridiaceae bacterium UBA1305
ACCCGCTAAGCGGGTGGTCATGATTGCCCTGGCATAACGGTGTCTTATTCACTCTCATTAACAATAGAATAGATCCATGCACATCCGTTGAATCATACACTGTAATAAAAGTATGTAGCATTCGCAGCTACTTCTTACAGCGCGCCTCGTGGCGCTCGGGACGGTTCTTGCTTTGAATTGCTGCGCTTACTTTATTTATTCTGCAACATACATATATGTGCAGTTTCTTTATCAAATACAATAAGTATCTGCAAATAACTTTTAGCAGCAAAAAGTATTGCCTGACATAGCTTATTTGCATAAAAGGGCGTTGTAAACATCCCTTTTACTGATTCCTCTTTCATCAGCGACCTTTTTCATGGCTTCTTTCCTGTCAAGACCTTTTTCCGTGTACATTCCGAGGTGTTCCTCGAGGCTTATCCCCATCCAGCTGTTCTTCTCTGCTTCCTTAAGGAGTTCTTCGTCAGCTCCTTCAAGAATAAGCACGAATTCTCCCTTTGGCGTTTCGTTATCATACTTTTGAATCGCTTCGTCCAGTGTACAACGGATAATTTCTTCGAATCTTTTTGTCAGTTCTCTGGCCAGACTGATCCTTCTGTTTCCAAAAGCCTCACGGAGATCTTTGAGCGTATAGCAGAGCTTATGTGGAGCTTCATAAAACACAAGAGTTCTTGTATCCTCTGTTATAGATTTCAGGCGCTCGCTGCGCACTCTTTTATTCATGGGTAAAAAGCCTTCAAAGCTGAACCGCCCGGTTGGCAGACCCGACAATACCAGACCTGTTATAACTGCTGCCGGCCCAGGTACCATTGTTACCGGCACTCCCTGTTCTATGGCAAGCTTGACCAGCTCCTCACCGGGGTCTGAAATTCCCGGGCAACCCGCATCCGATACAAGTACGATGTTTTTGCCCTCAAGCAGCTGTCTCACAAGATCTTTCCCTTTTTCTATCTTGTTATGCTCATGATAGCTGACCAATATATTCTTTATTTCAAAATGATTCAAAAGCTTTATGGTCTGCCGCGTATCCTCGGCAGCAATCAAATCCGCTTCTTTCATGACTCTGATCGCCCTGAGCGTGATATCTTCAAGATTTCCTATAGGAGTTGCGACAAGATACAGCGTTCCAGAATTACTCAAATTTTTATCTGCCTTTCGTTTTATTTTCTGCAGTATATTTCATTGATTTCTTTTGAATACTCCCCGTTGCTGTCATATATGTAAAGCGGCTCATGGACCTTCAACTCGGGGTTTCCATTGCGTGTACCGCTGATCAGTACAAGATTTGGTCTCTTGCCGGGCGATGGGTGGACCATTTGAAGATGCTTGGGCTCTATTGAATTTTTTCGCATGCTGTAAATAATATCAGACAGCCTTTGCGGCCTGTGTACCATGGAGAATCCGCCTCCTGTGCACAATAGCTTCGCTGCGGCCGATACAACATCCTCAAGCGTACATAAGAGCTCATGCCTGGCTACCGCCTTGGTATCAGCAGGATTTAAGAGGCCTCCCCCCCGGCTCATATACGGAGGATTCGCTACCACGGCATCAAAGCTTGCCGCACCAAAAAGCTGCACAGCTTCCTTTATATCACCGCAGACAATTTCGACTCTATCCCCAAGACCATTCAGGCTTACACTCCGGGACGCCATTTCAGCCATATCTGCTTGTATTTCCAGACCGACAACCTTGCGAGGCGCCTTTTTCGCAGCCAGCAATACAGCAATAATACCGGTTCCGGTACCAAGATCGATCACTTTATCGTTTTTTGAGACACATGCAAAATGGGAAAGCAATACTGCATCTACCCCAAAACAGAAACCGTCTTTTTTCTGAAGCAGCCTTAGCCCCTTATACTGCAGATCATCAAGCCTTTCATTCTCACAAATACCAATATCCAAAAAAGCCTCCACCAAGTAATCTATTAATAAAAACAAGAAAATAAAAAACAAGGAGCCCTGCATCGACTAAGCGCCGACACCTGACCCCACCGTTCCACTTTAGTATTACTCCGGCTTCGGAGCTTCTACAGGACACACGTTTGCACATGCACCGCACTCTATGCAAGCATCTGCATCTATAACATACTTGCTGTCACCCGCTGATATGCAGGAAACAGGGCATTCAGATTCGCATGCACCACAACTTATACAATCATCATTTATAAAATATGCCATTTAGGAAACACCTCCTCAAACTTTATGGTACTTGGTTATTTTTTAAACAAGCCGCTATTATTTTACCACCAATATGAAAAGTTGAAAACACCTTTTTACTAAATAAATGGAAAAATAAAATCGAACCTATTCCTCTAACAACCCTAAACTAATATTATTCGATAAAGTGCTAATCCTCAAGAGCTTTCAGCGCCTCTATTTCTGCATCCGTGTCTTCCTTTGATGTAACATCCTTGATCACTTTTATTTCATCCACCCTGTATGTCTGAAGATCGGTCTCATTTCCCTTGTCCAGCCTCACCTTGACAATCTCCTTGATCAGATAAGTCTCGACAATAACACCCTGACCGTCCGGCGTATCTACAATGGCGCCTGCCTTCGGCGCCCTCTTGATGAGATACTCATAGGCATCCTGCTCATATTTGAGACAACACATCAGCCTACCGCAGGTTCCTGAGATTTTGGTCGGGTTTAGTGATAGTCCCTGTTCCTTGGCCATTTTAATAGAAACAGGCTGGAACTCCCCAAGATAGGAACTGCAGCAAAGTACGCGCCCACAGACACCGATGCCGCCCATCATTTTAGATTCGTCCCTGACCCCGATCTGCCTCAACTCGATGCGTGTTTTGAAAACGGCCGCGAGATCCTTGACCAGTTCCCGGAAATCAACCCTACCGTCCGCTGTAAAATAGAATAGGATCTTATTATTGTCAAACGTGTATTCTACCTCAATCAGCTTCATATCCAGATTATGGTCTTTTATTTTTTGAAGACATGTGGCAAACGCCTCATTCTCTTTTCTTTTATTTTCCGAAGCATGCTTCACATCCTCATCCGTCGCAATTCTCATCACTTTTTTCAACGGTGCGACGATCTCGTCGTCAGTAACATCACGTACCGTAATGACCGCTTCGCCAAACTCCACCCCTCTGGCAGTCTCGACAATCACGTTAGTGCCGGCTTCTATATTGAACTGATCAGGGTCAAAGTAATATACCTTTCCAGCCTTCTTGAATCTTACTCCAACCACCTTTACCATCTATTAAACCTCCCGAAGTTTTATAAGCATGTTATCTATAGCGAGCTGATAATTCGCGTTCTGTTTTAATGCCCTGCGGGTAGCCTCTATGGCCGTAATATTGTCTAAAAGCCTGCTGCTGCGGTACATTCGGGCATTATTAAATATAATATCCTTTTTATCCGAATTAATCAACATTTTTTCATTTCCTGTCTCACATACTACCAGCAGATCCCTGTAATAAAGCAGCAATGTGCCAAGCAACAGTTCCGCGCTATCTTTGTTTTCCTCCATGAAAGCTGTGAATTCCATGATATCCTGTATTCTTCCCTTTGCAACACCCGCAAGAAGCTCAATGGTCTTTTCCCTAAGCAGCATGAATTCTCCTGATTCTGCCAGTTCCAGTGCCAGACCGATATTTCCGTCCGCATAGCCTGCAGCAAGTTCAAGTGAACCGGTGCTGGTCGTTGACTGCGTCAACTGCCCGCCCATGCGTCCTGATCCCCTGCCGTATTTCCCGGTTAATGCCTGACAAACCTGTTCATAGGAATATTTTGTGAAATTAAGTCGCTGCGCTCTCGACCGTATGGTTTCTAAAAGCATTTCATAATTTACGGCCAACAGGATGACCACAACATACGGCGGAGGTTCCTCAAATGTCTTCAGAAGGCAGTTCTGAGCCTGATCAGTCATTTTTCCTGCATCCTCTATGATATATACCTTCCGTCTCGAGTACATGGGTCTGATCGAGACATCTCCCTGTATCCCGCGGATCATATCCACACCAATACTCGCTTCCTCCGTATTAATCCTCCGGTAATCCGGGTTCGATCCGTTTTCATACAGCAGGCACCCATGGCATACGCCGCAGGCAGCTCCCGATTGAGGATTTTCACATAACAAAAGACCGGCAAATATATGGGAGATCGTTTTCTTCCCTATTCCAGCCGGTCCTGTAAAAATATAGGCATGTGGAATCCTGCTTTCAGCAAACGCCCGTTTCAGGCTTCCAACAACCTGTTTTTGCCCGATTATACCATCAAAATCCATTGAATCTCCCTGCCTTAACAGGTTTGCATTAGATGCAAACCTTAGTTTACATGAATATATCCATAATCAATCCCCTTATATCATCAAGCCTTTTAAGCAGACTGATATTGTCCTTTTCCCCGCTCATAACATCCTGCATCAGCAAATCCAACTCGGCATTTATATTTTTAACCAGCGCATACACTTTATGCCTGCCACGCCTGTCCAGAAGACTTTGCTTGGAAAACTTCCTCGAACCGCCGAGTGCCATCTCTATAAACTCGGAGATAAGGCCCTTGTATAACATAAGCTCCCGTACATCAATTCTTTTTGCCAGCGTTTGACCCTGCTTGACAATATCATTGACAAGCTTCTCAAGATGCTGTTCGTAATTCGTATTTTCCGCTTTCACCAGTTGATTATGAAATTCCACACCGCTGCCGGACTTAACTTTGATATCCTCCCTGGCAGTCAGGTTTGGCATCCCTGATGTATTGCCCAGCGTTTCCTGTACCTTCAAACCATACCTCCCGGCAAGGCTGCTGTCACCTGTGCCTTATGCCTTTTCAAAACGCTCTACATCAAGTACGAATACCGTAGCACCGCCTACTATTACTTCCACAGGATAGGGTATGAACATTCCTCCCATACCGTTCGGGGTCATGGATGAATTGATAACCTGTTTTCTGCTCTTGGATTTCTTTTTGATAATGTCCATCACTGTATCCAGGCTTGCCTCTTCAACACCAACCAGCAATGTGGTGTTCCCGGCTTTCAGGAAGCCGCCTGTCGAGCAAAGCTTCGTGACACTGAACCCACCTTTGTTAAGCTCTTCCATAACCTTCGAGCCGTCCTCATCGTGAACAATAGCAAATACAAGTTTCATATGTTTACCCTCCCTATGATAGAATGAGAATGAGTTAAACTAAACCGATTTAACAAAACCCAGGATCATATCAAGCTGTCTTCTTACATCCAGCCAAACCTCATCAGCCGGCCTTGAAGCATCAATCGTCCTTATCCTCTCGGGATATCTGCCTGCCAGTATTTTATAACCCTTGTATACCTTCCTGTGAAATTCTATAACTTCATTTTCAATCCTGTCGCTTCCGGTTGCGGCAAATCTTCTTTTTAGTCCTATTTCCGGATCCAGATCAAAAAAGAATGTAATATCGGGTATTGTTCCATTTACTGCTATTCCGGTTATCTTCTCAAGCAATTCGTATCCCGTTCCCCGTCCAAAACCCTGGTATGCATAGAAAGAATCAATATACCGGTCGCAAATAACTGTGATGCTTTTAGCGATAGAGGGTCTGATCACCTGTTCAACCAGTTGTGCGCGTGCCGCTGAGTAAAGCAGCAATTCGGCAGTGTTTGACATTTCAGTATATACAGGATCGAGAATGATCGACCTGATGTTCTCACTGATCCGGGTCCCACCAGGCTCCCTCGTCAGCAGCACTTCACATCCAAGTGAAACCAGGTGTTCCTGCATGCGTACTATCTGCGTGGTCTTGCCGCTTCCATCCGTGCCCTCGACCGTAATAAAAAGTCCTCTTATCATATATACCACCAATACAGTTTTTCAAAAGAGTAATCCTAATTGCATTTGCGTCAAAAGGGGACATTCCGAAACTACAGAGAACAGAAACCAGATACTAGAGAACAGACTTGAGGTACTGCCTCAGAGAAAGGCTTAAATCTGTTCTCTAACCTCTGACTTCTGACTTCTA
>DBTX01000028.1:6245-11074 GCA_002307275.1 Hungateiclostridiaceae bacterium UBA1305
TTCTAACCTCTGACTTCTGACTTCTGACTTCTGACTTCTGACTTCTAACTTCTGACTTCTGACTTCTAACCTCTGACTTCTGACTTCTGACTTCTAACCTCTGACTTCTGACTTCTGACTTCTGACCTCTGTTCTTCCGGTGTGTCCCATATTGCTTTAGCGTCAAAAGGGGACATTCCTCAGACCCCAGCGACACACTTCCTGTTGAGGTGTGTCCCCTTACATTATACCACAACAACATTTCCATTTTCATCGATTCCATGAACAATACCGCCGCACTGCCGTATATGTACCAGATAATCCACCGTCTCAGCAGTGAATTTTTCTCCGGGGCAAACCAGCGCCATTCCAGGGGGATACGGGGAAATGATTTCCCTGCTGATCCGTCCTGCGGCATTTTCAAGCGCTATTCTATCCGGTAATGCATTTATTATTCCTGAAGGCTCTGCAACACTGTCCGGTAATGTCAGTCCCCTATATACTATCTCCGACGGCTTCACACCGTATCCGCAAACCTTTTTCAAACCCAGCAGTGAGTCAAACAATCTCGAAATTCTGACGGCATCATCCGCCACAGTGCTTATACATACAATATTGTACAAATCCGACATCTCGACCTGTATGTTGTATTTTTCTCTTAACAGATTTTCGGCATGATAGCCGGTCATACCAAGTCCCGACATATTCGCGGTGATCCGTGTCGTATCGAATCCAAATCCCGGCACATCGTCCGTCCCAAGTACTCTTATCCCACTTGCAGCCATCCGGGCACAACAGGCTTCAATACTGTCCAAAAGTCTACCCAGCAGGGTTTCACCATTTTTTTGCATGATTTCCCTGGCGATGTCAAGATAAGTCATTATCACATAGGAAGGACTCGTGGTCTGGAGCATGTCAAGAAAATACCAAAGCCTTTCTTCATCGATCCTGTCAGAACCAATATGCAGATATGCTCCCTGCGTGAATGCCGGCAAAGTCTTATGCGCGCTTTGAACGCAGATATCCGCCCCTGCTTCCAATGCGCTTGCCGGAAGCCTGGGACTAAACGCCAGATGAGCGCCGTGAGCCTCATCAACAGCCAGCGGCTTACCATAAGCATGTACGACATCGGCGATTTCTTCGATATTACTGCATACCCCATAATAGTTCGGCCTTGTTATCAACACACCGGCAGCATCCGGCGCTGTTTCAAGCGCTTTCCCCACAGCAGCGGCAGTAATACCCGTATTCAGATTGAAATTTTCAGAATATTCCGGCAATATATATACCGGTGTTACACCGGCAAGCAGCATCCCATTGATAACCGCCCTGTGGCAGTCACGTCCGACAATCAGGCGCTGCCCCGGACGGCAAATTGCCATGATAGATGCATGCAGACCCACTGTGCTGCCATTCACAAGAAAAAAACTCCTCCTGGCGCCAAAAGCTGAAGCCGCCAGTTCCTGTGCTTCCTTTATGGCACCTGTAGGATTGTGAAGGTTATCTGTCCCGGATATCTCAGTAAGGTCCAGTTTTTCGATCTCTTTAAGAAATTCAGCTGGTATGCCCATACCCAGTTTATGTCCGGGCATATGGAAAGGGAGCGGGTTTGTGCCCGTGTAGGCCTTTATTGCGTTGTAAACGGGGATATTCCAGCTGCTTATGATTGATCTCCCTCTCTTATATCGTTCTTATTCTTTTCGTATATAATCCTCAGGCCTTCAAGTGTAAGACGGCCATTTACTTCATCTATCGTTTCAGCCTCTGTTGCAATAAACTTGGCCAGTCCGCCTGTTGCAACGACCTTGATATGATCTTCCTTCATCTCCTGTTTGATCCTGTTTACAATATGGTTCACCTGGCCGACATAGCCATGGAAAACACCTGACTGCATACTGACCGAAGTATTTCTGCCAATAACGGCCTCAACCTTTGCCAGATCTATTCTGGGCAGCTTTGCTGTCCGCTGGTACAGTGCCTCCGCCGATATTATTATGCCCGGGCAGATAGCTCCTCCAAGGAATTCGCCTTTTGAGGAAACTGCATTGAAGGTGGTGGCGGTGCCGAAATCCACAATTATGACCGGTCCGCCATAGATTTCATAAGCCGCTACAGCGTTGACTATTCTGTCCGCACCAAGTTCACGCGGGTTCTCATATTTTATATTGATACCGGTCTTGATTCCCGGTCCTATTAAAATCGGGTTCTTCTTAATATATTTATTCATCGCATGTTCAAGTGAAAACATGATTGGAGGCACGACCGAAGAAATAATAACCGCTTCCACGTCTGAAACATCCAGTTTCTCATTGCTGAAGAAACTCATGAAGAACATCCCGAATTCATCAGATGTCCATGTCCTGTTTGTTCCAAGCTTCCAATGCGCTATCAGCTTTTTCGCCTCGTATACACCAATACGTATATTTGTATTCCCTACATTAATTGCAAGCAGCACTTCAAAACCTCCGTGTCGGGCTTGGGTTGCACATCAAAGCTTAAGGCTCTTGATCTCCTTCATTTCAAGCTCGATTTCCTTTTCCAGTCGTATAATATCTTCCTTTATATCATCAATCGTTTCTTCAGCCCTGATTCTCGGACCGCTGTACCTGCTGCCCGAAGGCTGGACCGTACGCTGTCTTGGCTGGCTATCCCTTTCACTTTCCCTGCTCCTGTAAAAACCTTTGTTCTGTCCGCCCTCTTTTTGAAATCCGTCATGTCGTTCAGGCTGACTCCTCTGATTCTGCGGATTATTCCTGGGCTGGGTTTGCGTATGCTGCACCTGGCTGACAGTCTGGCTGACGGCTTGGCTTCCCTGGTCGGACTTATTCTGATTCTGGCTTTGATTCAGGATATGGCCCTCCCTGCGGCTCTGTCCTTGTGCAATGTTACTCGGATTGACGCCCTGTTGCCGGGGTTGGTTCTGAACACGCTGGACTTGCGGATTCCCCTGTATGCCGCCGTGATTCTGCCCCTGACCACCGCCCTGATTGTTATTGCGGTTACGCCCCTGATATTCAGGTTTCTGCTGCTCGGGCCTTTGCTTCTCAGGTCTCTGCTGCGACCCCTGGGGTTTATCTGCGTTTTGTACACCTTCGGCCTGATTCTCATTTCTTACCATTCTAATACCTCCAGTAAATTGAAAGCCGCGTTATCTGTTACCTTCATTGTATATAGCTATTTTATATTTTATTTGAAATGCATCAACAAGTCAACCCCAGCAATTTCGCCGCATTTCCGCCGGAAATGGCCTGCAGAACATCATCAGGGAGGTTCAGGCTCTTTAACAACTCAATCTCTTCCGATTGATCCTTCCATGGTGAATCTGTAGCGAATAAAAGCCTCTCGAAGCCATGTACTCCGACAATTCTGTCAAACTGTTCCCTGCTCATTTTATGAAGACTGAATGAAGTATCAATGTAAAGCTGTTCACCGGCAAGATAGCGTTCAACATCGTCCCAGCTGTCGTATCCCCCCATGTGTGCTGCAACAATTTTGGCTCCCGGAAATGCTTTCACGACTTTTCTCAATCTGGGAGGAGGGCAATGGACAGGCGGCTGAAAACCCAAGTCCGCTCCTGCATGAAACATGATGATTAGACCCATTTCCACCGCTTTTTCATAGATGGGAAATAACTTTGGATCATCCACATAGAAGTCCTGATATTCCGGATGAAACTTTATACCTTTTAAATCGGCTTCACAGATTCTCTTTATCTCGTCCTTCCAGTCAGCGCAATCAGGGTGTATACTTCCAAACGCTATAATGCCTTCATCCTGAACCGATTGCGCCCATTGTGTTATCTTTTGCGTCTGCTGGGGCTTCGTGGCAATACTCAGCATCACAGACTTGTCAATGCCGGCCTTTTTCATGGAAGCCCTTATACCTGCTACTGTACCGTCAGATCTCGGCGGGATATTCGACTTTTCAGCTAATGCAGTCACTGCCCGTCCTGCGATCTCCTCAGGAAAGCAGTGTACATGAAAATCAATTACCATTCCTCAATATCCTCCTGTTTCAAAAGTTTGCCCGGGAACTAATGCATGCAAAAGTTCCCGGGCAGACTTTTATATATATCCGTTCAACCCTCTTATTGAAATTTCACCCGATAGAAGCTCGCGTCTGACACCATCCTGGCATTCCACCAGTAATCTTCCCTCCTCTGTGATATCAACTGCCGTGCCGCAGTAACCCTTGCCTTTCATGTTAAATGCCACCTCTCGTCCAAGTGTGACCGAATATTCACGCCATGCATCAAGGATTTCGTTATAAAGGCCATCCTGCACAAGCTTTAAAACGGAATCAAGCTCACTCAGGATCGCCTTTATCACAGAGAGCCTGCTAAACCCGCTATTGGCCGCTGCAATTTTAAGTGATACTGCTTTGTCCTTCAATTCCGGGGGGAAATCTTCCATGCCTTGAGAGTAATTGACACCTATGCCAACTATAATATAGTTCACCTTGTCCGCTTCTGAACTCATTTCGAGAAGAATTCCACAAACCTTTTTACCGTCGATGATCACATCATTCGGCCACTTTATCCCCGCTTTGATCCCGGTGGCCGCCCTAATGGCGTCCACCACTGCCACAGCGGCTGCAAAGGTCAGTATCGGCGATTCGGCAGGGGCCATGTCCGGCTTTAATACAACAGATATGTAAATACCTTTTTCTGCAGGCGATTCCCAGCTTCTGCCCAACCTTCCGCGTCCCCCGGTCTGCTTGCCGGCAATGACAGTCACACCTTCCTTACAGCCTTCGGAGGCAAGTTTTCCGGCATATCTGTTTGTTGAATCCAGAGAATCAAAATATAATATTTCACTGCCGACAACACTTGTGTCGAGTCCGCAGGATAT
>DBTX01000028.1:11451-16102 GCA_002307275.1 Hungateiclostridiaceae bacterium UBA1305
GTCCTGGATACCTCCAGGCGCCTGCCGATATCCCCCCCGGAAACATAATCCGGTGCCGCATCTCTCAACATCTTTGCAATAGCATATTTCATTTGTGATTGACCTAATACCTTCCCATATCCGGAATCTTCAGCGTATATGTCCGATTGATCCTGCTATCCTGAAAGACAGCCAGACCACTTGCAGAATCTTCGACACAGTTCACTTTCCCTTCAAGATGCAATCTTTTGAAAAAATGATAGAGTAAAGAATCATTAAAATCATCATGTTCTTCTCTGAAGCCCTCAAGTATATTATTAAAGTAAAGTTCCAGCGAATTATTGTACAATACGGGTGTGTCCAATCCTCTGCCGAGAACACAGATGTTCTCGCCGATGATGGTACCGGTGATAAGACATTCAGGCAGCCGATAATCACCAAAGGTGTATTTCTCTATTGGTACTATGGAACGCTTATACATTTCCATCACTTCAGGGTGTGCCAGACCAGGCTCAAACAGCAGGCTGTCGGCTGCAAAGCAGTACTTTGGCTGCACCTCAAGCTTAAGACACCTGTAATCGTGCGACATGTATCTTTCATAATCGTCCCGGGGGTTAAGCAATGCAGAAATACATTTCTTCCGCTCGCCCCCCAATTCCATTTCCCTGCTGTACCACTCAGAAAGCTTCATGCCACATTCGGCAGCGATATCAGCCTTTTGAACAGACATATAAAAATAAACCTCTACCATTTTCTCACCTCCCAATTACCTATATAATCCACGGCTTCATCTTTTTGCCACGATCAATACTTTACTTTACTTTATTTTATTTTATTTTATTTTATCGAATACCTTCTTTCGACAGTATTTCCTGGGAAATAATATTGATTAAAACAATATTATATCGAAGTCAGGGTTATTCTGCTTCATTCAGATAATGTACGATTTAGGTTAAATTCTTCTCAGTATCTCAGCAATATCCGTAACAGCCACTGGTCGGATATTGGTGGCAGTACTGCGCTGTGTCATTGTTATTGCAGCATATTGTGCAATTTCCGCTTCATCAAGGCAAGGAGCCTCCCCCAGCAAATCAGTCATTGCCTCTCCGAATTCATCAAGATTTCCCATCTTCAGCAGTTTCATGACATTATCGATCCTGTCACGTGCATAATCGTAATTAAATCTCATATATTCCGTCATAAGAAAACCATTTGCTTTGCCATGCGGTATCCCCTTGAAATAGGTCAGATTATATCCTGCACCATGTACGATGGTCGTACCTGTATGGGAAATCACCACTCCTCCAAGCATTGACATGTATAGTAGATTTTCCCTGTGCTCATATGTTATCTTAGCTGCTTTAAGGTCTCCGAGGCAGCGACCAAAAAGACTGATGCCCTCCAATGCAAGGATGTCACTGGCCGGTGTCCTTCTTTTCCCAAGGTAGCCTTCCAGACAGTGGGAAAACGCATCAACAGCCGTATTTACTGTAACCCCGAAAGGCTGGCTCTCAGTATATCGCGGATCAAGGAATGCAATAGAGGGAAATGTATCTGCGTTGCCAAAGCTTACTTTGGTCTGGAGGTCATTCCTTGTTAATATGCAATAAGGTGTTACTTCGCTTCCTGTTCCGGCCGTTGTTGGTATTGCGACGATCGGCAAAGGCTTGGTGGTAAATTTATTGGTGAATAATTCTACCGGTTCGATTTCATTCACAGCCAGTACTGCAACAGCCTTTGAGGCATCAAGCGGGGATCCTCCGCCTATTCCAACGATAAAGTCGGCACCGATCCTTTTCGCTTCAGCGCCGCCTGCCTTTACCGTATCCGTAGATGGATTGTTTTCCACCTTGTCAAAAACAGCATACCCTATATTCAAAGCTGTCAATTCATTGCAAATATCCGTCAGGGCTCCGCTTTCACGGGCTGAATGACCGCCCGTGACAATGAGCGCCTGCTTACCCAATAAAGCCAGCTCACTGCTGTTTTGAGATATACAGCCTGTCCCGAAATATGCCTTTGTTGGCATATGAAATTTAAATTGCATTGTGTATTCACTCCTTAGTTTTTGTCCCATTTTATTATATCAAAAGTTAAAGCCTCATACCACATCCTTCAAATCTTGTATTGAATATATTTGATATATTACATATAATGTTTATATGGTCGTTCCAAGTCCCATTTATACCAATATGGGTCAAAAAGAGAATGGAGGTTGTATTAATGGCATTTTTAGAAAACCTGGGAAAAGCTGCTCAAGCGGCAGCTAAAAAATCGGGAGAGCTTGTCGAGGTAACAAAGCTCAATGTCAATATCAACTCAGAAGAAGATAAAATACAAAAGCTTTATACCCAGATCGGGAAATCTGTCTACGAAAGATATTCTGCAACAGGTGAAGCTTCTGATGAAATAAAGGAAGCCTGCGAAGCTATCACGGTACACGAGCAGGGCATCAAGGGCTTAAGGGATAAGATTGCTGAAGTCAAGGGAACAAAACAGTGCATAGGATGCGGAACTGAAATGGAAAAGACTCAAATTTTCTGTTCCAAATGCGGTGCCAGGAACGATGTAGCTCCAACTGCATCAGCGGCTCCTGCACAGCAGACTGCTGCAGTGATCTGTCCGGCATGCGGAGCTGCATTACCTGCAGGTTCTGCCTTCTGCACAAGTTGTGGAGCAAAAATAGGCTGATATTGATTACATAATAAAATAAGGGGATGCCTGGTATGAATAAATCAGACATCCCCCTTTCTTATCTCTTACCCTGCTTCAGAATCTACATCCTGCACATTGGCTTGCGCATCCCGGATATGAATGATCGTCCGGCATTTTTCGATTACCTCGAGAGCCGGATCGAGATCTTCGTAGAACAGAACGACCATATCACCGGGCTTCGCTTCCATGATTGCTGTTTCCAACGCAATCCTCTCAGAATACACAATGGAAATGTCCTTGGGTTCCATGCCCTCCGTAACTGCCGCATTATACAGCAGATCCGCCACTTCGCCGGCATCGCGGCCGCGGAGGTCATTATCCTCCTTTATATAGAGTCTGGAAAACGAGCGCCCGCAAAATTGGCCGACCTCGATGATATTTTCATTCCTTCTGTCACCTGGCATACCAATCACACCAATATAGGAACTTGCCGCCATCCCCTTCATCATCTGAACAACTGCCCGATAACCTGCGGGATTGTGACCATAGTCCACCATTACTGAGATATTGCCCATATCGAAGATATTGAATCTTCCGGGATTTATGCGTATATCAGGTTTGAAACTTGTCATCCCCAACTGGATGGTTTTCATTGGAATTCCTGAAGCTAAAAGTGCCGAGGCAGCTGCAAGTGAATTTTCAATATTACATTCAGCTGTTCCTCCGAAAGTTACAGGGATGTCATTAATACCCGCAACTAATTTTTCCCCTGCCGTTCCTGCAAAATAGATTGAGCCATCTTTGACATAAACTACAGGCTTCCCTGCATCAAGATGTTTCAAAATCAATTGGTTTGTATGATCTTTTGAAAAAAGCATCGACCTGCATGTTATTCTGCCCATAAGCAACGGCGTCATCGCATCGTCCGCATTCAAAACAGCATAGCCTTCCGGTTTAACTGCTTCCACGACGAGAGATTTCACCATTGCCAGTTCCTCAAGTGAATTTATACCATCAATGCCGATATGATCATCACTGATATTCACCACCACTCCTACATCTGCAAGATCATATCCCAGCCCCTTTTTGAGAATACCTCCCCTGGCCGTCTCCAGCACAGCGGTATCAATACGTCTGTCCCGCAGGACCATGGCAGCACTTGCTGCTCCTGTATTGTCACCCTTCAGGATACATTCTCCGTTAATATAAATGCCGCTGGTATTCGTGGAGCCCACTGCCTTGCCGCTCATAGATAACGTATGCTCGATCATTCTGGTCACAGTCGTTTTGCCGTTTGTTCCTGTAACAGCTGTGATGGGTATGCTGAAGGCAGTATTCTTTGGGAATAAATGTTCAAGGATATCTCCTGCAACATTCCGGGGCTTTCCGACAGAAGGATAAAGGTGCATGCGCAGGCCCGGAGCGGCATTCACCTCTATGACTGCACCATTATCAGCTGTCACCGGCCTGGATATGTCCTCGCAGGTAATGTCGATCCCTGCAATGTCAAGCTGAAGCAGTTCAGCTGCTCTTACCGCCAGCCATGCATTATGGGGATGTACCTCCTCCGTACAGTCAATAGCCGTCCCGCCGGTACTTATATTCCCGTTGAAGCGGAGCATCACCCTGCATCCGGCATCCGGAACGCTGTTTTCATGATACCCTGCTTTCACTAATACTTGTTTTGACATATCATCAAGCTTGATTTTGGTTAATGGTTTTTCATGATCGAACCCACGAAGGGGATTTGTGTTCTCCATGTCAACCAGTTCCCTGATCGTATGCCTTCCATCTCCTGTTACATTCGGGGGGACTCTTTCTGCAGCTGCGACGACCCTGCCGCCCACAGCCAGCAGCCTGTAATCTCTCCCGGTGATATGCTTTTCCACAATTACAGCCCTGCTGAATCTGGTTGCAGTTGCATATGCCGTCTCAAGTTCTTCAATGCCGTTGATATTTGTGAAAACACCCTTTCCCTGGTTTGCATCAAACGGCTTCAAAACCACAGGGTACCCGA
>DBTX01000004.1:0-62346 GCA_002307275.1 Hungateiclostridiaceae bacterium UBA1305
GCTTAGCCGGTGGATTTCATCTCATCAAGGGGAAGCAATACATGATGTATTGCTTCCCTTGCTCAAGTCACAAATCCGTTACGAGGACTTGATTTTCTTTTATTATTGTGGAACTTCAGACATATTTGCCTTTGTGATACCCTTGTAAGGTACCCAGACATACTTGCCGTCAACGATATCATAACCGACATTTTCCTTGGTTGGCTTTTCGCCCTTTGCAAGCAGATATGCAAGCTTGAATGTAGCTTTGCCTTGATTTATACCATCATTATATGCTGTTCCCAGCAGCGTGCCTTCTTTAATTGCTGCAAGTCCCGGAGCCGTAGCGTCAACGCCTACGACCGGCATGAATTTATCAGCCGTGAAGTATCCGGCAGCCTTTAATGCTTCGATCGCGCCGAGAGCCATATCATCATTGCAGGCAATAACTGCTTCAATTTTGCCGCTATTAGATGTCAGGAAGGCAGCCATCTTTTCCTGGCCTTTGACACGATCCCAGTTCGCAAAGTCAACAGCCAGCTGCTCAGTTTTAATTCCAGCCTTTTCAATTGTTTCAACAGAATATTTTGCACGTGCTTCCGAATCCTGATGTCCCGGTTCGCCCTTGATCAGAACGTACTGCATGACTCCGTCCTTATTCGTGTCCATTGTGGGATTTGCTTTCCAGTAGTCTATCAGCATCTGGCCTTCCATAACGCCTGACTCTTCAGCATGTGCGCCTACATAATAAACCTTATCCCATTTTGCCATATCTTCTGCCAAAGGCTCACGGTTGAAGAATACGATTGGTGTTTTTGCCGCCTTTGCTTTGTCTATGATGACACCGGAAGCTGTACGGTCGACCATGTTGATTGCAAGAGCACTCACCTTTTTGGTAATGAACATGTCAATCTTGTCATTACAAGTCGGTTGTGAATTCTGACAGTCAACGATATCAACAGTCGCTATTTCATTTCCAGACGCATCTTTTGCCTCTGCTGCTATGGTATTACGAACGGAAGTCATGAATGTGTCATCAAACTTATAGATCGTGCAGCCGATGGACGGTTTTCCATTTGCTGCAGTACTGCATGCTGCGCATATGCAAACCAGCATTACAAGTACCAGAAGAATTGAGATAAGCTTTTTCATAAGAGCACCTCCAATTAATATTATGGGTTATAACGCTTCCATATTACTTCAGTATTGGAGGATACAGAATATAAAATCCGATGTACCTATATAAAAAATTCTACTATAAATGTTAAAAAAATTATTAAACTAGTGTATTGTAACAACTAAATGTTTGTGATTCTGAGTGCAGCGAAGAATCCTGGCCGGCTAAGATCTTTCGCTAATGCTCAGGATGACATTTGTAAGCTATTGTATAAAAGTTTTAGAGTTTACAGTGTACTAGGAATAACTTGGATTATGGCTTTTTAGTTTTTGTCGCTTATATCGTCCTTCGTTATTTTTTTATATGGAACCCAGATGTATTTCCCGTCTGTTATTTCATAACCGATGTTATCCTTATTAATCGTCTTGCCTTGCGCCAGTGCATATGCAAGGTTAAAAGTCGCCTGGCCCTGGTTTTTACCATCATTGAACACGGTACCCAGCAACGTGCCATCCTCCAGAGCCGCAAGTGCGGGCGCTATCGCATCGATTCCAACGACAGGCATATATTTGCCGTCCCTGAAATATCCTGCTGCCTTCAGCGCCTCAATTGCGCCAAGTGCCATATCATCATTATTGGAAAGCACCACTTCTATGCTGTCTCCGTTTGTAGCCAGAAAGGCCGCCATTTTTTCCTGTCCCTTTACCCTGTCCCAATCCGCATTGTCTTCCGCCAGCTTTTCGACTTCTATTCCTGCATCCTGTACCGTTTGCACAGAATATTTTGTTCGAAGCTCTGCATCCTGATGCGCGGGTTCACCCTTGAGCATGACATACTGCATCACCCCATCCTTGTTTTTATCTGCTTCAGGATGAATTTTCCAGTAATTAACAATCAATTCCCCCTCCATCTTTCCTGATTGTTCCGCCTTTGCTCCCACATAATAAACCTTATTCCATTTTTGCATGTCATCTGCGAGTGGCTCTTTATTAAAGAATACGACCGGTATATCGGCTTTCCTTGCTTTTTCAAGCATCATACCTGCGGCAGTCCTGTCGACCGGGTTAATCGCAAGTGCTTTGACCTTCTGCGCAATTAACAGGTCTACCTTGTCGTTCTGTATCTGTTGTGAATTCTGGCTGTCTACTATTTCAACCGCGGCCTTTCCGACAGCGGCATCTGAAATGTTATTTCTGACACTTGTCATAAAGGTATCGTCGAATTTGTATATCACGCAGCCTATGTGTATATTGCCTGCTGCTGCAGCACCACCTCCGCAGCCTGCAAGCATAAATACCTGAATACATATCAGAAGCAGAAATCGAATATCTCTTTTCATGGAAAGAACCCCCTGACCTTGAGTCTTTCATACTTTAGTTAACACGATCATCCAAATAAAAGGTACTATTTTATAAATGGAAACAATAATCTTTGGTTCTGAGGCAGATACATATTTTCCTTCGTAATGATTTCAGAGCCTGTATCGTAGTAATCCCTGACACTGACTCCATTAATGGCATCGACTGCATATTTAACGCTCAAATACCCCATACTGAAAGGATTCTGTGTTATTAAAGCCTGGATCACGCCCTTTTCCAGGTAATCAATTTCATTGGGAGTACTATCGAAAGCAATGATTTTCACACTACCTGCAAGATTCATCTCTCCAATAGCCTCTGCAACGCCTTCGGAAGAAATCGCATTCAACGCAACAATCGCACAAATATCACTGTTTTCCGAAATTATTTTATGGGTCAGATCAAATGCAAGTTTCTTATCGGAAGAGCAATATTCTTTTGCCACAATCTTAATATCCTCATATTGGGAAATGGCTTTTAGCAGGCCTTCCTCCCGTTGCTCGGCATTCCTCGTGCCCTTTACAAAATTCATGATACCGATCTGATGTTTTTCTCCATTATTTTCTTCCAATATCTTAACGAGTTGATTGCCTGCCATAATACCGGCATTATAATTATCGGTTGCTATATAACTGTTGATTTTTTTCGTATTCACCTCTGAATCAATGATAATGACAGGTACATGCATTCCATAAGCTCTTTCCGTGACCCCGACAAGTGCATTATAATCACTTGCCGCCAGAATTAATGCATCTACCTTCTGATCCAGTTCGGAATTGACAAGTCTGATTTGTCCTTCTACATCCTCCTCGTCTTCAGGCGCCGTATACCTCACATTTACATTAAATTCGCTTGCGGCAGCATCGGCTCCCAACTTGACAGAGCCCCAATAATAGCCGTTATTCATCCTTACAATCAGTGCGATATTTTTTGTGGTGCTGTTCATACTAATATCCCTCGTACAAGCACACAGGGAGAAAATATACAGCAGTATAAAAGCCGAACTAAGAAATCTTAAGGTCTTCTGCATTGCAAACCTCCCCGGCAATATCTTCGCCCTCATATGGAAGCCATATTTTTACGGTTGTCCCCACATCAACCTCGCTTAAGAATTCAAGTCCGTAATCCTTCCCATAACAAAGCTGAATTCTTTCATGTACGTTTTTTACACCAACACCTTTCCCCTCTCTCCCTTCAGGTCTGATAGACAGAATATTCTCCAATATTTCCTGTCGCATTCCCATTCCATTATCGGATACCTGAAGTAAAAGCTTCCCGTTTGAAACCTCTGAAGAAACCTTGATAAACCCCTCATCAACCATATATTCTATTCCATGGTAGATCGCATTTTCTATGAGGGGCTGCAAAATCAACTTAACCGTTTTGCATTGCAAGGTTTCTTTTTGTGCCTCAATCTCGAATCTGAACTTATTTTTATATCTGATACTCTGAATGGTCAGATAATGACCGGCATGTTCCAGTTCCTCCTGAATTGTGATAATGTTTTTACCCCTGCTGATGCTTATCCTGAATAATTTTGAAAGTGATGTGATCATTATTATGGCATCTTCCTTCTTTCCGCTTTCCACCATCCTGATTACGGAATTCAGGGTATTATACAGGAAATGTGGGTTGATTTGGGCCTGCAGCACTTCGAACTCAGCCTTCCGTTTGGATTCCTGTTCCAAAACGATCTGGTCCATCAAGTATCTGATTCTGGTCAGCATCATTTTAAATGTGCCTGCAAGCTTGGCTACCTCTGCTTCCCCTTTTACACTGATACTTATATCCAGCATACCTTCCTCAACCATTTTCATGGATTTTTCCAGTTCCTTTATGGGCTTGGATATCTTGGCGGAGATAAAGGCGGAAATAAATATGACAAAAAGTGTTCCAAAAAGAAAGGTCCACCCGATAAAAACACCCATTTCCTTCTTCGTTGTCACGATCTCGTCAATATAGGCTATTCCGACAATCCTCCACCGGCTGAAATTAACGGATTGTATTGTGATCAAACGGTTTTGCCCATTGAATTTATCAAAATAAATACCGGAAATATGCTTCATGACTTCATCAACATTCTCCGTTTTTAATCCGGCATTGATTAATTGCTGCTGTGGGTGATAAACAATATTGCTGCTTGAATCCACAAGATATATGTACCCTTTCTTACCGAGCCTCGCTTTTTGGCAAAGCTGGTCCAGTGCGCTAAAATTCATATCTACCAGCAGGACTCCCTGCTCTTTTACATTATCCTTGTAAAAAGTGATCTCTCTGCTCAAGGAAACCACCCAGCTATGCTGGCTTTCAAAGATATTCTGTACATGAGGAGAGGAAAAATACAGATTTGCCGGTTCATTTACCGGCACACTGAACCAATCCTGCCGGATGAGGTCTGCATCCTTCTTCATTTTGTAAGAAGGTGAACCAACTACAATCCTGCCATCTTTCGTAAATATGTTTAAGGAAACGATATCCTTTCTAGTATCCAATATAACGTCCATCTGTTCAATGAGTTTCTTTTCATCAATATCTTTTTTATAGTAAATGAGATTATTGAGCGAATCCGATATCTCCATCATACTCCGGAGATAATAATCAAGGTTCAGATTAACCTGGTCAATTACCTGTCTGGTGCTGATAATTGCATTCTGCTCAGCAGACTTGTTGAACCGGCTGTAAAGCATAAGCCCCACAAAAAGCATAGCCGTTATCGTAATAAGCATAATTGAAGATGAGATAAAAAACTGTATGCTTCTCACTCTTAACGAATTCACCAGTAATTTAAAAGGTTTTGTCAGGCATTTTACATAATCTCTTCTTCCCAACACCTAATCTCCTGTTTTCCCGACTACTTTCTATTTCTGACAACTATTTTCTATTTCTGAATTCCGAGGGTGAAATACCGATGTACTTCTTAAAGCTGTTGCTGAAATAGTTGGCATCTGAAAATCCCACCCTTTCAGCTATTTCAAAGGATTTGAGATCCGTCATCTTCAACAGTTCCCTGGCGGTCTCCATTCGAAGTTGTACGAGATAAGCCAGATACGTCATTTTTGTTTCTTTTTTAAATATGGTACTGAAGTATCCGGGACTGATATGTAAATACCTGCATAATTTATTGATCGTTATGTCGCTCTCATGAAAGTGCTCCCTGGTAAAGTCCTTGGCGCTCCTGACCAGCTGTCTGCAGTTATCCTGCCTGTTACCCGCAATGATATTCATGAGTCTGGTGCAAATGCCGAGAGTCCAGTTTCTCGCATCCTGAAGGTTATCGAACCGGTAGATATCCGAGAATAGATTGGAATTGGTATCCATAATACAATTTAAATCAATATCCGAATCTTTTGCTATTTTATGTACTGATATCAAAATTTCCATCAAATAGATCTGATATTCTTTATAAGATGCATTAGACTCTATTAGTTCATTAAAAAAAGCATCGATAATTTCTTTCGCCTTTGCTACAGTTCCAACCTTGATACAGCACGTGAGAGCCTCTTCCTTCAGTTCATCAAACACCGCTTTTTTTGCACTTCTGGACTCAAGATCATTAATAAATATAATCCTGTTATTCCCCAGAATAACCTTGTAATCAAGTGCCAATTCAGCATCCTTGTATGAATAACTGATACCGGATACCGTGCTGCAAAAATTACCGACACCTATGGTAACTGTCAACATCAGATACCTTTCGATACTATAACGGATTTCTTCAAGTATCGTCAATATATTGATGACTGCTGCTTCACTTTCCTTCTCATCGCTTATGCTTAATAGGACAATGTTTCCATTATGAATAAAAACAATGCCTATATTACTTTTTTCGGCAAGTTCTTCTACGATGTTCAGGACGGCAAAAAGTGTTAAATCCCTATCTTCCAGCAAATTTAAAACATCAGGATTCTGATCCGCCGAACTGTTCAATGGTTCGGCGGAATTACCATAAACCGGTTTGTCGATACTGATTACCGATGCGATGAAACCTTTTGCATTCAGATTAATATTTAAATTATTAGACTTGCCCAAAATTTCATTGTCACTCAATTTGCTTGTAACCAACAAGGTAAGAAAATTTGCCTTTAGAATCGGCAGACTATTGATATAATGCTCTCTTAATCGCAGAATGTTTTTCTTTAGCGCCATTTCCTCATCCATCTGTAATTTTATCCTGAGTAAGGCATTTATCAGTTCCTGGGAAGAAAACGGCTTAAGAACATACTCATCAATATGAAGTTTTACTGCCTTATGTGCAAATTCGAATTCATCAAAACCAGTTAGTATGATAATCCTGGTGGCAGGATACTTTTGCTTTATCATTTCCGACAAAGTCAGCCCATCCAGGAAAGGCATTTTTATATCTGTGATGACAATATCCGGCACAAGCTTATCCACCATATCATAAGCCTCTCTGCCATTTTCCGCGATTCCTGTAACTTCGAAGCCATGCAATCCCCAATCAATTTCCTGAAGTATACCTTCTCTGACATCGTTTTCATCATCAACTAATATCAGTTTATACACCAAACCCCTCCCTGCTGAAAAAGGAAACAACGATTCTGCATTAAACATGCTTTCATTGAAATAATATGCTAATTTTTACTATATTTCAATAATAATATTAATGAATAACTTCTTCGGTTATTTAGCCGTGGTGTGAGAAAAGAATGGGAATAGAAAGAGTGGTACTGATGAATTTACCAGTACCACTTTGCAAATCATCTTTTTTGATACGTGTCAATTGCATTATCAAGTGCCTGAATTGCTTGCTCTGCAGGTATCTTTGCCAATGTAATTGCACATTTATTGCAAAGAACCTTTCCCCTGCCTTTTAAAACTCCGCTGCTCCTTACATCCGAGCATGGGTTTCTGAATATGGGAACATTGCATAAATCACATCTCTGATGCTGTTCAAATTGTCCATTGCCTTTAAAATTACTTTGGTCATTCATATTTCCAATTCGTGAGGCTCTCATAAGTTCACTTCCTTGTAAGTTTGTCTATATTTTATCCAAATAACATGTTCTTATTGCCTATTAGTATTTACTAAATGTTAACTTCATTATAAAGATTTTATTATAGCGTCTTAATTATACAACAATAGAGGCAAGAAGTAAAAGTTTGCAATAAATGAAATTTACATCCCTGCTTATACAGATAAATTTTAATTATAATAAAAAATTATATACATGACTAATGCATCCAGGTATAAAATAGAGTTAGTTTTGAAGCAGAAAAGGTTTAGACTGCAGGAAGAATTTATCTTCTTACAGTCTTTTTGTTTTGAGTCGGTTGCAGCAGTCTATTGGGCATTATGTAATATTTACTAAATGAGGGATATTATGCTTGAATTGGAGATGTACAATATAAGGAAATACTTTGGTGATACTCTGGTTCTATATGATGCCGGGTTTAAGATTTTTGAAAATGATAAAGTCGGCATGGTAGGCGCAAACGGAAGTGGAAAGAGTACCATCCTGAAGCTGTTGGCAGGCATTGAGCCAATGGATCTGGATTACAGAAAAATATGCGAAGGCAAAAGCTGTATCTCCTACCCCACCGGTACGTCTATCGCCTATCTTGATCAATTGCCGCGCTATCCTGACGGATTGAAAGTAATCGATATACTGAAATTGGCATTCCGGGAGCTTTACCTTTTGGAAGAACAGCTTTGCACCCTTGAAAGCACAATGGGGCTTTTGCAGGGAGAGGCATTAGCAACGGCTTTAAAACAATACGGCAGACTTCAGCACAACTATGACGCAAAAGGAGGCTATGATAAGGAGGAAAAGCTGAAAAGGATCTGCTCCGGCCTGAAGTTTGATGACGTTTTTTTACAGAAGGACTTCAATATTCTGAGCGGAGGAGAAAAAACTTCAGTCATGCTGGGTAAGATTCTTCTCGAGAATCCTGATATCCTGCTGCTTGATGAGCCGACGAACCATCTGGATATGGAATCCTCAGAATGGCTTGAAAGCCAACTCAGGAATTACAAGGGCATCGTCCTTATTGTGTCCCATGACAGATACTTTCTGGACCATGTTGTAACGAAAATCATCGAGTTGGAAGATAAAGCGTGTGAAGCCTATTTGGGGAATTACTCCGCTTATGTAAAGCAAAAGGAAGAAAATATGCTGCTCCAGTATGAAAATTATAAGGAGCAAAACAAGAAGATAAATGCGATGGAAAAATCCATTAAAGATTTGAGAGACTGGGCTCAAAGGGCCGACAATAATAAGTTCTTCAGGAGGGCTGCCAGTTTGCAGCGGAAGCTTGATAAAATGCAGAGGATAGATAAACCGCTCTTTGACAAGCAGAATATCAAGGTTAACTTTAGAGATACCCGCCGTTCCGGAAATGACATCTTAATGGTCAGCGGATTATCGAAAAGCTTTGGTAACAGGATCCTGTTTAAGAACCTTGATCTGTTTGTCTCTTTGGGTGAAAGGATAGCTTTGATCGGGCCGAACGGCAGCGGGAAAACCACCTTTTTGAAGATGCTGCTCGGAGAAATGAATGCAGACGGCGGCATTATAACACTAGGGGCAAATTTGAAAATTGCATATCTGCCGCAGGTTCTAACTTTCAACAATGAGGAAGCGACGGTCATCGACTGTTTCAGAGAAGACAGAATCATACTGGAGGGAAAGGCTCGCGAGTATCTGTCCCGGTTCATGTTCTTCGGCAAAGCTCCGTTCAGGAAGGTGAACCAATTATCCGGCGGCGAAAGGGTCAGGCTTAAGCTTGGCATGCTCCTGTACGATGAAACGAACATTCTGATCCTGGATGAACCTACGAATCATCTGGACATCGAATCAATCGAAACGTTGGAGGAGGCATTGGAAGATTTTAAAGGCACATTGTTATTCATCTCCCATGACAGATACTTTATTAATAAAGTATGCAGCCGCATTGTCGCTGTCGAAGAAAACAGACTTGCAAGCTATCCTGGCAGCTATGATGCTTACAGGGAAAAGAAAAATGAATCGCAGCCGGCACTGGAACAACCACAAGTCATCCGGAAGAATAAACCTGTGAAAGGTTTGTCCGAGGCAGGAAAAAATAAAACCGGCAAGTTGGCGTTAATCATGCTTGAAGATAAAATGAAAGCTATGGAAGAGGAAATGAAAAAAATCGACAAAAGTATGTCTATGCCGGAAGTGAATTATGATGAACTAAATAAGCTTTACTGCAAAAAGGAAGAGCTAAACGGAGAATTTGAAAAACTAATGGAGGCTTGGTTAAGCCAAAGCAACAGCATCTGTAATAATTGACTATTGGGGGCTGCAGGCGGATTTTCATCCAGCTGCAGCCCCCAATAGTTTAAATTATATCCTTTTAAGCATTTTCAGTGACCTGCTGACAACATTCTCTACAGTGAAGCCATACTTTTTGAATAGCTCATCCACAGGAGCAGATGACCCAAAGGTATCTATTGAAATAACCTCTCCGTCTATTCCGATATATTTGTACCAGCCGTATGATGAAGCTGCTTCAACGGCTATACGTGCCCTGACTTCCTTTGGAAGTATGGATAACTTGTATTCCTCGTCCTGCTCCTCAAATATTTCCCAGGATGGAAGGCTTACCACCCTTGCTGATATTCCACTTTCTATTAGTTTTTTTCCTGCTCCATATATAAGCTGTACTTCCGAGCCTGATGCCATGAGGATGATATCAGTTTTTTTGCCCGTATCAAGGAGTACATAGCCTCCTTTTAAAGCATCTTTTCCTGTCTCGCTCAGTTGGGGAAGATTTTGTCTTGTAAGGATCAAAGCAGTTGGTGATTTCGTCCTGGTTAGTGCCGAATACCAAGCTGCTGCTGTTTCTTTGCTGTCAGCAGGTCTTATTACTGTAAAGTTGGGTATACTCCTTAATGCTGCAAGCTGTTCGACAGGTTGGTGTGTTGGCCCGTCTTCCCCTACTCCTATACTATCATGGGTAAGAATATATATTACAGGAAGCTTCATAAGAGCAGCCAGTCTCATGGATGGCTTCATATAGTCACTAAACACGAAGAAGGTTGATACATATGGTACCAGTCCCCCATGTACTGCTATCCCGTTTGCTATTGCAGCCATTGCATGTTCCCTTACTCCAAAATGGAGGTTGGATCCGCTGTAGTCTTCCTTTGAGAAGTCTCCCCTTCCCTTCATTTGAGTTTTTGTAGAGGGTGTAAGGTCAGCTGATCCACCTATCAGATTTGGCACTATTTCTACTATGCGGTTTAATGCATCCGCCGAGGAGATCCTGGTCGCCATGGGTTTTGTGTCAATGTTCCAAAGCTTTTCATTGTCCGACAGAATCTCCCGGAGGTCCGAATTGTGCCATTTGTGCCATTCCGCTGCCAGTTCAGGATATGCCTTCCTATAGCCTTCAAATATCTTGATCCATTCCTTTTCATTATCTTCGCATTCGAGTATGATTCTTTCCAAGTGTTTTCTTACTTCTTCAGGTACGTGGAAAGGTTCTTCATATCCCCAGTCCAGATTTTCCTTTGTGGCTTTGATATTGTCTTCTCCCAAGGGCTCTCCATGGCTGGAAGCCATACCCTGTTTTGCTGGACAGCCGTGACCTATATTTGTTTTGATCAAAATAAGAGACGGTTTAGCCAATTCACTTTTAGCAGTATCTATTGCATCGTTTATTGCTTCTATATCTGTTCCGTCATCTATTTTCTGTACATGCCATTGATATGCTTCAAACCTTTTTGCAACATCTTCCCTAAATGCTATATCCGTACTACCCTCTATTGTTATTCTGTTTGAGTCATAAAGTACAATGAGTTTTCCCAGACCCAGTGTTCCTGCAAGTGACGCAGCCTCTGATGAGATTCCCTCCATCATGTCGCCGTCTCCTGAAATAACGTAGGTGTAGTGGTCCACAATATCAAATCCTGTACGATTAAACCTGGCAGCAAGATGCCTTTCAGCCATTGCCATCCCTACTGCATTGGCAAATCCCTGTCCAAGCGGACCTGTGGTTACTTCCACTCCTGCTGTATGCCCATATTCAGGGTGGCCTGGTGTTTTACTTCCCATCTGCCTGAAGTTTTTTATATCATCAATACTTAATCCATAGCCAAATAAATGCAATAGTGAATACAGCAGCATCGAGCCATGCCCTGCAGACAGTACAAACCGGTCGCGGTCCATCCATTTGGGATTTTTGGGGTTATGCTTCATATGCCTTGACCATAGTGTATATGCCATCGGCGCCGCTCCCATCGGCAGCCCGGGATGTCCTGAATTCGCCTTTTGAACTGCTTCTGCAGACAATATCCTTATTGTGTCGATGCACAGCTCATTTATATTAGTCTTTCTTTTCATAATTATCCTCGCTTCATATCATTCATCAGGAAATCCAGCCACCGCATAAACCCCTTATTATATTTATATAAGGTATATACCACTGGCATTTGTTTAATAAACACTTCATTCGGTGATATTTATGGGGGGGCATTCTCTCTTGAGGGGAATTAAAGGCAACAGACAAAAGTAATAAGCAATACCTGCATCCGTCCAATCAGTGAGCTTTGAACGATATCTTGTTACGCACCGCCATGCGCTGTACAGCGCCTCCAGCCGGAGCTGTGACCGTCACCTTATATACCCCTTGGGAATCAAAATTAAAGAAAGCATTTTCATCTATACGGGCATTGCCATTCTGAATTGTGATATTGGTTATGGTGCCGGAACCAAAAGCCTGGTTTGCAACATAGGTGACGCTTGGCGGAAGAATTAATCCATCCAGCTTATAACAACCGAGAAATGCATATTTCCCAATACTTGTCAAACTTTTAGGAAACAAAATTTCACTTAATACATAGCAGAATGAAAAAGCATCTTTCCCAATGCTGGTGACTGTTTCTGGAATCCCGACCTGTTCCAGGGAGATACAGGAGGAAAAAGTATGTTCTTCAATACGAGTCAGCGCTCTGGGAAGCTGGATTTTTTGAAGAGCATTACAACCTTCGAAGGCAGATTCACCGATATTCTTCACACTATCCGGCATAACAATCTTTTCAAGCTGGCTACATTCGCTAAAGGCTGCAGCGCCAATACTTACCACACTATCCGGTATCACGACCGATTTCAGCGTTCTATTTTCGTAGAATACATTCACACCAATGCTTTTTACCCCATTTGGAATAACAACATCGGCATCTGTACCATTATATTTGAACAGAACGCCATTCCCTCGGACATCAAATTTATCATATTTCTTATCAAGCTGAACTTTGCTTCTATAAGAAACAAGGCTGGAATCCTCCAGGCTTTTAGGTATATTTATTTTTGTCAGTTTGGCGCATCCCTTAAACGCAGATGGGGCGATGCTCTTTATTCCTTCGTTAAGCTTGACACTGTTTAAATTGCTGCAGGTATAGAAAGCATTATCCCATATCTGTCTGACACTTCCCGGCAATGTAACGCTGTTAATGCTACTATCATTGAGACCTTCGGAAAATGCACGCTCGCCTATTATTTTTACATTGTTCGGAACAACTACGTTTCCGCCCTTACCATTATATTTATAAAGAATTCCATCTCCCAGTATGATAAAGTCCTGTTTTTTCGACCAGCTATACACCGAATCGTGGCCAATGTACTTGACTGTGGCTGGTATTGGCATACTTGCAAGTAATGTACAATTTTGAAAAGCAGCATATTCAATTCGCTCCAATCCATATGGCAGTTGAATGGCCTTTATTTTTGCGCAGCCGAAAAATGCCGCCTCTCCAATGCTTTTAAGGTTTTTGGATAGAGTAAGTTTTGTCAGGGACTTAAAACGTACAAACGCACCTGATTCAATTGTTGTCACACTGTCCGGCATTGTGATGCCAGTGACCTTGTCCTTTTTCGTCGTTAAAAAAGCATACTCGCCGATCGTCGTAACTCCTTTTGGTATGACGATATTGGCTGAGGTACCCGAATACTTGATTAGCACACCATTGTCCACAAGAAAATCGCTGGATACAGACGCAGTTGTGTAAATCGGAAGCAGACCCGTCAATAGTACCATCACTAATAAAACAGAAATCAGTCTCTTTTTCAATTTATACCTCGCATGATGTAGATATTTTGAAAATTGTCCATAAATATTATATCAGCCATTTTCTCCATTTACAACATAAAATGGCATAACACAACAACCTAAAATTATTCAGGGCACTATTTATGACTGAATAAGCTTACTGCATATATGGCTGATACTGATTCCATGGTTGTATCACACCGCATGCGATGCGCTTGCCTGAGTTGCCTGCAGGCTGGGTACGGTAATCATCAGGGTTTTCATGGATCATGATGGATCTGCCAATTACATCTGAAACTCTGAATCTATCCGTGATGAAGCATAGGATCGCCTGTCCATTGCTGGCAACAAGTACCGGAAAATCTCCAGCGTGATTGCCATGCGGCTGGTTTGTCGGATTCCAATGGCCCCCGCTTGTTTCAAATGGTTTTGCCGGATTTCCTACATCGCAGTTGCCTTTTTCATGGATATGGAATCCAAACGGGCCGACAGGCTGTTTATCAGCTGTTGCCGGTTTGTAAGCCGGGAGTCCGGTTATATTGGCACAGACTCTAACTCCCCCGGGAACATCCACAAAGGTCACCAGTCCCGATATTGACGGATAATCCGGCCCAGCGACGATCATGGCATAGGCTGTATTAAAACTTGCCACATAAGGCATCTGTGAAGCTTGCTGAGCATAAGGTGCCGGTGTGGGGCTTACCTGCGGTGATACCGTATCCCGTGAATAATAATAGTCTCTAAACATGGCAATTCCTCCAATATAATTGAGCATATACCATGTTATGTAAAATGCATGTAATTTGTTATAACGCATCGGTTCAAAATAAAATTTATCAATTGTAGAAAAATTTATTACCAGAGTACAAAATTTCATCAGGAAATTTTGCACCTGGCTGCGTTTCAACGGGGCTGGTCTCAAGCAAAGCATGCTGCTCGCCTATGCATCCAGGGTGGGGACCTCTTTCGCCTCGTTAAAAAAATAAAACAGCTATTCCATGACACCATCGGCCAATAGCTGTTTTGTTGCTTTGCTGCTCTGTTGTTTTATTGAAATATGGATCCTGAATCACCAGATATCCTCGAGGTCTTCCTTCTCCAGTTCGTGGGTCTTGTTCCTGCCCATGAGGTCAAATACGGCACTAGCGGGGTCCTTTCCATTGAACAGGATCTCATACGCTTCATTTGTGATTGGCATATTGACACCTAATTCCTTTGAAAGCCTGTATACAGGCTCTGTGGTAAAATAACCTTCTACCACCATTTTCACTTCTTCGAGTGCCTGATCCACTGTCCTGCCCTGCCCGATCAGTATGCCCGCCCGCCTGTTTCTGCTGTGCATGCTGGTACATGTGACAATCAGATCCCCTATTCCTGCAAGCCCGGAAAATGTCTGCATTTTAGCACCCATTGCACTGCCAAGCCTTGAGATTTCAGCGATGCCCCTCGTCATCAATGCCGCCTTCGTATTGTCACCATAGCCAAGACCGTCTGAAATGCCTGCACATAAGGCAATAACGTTCTTTACCGCACCGCCAAGCTCTACTCCCGTAGTATCAGGATTTGTATATACCCTGAAACGCGGAGACATGAATATATCCTGGATCAACTCGGCAGCCGCCTTGTTTTCCGAAGCAGCAACATATGCAGTAGGTATACCCTTTGAAAGCTCCTCTGCATGACATGGCCCGGACATTGCAACGACCGTGGCGTCAGGCATTTCCTGCAGAATCACCTCGGACATGCGGAAACCAGTGCCCTTCTCAAGACCTTTGGAGAAGCAGCTGATCGTTTTGGGTTTTTTTATAAGCGTTGAGATGTTTTTTATATTGCCCCTTACCGTTTGTGAAGGAATTACCATCACCAGCACATCTGAAAATGAAAGCGCCTCTTCCAGGTTTGAAGTGCAAACCACATTTGGCGGTACAATTGCACCCGGCAGCTTATCCTTCTGCTCCCTTAGCGTATTGATCATTTCCACTTCTTCCTTGAAAACCGACCACATTTTTATGTTGTGCCCATTGCCCGAAAGCAGTATTGAAACAGCCGTGCCCATACTCCCTGCCCCAATTACAGAAACATTCATACCCATTCAACCTCCGATAATATTCTTTATTTAAATATCAAGCCTGTTTTTTCCTGAACGAAAATCTGGATTCGGTTCCTTCAAACAGACGTTTGATATTGGTATGGTGCTTAAAGATGATCAGAACTGCAATGATCGTGGAAAAAATGATCGTTTCAGTATTTCTGCCAAGTGCTATTGCCATTGTCGGGAATAAAAAAGCTGCGATGATCGACCCAAGTGAAACATATCTGGAGATCAGCAGGATTATGATAAAAACGCCCAGCAGGCTTAATGCAATAGGCCAGTCTATCATCATCAGCACAGCCAGTGAAGTCAATACACCCTTACCGCCTTTGAAGCCGAAGTATACCGGCCATACGTGACCCAACACTGCAGCCGTGCCGCAAAGCATGCCGCCGAAATGGCCGCCATAGATGCAGTAACCTGCTATATAGGCCAGGACGCCTTTTACAATATCACCCAGCAACACAAACAAAGCCGCCTTTTTACCCAATGTCCTCAAGGTGTTTGTCGTGCCTGCATTACCGCTGCCATGCTGCCTTACATCCACTCTGTAGAACTTTCCCACGATAAGTGAGCTATTCAGACTACCGAGTAAATAACCTGCCAAAGCCGCCAATATTATTCTAATCAGCATAATTTCATCCCCCAAGAGTTAACCTTAAAATTATCTAAAATGTTTCTGCAACCGAAACATTTTCTTTGAACTGATGCGTTATAAAACTTCCTTTTCACGCTCTCTGTGAATGAAACGGATTGGTGTCCCTTCAAAGCCATAACCCCTGCGGAGCTGATTTTCGATGTATCGCTCATAGGAGTAGTGAAACAGGTCCATTCTGTTTACAAATATCACAAATGTGGGCGGTTTTACCGCAGTCTGAGTAGCATAGTAAAGCTTGAGGCTCTTTCCCTTGTCTGACGGGGGCTGCACCATCGCAGTCGCTTCGTTGAGCAGGTCGTTGAGCATGCCTGTTGAAATTCTCAGCGACGCCTGGCCATAGACAAATTTCACCAGTTCGAGCAGCTTGTTCACGCGCTGCCCTGTCTTTACCGACACGAACAAAACGGGCGCATACTGCATAAAACCCAGCTTCTCATGTACTGTCTTGCGGTATTCCTCCAGTGTGCCCGTCTCCTTCTCCACCAAATCCCACTTGTTTACAACTATAATGGAAGCCTTTCCCTGTTCATGCGCATATCCGGCAATCTTGGAATCCTGTTCCGTAACACCATCCTGTGCATCTATCATGACAACACACACATCTGCTCTTTCAATCGCTGTCCAGGCACGCAGCGTACTGTATTTCTCGATGTTCTCCGTAACTCTGCTCTGCCTGCGGATTCCTGCGGTGTCTATGAATACATACTTATCTTCGCCATCTTCCACCACAGTATCTATGGCATCTCTGGTAGTACCGGCTATATTGCTGACTATAACGCGTTCCTCGCCGACCATTCTGTTGATCAGAGAAGATTTCCCACAATTCGGTTTACCTATGACCGCCACCTTTATGATATCATCATCATAATCTTCCTCGTCAACCGCAGGGAAATATTTAAACAGCTCATCCAGTAAATCACCCATACCGAGACCGTGTACGGAAGAAACAGTCAGAATGTCCCCCATGGCCAGGTTGTAGAATTCATATATTTCCGCTGGTGGTTCGCCAATCCGGTCCACCTTGTTCGCTACCAATACGACGGGCTTTTTGGATTTGCGCAGTATGGTTGCAATTTCCTTGTCTGATGCCGTCATTCCTTCTTTCGCATCAACAAGGAATACGATGACATTAGCCATGTCTATTGCCACTTCTGCCTGCCTTCGCATCTGCAGCAGAATCTTGTCCTCCGTGTAGGGCTCAATCCCCCCGGTATCTATCAAAGTGAATTTCCTGTTTCTCCATTCAACCTCGGCATAAATCCTGTCACGTGTCACTCCCGGAGTATCCTCGACAATGGATACCCGCCTGCCGCAAAGGTAATTGAAAAAGGAGGACTTGCCCACATTGGGCCTGCCCACTACTGCTACTACTGGTTTTGCCAATTATTCCACCTCATCATCATTTCAGCTGCAAGATAGTTTTACTATTTTGCAAAAAGCATTATCCTTATTTCATTCCAAGTATCTTTTTTATCAGGTCTTCTCCGTCATTCTCCACAATGGTGACCTTTGTCCTCAATACACAAGAACCGTCCCCATCTATTTGGATTGCGCCACAAGAACCGTCCCCCCGGACTATTTTTGATCCAAGCCGGGTTTCAAGCTCTTGGACGGTATAATCGTCAAGGAACAACTCTTCTCCTGATTTCAACATGCTTCTTGAAATCAGAAGCTCACTGCCGAGGGTCTGATCCTTTAGCTGCGCATGAAGGTCCCCGCCTGTCAAAAGTCCTGTCACCGTAACATTTTCCCCAAAATAACCGTTTTTTATCGGGTATACTTCAATCTTTAGATTATTATACCTTTTTTCCAGTACCTGCGCCAATTGTTTTATGAACTGATATGCACAAACACCGGTTGCGATGCTTACGAACCTGGTCCCATCCAGCTTTGAACAATACTTGTCGAGCTTCCTGCCATGTCTTCGCAGATATTCATGGAATTCATGCATCAGCATGGACATTAGCCCCACACCATTCTCGATCTGCGGGAAGTCCTCATATTCCTCCCAATCGGGCAGTTCAGCACTCGCTTTTATGTAGAACTCATCTGCCAGATAAACCAGACGTGATCCGGTTTGCTCCAAAAGCTTTTGCTGCCATCTCCCAACCTGCTCCAATACAGCGAACGAAGCAACCTTGTCAAAAGGCTCTAACTGATAAAGGCCTTCGCGCCATTTCGTCAAGCCTACAGGCACCACAGAGATACTGGCTATGCCGGGATAAAGAGATGCCAGATCTCCAAGTGTCCTGTCAAGTTCGGCACCATCGTTCAAACCTTTGCACAGCACGATCTGCGCATTCACAGTTATACCGCCATCCGTCAAAATCCTGATCTTGTCCAGAATATCCCCGGCAAACCTGTTGCCCAGCATGGAACACCTCAGCTTGGGATTCGTCGTATGAACGGATACATTTACAGGCGTCATCCTGTAGCGGATGATCCTTTCCAATTCCCCATCTTTAAGATTAGTCAGTGTGATATAATTACCGGACAGAAAGGAGAGTCTTGAATCGTCGTCCTTAAAATAGACTGTATCACGCATTCCTTTCGGGAGCTGGTCAATGAAACAGAAAACACATTTGTTCGTACAGCTTTTGGCCTCGGATATCAGCGGATCATCAAATTCAAGCCCCAGGTCTTCGTATTCGTCCTTGTCAACTTCGATCTCCCATATTTCCCCGCTGCCTTTCTCCACTTCCACCAGCAAATCGTTGTCAGTGGTCAAAAAGCGGTAATCAAAGATATCCTGTACCTGCTGACCATTAATGGACAAAAGCAGATCACCAGGCTCGATGCCGGCATCCTGCGCAGCGCTGTCCGGCAAAACTGTACGAATGACAATCCGGTTCTTCATATGCTTTCTCCACACAAAAAGACTGTCTTTGCAGACAGCCTCTTACGTCTATATAGTAATTATTCCATATAGCTTCATAATACTACTTTTCAGCTTCCTTTACGACTTCCTTGCCATCATAGAAGCCGCATTCCTTGCAAACTATGTGGGACATTCTCAATGTGTGACACTGTGGACAGCTGACTAAATTCGGCTTGGACAGTTTCCACTGAGACCTTCTTTTACCTGTCCTGGCTTTGGACCATTTGCGTTTTGGGTTTGCCATATTCAACACCTCCCTGATTAAAAGCGTATATCACTATTTCTTGAAATACTTGCCTAGACCTTCCATGCGTGGATCCGTATCATTATCGCCGCAATTGCACTGCATTTCATTGAGGTTGGTACCACAACTGGCGCATAAGCCCTTGCAATCATCTGAACACAACTGTTTCATTGGAAGGTTTAAAATAATATTGTCGTTAAGCGCCTTGCTTATGTCAAGCATCTTTCCTTCGAAAGGATACATGTCAGGCTGCTCGTCTTCTCCACTGTTGATAAAGTTTTCACTTATCCTCAGATTCATTTCCTTTTTCACTGCACCAAGGCAGCGGTAGCATTCACTACTGTAGACAGCCTTCAGACGCCCGCTGAGCTGCAGGATACCGTTCGTATTGGTCAATGTACCGGTGAAGGATAACTTTCCATCCAGCAAGCAACCCTCTGCAGGTTCCCGATCAGATGGTTCTTCAACGAAGTCAAGCTCCTTTGAAGCACCGTTAACCCTTATAATATCTGATAAATCAACCTTCATAAACTATACCCCTTAAATCCGCGACAAATGATATTATACTAACTAATGCCAGTATTGTCAAGGCAAATTCCACTGCCAACTGCAAAAACATGAACAAACATGAACAAAACATGAACAAACTTTGAATTCATGAATTCTTATCCCTATTGTTCATTATTACGAATATCACTATTCGTTATTTTACCATGGCCGAATGTGCTGGTTCAGCATTTACCGACAATTAACTTCATTGTTTCTTTTGCAATCGCCAGCTCTTCATTTGTAGGTATAATCAGCGTCTTTACTTTTGCACCCGGAGCCGTTATATCTAATTCTTTCTCTTTCAACATGTTCTTTTCATGGTCTATTATAATACCAAGACTGTCCATTTCATTAAGCGACTCTTCTCTGATTTTTGCATCATTTTCACCTATACCGCCTGTAAATATGACTGCGTCTGCCCCGTTCATTGCTGCAAAATATGAACCGACAAAAGTTTTTACTCTGTAGCAGAATATATCAATAGCAAGCCTTGCCCTCTTATTTCCTTGCTCTGCAGCAACACGCGTATCTCTCATATCACTGCTTACACCGGAAACTCCCAACAAACCCGACTTTTTATTGAGGTATGTATCCATTTCAGAAGCCGTCATATTTTCATTTTGCATCAGGATCGTTACAGCCGCAGGGTCAATAGTACCACATCTGGTACCCATTTCAAGGCCGTCAAGTGGTGTAAGTCCCATGCTTGTGTCAATACATTTTCCGTACTTAACAGCACAAATGCTTGCACCATTTCCAAGATGGCATGATATCAGCTTAAGCTCCTCGATAGGTTTGCCAAGCAGTTCTGCAGCCCTTTGAGTCACATATTTATGAGAGGTGCCGTGAAATCCATATTTTCTTATTGCATATTTTTCATAGGCTTCATATGGTATTGCATATATGTGAGCGTACTTTGGCATTGTCTGGTGGAAGCCCGTATCAAAAACTGCAACCATTGGAATGCCAGGCATTTCAGCTTCACAGCCTTCAATTCCCATTATGTTTGCCGGGTTATGCAGAGGTCCTAATGGTATGCATTCCCTTATCGCGTTCATAATACTATCGTTTATCAATGCAGGATCGTGGAATTTCTCACCGCCGTGCAGTACCCTGTGTCCTACTCCTGCGATCTCCGACATTGATTTTATTACACCGATGTCCTTGTCGAGTAAAGCCTCAAGTACCAAGGCAATGGCATCCTTATGCTTTTTCATCACCTTGCTTGTAACAATTTTGTCTTTTCCCGGTACCTGATATTCCATAATAGAATTTTCAATACCTATTCTGTCGCAAATACCTTTAACTATAATGCTTTTATCTTCCATATTAAGAAGCTGAAATTTGAGTGATGAGCTGCCGGCATTTATAACCAGTATTTTCATGTTTAAACTCCAATCATTAAATTAATTTCATAGTATTTCAATCCCTACCAGCTATATATGTTTTACGACTTCTGCGCCTGTACTGCAGTTATTATAATGACGCCCACAATATCCTCGGCGCTGCAGCCTCTCGACAAGTCGTTTACCGGTTTTGCAATACCCTGCGTAACAGGCCCGTATGCTTCTGCCTTTGCAAGTCTCTGAACAAGTTTGTACGAAATATTGCCGCAATTCAAATCAGGGAATACAAGCACATTTGCACTGCCGGCAACATTGCTTCCCGGAGCTTTTGATCTGCCTACTGAAGGAACTATCGCAGCATCAGCCTGAAGCTCTCCGTCCAGTATCAGTCCAGGGTTTTTCTCTTTGGCAAGCTTTGTCGCCGCAATAACCTTTTCAGTAAGGTCACTCTTGGCACTGCCATAGCTTGAATATGAAAGCATAGCTACTTTGGGCTCACCGCCAACCAGATTTTTAAATGATCCTGCAGATGCCAGCGCTATTTCCGATAGTTCATCCGCAGTTGGATTTTCTACAAGACCACAGTCAGAAAATACAAAAGTACCATTACTGCCTAATTCACAATCCGGTACAACCATTACAAAAAATGATGAAACCAGTTTTGTACCGGGAGCTGTTTTCAATATCTGAAGAGCCGGCCTCAGTGTATCTGCCGTTGAATGAATGGCACCGGAAACCATACCGTCGGCCTCCCCCATCTTCACCATCATGACACCCCAGTATAACTCATTCTTAATGATTTCACGGGCTTTCTCAGGTGTAACGCCTTTTGCTTTTCTCATCTCATAGAAGGCATTTACATATTCCTCAAATTTCGGTGAGGATTCCGGATCAACTATCCTTGCTTTGGATATATCAAGATCTCCGGCCAGTTTTTTGATCTCATTTTCCTTCCCGACAAGAACTATGCGGGCAAGGCCTTTTTCCTGCACTATTGCAGCAGCCTTTAATGTTCTTATGTCCGAGCTTTCGGGCAGTACGATCGTTTTGATGTCATTCTTTGCTCGTTCACTTATTTGTTCAAGAAAATTCATTTTAGAACCCCTTTCATATTAATGAATAAGGCATAAGTTAATTTGCCCAAATTCAAAATTGTTACTCGTAAAATAATTATCACCAGGTTCTAGCATCAGTTTATATCAGCTATTTCCCGACCACAACCATTATATACAAAACGTTTATTGTATACAAGATACGTTTAAAAAAAAGGAATAAAATACGCTGGTACAAGGGGAAAATAAAAAAACAAAGATAGCCGGCGCCAAAATAATTGCTGCCGGCTATCTTTGTTTTTTTATTGTAATCCTGTTATTTTTTTATTTAATCTTTCTCCTGATCATGATCCCGGCTGATGAAATTAATCCGCCAAGGCCGTAAAATATAACTGCCGGCACTCCGCCTGTCTTCGGCAATTCTACCGGAGCTACAGGAATGGGCTCGTCAGCTATCACCTCAAACTGAGGCTCGGTTACTGCTTCAGCAGGGCTTACAGATGCAGCAGGAGTGTAAATCGCTGCCGGCGGGGTGGTCTCTTCCATATTGTTTTGTGTATCTGAATTGATTGAAGTATCCAGTGCAACAGGCAGTACCGAATCTGTTTCATTACCTTCTGCCTCTGCTGCAACTCCATATGGTGCAAATAAACATAGCGCCATAATTATGGAAAGCAGAATGGATAACTTCCTGAAATTACTGCTCATAAAGAGCCTCCAACTATTATAAATAGCAAAATGATGCTGTTATTATTGACTTCCGGCCAGTTGCTGTTGGCATTGATTCTATTCCTATTATTGACATATATAATTTTATTATATCCAAATAGGATGTAGAAATCAATGATTTCCTGTATTTTATGGAAACAAGACTTATTATTGGTATAAAAAAGCTTCAGGATTTGATTCCCGAAGCTCAATAATTTGGTAGTACGGAGTTATGGTAAGCTGCCATCTACTGTATATGAAAATAATTGCAGTAAGTATACTGATGAAAAAGAGCAGCCTCTATGTACCTGATTTAATTTTCAAGTTCTTCCCTCAGCAGCTTGTTGATCGTCTGTGGGTCGGCTTTGCCCTTCATCTCACGCATCGCCTGTCCTACAAGGAAGCCGAATGCTTTTTCCTTACCGCTTTTAAAATCTGCAACAGATTGCGGGTTTGTGTCAAGAATTTTTCTTACGATGGCTGACAGCGCCCCTTCATCATTTACAACCTCCAGGCCCTCTTCCTTCACAATAAGGCCTGGTTCTTTGCCGCTTTCAAACATTTTCTCAAATACCTTTCTGGCAATCGTCCCGCTGATCGTACCCTTATCTATCAATGAAACCAGCTGTGCCAGGTAATGTCCCGGGAATGGTACGGCGTCCGCCTCCAATTCCTTTTCCTTTAATATGCGCATCATTTCGCCCATAATCCAGTTACTGACCGCTTTAATATTGCTGCTTCCTTTTATGGCATCCTCAAAAAAGTCAGCCAGTCTTTTGGAGGATGTAAGAAGCGCGGCATCATACTCCGGCAGATTGAATTCCCTGATATACCTCTCCCTGCGCGCCGCAGGAAGTTCCGGCAGCGAAGCCCTTATGCGGCCCAGCCATTCGTCATCCACAACAATCGGCACCAGGTCCGGCTCCGGGAAATAGCGGTAATCGTGCGCTTCTTCCTTGCTTCTCATTGCATAGCTGTAGCCTTTTGTATCATCCCAGCGTCTGGTCTCCTGAATGATCCTGCCGCCATCTTCTATTTCGCTGATCTGCCTGCGCGCCTCGTTTTCTGCAGAACGCAGAATTGACCTGAAGGAGTTCAGGTTCTTCATTTCCGTCCTTGTACCGAACGCAGTGCTTCCCACCGGCCTCACAGAAAGGTTTACATCCGCCCTGAGGGAACCTTCCTGCATCTTGCAGTCGCAAACCTCCAGATATTCCAGAATTGACTTCACATTTTCCACAAATGCTTTTGCTTCTTCAGGCGACCGCATGTCAGGCTCTGAAACGATCTCTATCAAAGGTACGCCGCACCTGTTGTAATCTACAAGAGTACCGGTCTCCCATTCGTCGTGCATGAGCTTTCCGGCATCCTCCTCGATATGTATTCTGGTAATACCTACTTTTTTACGGACGCCGCCCGTTTCTATCTCAACATAACCACCCTTGCACAACGGCAGATCGAACTGTGACACCTGATATGCCTTCGGCAGATCGGGATAGAAGTAGTTCTTCCTGTCCTGCTTGCTGAATTGCAGAATATTGCAGTCCATGGCAAGACCGGCCTTTACTGCATATTCCACCACGCTTTTGTTCAGGACCGGCAGCACACCCGGCATGCCGACGCATATCGGGCAGCAGTGCGTATTGGGCTCACCGCCGAATTCCGTTGAACAGCCGCAGTATATTTTTGATTTCGTCGAGAGTTCCGCATGGATCTCAAGGCCCATTACTATTTCATAATCCATATCCTTCACCTCCAGATAATGTAAAAAGCTGATTTTCTGAAGCTTTTATGCAATTATCTTCCTATAATTTGCTGCATATGCCAGTTTTTTTGCACCTCAGATTTGAGGTCTGCTCAGATGATATCCGGTATTTTGCTCGAAAGTATATCCTGCCCGCAGCAGCATACTCTCGTCATATGGCTTTCCGATCAGCTGCAGTCCTATTGGCATGCCCTCCGCGTCAAAACCGCACGGCAGTACCAGTCCCGGCAATCCGGCGATATTCACGGATACTGTATAGATATCCCCCAGATACATTGCCAGCGGGTCATCCGCTTTCTCACCAATTTTATAGGCTGTAGTTGGCGCTGTCGGTCCGAGTATAAGGTCAAACTTCGAGAAGGCTTCATCAAAGCCCTTCCGTATCAATGTGCGTACCTGAAGCGCTTTTTTATAATAGGCATCATAATATCCCGAGCTTAAAGCATACGTTCCAAGCATGATCCTTCTCTTCACTTCCGGACCAAAGCCTTCACTTCTGGTCTGCTTGTAAAGATCCAGCAGGTCGGTGTATTTCTCTGCTCTGTAGCCGTATTTAATACCATCGAACCTTGCAAGGTTCGAGCTGGCTTCCGCCGATGAAACAAGATAGTAGGCCGGTATCGCATATTCCGTGACAGGCAGCGTGCATTCCTCGCAGATGGCTCCCAGCTTTGTATATACCTCTGCCGCATCCAGAATGGCTTTTTTTACTTCCTCGTTGATACCCTCACCGATATATTCCTTCGGGATACCTATTCTCATTCCCTTTACGTCATTAACCAACGCTTTTGTATAATCCGGATGCTTTACCGGCGCAGAAGTCGAATCCATCTTGTCATGCCCGGAAATGGCATTGAGCACGAGCGCGCAGTCTGTAATGTCCTTCGTAAGCGGTCCGATCTGATCCAGAGAAGAGGCAAAAGCTACGAGCCCATACCTGGAGACAGCACCATATGTAGGTTTCATGCCGACCACACCGCAGAATGCCGCAGGCTGCCTGATCGAACCGCCTGTGTCGGAGCCCAGTGCGAATACTGCCTCTCCGCATGCAACAGCCGCGGCAGATCCGCCGCTTGAGCCCCCGGGAACCCTTTCGGTATTCCATGGATTCCTTGTTTGCTTGAAATACGAATTTTCGGTCGAACCACCCATGGCAAACTCGTCCATATTTAGTTTTCCAAGCAGGACTGTCTTTTGTTCAGCCAATTTTTCCACCACAGTCGCATTATACGGAGGAACAAAATCGCTCAATATTTTTGATGCGCAGGTGGTTGGAATGCCTTCCGTACACATGTTGTCCTTTATGCCTGCAGGAATGCCGGCAAGCGGCGGCAATTCAGCCCCGCTGTCGAATTCGTTCTGCAGCTTTTCAGCCTGTTTCAACGCCTCAGCGCGTGAAACGGTAATATAGCTTCCAACGACGGATTCTACTTCATCAATCCTTTTTAAATACGCCTGTGTCAGTTCAACGACACCAAGCTTCCTGCTGCGCAGCAGGCCGGACAGCTCATGCGCAGTCAATTCATAAAATTTCATAGAATTTCCCCCTACTCCACTACCTTCGGCACCTTGTAACAGCCATTCTCCTGCGAAGGTGCGCTCTTAAGCAGTTTTTCCCTGTCAAAAGAGCCTGTGACCCTGTCCTCCCTCAGAACATTCTGAATGGGGATGACATGTTCCATTGGTTTTACATCCTTAGTGTCCAGCTCATTCAGCTTGTCCACATAAGAAATGATATCTTCCATCTCAAACGTAAGCTTATCTATTTCCGCCTCTGTAATATTCAAGCGGGCTAGATCTGCTACATGCTGTATGGTTTCCCTTGTGACTTTCATGCTGAACCTCCAATTTCCGATGCGGCTTGTATTCCGTCACACCTAATATGCTGCTTTTGGCAGAAGTGTTTTATACATTATATAAAATGCGTACGAGCAAGTCAATTGCCATAAAAGCCATATAGTATGTTATAATTCAAAAGTATATGATCAGCCAATGACTCCGGAGGACTGCAAATGAAACAGCGCATGCGGGAAATGGACTATATCAGGGCCATTTCAGCCTTATCCATCATAATGATCCATGTGTCGGGTGTTTACACGGCTGCATCAAGAGGAGCCTATGCGATGAACCAGCTGGTTCGCTTTGCCGTACCGGTTTTTATACTGATCTCCGGCTTGCTTCTGTCACTTTCCGGGTATGAATTTGCTGGTATTTCAGGATATCTCGGGTTTATTAAAAGAAGGATGCAAAAAATATTTATTCCCTATGTTTTATGGTCCATCCTCTATATCCTGTTCAAAATGAGGGACGACCTCAGCCCTATCTGGCATGATCCTGGCAGTTTTCTGGCAGATACGGGCAAAAAGCTGCTATATGGTACAGCCCATGTGCACCTGTATTTCATCATTATTATCCTTCAGCTCTATCTGTTATATCCCGCCCTGCATTATTTAATGAAATACAACAAAAAACCGGTTCTGGCATGCAGCTTCATACTAACGCTCCTGTTCCAGACCGGAATATATCTGCAGGCTTTGAAAGTCATTTCCTTCCCTGCCCCTATTCTGCCAAACTACATGTTCTTCCCTACCTGGATATTCTTTTTTGTGTTCGGCATGTATTTCGCAGGCGATCTGGTGGCACACAGAGGATGGATCGGCAGGAGGACAGGGCTTATAACCCTGGCCTGGGCTGCTGGCTTTGTACTGCTTCTGCTTGACAGCAGATTCACAGGTACATTCGATTTGTCCATAAAACCTGCTGTGCTCCTTTACAGTATGAGTACATTTCTTCTCATGTACTCCTTATCCCTCAAGCTGAAGGATAGCAGGCTGAAGATACTGAAAGGACTGGACTGGATCTCCTGTCAATCTTTCACAATTTATCTGAGCCATCTTTTTATCATCAAAATAATACTCCTTCTTACCGGGCAACCTGCAGGCACGGGCTTATGGTCAGGTTTGAAGGGCATGCTTGCACTATATGCGGCGGGAACAGTATGTACCTGCCTGTTCTCCCATGTGATCAGTCAGATACCTGTGGCATCCCTGCTTGGCGGAGTAAGAACCACAAGAGCGAAATCCTCCTCTATATAAGACGGTTCACAATTTCTGACTCTTTTGCATTCTCTGATTCTTTTGCATTCTCTGACTCTTTTGCATTCTCTGCTTTTAACTGCTTTCTTGAATAATCAATAAATATAATCAGCACGATACTGCCAACTATTCCGGCTAACAGACTCAAAGCCATATTTTGCAACGGCTTGGGTCTATCAGGCTTAGCCGGCACGGAAGCTCTGTCTATAATCGATACATTATCTATTTTCAATAATTCCAAAGATTTCGCCTGAAAAACCTCTGCAATCTTATTGGCAATTGCTGCGGCATTTTCAGGATTATTTTGTTCAACACCAATAACAATAAGTCTTGTACTCGGCCTTACCGTTACAGTAATGCTATCCTTCATCTCCTGAATTGTAACATCCTTCAATTTCGGAATTTCCCCCTGAAGCTCATCCTTGACTGTTTGAATGATGATACTGGACTTTACGATCTCCTGGTAATCTTTCACCAGAAGATCACTAGCCAGAAGATCCTGATACACTGTATTGGAATTTGCATCTGCATCCGTAGTCTTCAAAACATAGATGGTCGTCTCCGAACTGTATACGGAAGGAAAATAGTAGTAGTTCAAATATGCCGACACTCCTGTAGTAAGGATAGAGATGGTTAAAATGACCCACCAGAATCTCATACATAGTTTAATATTATAAAACATTCATCTTCCCCCTTTATCCATTGAACAGCTTATTATAGGCCTTATACAGGTTTACCTTCTCGTATTTCCATTCCAGCTTGTTCTTTATACGGTCATATCCAAAGGCGCCCATTTTTCTGCGTCGTTCGGGATCATCCAAAAGCTCCAGAATTTTTTCAGCCAGATCCTTCGAATCGTTTGGCCTTGCATACAGTGAAGCTTCCTGTGCGGAGAATTTACCCTCATCCATATCAAATTGTACAATTGGCTTTGCCAGAGCCATATATTCCATGATTTTATTCATGGTGGATTTGCGGTTCATTTCATTATACTCATCGGGATTAACACACACATCAGCTGTATTAAGGGCTTCAAGCAACTGCTGATCCGGTACCCTTCCCGTAAATGTAAAGTATTCTCCCACACCTTTTTCTCTGGCCAAAGTCTTGATATTTTCCAGTTCCGTTCCACCGCCAACACAGATAAAGTGGATGTCCTGCCTGCCTCTTCCTACAACGATATGCTGTGCTGCTTCAATCAGGTAATTAAGGCCTTCCTGTTTTCCAATGACGCCAACATACCCCACCATATACTTCCTGCCTTTTTTCAATGACTCCACAGGCGGAACAATCTTCAATCGTTCAAGACTTGGTCCGCTTCTCACGATAAAAACCTTCTCTTCCTTCTTACCGCCTCTTTCCATCGCGATTCTTTTGTACGATTCATTTGTAGCAATAGATATTACGGCGCTTTTAAAGGTTCTTCTTTCAAAGAACAGCATCATCTTATACAAAAAATCTTTTCTGCCGAATTTCGCCTCATATAGCTCAGGGTTAATGTCATGATGGTCAAACACGAACTTCTTCCCCAACAGCTTGAACGGGAGGGCTACGAGAAATATCAGATCGGGCGGATTGCATGCATGTATCACATCGAACCCTCTGGTAAAAAGGCACTTTACAGCCAATACGAACTCCCAGAAAAGAGCTGCGGTATATTCAAGCAAATATCCAGCGGCACCATCCGCTTCTTTAGGAAGTGAATGCCTGTATATGGCGATATCATCTATCATTTCAAACTTTTTTTCGTATCCCTTCCCAACAGGACAAATAATTGAAACTGTTGCACCATTGTCCCTTAAAGCAGTAGCCTCCTGCCAGACTCTTCTGTCAAACGGCGAAGGAAGGTTTTCAACAATGATCAGTATTTTTCTACCAGCTAATTCCTTCATAATTATCCCTCGCATTTGAAAGATCACCGATTCTGACCAGATCAAATATCTTTTGATCCGATCTGGCATCTGTTAGAATTCTTTCAAACTCTTTCTCCTTATTTCCTATAATGATGACTTCACGATCAAGCAAAAGCTCATCCAGTGAATCAACCATCAATGACGATATATGCGGAATTTTTTCTGTTATATACTCTTTGTTTGCACCAATCAGCCTGGAGAGAAATACATTCCGGTCATAAAGTTTCAGGTCGTAACCTTTTCCCAGCAGAATCTCAATGAGTTCCACCATAGGACTCTCTCTTAAGTCGTCCGTGCCCTCCTTGAAGCTGAATCCCGCCAATCCGATTTTCTTTTTTCCGTAAGAGATGATTTTTTTTGACGCATTGGTAACCTGCATGGAATTACTCACCATCAGTGAGTTCAGAAGAGGTGTTTCAACATCATGCATTCTGGCCAGACAGCTGATGGCACGCAAATCCTTGGGCAGGCACGAACCGCCAAATGCAAAGCCCGGCTTCAGGTACGTAGCTGAGATATTCAGCTTGGTATCCTTCATGAAAATGTTCATGACCTGATGGCTGTCAAGCCCAAGGTTTTTGCACAGCATACCGATTTCATTTGCAAAAGTGATTTTTAAAGCATGAAAGTTATTATCCACATACTTCACCATTTCTGCAACCTCTATCCCGGTAATCATTTTCTCTCCCGTCACATTGCCATATATCGACAGTATTCTCCGGGCAACATCTTCAGAATCGGCGCCTACGACCGTTTTAGGAGGATTATTAAAATCAAAAACAGCTGTGGATTCCCTTAAAAATTCAGGATTAAAAGCTACATAAAATCCCTCTTCGCTCTTCTTTTGAGATGCACTTTCCAGCATTGGTATTACAATCCCTCTCATCGTACCCGGTATCATCGTGCTTCTGAATATCAGTACATGTTTTTCGTCTTTTTCCTTCAGGACTGCTCCAATCTCCTGACAGACCACTTCCAGGTATCTGGTATCCAGACACCCATTGGACCTGCTTGGAGTCCCGACGCATATAATTGACATCTCCGTAGACAAAATCGCTTCCCTTGTGTCTGTTGTCGCATGTATCAGGCCATTTTTCCTGTTTATATCCAAAAGTTCGGGAAGTTCCTTTTCAATAATAGGGGATAATCCGTCATTGAGCATCTGCACTTTCACTTCATTTACATCTACCCCTGTAACTTTGTGACCCATGGATGCGAGGCAGCCTGCAGTCACAACACCAACATAACCCAGTCCAAAAATACTGATATTCATAAATTCTTTCTCCTCCGTTTTTGATGAATGACCTGTTTTGGGATAATTCCCAACATTTCTTATGGATTAAACACAATTGAGAATTTTGTTGCAACTTCTATAGGACCTTTTATTGATTTGAACAATCGCAATGTTGTTGTCGGGACTTTAACATCATAGGAAGGTGAATACCAGCCCGATGGGAATGCCTCATCCCCCTTATGGATCTGAAGCTCCAACCTGCTATCCTTCTCAAACAGGCAACAGCCTTGTTCAAAATAGATCATCAACATTTCATCTGTATTCTCAACACAGCATTCAGGGTGGATATGAAAGAAAATCTCCATGTTATGGCTGCCTTCACAGAGGATCTGATCCTCTATCTCCCAATGATCTGTTTCTTTTTCATATTTCACGGTTCTGGTATGCAAAACGCTGTCATTAAAGCTCTTATATCCTGTATGCAGGCCTTTTGCCTTTGTAAATCCCTTATAATCAATTATTTCTGTTTCTGCCTTACTGCTCCACATGAAATTGCCGGACATCACTGACTGGTCTCTGCCATCCATTCTGACCGTATTATGGGCTGCGGTGCTCCTGAAATAGTTCCTCCATTTTTCATCGGCATGATAAGCATAGGTACCCGGATCAATAAATATCGGGCGGCCTCCTGCCGAAAAATAAACGGCTAATGCATCTGCGTGCCCGTGTGCCGCCAGTGAAAGATATCCCAGGCTTCCACAATCAAAAATCAGTTTCTGCTCTGAAGGCGTATGAAAATCCGCTCCAAGAATATAATAGCCTCCGTCTGTAAAGGAATCAGGGAGATTGCCTGGAATCAATCCGACCTCTTCAATATGAACATTTCTAATGTTTAAAAGTAAAAGTGTTTTATAGTCCGGACCCATGCAGTCAATATCTCCGTTATCTCTTTTGTTGCTTTTGGCGGCCATGCTGCCTTTCAGGAACTCCTCCCTTTTAAATATATAAGCTCCTGTGTGCAGAAGAGAATGGTATGCGCCAATTTCTTTTTGAAACAAATCCACAACATACCCATCATCTTCATCGCCAATCTGAGGGATATTTCCCCCGGCATCCTCTATTGCAGCCAAATAGTCCAGCATTTTTTCAATGATTCCCCAGAATTTTAAGGGGTATTTTACTCCGTTCGCTTCGCCTGCCAGTCCTGAAAGAATCAAAAAATCAAGAACGAACTGCTGATAGGATATCGCCTGTTCCTTATTCACTCCATCCGGATAATTCTGCTTCATACTTTCACGTATCAGAATCCGATACGCCCTTCCACGCCACCTTTTTGAGGCTTTAAACCGGGGCATTGCAGCACTTCCGATAAACAAACCCGCAGCTTCGCCGATCAAATGATTATTCGCAGAGGAAAACGCACTCAAGTTTCTGTTGATAAACCAACAATGCCGGTAGATCGTGTCCAACCATCTTTTTTTCAGCTCCGGTTTCAGTTCATCTCCAATGATATGCCAGCAAATCGTCCAGTTTATCAGTCTAATTCCCAGTTCCAGAGAGCTTGACCAGTTCACGCCCATCATGAAAGGGTTCTGGAGGATCCATTCAGTTAACAGGCTCTCAAATTTCTCCATATATTTGGATTGTTTCGTATGCTGGCAGGCCAGTGCAAGAGGTACCATAAACAGGTGTCTGTTGAGTTCCCAGATATACTTGATATCCCCTATTTTATCACTATCCCTATAGTTGATACTTTTGCCGAAAAGGTGTTTTGGTGCAGACCGGCCACTTTTATAGTCCTTGTGGTAATCAATTTTTCCCTCTATCTGATAATCCTTTAAGGCAAATATATCAAACCGGTTTGCACAAACATCATCAGCTTTTTTTATAATTTTGCTGTAATCTGTAAAAGTAACAGGCTCGTTGAATAATTTATATTTTTCTTCCAGAACGGCTTCATTAAATTGATATCTGTCCTTCATGGCCCTTTCCACTCTGGTCTGACCTTTTTGACCGATTCTGTATATGATTTCAGCCGGAGACATTCTTAGCAACCTGTTAATAAAAAACCCATTCATCCCTGTTACTCTCCTTCATAGTGTTCATAATGAATTGTATAATTCCTGCAGCTGTTCTCCTGCTTTTTCGATTGAAAACTTTTTTCCGGCTATGGCGAGGCTTTCTTTACCCATTTTCTCCACGAGTTCCGGTGAGGTTAACAGGATTTTCAACTTGTCTGCCAGTGCCTCCACATCCCCCGGCTCGATCAGAAAGCCGTTTCTGCCGTCTTCAATCAATTCAGGTATTCCTCCGACGTGGGTGGAAATCACCGGCAAACCCTTTCCTATCGCTTCCAACAGCGACATGGGCAGCCCTTCTGCATAGGAAGGCAGTACCATTATATCCGCGCTTTCATAGATCTCATTGATTCTGGAATGTGGTACCCAGCCATTTACTGCAACAATGCCCTCCAGATTCTCCTTTTCAACAAGTTCCCTGACTTTGTCGACTTCCCCATCTCCATATAAATTTAAGACAAAATCAGTATCCTTCAATTTAGCTGCCGCCCTGATCAAATCATAGGTACCTTTTCGCTCACCAAGTCTGCCCATGAACAGGACCTGCATGCCCCCCCCTTTATCAGACCTGCTTGTGGTCCTGTTGCAGGCCTTGACAAATCCGCTTTTAAAGGTGGAGGATGGATTATATATGATGCGGAGTCTTTCCTTCGGAATGTATTTGGCAAAGTAGGAAAACCAGTATTCCGAAAGCACCACTACCTGATCCGCCTTGTTAAAAAGTGCAATTATTTTATTCTTTCTGCTCTGCGTAGCCCCCTCTAAAAACTGATCAAACATGGCTCCATGGACATGGAGTATCAATTTATGCCGAAAAGCCATGCAAAATTTTGCAAGAATGGATTTTCTCAGATAACTTCCCTTTGACGCCACATGAATATGGAAGACCGGGGCAGCATAGAAAACATTGATGAAAAGCACTTTAAGCACCGCACCGTTAAACATAAGAACATCCATGATACGGTTCCTGCCTGAATATGATGAGATAAAACTCAAATTCAACTTTTCTTTAAAATTCCTGTTATAGATGTCCAATACAGAAGAAATTCCGCCCTGGGTCCCCAAGGATGGACCTACCATAAATACTTTTACTTTCCTATCGGGCATAATAAACCCCTCCCCGCCCATCACACCGACCTGTACGGCTATCCTGCCTGTTGTATAACTTTTTTAATAAATTGCAGTTCTGCTCAATAGTAAACTTCTCTTCCGTGATTTTAAGGCTGTTTTTTCCCATCTCTTCCCTCAGAGCGGCATTGCTGATTAAAACTCTCATTTTCTCGGAAAGGGCATCAATATCTCCCGGTTCTACAATAAACCCATTTCTTCCGTCAATAATCATTTCAGGAATACCCCCGACATTCGTGGATATAACCGGCAGGCCTTTTCCAATTGCTTCCAGAATAGACATCGGCAAACCCTCCGCATAGGAAGGCAAAACCAGAATATCCGCTTTGTCGTACAATTTCCCCACATCTTTATGGGATACCCAATCATATACTTTTACGATACCTGTCAGGTTTTCGACACCTGCGATATTTCTTATTTTATCCCCTTCTCCATCGCCGACCAAATCCAATGAAAAGTTGAGAAACCGGATTTTCTTCACTGCTTCAATCAGGTCATATGCTCCTTTACGCCGGCCTATCCTTCCAATGAACAATACCTTCACCCTCGGGTTACGCCTTTTGATATATACAGGGTTGTAGGTAGAGGATGGATTCACAATCACCTTTATTTTTTCGGCAGACACATATTCTATAAAAAAAGCCTTCCAGCTATCAGATAATACAACCAACTGATCCACTTGATTTAACAGCTTGATAATTTTACCCTTCCACCTGCTGCTGACCTTTTCCATAAAAGTGTCAAAATCCGCACCATGAATATGGAAAATGACTTCCCTGCGGAAGAAAAGACACAATCTGGCGATCATCGATTTTCTTAAAAAGCTGCCGTAAGTCGATGAATGGATATGAAAAACAGCATGTTTCCCTGAAATACAGATAAAAAACACCTGCAGGAGTGCAGTTGCAAAATAGAACAAATCCTTTATTCTTGAATTCCCTGAATAGGATGTGATGAACCGCATATTCAATAAATCTTTGAAATGATTATAATAAATCAGCAGCACAGAGGATATTCCTCCCTGTGTCCTGAAGGATGGGCCAACGATATATACAATAGGTTCTTTCCTGTTCTCAGCCAATTTATCCTGCCTCCAATTTTATGTAAACTTTTGTTACTTAACAATTTATATTATCAGATACCCTTGCAATGGTATTAACTACTTTACCATTTGCTCCCCTTGGCAGAGCAGTCACCTCATTCACAGTGACAACCATATCCGGAGAGGTGTGATCCTTCATAGTTTTAATAATTTTAATCCTGTCCTTTTCGGAGTATTTCTCCCCTGCGACAATATTAATTATCATTTCGCCCCGTTTATTATGAATAAATTGCGCTTCACTGACATGGTCATCGAAATCGATGGAGTCGGACACTAAAAAAAGCGAAATCCTTTTACCATCCGGTGTTAAAATATATTCCAGACTTCTTCCCTGGATCTTTGATATTTCTCTGAAATTTCTGCCGCAAGAGCATTGTCTCTCTCCCAAAGTAACCAAATCACCAGTTCGAAACCTGATTAACGGCATGATATAATTGTTCAGGTTTGTACCTACCAACTCATAACCGCATCCTGTATCAACGGTTTCTGTAATGGAGTAATCTTCAATAATATGATATGTACCCTTTTCACATTGTCCAATGGCTGAGACTCTTTCCACCTGACCATACCAATCATAGAGCCTGCACATAAATACTTCTTCAATGAGCGCTCTTTGCCTGTCTGATATGGATTCGGAGGAGGTGAATACGGCCTTTAATTCAAACTTTTTACGCTTTTCGTGAAAATACTTTGCCAGCAGATAAACAGAGGATGGAAAAGCATAGATGCTTTCCGCACCAAATTCACTTATTTTTTGATAATAAATTTCTGCATTCTCTTCGCTTATATGATAGGAGGATAAATATAATTCATTATTAAGTGGATACTCTTTCCAGAAAGGCGGATGATCCTGTTCTACAGGCACAATAATATCTCCGCGCAAAACCACTTTTCGCACTCCATTCCCCCCCGTTTTTTCACGAAACCGCCAAAGCGCAGCATTCTCGAAATTAACAGAATAAAAATCCCTCAGAAACTTTGATGGGGTTCCCGTTGTACCACTTGTCTCTGCAGTACCACAAAATATTTTCGATTTGTTACGGGCTATTAATTGATTATAATTTCCCCTGACTGTTAGTTTATCCAAATAGGGTAGTTTGGTAAGGTCCTCTTTCGTCTTTATGTCATCAGGTTTCAGTTGTAATTTATCAAATAACTCCGTGTAATATGGTACATTTTTATAGCAATGCTCAACCAGATGCGAAAGCTTGCTGTTCTGCAAGCTTGTCAGCTGCTCCGCTGAATAATATTGAGATTCATTCAGCGACTTTAATGTTCTCCTGAAAGTGGCGCCTTGTCTCAATAACGAGTAAATGAATGCTTTTCCCTGACTGTCCATATGGCACCTCGTATAATACTTTTAGCTAGTATAATCAAAGTCATGTTTACCCTGTTCTCAATGGGTATAAACTAAACCATTCCCTCATTGATAACATACCTGAATTTACCTCTGGCGTCCCGTTCAATTCTCTCCACATATTCCAGGGTAAACAGCTCTGCCGGTATAAAGCTGGAAATATGTGCCGCCAGTGTTCTTTCGTTCTCATCATCAAATTTTTTGCCGCGTACTACTTTTAGGATGATCCTTTTATCTTTTTTTTGTATAATCTGTGCTTCGACCACATTCGACATTCCTTTAAACAAAAATGCCAGCGGTGTCTCATAAAGCTTTCCGTTGGGAAGCTCAATATAAGTGGTACTTCTTCCATATATCTTTACAATGTTCTTTCCGCTTGCACCACATAAACAGGGCTCTGCAGAGATTTCAACAAGGTCGTGCATATTGTACCTGATGAGTGGCATGATTCTGTTATGAAGTGTTGTCCCAACAATTTCAAAAGTACCGTCCTGGCCGTTCAAGTACTCAATATGAGAATACCCCTCCACTTCATGATAGTGTCCGGCCTTACACCTGACAAGGGCTGCAACCCGCTCCGCCTGCCCATACCAATCCTTTACCCTGCATTGAAAAGCTTCTTCTATGATATCTTTGCGGTAATCCGCCAATATCTCGGAGGAAAGCGCCACAACATCAAACTTCAAACGCACATTATTTCTCATGCAGTATTCGGCCAATGCATACGCGGAGGAAGGGTATGCCCACAGGCACTTGTTCCTGATGGTTTTCAGCTTCTTCACCAGATTTTTAAGTGTATTGTCATTGATATGATAAGAGGAAACAAGCATTTCACCAATGAACGGGATTGTTTTATATATTTTATCTTCCTTATACTCGAGATCGAATACCTTTTCCCCTCTGAAAATGACCTTGTATTTCCCTTTCCAGTTAAAATACCTGCATTGAAAAAACTGTTCTGCAGCCATTGATAGAATATCACGATAAAATTTTCCGGGAGTCCCTGTTGTTCCGCTTGTAAGGCCGACATTTTTAAGCTTGTATTTCTTATTGATGAAATGGTCATACTGGTCCGTCAATACTTTCTTGTCAATGAATTGGTAGTTCTCCAGAGAACTGCCATTGCCCCTGTAAAAATCAATATTCTCCGAGCAGTATGAAAGTACTTTATCAAGCTCCTCTTTATGCGGTTTGTATAAAAGCATAAGCAAATCAAAAATCTTCCTGACAATAAAGCTCTTGTATTTTGTGTAATACAGCAATTTCCCCACCTCCAAAGTATCCCTAGCCTTTCAGTACTTCAACATACCTGTCGACCATACTGCTTGTATTAAAAAGCTCTTTTGCTTTTTCAAAGGATCTGTTTCCCATCGGCTCAAAAAGTTTTCCTTCTATTATTTTCTTAATGGCATCTGCCAACTGCATTACATTGCCGGCTTTATACAGAAATCCGTTCCATCCGTTCTCCACAAGCTCCTTCGCCCCTCCAATATCAGAAATAACAACAGGCTTGGCCAGTGCCATGCTTTCAATAATTGCTATAGAGAGCGTCTCGACTGCAACGGATGTTAAAGCTGCAATATCGACGCAGGAAAGATAGGGTCGTACATCCTGAACAAATCCGGTGATTACTACGTTACTCCCAAGCTCTTTTGTCTCAATCAGTTTTTCCAAAAAGCTTCGTCTGACACCATCTCCTATAAACAGCAGCTTGATTGGGTAACCCTGTGGCAAAAGAACTTCCAGCGCACCAATCAGATCTTCATGCTTCTTCTCCGGTCTCAGATTTGCATTAATACCTATCACAATATCTTCAGCAGTAATCCCCAATTCCGTCCTGAGCATATTGGTATCCACCGTATACCCTTCAAACCGGCTCATATTGATGCCGTTATAGATCACTTCAGCCTTTTTGGAATTGATTCCATATTTCCTGATCCAGTGATCCTTTTGATTGTTGCAAACAAACACAATACGATCCATTCTGTTCATAATTCTCATGTAATAAGCGTTTTGCAGTCCGTCAACAAAGCCTTTGAACAGTGTCGTGTGCTGAATTGCGATCATTCTGAACCTGCGACCTGTAAAAAGACTGGCAAGGAACCCATACATAGCCGGATATGAGTTCACCATGATAAAGCTTTGAGGCTTAAAATCCCGCAATAATCCTACAAGTCTCCATAACATCCTAAAGTCCGCATACCTTCTTTTCCCGAGAACTATCACCTCAATTCCCGGAACTACCCTTTCCCGGATGGCCAGGTCACCGTCCATGCTTATGAGAAGAACATCATCCCCTCTGGCTGATAGATTGTTTACCAGCTCTACTGTCTGGACTTCAGCGCCTCCGAACCGAAGGTTGCTTATCATAACTGCAATTTTCAACTCTATCAACTCCCCTTTCCAATCTTCAACCCCTTGTCACTATGCCTGTATAAATAAACGATTGAGGTTCCCAGTCCAAGATTAATCCATAAAAACGCATTGGTAAGCGCCGGAAAGAAAAAGCTGTCAGTAACACCTCTTATAAGGAATGCAACAATGGATATCTCTATCCCTATTAAAATATCCAGAAATAACCTGTCTTTAATCTGCTTATGTGCACTGATAAATCTTTTCAAAAACAGATAGAAAAAAATCAGAAAGAAGGAAAGCCCAATAATGCCTGAATCCAATAGTGTGTCAAGGTACATGCTGTGGGCATGACCAACCTGAAGGATAAGCCCGTTTTTAAAAGCGACCGTACCCATAATGGCATATCGGCCGGCTCCTATCATGAGTTTGAGCGGCTGAGTCAAGAATTCATTAATTAAAGGGATCCATATCTGATCCACCCTGCCTGCCGAAATCGCATTAACATCGTTATTGGCAAGTCCGGTCAACGCTCTTTGAATAATGGTCTGAGGTATGATCAAAAGAGAAGCAAGCGAGGCGCCTGCAACCCATGGCAGCAGCTTCACCCTGTGTGAAAACAGGAAGAAGGCGAAGGTGCACAATATAATGACCAGGTAGGCGCTTCTCGAATAAATTATTCCGATTGCAAACAGAGCAAGGAAAACGCCGCCTGCCCAAAACCAGCTTTTTCTGCTGACGGCATAAGCCAATAAAACAGGATATACCGCGATATAAAAATCAGCAAGATTATTGTCATGCATCCCCAACACATTTGAAAACCCGACCCTCACCGTTTCAAAGTTCAGTTTGTTTGGAGTGAAGAACATATAAAGTACCAGAAGGACAACTGATAGCAACAGGATGGAGAGCATAACTCCAATTAATATCCTGTTTATCTCTTCCTTGCTTCTGACAAATATGATAATCAAAATAAAAGGCAAGAAAATCAGCAAGGGCTTGATCAGGTTCGAAAGCAGATACTTTAAGGTGCTGTATTGATCAGTCCATATCATATGATAGGTCAAGCCGATATATGAAGTGGAACGTAAAACAGCAACAGTAAAAATAATAAGCATTCCATATATAAAAAACCTGTCTTGTGGAAAAAGCACGGCAGGTTTCTTTTTTAGCATTAAAAAACCAAGAGCTGCTACTGCAAGTATATTCGCGATCTTCATTCCCGGAATGCCTGCCAGTGTCGTGTCCAATAGCGCGGTGGCTGAAAATGGCGTGGCAAGAATCAGGAAGATGATGCTGTATATGGGTTTCCTGATAAGAAACAATATAAGCGCGAGGGCCAGTGCAATTCCTATCGATATCAAAGGGTTGACAAAGTTTACGGCAGAAATGACTGCAGCCACCGCCAATGTCAAAAAAGCTACCTGTTTGGAAATATTCACCGATGCTTCCACATTAACCGCCCTCCATTTCGCCTTTATCACCGGATACCAGATTTCGGATGATTTCTTCATACTGCAAGCTTATTTTCGAAATATCATGGTTACTTTTTACATAGCCTGATGCATTTTCCCCCAGAACCCTCATCTGATCCGGGGTATAGTCCCTTATAAAGCTTATGGCCTTATCAATATCATTCTGGCAAAAATACCCCAGTCCATTGACATCAATGAATTTATCCGGGTTTACATTAAATGATAAAATGGGAGTCTTCCCGAGGCAAGCCTGTACAAAAGCGTTTGGAAAGCCTTCATACTCGGATGTATTTACAAATAGTTTCGCTCCGTTGTAATACGGTTGTATCTGTGCAAATGGAATATAGTCAATAAACTGCAGATTCGAATACAACCTGGCTTCCTCTTTCATCCTGGCCTGCAAATCATTTTCTCCCGGCATTACCATAATAAATTGCTCTTCAGGAAGCCGTTTCACGATCTCCATGAATATCTCCGGACGTTTCCATGACTGAGCCCTGGCAACCCATAAAATGGCTCTTTTCCCATCGAAATTGATGTCCTCATTGATAAAAAAGCCGTTTTTTATCACTTGACTCTCAATACCGAGCTGGCTCTTCAGCAGATTCTTTTGTATATCGGTCTGGCTGACAATACGATCCGCTTTATGAATGCCATATTTGTAAAGTGAATGATATAAACGCCCTTTACTTTTCGCATCGGCCAAATCAGTATCCAGATCATGTGCAAGCCGAAAAATGGTTCTGCTGCCTTTCAGCCTGCCCGGAATCAAAGTAACCCAGCCAAGCATTTCATTATAGGCTTCGACAAAGCAAACATCACAATCAATCTTCAATACTTCCGCCACAATGTTCCAATGTCTTAACAGCTTTGACGAAAAACTTTGAAAAGTATCCAAATTCATATATTTGAATTTTCTTACTTTTATTTTTCCATAGTGTTCCTCCTGTGCCTGACCAAAATCACCCACATAAAAGGTGATATCGTATTGACCGCTTTCCTCCAGTTTCCTGGCAAGGTTATACGCATCAACCTCCGCACCGCCGAAAACCACATTTGCCTTCCCATTAAAAAGGGGATATGCCAAAAACGAAATAAAGCATAGTTTTATTCTCTTCATGCCCTCACCACCCATTTAATCATTTTTGTGATTTCATTGCGATTAATCCCTGAACCATATCCAATCACCAGATTCATCAGGATAAACGCCGCAGAAACCCATGAAACATGCACAAGCTTCTGTATAAAGCTACCATCGGCATCCGCCTTAATGAAAAAATAAAACACGGCAGCTATTCCAAAATTCAGAAGTCCGTTCGTGAAGAAGAATCTAATGATCTGTTTGTTGTCGATGTAGTTGAACTGATTTTTTATCAGAAAATAAAGTAAAAGGAATATGTATATATAATCTGCAATAAGCCCGCCTATAGGATATCCAACATATCCGAAAAAGTAGATCATCGGCCAGAGAATGAGGATATTCCCTATGCTTTGCGAGGTCTGCCACCAAAAGGAAACCCGTTGGATTTGCTTCGCTATGATGAGTCTTACCATAAAACTGTTTATTAGTGCATAGGGCAGCGTCAGAATCAGATATTTGAGAAAAACACTTGTAAGTGCAACAGAATCTTTTGTGAACTTCCCCCGCTCAAAAAGTATTGAAATAATTCCATCTGAATTTATAGAAATAATAAAGCTAAAGGGAATAATCAAAAAGATACTCATTTTCAGATAGTTTATAAAGGTCTCATTCAGCTTCTTCAGATCATTTTTTGCATGGAGTTCTATAATATTCATACCAACTACCGTAGTAATCTGTCCAACGATCACCATGATAAAAACCGTACTGATCTTCTGTCCATAGTCCATAGCCGAAAAAACCCCGCTGCTGAATCCTGACATCAAATACATAACGACAAAACTACTTAAAAAAGTAGTAAGAAAACCTCCAGTCACATATCCGATATTGCCTTTGATTTCATTGCTCAAATGATATGCCCTGAAGGAAGGTTTACATTTTAAAATTGAAAACAGCAGGAAATTCAACAGGAGAAATTGTGCCAGATTCCCAACAAGTACACCCATTGCAAGGCTTGTTACAGAAAACACATCCTTGAACAACAAAACAAACAGAATGATGATGATATTTTTAAGCATGTCCAAAAGCATAGGAAGTGTAAAATACCGATAAGATGTAAATATATCAAGAATAAAGGTATTGGCAATAATCAATATAAATGTTGGAATTATAAATTTCAATATATCTATATTGCTCATGATATGTTCCATGCTGAATTTGGAAAACAGTGCCAGTATTTTTTCAGGCATCAGCATGAGAATCATTGTAACGGTTGCTCCGATGGCAAGATACACAAAATAAATAAATGAGATGAATTTTTTAGAATCTTCTTCCGAATTGCTGGTTCGTATAAAAATGACATTCGGGACAATCACCTGCTGGTTTACCGCGCTTAAAAGGGTTGAAAGCAGTATCACCATCGAGAGCATGTAAAAAAGGATATCCGTGCTTGCCTGCGTTCCAAAAGCATAGGAAGCAACAAGAGATTGTGCAAAATTAAAGACCTTTGCGAACATGCTCAGGGCCATGGATGAAACGATGGCTTTATTGGTGCTCTCAGCCTTTAGAAAGCTTGATTTCATAGATAATCCTCCAGCTTAACTCCCGTTTTAATTATTTTAGCAGGCACACCTGCAGCGACGCAGCCCTCAGGAACATCTTTTATCACTACGCTGTTGGCTCCGATAATGGCGTTGTCTCCGATCCTCACATTGCCGAGCACTCTTGCCCCTGAAGCAATGTAGACCTTGTTTCCGATCACAGGCACATCCTCTATCCGTGACCGTCCTCCTATCGTTATCCCCTGTCCCAGCACGCAATAGTCACCTATGACACTCCTGGCATGTATGACCACACCAATACCGCCATAGGAGCAATAAGTCCCTTTCCCGATTTGTGCGCTATAAGGTACAATACTGTTAAAAAGCAGAAATTGGATATTGTAAATCATACGGGGCAAAAAAGGAATCTTTTTTCTGTATAAAAAATTCGCAAGCCGGTAAAATTGAATTACATTCATATCTCTCACCTCGATGGCATTTTAATACCCATATTAAAATCAGTTGTAACAAAATACTCAAAGATACCACGATGGTAAACAGTGACAGTAATGAGTTAATAGGTAATTAAGACTATTTAAATCAGACTAGTAGTATATTGACAAGCCTATTAAATTCCCGTAATATGGTCATATAAACAACAATATATACCAATACTAAAAAGGCGGTCATCCTCATGAAAATTTAAAGCTTGATATTTCAATTTTTTCAAGGTACTTCTAATTGCTCTAAACATTTTATCTAAAGAGGAGAAAATTCCAAATGTATAAAATTATCGCAAGAATTGCAGTAGTTTTTTTACTTGTACTTACATTTATAACCACATCAACTGTTTTTGCAGAAGGAACAGGCACTGCTGTTTTATATACACCGGCAGAAATTTCCTCCGTATTGAATAATCCATACATGGGCTGGGCGCCCTGGGCCAGCGGCGGCCCCTACCAGCAACCTCACAGACTTGCCTATGCAAATGTGAGCTGGAGAGATCTGGAACCCACAAAAGGGAATTATGCTTTTAGTGCTCTGGAAACTGAAAACAAATTCACTTATTGGGCAAGCCAGGGTGTTAAGGTAATTCTCAGGATCAACATGGATTATCCAGGATCCGCCTCGCATATGGATATCCCCGACTGGCTTTATGAAGAGATAAACCATGATGGCACCTGGTATGACATTGACTGGGGAAAGGGCTTTAGCCCCAATTATGAAAATACAAAGCTGATTGCTTATCACAACGCCCTTATTAAGGCGCTGGGAGCCAGATACAACAATGATGACCGCATTGCGATGATTGCATTGGGAAGTCTTGGTCATTGGGGTGAATTCCACACGAAAAAAAGTGACGGGTTTACGATTCCATTCCCGGGTGAAGCAGTATCAAACCAGTATGTGCAGTCATACATAAACAACTTTTCCAATAAATTTTTACTCATGAGGCGCCCCTTCCAGATTGCCAGAGATAACAACATGGGCCTTTTCAATGATTCCTTCGGCAATAGCGCCCAAACCTACAATTACTTTATTGACTTTATCAATAATGGCTACAATGATTATCTTACCAATGAAAATCACCCCGAAATGCCTGACTATTGGAAAGTGGCTCCAAGCGGCGGCGAGATTGCAAGTTATCCCGGCACCATCTATCTCGAGGATTCTACTATAGGCGCCTCAATACAGATGTTGAAAGATAGTCATACCAGTTGGCTCGGGCCATGTTCTCCCGCTTCAAAACCCGCAGGTACAAGCTTGCAGAAAAATTTTGATCTGATGCTGACTACAATGGGCTATCGATTTGTAATACAGTCCGTATCCCACCAGAGTAATGTCATTCCCGGTGAAAAAATATCAATATCGATGGATTGGGCCAACAAAGGCACAGCGCCTTTCTATTACAAATGGCCTCTGGAATTGTCCCTCGCGGATGCTGCCGGAAATATCGTTTCGAAAACAACCACTACCGATGATATCAGAACCTGGTTACCCGGTACAAAACAGATAACCGCTTCCATGAATATACCTTCAAATCTTGCACCAGGCACCTATACACTGTGCGCCGGAATTATCGATCCCGGGACCGGCTTGCCCGGTATTGACCTCGCTATAAGTGGCAGGAGGTCTGATGGCCGGTATTCTCTCAGTCAGCTGATTGTTGCGCCGGAATCTGCAAAAGTCGCTTCATTGGAGATCAACGGCTCAACATATGTGGAAGTTCCTGTCACCGGCGTTGTATACTCGGACTACAAAGCAGTCATAAAAGACCGGAATGCAGCCATTTTACCCGGCGAAACAGCTCGTTGGTCGATAAGTACTCCGGTCACGGGAGTTACCATAGATTCCGGGAATGGAAAACTGGTGGTTGACAACACCGCCAAACCCGGCAATATAACATTAACAGCCATCTCTGCCTCAAATGAAGCTGTTGGTGCGGCCAGGATATTGACCCTCTATGCCAAGCCTGTTTCCGTGGCAACCTCAGTAGATATAACAGGATCAACTTACATAAAAATACCTGTCAAGGGTGGCATCACCTACTCTGATTATAAAGCAAGCGTGAAGGATCAGAACGCTATCGTTATGAGCACTGAAGCCGTGACCTGGTCGCTCAGTTCCACAATAACCGGTGTCACACTGGACTCAAATACCGGTAAAATTACTGTTACTTCAAGTGCCCAGCCAATTACTGCAACATTGACTGCTACTTCTAAAACAACAAAAACCGTAAAAGCAACCAGGAGCTTGATTATTATCCGCTGATAATGCAATTTGAAAAATCCTTTTTTAAGGAACCTGTGATAGTTACCACAGGTTCCTTTTTTCATACGACCGGTTCATATATCATATATTGCAGTATCCCTCTTTACAGATACTCCGCAAATACTCCATAAACTCTTTATTCAAATCCTCTCTCTTCAGCGCAAATTCTACCGTAGCCTGCAAAAACCCCAGCTTGCTTCCAACATCATATCGTTTACCTGTAAATTCATATGCGTACATATCCTCTACAGACAACAGACTTTTTAATGCATCCGTCAGTTGGATTTCTCCGCCTTTGCCCGGTACAGTTTTCTCCAGGCATTCAAAAATGCGGGGTGTGATAATATATCGTCCAAGAATGGCAATATTGGAAGGTGCACTGGATTTATCAGGCTTTTCAACCAAATCCTTTACCTTGTGCAGCCTTTCACTTACGGGGTCACAACTCGCAATACCGTATTGGGAAACAATATTCTCAGATACCCTTTGTACGCCCAGAACATTTGACTGATATTCATCAAATACATCAATGAGTTGTTTAAGGCAAGGTTCCTTTGAATCCACTATATCATCTCCAAGCAGTACTGCAAAAGGTTCATCCCCAATAAAAGACCGGGCGCAATAAATCGCATGGCCAAGGCCTTTAGGCTCTTTCTGCCTGATATAATGGATATTTACCAGATTTGAAATGTCTTCGACCAGGTGTAAAAGATCCAAATTATTCTTTTTCCTGAGTTCCTCTTCAAGTTCATAAGATTTATCAAAATGATCTTCAATGGATCTTTTACTTCTCCCTGAAATGATAATGATATCTTCTATTCCGGAAGCAATGGCTTCCTCAACAATATATTGAATTGTTGGCTTGTCAACGATTGGGAGCATTTCTTTCGGCTGCGCCTTTGTTGCAGGAAGAAACCTTGTTCCAAGTCCTCCTGCCGGAATAATTGCCTTTCTTACCTTCATAAAGTCCTCCTCCGGAACACATTTGTCTTATTGAATAATACCCTGTCAAAATGCTCTATAAACAGCAAGATAAATTGGTCAAGTATTGTTTGCTTTTAAAAGTTTACGGGTAATATTTAAAAAATACAGAAGCTGAGGATTCTTTTTATGAAACAAGATAAAATTGCAATATTGTTAAACGAAAAGTTGAAAATAATATTTATATTATCTCTGATATGTACCGGTTTGGCGTCATCTGTCTATATTGCTTTGAACCCAATCCAATATGAATCGCATACTTCCGTGTATATTTCCAATAGTAATTCGCATGGTGATTCAGAAATCACCTACATGGATATGTTTGCCGGTAATAGTCTGGTCGGAAATTATGTCGAGATTGCCGAAAGCGGGCTGTTGGCAGAAAGTATCATTAAAAAATTCAGTCTGGAGCATATAGCTCCTGAAGCGATTGCTGAAAGTATCGAAGCAAAGCAGACAGCAAATTCAAATGTCCTTTCTATATCTGTTCATCATGAAAATAAAATTTTTGCAGAAAGGATTGCTCGGAGCATACCGGCTTTACTTTCAGAGTTGCAAGCAGATATACCCATTACCGGCTTTATAACTGTTTTGAACAAGCCTTCCGAAGCTGAGCCGGTGATTTGGAGAATCCTCATTGCGGTACCAATGTTCTTTATTTGCTCCTTACTGATCTCAGTAATCCTGTTTCTCCTGCTTCGTCCCAACAGCAATATCATCCGGACCCCTGCAGATGTTGAAAGAACACTGGGGCTTAAAGTTTCAGGTACCATCCCCGATTTTACATTTTAGGAGGTCAGTAAATGTCTGATATGAAAAACGATATACATTTAAATTACGGACCTAATATTGAAGAAGCTTACAGAGTCTTAAAAACGAACCTGCAATATTACGGGATTGACCGGAAAATCCAAAAAATTGTAGTGACAAGCAGCGGACATGGAGATGGCAAAACATCAACAGCTATCAATCTTTGCATCTCCTTTGCACAATCAGGATCGAAAGTCCTGCTGATCGATGCTGATCTTCACAAGCCCATGCTTCTCAAGCATCTGGGGAGTAATAACTTTTTAGGCATAACAAATTACGTATCAGGCAATGCAACTATTGAAGAAATCATCAACAGTTCTAGTCTGGAAAATTTTTATTATATAACCTGTGGTCCAAAACCTGTAAAATCTGCCGACATACTTTCATCAAAAAAGTTCGCTGAGCTTCTGGAACATGTGGAGTCCTCCTTTGATCTGATTGTTATTGATTCGCCCTCGCTGGGTACGCATATAGATGCTGCAATTCTTGCCTCACAAGCTGATGGTGTCCTTATTGTCATCAGATCCAAATATACGGATTACAGAAATGTCATAACAGCCAGGGAGCAGCTTGAAAAGGTCGGTGCCAAAATAATCGGAATCGTACTCAATAGAATGGACAAAAAGTATTATAAGCTTTACACGAACCATTATATCGATCATGGGACGCATAAAAAGTTCAGCAACGGTTGGTTCAATAAGTTTGAAAGTAAGGGTGAACACTTATGATTGATATACACAGTCATATCCTGTACGGTGTGGATGACGGTTCTCCAACAATGGAGGAGTCGGTAAAAATGCTGAAGAAAGCCCACGAACTGGGTATTACAACCATCTTTGCCACTCCGCATTATCAGGAAAACCTTTTTAATTTGGAAGGGATTACACAACGCTTCCTTGAAGTTGTCGAAAAAGCCTGGGAATACGGCATCACCCTGAAACCAGGCAGTGAGGTTTATATCAATCCCTTTATTGACAGACTTGTAAAAGAAAAAAAGATTCTCCTTCTCAACCGCTCTGATTATATACTGCTGGAATTGCCTTATGAGTCAATACCATTATATGTATTTGAGCTTATATATAAGCTGCAGTTACAAAGGATCTCAATCATCCTGGCGCACCCCGAAAGAAATGTAAATCTGATTAAGGATTTTTCAATTTTCTCCAATTTTCTGGAAAGAGGATGTATGATGCAGGTCGATGCGGGAAGTATCGCCGGCGCCTATGGAACTGCAGTTGAGCAATACACAAAAAGGCTTGTCAAATTGAAATTGGTCCATTTTATAGCATCTGATGCACATTGTGCAAAAGACTATGAAGAATGGTATCTCAAAGCCCATACGAAAGTGTGCAGATGGGCGGGCTCCGAATACGCAGATAAACTTTTTTTGTCCAATCCAAAGCTTATTCTGGATAATGATAAGGAAAGTATATATAACATGGTCTAAGAGTACGTTAGAAAAAAGAGGAGATGTTTTTATGGCTGAAATGACTGAACTGCAATTGCAGGCGCGTGTGGAAAATACAGTGGATTATAGAATGATATGCAACAATGCACCCCTTGTATATAAATTTGTAAAGCGAACTTTTGATATTGCTGCAACTTTATTGGGAATAGCTCTCCTGTCCCCTGTTTTTCTGGCAACTGCGATTGCTGTAAAGATTGATAGCAGGGGACCCGTTTTTTTCGCTCAGAACCGTCTTGGGCATAAAGGCAGGCATTTTAAAATGTACAAATTCCGCTCCATGGTTGTGAACGCTGAACAGCTATTAACACAACTTGAGGCTAAAAATGAAGTCAGCGGCCATATGTTTAAAATGAAAAACGATCCAAGAATTACGCGGATTGGCAGAATCATCAGAAAAACCAGCATTGATGAGCTTCCGCAGCTGTTTAACGTATTAAAAGGCGATATGAGCCTTGTTGGTCCAAGACCCCCACTGCCAAGGGAGGTTGTTGAATATGACAAGTGGCAGGACTTGCGACTGTCTGTAAGACCGGGCATTACAGGTCTTTGGCAGGTAAGCGGCAGAAATGACATCGGTTTTGATGAAATGATAAACCTGGACCTGAAATATATTCGTGAAAGAAGCTTGATATATGATTTTAAAATCATCCTGAAAACCATACCTGTTCTCTTGGGAGACAGCAAGGCTTTTTAAAGGTAAAAACGGATGGACCATTGTGCCGGCTTATACCCTGCCCTAATATTCAATTTTACTATTTTTTTGCATCATCCATAACGCTACTTTTCCTTTAAATGTCCTTGCATGATAAAAGTGGAACAGCGTATAAACCTTCCCTCCAAAGCCTCTTTTGAACTGGTCCACTGAATCCAGATCGGCTGTTTCCTGCCCCATTCCCAGCCCACCCAGATCCAATACTGTAAATTCCAGTTGCTTGTAATGTTTTATAAGTTCCCAGTATAAATATCGGTTTGCATTGGATACCGTATTTCGGGCAGAACTGTCTTCAACTTTTCTGAAATGTGAAAACGAGTACATCCCGAGGATTGTCTTATCATCATGTATTTCCGCAGTGCCACAGACAACTGTTCCATTCCTGTCTGACAGCATGGAAATACTCAGGGCATTCAACCCTTGTGCCATCAGTATAAATGCCTTGTCACTTGGCTTGATCCCCTTTGCACCTGCAAATTCATCGTAATTGTTACAAAATTCATCTATGATACTTAAATCAGGTGTTTCATAAAAACGAATGGTAAAGTCGCCCTTCAAATCAGCTTTATGTATCCTGTTTCGCGTTGTGCTGCTGAATTCGCTGAAAATCTGTTCCTCTGATTTCAGCAGGTCGATTCTTAAGGTATGAAATATCCGTGCACCTGCAGTATTTTCACGTGAAAGATAAAACAGCACAATATCTGCCTCTGTGTTATAGTTCTTATAATCTTCCGAAAAATATACCGTCTCAAGATTTAATGAGAATTTCTTTCTTTTATTTATAATAAGCATACATGTTCACTCAATCAGCTTTCTTACCTCATTCTATGCTTCCTTACATTACAATAAATTTATACCCTTGGAAATATGCCTCAAACAATAATGACAATATACTCCAAACGTTTTGAAAGTCCACATTTAATCCCTGCATTTCTTCAGCAGTTCCAATGATGTGCTGCCGATTTCTTCGTCGTCTGCATCCGCTGGAAGCCTGTGTTCGATTCCTCTGGTGTTAAATATATAGGCGCCTTCCAAGGTTCGCACCGTAGTGTTGAAGACAATTCCGGAGCCTTTCCTGTAGTATACGGATAGATTGGATCTCCCTTCAGTGAATACCTTCCAGTTCTGAGATTGCAGTATCTCCATGAGTTTTGCCGGGCCCGCTGGCTTTCCATTACGGCAGGAAGCCAGCGAATCCCTGATTGCAGCGCCAAGCCTGTCCGGTCTGTATGGCTGCGAAATTGTCGTAACATTGGCAGTAGCCTTACCTTCTCCGAACAAGTCGGCAACATATGGAATGATCACAGCATTACCGTATTTATCAAAAAAAATGCTCACGCTGCCGAAATCGACAGGTTTGATTCCCTTTACAATGGTCCGGGAGCGGCGCGACCTGGCAAGAATTACTGCAGCAGCCATTGCCCCGGCAATGATCAAAACCATCAGAACAAGGTATTTTGCATAATTTACATTCATATCTTAAGAATAACGTCTTCCAGTTTTCTTTTTGGGACATGCAGTACACCGTTATCATCCTTGTAATATTTAATTGAGCCGCTTTCCTCTTCGGTTACCGGACTTTCAGCCGGATAGCCGAGAGCTGCCACGGTATTGATGATGTACCGTTCAGGAATGTTAAGAAGCTTTCTGATGCCTTCCCTGTCAATTGCACCCATCCAGCAGGAGCCGACGCCCTCTTCCTGGGCTGTGATAAAGATATTCTGCGCAGCTGCGCCCACATCCAGTTCATAACCTGTCTCTCTGACTTGTGTATCAAGAAGGATCACGATGTATGCGACAGGCTTTTCCCCTTCTTCCGGATTTCCCGCGGGTGCTATATATCCGGCCCACTTGACATATTTAAAAAATTGTTCCGTTTTTTCTTCTTCATCCACAATGATATATTTCAATGGCTGCAGGTTGTTGGCTGATGGCGCAAGTCTTGCCGCATCTACCAGCTTTTCCAGCAAAGCTCTTTCAAGCCTCTTCTGCCGGAATTTTCGTATAGTCCTTCTTTGCCTGATCAAATCATAAGCTTCCATGAAAGCACACCCCTATCGTATGATAATAATTGAATTTTATCATAAACAGGAAGCATTTTGCAATTTTATGCAGGTCTTTTTGTATATCAGAATGTGAAATGTCTTGTTTTGAAAATTATCATTTAAATGTGATGGATATTGTTATACACTATAAATTGTTGCACAAACCATAACAATACAAGGGGGCATAAATTACCCATGAAAAAAAATCTTTTTATTTATATGACATCTTTCATCTGCGGCATAACCGTAATGGGTGTGGAGTTGTCGGCCACAAGGCTGCTGGCGCCGTATTTCGGCACTTCTTCGATTATATATACCGTAGTTATAGGCCTGATCATGATCTCCATGAGCGCAGGAAATGTTATCGGCGGACGCTCTGCGGACAAGCACAACAATCTGGGACGGCTGTTCGCTCTGCTGTGGGTAGCAGCTGTATGGATCGCAGTGATACCTCTGGTGGGCAAATATGTTATCGCGCTTTCCACCGTATTAATGATGTGGATACTGCCTGGAAACCTTCTTGTTGCAGGCTCCACAATTTCATGCCTGCTTGTATTTTCAGTGCCGCTTTTGATCATGGGCATGGTCTCTCCCTACCTTGTAAAGCTGGGCATCAGCAATATGGAAAACAGCGGGCGCACCACCGGTGAGATCTATGCCGCATCGACGATTGGATGCATCATCGGCACCTTTGTTCCAACGTTTCTGACCATTCCAACGATTGGGACATTAAAATCCTTCCTTGTATTCGCATTGGCGCTCAATCTCATTTGCCTTTACTATTTTATTACAAGAAAGAAAGGCTTTGTGAAGGGATTGATAACTACAATACTCACAGCTGCGCTCCTCCTGGCTCCATTAAGCAATTCCTATGCCTTCTGGAAGAAGACAGTGCTCGAGGACGAATCCCTCTACAATTACCTGCAGGTGGCTGAAGAAGGCGACTCAGTCATCCTTTCAACAAATGTGGCTTTTGGCGTACAATCCATCTACAAAAAGAACCAAACCTTGTCCGGACTTTATTATGATTATGCATTGATGTCCCCTTTCTTTCTTGACGCAATGAAATCGGATAAAAGGCTGGATGTGCTGGTATTGGGAATGGGTACGGGAACCTTTGCGAAGGAATGCAAAAACTATTTTCCAAACAGCAGGATTGACGGCGTGGAAATAGATGAGAAAATCGTCAAGCTCTCGAAAGAATATTTTGATTTAAAGGACAATGAAGCAACCGTTTATGTAAACGACGGGCGAACATTTCTGGCCAGCCCTGATGCAAAGGTTTACGATATCATCATGGTAGACGCCTACCACGACATCACTATACCATTTCATATGTCCACAAAAGAGTTTTATGCAGAAACAAAACAGCATCTGAAGCCCGGAGGCGTGATTATGATCAATATCAACATGCGCTCGGAAAAAAGCTCGGAAATAGTGGATTATCTCACCCAAACACTCAAGACCGGTATGAAGGGTGTATATAAATGCAATGTTCCGAATACGACCAATACGATTGTGTTTTCATCCGACAACCCGGATTGTCTCAATAATTTCCGCACCAATATGGCACTTCTTGCTCCGGAAAGTCCATTGCTGCCAATAGCCAAATATGTCGTCGACAATCAGACCGAGGTCAGGGATACAAAATATGTATTCACTGATGATCTGGCTCCTGTTGAAGTGCTTGGTCAAAAGGTACTCAATGATATTGTCCAGGACAGTCTGACCTATTTCAAGCAGGAGCTTGGTTCTTCGGAAAACGGTGTGCTTGATATATTCAATTTGATCTCCGGAAGCTGAAGGGGTGTGTCCCCTCTCAATTTAGCGCCATTACATTCTCATAGTAAAACAGCTGGAAAATACCCTTTATTATGTCGTTATGGTTATCAGCAGTTATATGGTGAAGCTGACCGTCATCCAACTGAATGCACATTGAAATCTGATATTTGTCACTATTGTCGATCACTGCGCTGATCAGATCTACGGCCTCTGTTGGTTTGCAGAAAACATACTCCCATTCCTTCGTTTTTTCATCCATTTCGACCTTCCTGTCATAATAGCTTTCCAAAAAGCGTTTGATTTCTCCATGTTTCCTTGACCACATGTTAATTGTAAGCATTGATGCTTCTCCTTTTTATCATGTACAAAATTATATTGCAGAAAGTTCAGGAGCAACAATTTGTTTCACCGTATTCGGCTTGCTGCAGACAAGACCTTTTGCATTCTTTATAACGCATCGGTTCAAAATAAAATTTTTCGATTGTAGAAAAATTTTATAACCGCTGCTGCGTTTCAACGAGGCTGGTCGCCTGAAAAACAAATCGGTATCCGCCACCTAAGCTTTTTGCGAAGCAAAAGAGCCTTGAGATGGGGGACATCTTTCGCCTCGTTATATATATTAGACAAACCTTTATAAAACCCTTTATGTAATTATTTCATGTCTTGTATCCTTTAGCATAATTCATTAAATTCTGCATTAATATTGCTGCCTTTACCAATAATAAAGAAAGCAGACGAACGGGAGGTAAGCGCATTGTGTTATAGAATTTGCAGTAGAAAGGCCTTGTTGGTACTCATCACATGTATTCTGCTGGTATTGACCGCATCATGTGGTAAAAGTGAACAGCCAAATGCACAGCAGGCGTCAGTGCAACAACAGCAATCACAGGAAACGGAGCCAGAAAATCTAAAAAACATAGAAGCCCGGTTGGAAACATTGATTGAAACATTAGGCGGCCCATCCATAAAGATGGAAGAGGGTAAAAGTGGGCAGCAGGGCAGTCAACAAAGCAGTCAGCAGGGCAGCCAACAAAGCAGCCAACAGGGCAGCCAACAAAGCAGCCAACAGGGCAGTCAACAAAGCAGTCAACAAAGCAGTCAACAAAGCAGTCAGCAGGGCAGTCAACAAAGCAGCCAGCAGCAGGGTGCTCAAAAGGAGACCCCGCAGAGCAAGGGAGGACAGAAGCCGAGCCAAAAGCAGCAGCAAAAGGATGAAGCGAAGTGGAAAGAGGTTGGTACAATAATCAGCAACCTGCATTACCAATGGAATGAATTCATGCCGGAAATTGCAGAAAAAGGAGCTGATATGAAGCTGATCAATAATTTTGCCGATGCATTGAACAGTCTCACTACGACAGCTTTAACCAAAGATACCGAAAATACTCTTACATCAGCAAACACTTTGTATTCATATATACCGGACATTTACTCCCTCTTCAAAGTGAAAATGTCCCCCGAGGTGAAGAGAATGATCTATTATACACGCAGCATTATTCTCGAGGCTTCAAAAGACAACTGGGAGCAGGTAAAAAAAGATAACGATTCATTAAGTAAATCCTGGTCATTCTTTAAAAACACACTTAATAAGGAACAGGAGCAGATAAGTGCCAAACTGGATTTTTCAATTTATGAACTCAGCAAGGTAACTGATGCAAAAGAAAAGCCTCTGACAGACATCAAAGGAAGAATCGTACTATCAAATATCCAGGAAATTGAAAAATCATTTGAAGAGAAAAAGTAGGGGCATTCCTATGCCCCTTAATGCAGTTGGTTCTCTGCGATTAACTTCAACATCAGTTTTAAATGGTCATGGTCATGGGAAAGGATATCTTTAGCAAGTGCCAAACTAGTGTCATCAAGATCTCCGCGAATAACCTCCTCGGCAGCTGCGATCCCTTTATCCTCACCGTCATATGCCATTATCAGAACATCATAGGAGCTCTTTCCATTTGTCTGCATCCCCAGCTTCATACTCGAAAACACGCCCGAGATACCTGTATTACTGTCAGGAACTCCTCCAAGATTCTGGATTCTATCAGATAAATGGCTTGCATGTTCCTTATGATTGATCTGTATCTGCTGAAAACTATCCCGTATTTTTTCATTATCAACTGCCGAAATAAATTTTCCATATGCTTCGACAGCCATTTGTTCTCCTTTCAGGAGTGTATTCAGCTCATTTGCCACTGTTGTTTTATCCATAAAAATAAAAGCCTCCTGTTTCTGGAATATACTTTTTGCATCGTTTATAGTATATCCAAAAAACGCCCGGATAAATTAACTCACAGAGCAGGATTGTAAAAGCCCCTTGATTATGCGGTATATTGCTTTAAAAACTCTGGCAATTCTTCGTTTACACCATTGATCGTTATATAAAAGTCGATATTCACTTTCTCCATGATCACTTGCAGATTCTTGAAGAAAAGCTCCAGATCTGCTGCTTTTTTCTTTGTTATGTAATTCAAGCCATCAATAAAAATGCCTTCTATATCATAATTCTGCGAAAGAATACCACAAAGGAATCCAAAAAATCCTTCACTTCCCATTTGAGGGAAGTCTGAAACATTGACGAATCTGACCTTGTGCTTCAAATCGTACATCAACTGTGTGCTGTCATCGATGAATACTACATCTCCCTTTGCTTCCTGCACGATTTTATTGGCCGTATCTATGAGAATCTTGGTTTTGCCCATACCTTTTTCGCCATATATGACTTTTATCATGAATGCTCCCTTACCCTTTCCTTTTCCAATATTAAGTTAACACGTTAACTTACATATACAATAATATAAGTATCCCGCTAATTCAAGAAGCAAATTCTAAAGCTCCCAATATTTCAACAAATAAGCTGGTAATCAAAATCTCGGGAGTATCGGCCTCTCTCGATTTTAGCCGGATATGCTCGCAAATGGCTGGATATAAAAAGAGCCGGTACAAAACCGACTCTGTCAATTATTCGTTATCGTGTTGTTCCATCTCATTTTCAGGTTTTTCATCATCCATTTCATGTCCTGCTATTTCCATCTTTGAGATTGAAACCTCGTATGCAACCTTTGTAAGTATATCTCCGGATTCAAGCTTTTTCTGATAAGTCCTGCTTTGAATCCTGCCCCATACCTTTATATTGTCTCCAACCGTGCGATTCTCCGAGAATCTGGCGTTTCTGCCCCATGCTATGCAGGGTATGTAATCGGATTTATTATACGGGCGATTCACTGCGAGAAGTATGTCAGTGATTTCCCTGCCAAAGGGAGTAGTCCTGTAAATCGGTTTCTTGCATATGTATCCGTTCAGGTAAATCTGATTCGGATTTTTTATTTTTTTCTCATCTTCAAGAAATGTGATGTCTCTTGCAAATACAGTCAGCAACAATCTGTTTCCTTCATTATTGTAACTGTTATAGGAGCGAAACTGGCCTTCAACCTCAATAACTGTCCCTATTTCCAATTTATCCTTGCTTGCAAGCCTTTCAGATATGGTAACAGGTATCCTGTCGTTACTGTCGCTCAGCCTTGGCACGTCGAGCATGAAATAATAAAAGCCTTCTCCATAAACCTCATGACTGAACTCAACGTTGGAAACCACTTTCCCGGAAATAGTGACCATGTTGTTTTCTATGATGTTTCCGACCATCCGACCCCCACTCTCCTCTCGGTTCATCTGTATATCGTACGTATTTTTCTAATGTATATTTATTCGCGAAGGGCCTGTTTTAGAATTAAAAAAGTTTCTTAAACAAAAGCTCAAAAAATATATAATCAAATAAAATAGTAATCTCCATGAAAATTAACCACTATTTTATATTATATTACATATTCATCAACATGCAAATACTTTAAATCATAATTTTAGGATATTATTGTTCAAATTGTTTGAATCCCACCGGAAATATACGGATGAATACCGTTTATAATGGCAAATGATGCTGCTGCAAGCACATTATGGCTGTCGAATTTCGAAGCAATGCTCCATAAATAAGAGCATTACTGTCATCCTCCTGATGATAACAGTAATGCTCTATGTAATCACTTAGTCTTAATCTTGAATGTTTTAATCTCAAACGGCTTAAGATCAAATACAAATGAATTGTCCCCATGTTCAAGTTCTTGCAGGTTGCTCTCCATAAGGTCGCATTCCCACACTTTGGAGATTTCAGCGCCAAATGTCAGATTAACCGAAGATCTTCTGTTATAGCACTCATAAAGCCTTACGATAATATCCTCCGAGTCCTCCGCCTTTTTGACTACCTCAATGATAACATTTTCCTTGTCAACTTTTACCATGGAAAATTCTGTGGGCAGACTTCCCGCATGCTGATTTTCAAACTTTGCATACATGGGACAGTTGAGCGCATATGCCATTGCTACCGTTCCAGCCTCTTTAAAGCCTCCTGCATGCGGATAAAGGGAGTAGGTGAATTCATGAATTTCCCTGTCGGCATCCATATTGGGTTCTTTTGCCGACTTAATCATTGTAAGCCTCATAACGCTATCTTTAATGTCATGGCCATATTTACAGTCATTGAGCAGGCTGACTCCATAACCGTCCTCCGACAAATCAACCCATTTATGGGCGCAGACCTCGAATCTGGCCTGATCCCAGCTCGTGTTCCAATGAGTAGGTCTTTCTACATTGCCGTACTGTATATCATAAGTTGCCTTGTCGGAATGAATATCCACAGGGAATGCAGTTTTTAAAAGCACCTGGGTTTCTTTCCAGTCTATTACATTCCTGAAATCTATCCTTGGAATATCTTTATATATGGATATTTCTTGGGATATGAACGAATCACAGAATTTTCTGTTGATTCTGACAGTCGTTCTGACATCACCAGCCTCGGTGATTTCCACGCTGTCAACATCCGTTACTTCCCACATCTTCTCCTGATAGTAGAGATTAATGTCCCATGCGTCATAATTGTATGGTTTGTCTTCAAAGGCCTGCAGTACATTTGCCCTTTCACCCGGCTTCAATACTTCACGGTGATTCGTTTTGTCATACAGAGACGCAATGTTCATATTACTATCAAAGATCATTTTAAAGAATTCATTTTCAAGCTCTTTTTCAAAAGCTTTTTGAGTACATATATCAGTACCGGCCGCAGCTTTTCTTATTTCATAAACTTTATAACCCTTGGAAGGTACTCCTTTCACAAAGAAATTGATCCTTCCGGAGCTGTTCCTCTGTGAGGGAATAACATTGCCAGTACCGTCTATTATCTCTGCATTTTCATATTCCTCTGGAACATCAAGCTCAACGAGATCATTCCTTTCAAAGCTTAATTGATTAAAAACCACAATAGAAGGTGCCTTTAAAGCAATTTCCCCTGCAATGCCCCCTGTGGAAGCATCCAATATCTGCTGGCCGTTTTTTAATATTTCCAGGTACTGTTCCATGGAATCTTCATAAACCTCTTTAATGGATGAACCAGGCAGTATATCGTGGAATTGATTTAAAAGGATGGTTTCCCAGCCTTGATTCAGCTTTTCGCGTGGATAGGGCGTTGAGTCAGTCAGAAGGCTGTCTGCTACTGCAAAAATCTCGGCAGCCTGATACATCAATTCACTTTTGCGATTGAACTTTTTATTTCTGGCAATTGAGGTGTATGTACCCCTGTGATATTCAAGATAAAGCTCGCCAACCCATTTCGGCAATTTTTTATTACCCGCGGTTTTGGCATTGAGAGTATTGAAAAAGTCCAGGGATTTACTCTGTTGGACTCTAGGGCAGCCCGGTATGCCTTTTTCCATTCTCCGTGCATTTTCCAGCATTTCCTTAGTCGGGCCGCCTCCACCGTCGCCAAAGCCATAAGAGATGAGGATTTCCTCGTTCATATCCTTCTGCTGGTATCTTTTCCATGCACCCATAACCTGTGTCGGCACAAGATCACCGTTGTAAGTAGTGCAATGGGAATTGGAATCAAAATTTTGAGTGGATACAAAATAGGTTAAAATCTCTGTTCCATCCAGTCCTCTCCACATGAAGGTGTCGAAAGGCATCTTGTTATATTCGTTCCAGCTGATCTTCGTCGTCATGAAATAATCTATTCCAGATTTTTTCAGAATTTGCGGAAGAGCAGCGCTATAGCCAAAAACATCCGGCAGCCAAAGGATTCTGTTCTTTATGCCGAATTCCTTTTCGAAGAACCTGATACCGAACAGAAGCTGTCTTACCAAAGCTTCACCTGATGCCAGATTGCAGTCGGCCTCCAGCCACATGGCTCCTTCCGGCTCCCATCTGCCTTCTGCTACACGCTGTCTGACTTCTTCATAGAGTTCGGGGTAGTCTGATTTTACGAACTTATACAGCTGTGGCTGACTTGACATGAATATATATTCCGGGTATTCCTTCATGAGGTTTAATACCGTGGAGAAACTTCTTGCCGTCTTTTCTCTTGTCTGTGCAAGAGTCCAGAGCCAGGCTACATCAATATGCGTATGTCCTACACAGTGAGCCGTAACATTATCATGTCCACAGTACCCTGCATAAAACTCTTTCCCCAGAAATTCCGCAGCTGCTATAACTGATTTTTTAAACTCCTCCGAAAATGGCTTCCTGAAATCTATCAAATTGATTGAGTCATTCAGATACCGGATGATGTCTATGCTTCTTTTGTCCTCTTTATCAAGAAGCTTCGCGACATTGTACGGGACCTCAATATCGTAATAGAGACTTTCCACTTCCTTTTCAATTGCCGAAACGTGGCAGTCAAGGTTAACCAGGCCTTCTTTCATGCCTGAGTAAGCATGGAGATCTATTGAATATATTTCGCCTTTTATTGCCTGTTGTGACAGAATGATCTCTCTATGGTTCACATCAAGACCCTGGACAAGCTTCCCGTTACTGTATGCGAGAAATTGCGGATTTAAGGCATCCCAGTCTCCTTCTCTTCCTGTGGATACCTCTAGTATTATCGTTTTCCCATCCAGATTTTCAGGTACTTCAAAGGTAGTTGAAAACCAGAAGTGCTGATCTTTGCCGCCCCATCTGCCGCCTTTTGTGAAAGGCTCCCAGGATGCTTCCTCAAAGCTCTGTCTTTCTTTGTATTTAAAATTACCTTTCCTGATTTTGAAGGAATCAATTTCGACACTGTTACTGCGCGAATACAGCTTTAGTTCCTTTAATATCCTTCCGATTCTTTCAGTCAGCATATACATTTAAATCACCCCATAATGAATTTGTCCCTGCACAGACTATGCTAAAGCTATTTATACGACTGCATGAGCGTCCTGCAAGAAAACTTGCTTTGAGATCATTATAAGTTTTATGAAAACTTCTGAAAATTATAAAAAGAGACTATTACTTAATATTATCGGACATTTACTCTAAAGACACCTGGGGGATAGCCTTCCTTTCTTTTAAAGAACTGATTGAAATAATACTCACTGGAAAATCCCAGCATCTCGGCGATCTGCCGGATAGTCAAATCCTGCCGCTCTATCAGCATGCTTTTGGCTTTCTGGAACTTAAACTCCTGAATCAGCTCCTTCGTTGTCATTCCTGCAGCCTCACTTACGATACGGGATATCTGCTTTTCCCCAAGGAACATGTAATGGGAAATGTCAGTCGTAGAAATGGGTAGAGAGATATTGTCACGGATATAATCACTAATTTGCATAAATCTGTATTCAATTTTTTTATGCTTTATCGGAACGGTATAGCGAGCAGGCGTTAACCCGTCTATGGCTCTTGCAGCGGCTGTTATCAGCATGATAGTCAGGGATCGTATATTGTTGTAAAAACCTGCATTCTTATAATGAGCCTCTTCGAGTGCTTTATAAAAAATATTTGTAGCTCCCGCAACATCTGCATACGGCTTGCACCCGGTGTTTTTCAATGTATCGACAATATATTCGGCTTCAGACTCCTGTTCTTCATCGGAGCTAAGCTCGCAATTCAGGCTGAACTCAATATATCCTTTGAAATTATGCTGCCGGTGGTATACGCCAGGCCTGGCCAGATAGAACTCGCCTGCTTGTATGTCAAAGCCTCCGTCATCCAGTTCCACCCTGCTTGAACCTGCGTAGACGAAGTGGAATTCAAAGGTGGAATGCATATGTCTTTCAATCACATCATCCATGTTGCACTGCATGGCTCTAAACCACAGAACGTTTATACCAAGGTTGCCGGTGTTTATTTTTAAATCGAGTTCAGAGAGCCCTCTGGAAGCCTTCATGATATCAAAATCCATATAAATCCCTTTACTGAACTTGATATATTACAAATACAGTTTAATATAATCAGACAATTATTACAATAGCTCAGGATATTCATAACATGCAGATACTTTAAATCGTAATTTTAGGATATTATTGTTCAAATTGTTTGAATTCCACCGGCGATATTCAGATCAATACCATTTATTATGGCAAAGGATGCTGCTGCAAGCACATTATGGCTGTCGAATTCGTTTTCCTTAAGTTTCAGTTTATATTCCTGCGGTTCTATCACAGTACCGTTACGCGTTTCTATTGTCCTTTGAAGACAGCATATAAAGCTTTCTTTTGAGACGATATCTCCGATGCTCGAAGTCGTAATACTAGCTTTCTTATTAAAGCCATATGTTATAAAGTGGTGCTTCATTCCCTGAAGCAGGTTTATAAGATCGCTGTCATCCACATTTACAATTGCAACTCCTTTATC